>NZ_BAAAEU010000003.1:0-79373 GCF_039523175.1 Dokdonella soli
GCCGAGTTTGAAGCCCAGTGCGCCTAACCAACGAGTGTCCACTTTTTCGTAGGAACTCTCCCTCTGCGATGTCGAGCGGTGACCTGACGCTCACTGTGGCAGCGGTCACTTACCTCAAGCGCTATGCGCAAAATGATGTCAGTGCAATATCCAAGCGGTGAAGAAGTTCGCGCTGGAGACGTACTCGGCCCAGGAAAGGAATGGGACGGTCAAACCGCGCGCGTTGTTGTGGTCATTCCAACGCTGGACGCCGTGCAAGGTTACCTAGCATCAGATTGGGCTTACCTGAAAAGTGGCGTTATGGTCGAGCACACCAATGCAAACGGAGTGCACCTTGTCCACTATTCCTCAATCGACGAAGACTTTTCGTTGCTGCATAGGGCGCCGCAATGAGCACGTTCGCGTAAGGGCAGCCCGCTGCGACAGGTTGCGGTAGCCTGACAGGCACCGCGGCAACAAGAAAAAAGAGGGCGGAGGAATTATCCGCTTGAATCCCGCATCGTGCCGCGGCTCACCAGGCACACCGCCTTTCGCGGTCTCTCACGCAGGCGGTGAGATCAGGCACCCGGCGCCTTCGTGTGCGCTGCTTCGCCCTCGCGCAAGGTCCAGTCGACCAGTTCCGGGATGATCTTGTTCAGCGCGACCTCGAACGCCGCGAACGCGTTGCCGGCATCGGTTCCGGCGGCGGGCGCGTCCTCGGCAAACGCCCGCGTCGCGAGCACTCGGTTGCTGGTGTAGTCGCGCACCTGCGCCTGGAAGCGGACTACGGCGTGCGGTGTGCCGGCGCGGAGTTCGAGCTGGAAATCGTGCAGCCCGATCGACAGCGCATAGTCCGCGCGCAGTCCGGACGCGGCGCTGCCGACGCCGACGATGCGGCCGGAGTTCTCGAAGCCCTGCACGACCAGGCTGCGCAGCAGTGCGGGTGCCGGATCGCGCCAGCGCGCGGCTGGAAACACTTCCAGCACGCCCGGTGTCGGCATCACCGCGATGCGCGCGCTGTCCAGTACGTCGCTGGCGAGCGGCGTCTCCACAGCAAGTTGCCAGTCCACGCGCGGACCCGCGGCGGGAGTGGCCGCCGCGTCGAGATTCGGCGAGTAGATCGTGAACGGCTGGCGCTGCACGTTGAGCAGCGACGAGCAGCCGGCGACGGGCAGGGCGAACAGCAGCGGCAGGAAAAAGCGTCGGATATTCATTTCGACTGGAACTCCTTGGGCTGGTCGCGGCCGAGCAGCAGGCTGTCCGAGGCGCCGAGCTTGTCGCTCAGCTGTTTCAGCGAGCGCAGTGTCTCGCGCAGTTCGGCCACGGTCGGCCCGATCTGGCGCAAGCCCTGGTTGCTGAAGCTGCCGATCGCGGCGCGATTGTCTTCGACCAGCGCGCCGGCCGAGGTGGCGACCTTGTCCACCGAATCGAGCGCCTTCTGCGTGGATTTCAGCATCGCGCGCACATCGTTCTGCATCAGCGCGTTGGTCGAGTTGGCGGTCGCGGTGACCGCGGTCAGTGTCTTCTTCAGTTCGCCGGTGGCTTCGGTCAGCTGGTGGATGGCGGTGCCGAAGTCCTGGCGCTGGTTGGCGAGTGCGCCGCTCAGCTGGTCTGCGTGCTCGAGCATGGTCGAGATGTGCTTGACGTTGTCGTCGGAAAGGATCTGGTTCATGCGCCACAGCACATCGTTCGCGCTGAGCACGATGTCCGAGCCTGAGGCGAGCAGCTTCGACAGCGCCGATTCCTCGGACGGGATCACCGGCACCGGATGCTCGGACGTAGGCAGCAGGGGCGGACTACCCGGCGTACCGCCGGACAGCTGGATCAGTGCGAGGCCGGTCACGCCCTGCAGGGCGAGCTTGGCGCGCGTGTCCTGCCGGACCGGCGCGCTCGCGTCGAGGCGTACGCGCGCGATCACCTTGCGCGGATCGTCCGGTGCGAGGCTCAGCCGCGTGACCTCGCCGACCTTGATGCCGTTGTACTGCACGAGGCCGCCGGTCGAGAGGCCGGTGACCGCCTCGGTGAACACGATGTCGTAGTCGCTGTAGCTGCGGTCGCTGCCGGTCTTCGACATCCACAGCACGAAGCCGAGCGCGATCAGGAACACGCCGATCGTGAAAGCGCCGATGAGAACGTGGTGCGCGCGCGTTTCCATGGTTCAATTCTTCGTCGGAGCGGCTTCAGCCGCGATGCTTTTGCTGGTGCGTTCGCCGCGCGTCGCCGCAATCTCCGCCGCCGCTTCGGCGGCGCGCCCGCGCGGCCCCTGGAAATACTCGCGTATCCAGGTGTCGTCGTAGTTCTCGACGCGCGCGAGCGTGTCGGCGACCAGCACGCGCTTCTGCGACAGCACTGCGACGCGATCGCAGATCGTGTACAGCGTATCGAGATCGTGCGTGATCAGGAACACGGTCAGGCCAAGGCTTTCGCGCAGGGTCAGGATCAACTGGTCGAACGCGGCCGCGCCGATCGGATCGAGACCCGCAGTCGGCTCGTCGAGAAACAGGATATCCGGATCGAGCGCGAGCGAGCGTGCCAGCGCGGCGCGCTTGACCATGCCGCCGGAGAGTTCCGACGGAAACTTCGCGCCTGCCTCGGCCGGCAAGCCGGCCAGCGCGATCTTCAGGTTCGCGAGGCGCTGCATCAGCGCAAGTGGCAACCGGTAGTGCTCGCGCAGCGGCACCGCCACGTTGTCGGCGACCGTGAGCGAGGAGAACAGCGCACCGTTCTGGAACAGCACGCCGCAGCGGCTCTCGATCTGTGCGCGCCGCGCGTCGGCGACACGCATCATGTCCTCGCCGAGCAAGGTCACGCTGCCGGCGGCCGGTCGGTTCAGGCCGATGATCGAACGCAGCAGCACCGACTTGCCGCTGCCGGAGCCGCCGACCACGCCGACGATCTCGCCGCGGTACACATCGAGGTCGAGATGGTCGTGCACGACCTGCGCGCCGAACTGGTTGCGCAGGTTTCGCACCTCGATGACCTTCTCGCGCTCGGTCATACGTTGATCTCCATGTAGAAGATCGCGGCGAGCGCGTCGACGAGGATCGCGACGAAGATCGATTGCACGACGCTCGAGGTCGTGTGCGTGCCGACCGATTCGGCGCTGCCGGACACCTTGAAGCCTTCGAGGCAACCGATCGCCGCGATCAGGAAAGCGAACAGCGGCGCCTTGCTCATGCCGACCCAGAAATGTTTCGCCGCGGCCAGGTCGTGGAAGCGCGTCACGAACATCGTCGGTGAGATGTCGAGCGTGAGCGCGCAGACTGCCGCGCCGCCGACGATGCCGGCAAGCATCGCGAGGAACGTCAGCATCGGCAGCGCGATCAGCAGCGCGAGCAGGCGCGGCAGCACCAGCACCTCGACCGGATCGAGGCCGAGCGTGCGGATCGCATCGATCTCCTCGCGTGCCTTCATCGAGCCGATCTGCGCGGTGAACGCGCTCCCGGAACGGCCGGCGATCAGGATCGCGGTCAGCAGCACGCCGAACTCGCGCAGGAACGAGTAGCCGATCAGTTCGACCGTGAAGATGCTCGCGCCGAAATCCTTGAGTACGGTCGCGCCGAGGAACGCGACGACTGCACCGACCAGAAAATTCAGCAGCACCACGATCGGCACCGCGTCGAGTCCGGTCTGCTCGAGATGGAACGCAAGCGAGGTGATCCGCCAGCGCCGCGGATCGAAGACGCCGCGCGCCAGCGTGGCGAGGATCAGGCCGATGAAGCCGAGCAGTTGCCAGGCATCGCGCGCGACCTGCTCGGCCGCCGCGCCGGTGCGCGCGAGCAGCGCGACCAGGCCGGTGTCGCGTGGCGGCACGACCATCGGCGCGGACTGTGCCTTGGCCACCGCATCGAACAGCGCGCGCCGGTTCGCGTCCAGCCCGTCGATCGAGGATGTGCCGGCGAGATCGAGCAGCAGGCCCGCGCCGGCTGTGTCGACGCGGCCCACGTCGCGCGCATCGACGCGTGCGCCAGCGGGCAGCTTGCGTTTCAGCGCGGCGACGAGATCGGTCAGCGCGGGCGCGCTGGCCAGCGTCCAGTCGCCGGAAACGATTACGAGTTCGCCCTGCGTGTCGCGCTGGATCGTGGCGGTGCCGGCGGCGCTCATCGCGCAAGGCTAGCAGGCTGTCGTGAATTCCGGAAAGCGCCGTGCAGCGGCACACAACGCAAGGTTCGCATTCACGGGGCAAGGCACGGCATCATTGCACCATGGGCATGGATGAACTCAAGGACCGCCACGGCGGCGAATCGGCGTTGCAGGCGCGCATCGGCTTCGTGGTCGAGTTGGCCAAGCGCCTGCACGAGTACGGCACCGCGGCGCCGCGGCTCGAGGATGTGATCAATCTGGTCAGCGCGCGGCTCGATCTGGCTTGCAACGTGCTGTCGACGCCGACCTCGATCGTGATGTCGTTCTCCGACCCGGCGCGCGAAGACGGCCTGGCCGAGATCACCCAGGTCGTACGCCTGCCGCCGGGCGAGGTGAACCTGAAACGCCTGTGCCAGGTCGACGAGATCGCCGACCGGGTCATCGACGGCCGTCTCGACCTCGCGGCCGGTCGCCGTCGCCTGCGCGAATTCGGTCAGGCGCGGCGTTCGCGCGCGTACAACATCGGGATGGTGGCGAGCTACGGCGTCTCGGCCGGCAGCATCGCGGCGATCCTGCACACCGGCTGGAACGGCGTCACCGCCGCGACCCTGATCGGCCTGCTGATCGGCCTGGTCTATCTTGCCGCGACCGGGCGACCGAACCTCGCCGCGGCCGCGGAGGCGCTGTCGGCGCTGCTGGCGACGGTGATCGCGACCGCGATCGCGGTCTATGTCGCGCCGCTCGCGCTGCGCTCGGTGGTGATCGCGAGCCTGATCGTTCTGATGCCGGGCATGACGCTGACCACGGCGGTGCGCGAGCTGTCGAGCCAGCACCTGATCTCGGGCACCGCGCGCATGATGGGCGCGGTCGCGACCCTGCTCAAGCTCGCGTTCGGCACCGTGATCGCGACCCAGCTCTGCACTTTGTTCGGTTGGGTGCCCGGCAATGGCTCGGAAGCCGGCGTTCCGCGCTGGACCGAATGGATCGCCGTGTTCGCCGGCGGCTGCGCGTTCGCGGTGCTGTTCGGCAGCCCGCGCCGCTATGTGCCGGTCGTCGTTGCCTCGGTCGCGCTGGGTTACGTCTGCGCGCAGCTCGGCGGCATCTACGTGACCCCGGCGTTCGGCGTGTTCATCGGCGGTCTGGTGATCGGTGCGGTCAGCAACGTGTTCGCGCGCGTGATGCAGCGTCCCGGCGCACTGGTGCGCGAGCCCGGCATCATCCTGCTGGTGCCGGGCAGCGTCGGTTTCCGCACCTTGAGCTCCGTGTTCGAGCGCGACGTGATGCTCGGCATCGATACCGCGATCACGCTGGTCACGCTGCTGGTCGCGATCGTGGCCGGCCTGCTGTTCGGCGACCTGCTGGTGCCGCCGCGGCGCAAGCTGTAGGGCGGCTGGCATAATTGGCCAGCTACTTCATCGATCCGGATTCCTAATGTCCGCACACTCGCCGACCTCGCCGCCGGCATGGCATCTCTACGTGCCGAAACTGGTCAGCGTCCTGCGCCAGGGCTACGGCCTGGACGACCTTCGCCACGATCTGCTCGCCGGGCTGACGGTTTCGATCGTCGCGCTGCCACTGTCGATGGCGCTCGCGATCGCGTCCGGCGCATCGCCGGCGATCGGTCTGCACACGGCGATCGTCGCCGGCTTCCTGATCTCCGCGCTCGGCGGTTCGCGCGTGCAGATCGGTGGTCCGACCGCGGCGTTCATACCGGTCGTATTCAACGTGATCGCGACGCAGGGCTATGACGGACTGGTGGTCGCGACGCTGATGGCCGGGATGATGCTGATACTGGCCGGCCTGCTGCGCCTCGGCACGATGGTCAAGTACATGCCGCAGCCGGTCATCACCGGATTCACCGCGGGCATCGCGGTCAGCATCTTCAGCAGCCAGATCAAGGATCTGCTCGGCCTCGACCTGGCCACCGTGCCGGCGACGTTCCTGGCGCGCTGGCAGGCCTATGGCGCCCATATCGACAGCCTCAATCCGGCCGCCGCGCTGCTGGCGCTGGGAACGCTGGCCGCGCTGGTCGCGATGCGCCGCTGGCGACCGAACTGGCCGGCCTTCCTGATTGCGGTCGTCGCCGCGTCGCTCGTCACCGCGCTGCTGGGCCTGCCGGTCGAAACCATCCTGTCGCACTTCGGGCCGATTCCACGCGAACTGCCGACGCCGCATCTGCCGTCGTTCGACATCACACGCTTGCGCGAACTGCTGCCGAGCGCGTTCACGATTGCATTCCTGGGTGGCGTCGAATCGCTGCTGTCCGCGGTCGTTTCCGACGGCATGATCGGCGGACGGCACCGTTCCAATTGCGAACTGGTGGCGCAAGGCGTGGCCAACACCGCGTCGGCGCTGATCGGCGGCCTGCCGGCGACCGGCGCGATCGTGCGCACCGCGACCAATGTGCGCGCCGGCGCGCGTTCCCCGGTGGCGGGCATGGCGCACGCCGTGTTCATCCTGCTGTTCGTGCTGGTCGCGGCGCCGCTCGCGAACTATGTGCCGCTGCCGGCCATGGCCGCGCTGTTGCTGCTGGTCGCCTGGAACATGAGCGAGATCGAGCGCATCCGCCAGCTGATGCGCTCGCCGCTCGGCGATCGCCTCGTGCTGGTCGTGACGTTCGCGCTGACGGTGATGTTCGACCTCACGTTGGCGGTCGAGGTCGGTGTCGTGCTGGCTGCGTTCCTGTTCATGCACCGCATGAGCGAGGTCGTGGCGATGGACGCGCATGTCGACCTGGTCGAGGAGGACGAGGACGATTTCACGCGCGCGCGCCGGATCGTGGGGCACGATGCGCTGCCCGACGGCGTGGAGGCTTACCGCGTGTCGGGCCCGCTGTTCTTCGCGGTCGCCAACCGCATCGACGACGTACTGCGCGCATTCGGCAAGCCGCCGCGCGTGTTCATCCTGCGGCTGCGCCAAGTGCCGCTGATCGATGCATCGGGCGCGACCGCGATCGGCAGCCTCGTCGCGCGCTGCCGGCGTACCGGCACGGCGCTGATCTTCACCGGACTGCAGCCGCAGCCCGCGCGCATCCTCGCCGACATGGGCATCGTCGCCGACGGGGAAGTGCTGCGCTTCGCGGATGACTTCCCGCAGGCGCTGGCGATGGCGTCGGCCGGGCACACGCCGACGTCATCCTGATCGAGGCGGACGCTTACCTTCTTCGTCGTACCGGCGACGATTGCGCCGGCCGGCCGGTCCCGCCTCAGCGCAACAATGAACGCAGCATCCACGCGGTCTTTTCGTGTTCCTGCATGCGTTGCGTCGCGAGGTCGGCGGTCGGCTGGTCGTCGGCCTGGTCCGCGGCCTTGAACACCTCGCGGGCGGTGCGTGTCGCCGTCTCATGGCCGTCGACGAGCTGCCGCACCATGGCTTTCCAGTCCGGCACGCCGGTTTCCTCCGGTATCGAGGTCAGCTTGCCGAACTGCGTGTATGAACCCGGCGCGTAGACATCGAGCGCGCGCATGCGTTCGGCGAGCGCGTCGGCCGCGATCCACAGTTCGTTGTACTGCGTCTCGAACATCAGGTGCAGCGTGTTGAACATCGGACCGGTGATGTTCCAGTGGAAACCGTGCGTCTTCAGGTACAGCGAATAGGTATCCGCCAGCAGTTTCGAGAGATTCCTCGCGATGCTCTCGCGGTCCTTCTTCGTGATGCCGATGTCGATGGCCATGACCGGGCTCCTAGTGGGTCGATGCGTTGAAGGCTAGTGCAGCGCTGGGCCTCTGGGAAATCGAACTTGCGAATCGTCGCGATAGGCCGCAATTATCGGCGCTGCCCACTGCAATCCAGCCCTCGCGCGCGCAGCGCGCGTCGTCGACAATCACCCGATGCCTGACCTTCAATCCCTGCGCAACGCGCTCGATACCGTGATGGCGCGCGATTTCGGTCGCCTGCTGGCACGCTGGCGCCGGCTCGCTGCCACGCGCCCGGCGCCGTCTTCCGGCGAGATCGATGCGCTGCGTGCCGCGATCGCAGCGTCTGCATCGCGTCGCACGGCGCGAGCGGCGCGCATGCCGGAAATCCGCATCGACGAGTCGCTGCCGATTGCCACGCGCGCTGACGAGATCGTCGAGCTGATCCGCGCGCGTCAGGTCGTCGTGCTGGCCGGCGAGACCGGCTCGGGCAAGACCACGCAGTTGCCGAAGCTCTGCCTCGCCGCCGGGCGTGGCATGGCCGGGCTGATCGGCTGCACGCAGCCGCGCCGGATCGCCGCGCGCAGCGTCGCGCGTCGCGTCGCGAGTGAACTCGGCAGCGAGGTCGGCAAGCTGGTCGGCTTCCAGGTGCGCTTCACCGACCAGGTCTCCGATGAGTCGCTGGTCAAGTTCATGACCGACGGCATCCTGCTCGCCGAGACGCAGTCCGATCCGTGGCTCAATGCCTACGACACGATCATCCTCGACGAGGCGCACGAGCGCAGCCTCAACATCGATTTCCTGCTCGGCTATCTGAAACGCCTGCTCGCGAAGCGAGGTGATCTGAAATTGATCGTGACCTCGGCGACGATCGATACGTCGCGTTTCGCGAAGCACTTCGGCGACGCGCCGGTCGTCGAGGTCGAAGGTCGCACCTATCCGGTCGAAGTGCGCTGGCGGAAATGGGGTCAGAGTCATTTTTCCGGCGAAGACGCCGGGGCGACCGATTCGCGCAAGCGGAGAAATGACTCTGACCCCATTTCCCTCGCCGAGCAGATCGTCGCGACGACCGACGAGATCACGCAGGAGGACCCGCGCGGCGATGTGCTGGTGTTCCTGCCCGGCGAACGCGAGATCCGTGACGCGCACCTGGCGCTGTCGCGGCGCAAGTACCGCGAAACCGAGGTGCTGGCGCTCTACGCGCGGCTGTCTGCGACCGAGCAGGACCGTGTGTTCAAGCCCGGTCCGCAGCGGCGCATCGTGCTTGCGACCAATGTTGCTGAGACTTCCCTGACCGTGCCGCGCATCCGCTACGTCGTCGACACCGGCACGGCGCGCGTGAAGCGCTACAGCCCGCGCAACCAGCTCGAGCGCCTGCACATCGAGCCGATCTCGCAGGCCGCCGCCGACCAGCGCAAGGGCCGCTGCGGTCGCGTCGGGCCTGGCGTGTGCTTCCGCCTCTACGCCGAGGACGACTACGCGCAGCGCGTGCGCTACACCGAACCGGAAATCCTGCGTTCGTCGCTGGCCGGCGTGATCCTGCGCATGCTCGCGCTGAAGCTCGGTGACCCCGCCGATTTCCCGTTCGTCGAGGCGCCGTCCGAGCGCGCGCTCGGCGATGGCTACCGGCGCTTGGCCGAACTCGGGGCGATTGAGGAGGACAAGCGCTTGACCGACATCGGCCGCACGCTTGCGAAGCTGCCGATCGATGTCGCGCTCGGCCGCATGCTGGTCGAGGCGCAATCGCGCGGCGCATTGCGCGAGCTGCTGATCCTGACCGCGTTCCTCAGCATCCAGGATCCACGCGAGCGCCCGGCTGACGCGCGCCAGCAGGCCGATGCCGCGCACGCCGAGTTCGCCGATCCGAAATCCGATTTCATCGGCGTGCTCAAACTCTGGACCGCGTACGCCAGCGCGCACGAGGAATTCACGCAGTCGAAATTGCGCGACTGGTGCCAGGCGCACTTCCTCTCCTTCCTGCGCATGCGCGAATGGCGTGAACTGCATCGGCAATTGCTGCTGGTGACGGACGAGCTTGGGTGGGCCGCACACGCTCCCTCTCCCCCGACGGCTGTTCCGTCGGGGGAGAGGGCTGGGATGGGGGGGCGGGGCGCGAAGTCTGCGAAAGCGGCCAACAGGGGCGCGCGGTCCCAGCCCACCAGCCTTGCAGTCCCGGCGAAAACCGCACGGCGTGACAACCCGCGACCCTCGCCCCCTCACCCAACCGTCTCCCCCAACGGTGAAGCCGTCGGGGGCGAGGGCTTCAATGCGCAGGCGTACGAAGCGGTGCACCGCTGCCTGCTGTCCGGCTGGCCGACCCAGGTCGGCCTCAAGGACGAGCGCGGGCAATACCGCAGTACGCGCGAGCGCAAGTTTTCGATCTTCCCGGGTTCGTCGGTCGCGAAGGCGCCGCCGCAATGGCTGCTCGCCGGGCAGATCCTCGATCTGCAGAAGGTGTACGGCATGCTCTGCGCGCGCGTCGAGCCGGCCTGGATCGAGCAGCAGGCCGCGCATCTGGTCCGGAAAAGCTGGCGCGACGCGCATTGGTCGCGCAAGCGCGGCGCGGTGGTCGCGTTCGAGCAGGTTACGCTGTTCGGCCTGACCCTGGTCGAGAAGCGCGCGGTGCAGTTCGGCCAGCAGGATCCGAAACTCGCCCACACGATCTTCGTGACCGAGGCGCTCGCGCGCAACGACATCGACGCGCGCGCGGACTTCGTGCGTGCGAATGCGCGTGTGCTTACCGAGGCGCGCGAGATCGAGGCGAAGCGGCGTCGCAGCGGGCTCGTGCGTTCCGACGAGGAACTCGTGGCGTTCTTCGCCGGCAAGCTGCCGGCCGACATCCACACCAGCGCGGCGCTCGATGCGTGGTACCGCAAGGCCACGCCGACCGAGCAGGCCGCACTGCACTGGTCGCTGGCGGACGTGCTCGGCGAGTCTCCCGGCATAGGCGCGCGCGATTTCCCGGCGCAGTTCGAGGTCGCCGGTCATGCGTTGCGGTTGTCGTACCGGTTCGTGCCGGGTGATGCGGCCGACGGCGTGACCTTGCAGGTGCCGCTCGCGCTGGTCAACGCGGTGTCCGCGCCACGCTGCGAATGGCTGGTGCCCGGACTGCTGCCGGAGAAGGTCGCCGAAGCGATCCGCGGCCTGCCGAAGGCGCTGCGTCGAAATTTCGTGCCTGCGCCGGACTTCGCGCGCGCATTCGCCGAGGCGGAGGCGCCGCGTGACGAACCGCTGCTCGGCGCGCTCGCGCGCTACCTGCAGCGCGTAACCGGCGTGGTGATCGGCGCTGCGGACTTCGCGGGTATCGAGTTGCCGCCGCATCTGGCGATGAACTTCCGGATCATCGCCGATCATGGCCGGGACGAGCAGGGCAAGACGCTCGTCGAAAGCCGCGATCTCGCCGCGATCCAGGCGCAGTGGACCGGTGCAGCACGTGTCGCGTTCTCGCGCCGCGCGGATATCGAACTGACGCGCGAGGAAGTCGACAGCTTCGACGTCGAAGACATTCCGGACAGCATCGTCTCGACAGGAGGGCTGACCGCGTTCCCGGCGCTGGTCGATCTCGGCGAGAGCGTCGCGTTGCGCGTGTTCGAACGCCACGACGAGGCGCTGGCCGAGCATCGCCGCGGCGTCGAGCGCCTGCTGCGCCGCGCGCTCGCCGACAAGCTCAAGCAGGCGCGCAGGCAGCTGCCGCTGAATAATGCCCTCGCCTTGAAATGGACTCCATTGGGGAGTGCCGAGGCGCTACGGGGTGATCTGATCGAGGCTGCGCTACGCGAACGACTGGCAGCGCACGATCTCGATATCCGCCGGCGCGGCGATTTCGAACACGCGAAGGATGCGATCGCGCGCGAACTGTTTCCGGCGGCGGTCGAGCACCTCGCGCTCGCGGAAACGATCATCGCCGCCTACGCCGAGTTGCGGCCGTTGCTGGAACCGCCGCTGATGGGCTTCGCGCGCGCGAACTACGACGACCTGCGCGAGCAGCTCGATGAACTGCTGTTCCCGGGGTTCCTGCGTGAGGTCGACAAAGCGCGTCTCGCGCAATTCCCGCGTTACCTGAAAGCGATGCGGTTGCGTGCGGAACGCCTGCGCCAGGATCCGGCGCGCGACCAGGCGCGCATGCTCGCGCTGCAGGGCTACTGGCGCGACTATCTCAAGTTGCGTGCGGAGCGCGGTGGCGAGGATGCGGAACTCGCGGAACTGCGTTGGCTGGTCGAAGAACTGCGGGTGTCAACGTTCGCGCAGGAGTTGCGTACGGCGGAGCCGGTGTCGCCGAAGCGGTTGGCGAAGCTCGTCGAGACGCTGAAGCCGAGAAAATAGAGGCAGCAGGGTCCCGTGTCGGCGTACATCCTGCGCGGCGCGAGCTGCCAATCGTCGTCCCGGCGAACGCCGGGACCCCGTGCCTTCGCTTCGCTGGATGAGCGTACTTCGAGGGAGCTGGATCCCGTGTCAGCGTACGTCCATGTACTGCACGGGATGAGTTCAATTCAAAGGAGCTGGATCCCGTGTCAGCGTACGTCCATGTACTGCACGGGATGAAGGTATGCTTCAGACAGCTGGATCGCGTGTCGTCGGCCATCCATGGCCTGCACGGGATGAGTTCATGAGGAGTGAACTGGATCCCGGCTCACCGCACATCCATGTGCTGGCCGGGATGAGCGCATCCTGCGCTCACTTGGTGCGCAGCACGCGCACGCTGCAGCCGCAGCCTTCGACGTACATCAGCCAGCTGCCGAGCAACATCGGCTTGATCTTGACCTTCGGTGCGTTGAACTTGCCGGCGTCATAGGCGCCGGATTCGGCCTGCTGCCACTCCTGGCCGTTGTCCAGCTTGAACAGGGTCTTGCCGCGCCAGCCGACGAACGTACCTTCGATCTGGGCCTCGATGGTGTCGCGCGCCGAGTCGTTGGGATAGAACACCGGTGCGCCGCTCGAACTCACGTATTGCACTTTCGAGCCGCCGTGCGCATCGAGCCACGCATTCAGCTGCTGCAATTCCTGCGGCGAGAGTTTGTCGAGGCCCGCGGCATGAAACTCCGTCTGCGACATGCGCTCCTCGAGCGTCGGTGACTGCGATTGGGCGCTGGCGGCGGTGGCAACGACGACCAACAGGGTGAGGGCAAGGCTCGAAATCGGGCGCATAGGTCTGATCGGCAGGGGCATCGGAATGTGACCGCAGCCGCAAAAATCCTTGTCTAACACGAAGTTAACAGGTGCGCGCGGTCGCGCGAGTCGCTAGAATGCGGCGGGTTCGAGTGTAGCACGACGTTGTCGGGCTTTGGCCCGAGGGGGTTAGTGCGATCGAACAGCAGCCTGGATGGCTGGAACCTGTCGCGCATCGCCCAGCGATGCGGAACGTTGAATGAAGCCATCGGTAGCCAAGGCCCAGAGAATCCCAGAATGTCGTCAGTAAAGCAGTTTGTGGGGTATGTGTTCATCGGAGCCGTAGCTTCCGTTTCCTCCATCCAGACCGCACAGGCCCAGGTGCAGGCCCCGACGGTCGCCGGCGTGGTGGTCAACAGCGCTGGACAGACGGTGCAGACACCGACGCTGGTGCCGCCCGGAAAAACGGCGCCGCCAGGCGGCATTTCGTATGTCCAGACCAGTTCGAATGCCAGCGCGCTGGAGGTGTACACCGACGGCTTTCTGTTCTGCGGCAATCCACTCCTGGGATCGACTCCAGCGACCTTGATCACCGCGCATGAGGACCAGAGCTTCTCGCCCGCGCATCCATGGTTTTTCCAGAACGCGGCGGATGTGCCGCTCGTCAGTTATACCGGTGGCGTGCTCAGCGTGAATCGCGACAGCGCTGGCGCTCATTGGACGACGCTCATTTGCCAGGGCGTAGGTGCCGCCGGGGACGCTCCCACTGGATTGACTGATGGTATTTTCGACAACGGATGGGAGTCGACGACCGCGACCAACTACAACCATCTGGTGAACTGGATCCCGCCGGCCGGGTTCGATTGGAACACGCCTGATTGGACCAAGGTGCCGACGAATCCATGTATTTCCACGGTGGCCCAGCCCGTCAGAGTGGTGGAGACTGCAGCCTGCGCAGCCGTTACCGGCGTTCGCCCTGCGTCGACGGCCGGATTGGGAGTTCGCGCGGGGACGATCTGGACCGCTACGGACGCAACCCATTTCACGTATCTTTTCCGCGTCGATGCGCGCTACGGTGCGCAGCCTACGCAGGCACCTACCCAGTTCCAGTTGCCAACACCGGCCAGCACATCGGCCTCGACGGCTCCCAACGGTGAGGCGTTCTTTATATCCGACGCCTACGATTCCGCTTTCCTGACGGCAACCGGTCAATACTGCTTCCTGACCACGCTTCCGACTGCATTGAACAGCAGTGTTTGTACGGGAGCACAGATATACGCGCTGCCGTTGACGTATAGAACCACGGTGAGTCCGCCGCCGGTGGGCAGCGGGTCGACTTCGTTCTATGTGGCCGTGGTCCGCTCTATCGGCCAGAACACGCATACGAATTTCACTACACCGGTCGTCGGTGTCTCGATTCTGGTCGATCCGGCTCTCGTTACGTCCGGTGGCAATCAGTTCAGCGGCGATGATGTGGCGTTCGGGTTCATGCCGGGTTCCACGGGCTTCCCTTGGATGGTCGGTCAATAGACGCGGCGCTTTACGCAGCCATGCTTCATCCGATCGGCGCCTGCGGGCGCCGATTTCTTTTCCCGCTCCGGTTGTTCTTTGCCGCATCGCGGATGCGTACCATCGGATCGTGAACTCGACCGCCGAATCTCCTGCTGACCTGGCCGTTTGGGCATCGAAGCTGGTACAGGCATCCCCTGCGGGCATGGCCGTGCGCGCGTGCCGCTTCGCGCTCGATCACGCCGGGACCGCCAATGCGGCATGGGCCCAGGCGCAATCCGAACTGGTTGCCAGCCTCGACCTGATCGGCGAGCTCGGCGTCGGCGAAGAGGCGCAAGCCGCCTGCGTGCTGCACACGCTGATTGCGAGTGGCGTGCCTTTGGGCGCGACCGACCTCGCCGCGTTTCCGGATGACGTGCGCGCGCTGCTCGATGGTCAGCAGGCAGCCGAGCGCGTGTGGTCGCTGTACGCGGCGCATGGCAGCGTCGGCGGCGCCGAGGGATTGCGGCGCCTGCTGCTCGCGATCATCCGCGACCTGCGCGTCGTGTTCATCCTGCTCGCGCGCCAGCTCGTGCGCATGCGCGCCGCCGCACGTGCACCTGAAGCCGAGCAGCGCGCGCTGGCCCAGCTGACCGCGGATATCCACGCGCCGCTCGCGAACCGGCTCGGCATCTGGCAGGTCAAGTGGGAGCTCGAGGACCTCGCGTTCCGCTACCTGCAGCCGGACACCTATCGGCGCATCGCGCGCCTGCTCGACGAGCGCCGCGGCGAACGCGAGACCTGGATCGCGAACGCGAAGCGCCAGCTCGGCGACGCGCTCGGCAAGGCCGGCATCCGGGCCGACATCGCCGGCCGCCCGAAACACATCTATTCGATCTGGCGCAAGATGCAGCGCAAGGGCGTGGAGTTCTCAGAGCTCTACGACGTGCGCGCGCTGCGCGTGCTGGTCGACGATCTGGCCGGCTGCTATGCCGCACTCGGCGTGGTGCACACGCTGTGGCCGTACATTCCCGGTGAGTTCGACGACTACATCGCGAGCCCGAAGGGCAACCACTACCAGTCGCTGCACACCGCCGTGGTCGGGCCGGACGGCAAGACGCTCGAGGTGCAGATCCGCTCGGTCGAGATGCATCGCCACGCCGAACTCGGCGTGGCCGCGCACTGGCGCTACAAGGAAGGTGGCGGCGCCGATGCGAGCTTCGAACGCAAGATCGCGTGGATGCGCCAGCTGCTCGAAGCCAAGGACGCGCGCGACGACGATGCGGCCCTGCTGGCCGGTTTCCGCACCGAGGTCGTCGAGGATCGCGTCTACCTGCTGACCCCGAAGGGTCAGGTCATCGACTTGCCGCGCGGCGCCACCGTGCTCGATTTCGCGTATGCGATCCATACCGATGTCGGTCATCGCTGCCGCGGCGCCAAGGTCGACGGACGCATCGTGCCGCTGACGTTCCAGCCGGCCAGCGGTGATCGCGTCGAGGTGCTGACCGGCAAGACCATCGAGCCGCGCCGCGACTGGTTGTCCGCGCACCACGGATTCCTGACCACGCATCGCGCACGCGAGAAGGTGCGCGCCTGGTTCAAGCGCATCGACCTGGCGCAGAACCTGGCCGCCGGCCGCGCCCTGCTCGAGCGCGAACTCAAACGCCTTGCGCTGCAACCGGCGAGCCTCGATGGCCTGCCCGAGCGCTTCCATCTGAAGAGCCAGGACGACCTGCTCGAAGCGCTCGCGCTCGGCGACATCTCCTCGGGCCAGCTCGCGCGCGCGCTGCACGAACTCACCACGCCGCGCGAGGTGCCCGACAGCGCGCCCAAGCCATCGCCGGCCGCGCTCGCACGCGCGGCGAAGGCCGCCGATGGCGCGATCATCATCGAAGGCATCGGCAACCTGCTGAGCCAGCTCGCGCGCTGCTGCCAGCCGCTGCCGGGCGATGCGATCACCGGCTACATCACACGTGGCCGCGGCGTCTCGGTGCATCGCGCCGACTGTGCGCAGCTGGGGAAATTGCGCGAACGCGACGCCAGCCGTCTGATCGCGGTCGAATGGGGCCTGCGCCGCCAGCAGGCCTACGAAGTCGACATCGTGGTCAAAGGCTACGACCGCAAATGGCTGCACAAGGACGTGAGCAACGTGATCGCGGCCGCGAACGCGCAGGTGATCGCGCTCAACGCACGCGTCGATGCGCGCAAGGGCATCGCCGAGATGAACTACGCCATCCGCGTCAGCGATTTCGGCCAGCTCAGCGGCCTGCTCGCGCAGCTGCTTGCGGTACCGAACGTGATCGAGGCGCGCCGCGTGACCTGAGGCCTTGCGCTATTCTTGAAGCTGCTCCCCGTCCTGCCCGCAGCCGGACGCACCCATGGAAATGACGCGAACGTGATCGAGATTCCCGGTTATCGCCTGTTGCGCCAGCTCGGCCGGGGCGGCATGGCCACGGTCTACCTGGCGGTCCAGGAGTCGGTGGATCGCGAGGTCGCGCTGAAGGTGATGTCGCCCGCGCTGCTGGCCGATCCGAACTTCGGCGAACGCTTCCTGCGCGAGGCGAAGATCGCCGCGCACTTGCATCACCGCCACGTCGTCGGCATCCATGACGTCGGCCGCGCCGGCGACTACCACTACATCGCGATGGAATACCTCAGCGGCGGTCCGGTGCTGCCCAAGGACGGCAGCCCGCGCGCGCCTGCGTTCGCCTTGCGCGTGGCCCGCGAGATCGCCGGCGCGCTCAACTACGCGCAGGAGAAGGGGTTCGTCCATCGTGACGTCAAGCCCGACAACATCCTGCTGCGCGACGATGGCTCGTCCGCGCTCACCGATTTCGGCATCGCGCGCGCGCTCGACTCGGCGCTGCGCATGACCAAGACCGGCGCCATTGTCGGCACGCCGCACTACATGAGCCCCGAGCAGGCGCGAGGCAGGCAGATCGACGGACGCGCCGACCTGTACAGCCTCGGTGTCGTCCTCCACGAGATGCTGCTCGGGCGCGTGCCGTACCACGCCGAGGATTCGCTCGCGATCGGCATCATGCACATCACGCAGCCGGTGCCGCTGCTGCCGGAAGCACTCGGCGCACTGCAGCCGCTGCTCGACAGGATGCTCGCGAAGCAGCCCGAGGACCGCTTCCAGACCGGCAACGAAGTTGCTGCCGCGATCGCCGAGATCGAGCGTCACACGCGCGATGGCGCGTTGCCCGAGCTCACCGGCATGCCGAGCATGTCCGGTCGCGACGACACGCCGCTCGACACGCGGATATCGATCGTCCCGACGCCGCCACCAGCATCGGGCGCGGCACCGCGCGAGCGTGCCGAACCGAATCTCGGTCGATTCGACCAGATCGTCGCCGCGCTCGACAATGACGTCATGAGGGCAGATCGCGCTGCGCCCGCAGCGCGGCGCGCGCGCAAGGGACGTTCCCATCGCGGCCTGGGCACGCTGATCATCGTGGCGCTGCTGGCCGGCGCCGCGCTGGCCGCTTGGCACTACCAGGACCGCCTGCGCCACCTGCTGCCGCGCACCGAATTCAACGACACGCTGTCGCGTGCGCAGCATGCGCTCGACGCCGGGAACCTGACCGGCAACCAGGGCGACAGCGCGCGCGAGCTGTTCCTCGCCGCGCGCGCGCAGGATCCGGACAACGACATCGCGCGGCGTGGCGTCGAACAGGTCGGTCACAGGCTGCTCGAGCGCGCGCAGGCGGCGCTGAAGCAGGATGATCTCGCCGCGGCGCGGGGGTCGCTCGACAGCGCGCGTGAACTGCTCGGCGGAGGACTCGACGTCGATCGCCTCGATCATGCCCTGAAGGAACGCGAGGCGAACGGCACTGCGACCGCACAACTGCTGGAGCAGGCGAGCAGTGCGCTCGACGCCGGGCGCATCACCGGCACGGACGGCGCCGCCGCGCTCTATCAGCGCGCACTCGACGGTGACAAGGGCAATGCACTTGCACAGGCAGGCCTTGGCAAATCCGCCGACGCACTCGTCGCGCAGGCGCGGCGTGCCCTGGCGGACAAGGACACGACCGCTGCCAGCGCGCGTGCGGAGGAGATTTCGCGCATCCAGCCCGCGTACCCGGGGCTGCCGGAACTGCTGGGCCAGATTGCGCAAGCGCGCGACGCCGAGCGCGCAGCGCTCGAGGCCACGCTCGATCGCGCCGAAGCCCAGGTGCGCGCCGGCCAGCTCGCCGGCAGCGAGGAATCCGCGCTCGACCTGTTCCGCGCGGTGTTGAAGCAGGACCCGGCCAACGCGCGCGCAAAGCAGGGCCTGCAGCGCATCGCGCAGGCGTTCGTGGTGCAGGCGAATGCGGCGATCGAGGACAGCAACCCCGGCGCAGCCGACAAGCTGCTCGCGTCTGCGGCGGAACTCGCACCGGCCTCGCCGGATCTGCGCGCCGCGCGTGCGAACCTGCGCGAACTGCGCGAGCGCCTCGATATCGATTCGCACCGGGGCCCCGTCACGCCGGCGCAGGCGGACCAGGTGCGCAAGCTGGTCGCGGACGCCGCAAGGGCTGTCGCCGCCGGCAACCTGATCATCCCGCCTGGCGACAGCGCCTACGACAAGTACCGCGCCGCGCTCGCGATCGACGGCAACGACCGGGACGCGCTCGACGGCATGGCGCGCCTGCCCGCGCGCGCGAAGGAGCTGTTCGCGCAGGCGCTGACCGACGGCGCGCCGCAGCGTGCGCGCGCGCTGCTCGATTCGGTGCGCCAGATCGCGCCGGACGATGCCTCGGTCCCGGCGATGCGCGAACGCCTCGCCAACGCATTCCTCGACCAGGCCGACGCGCGCATCGGCGAAGGCCGTCGCGCCGACGCCGCGCGTGCGCTCGATGCGGCGCGCGAACTGAGTCCGAACAGTCCGCGTCTCGCGCCGCTGGAGGCTCGGGTGCGGGCGATGGCGGAAGGGCGCGGCTAGTTTCCGTGGAACCGCGAATTCTTAGTGGTCAACGATCTAGTCGCCGAGATTGGCTTCGATCGAGTTCAGCTGTTGGACATGGAGGCGTCAGCATGGCTCGCCGCAAGAAATTTGACGCGTGTTCGATGACCCTTACCGAGTTCAATCGCTAGCTACAAACTTCCCATGTGCCTGCTATTGATCGCGATTGACGCGACACCCGAATTCCCGCTGCTGCTGCTCGGCAACCGCGACGAGTTCCATGCGCGTGCAAGTTCCGCGGCGCAGCCTTGGGTGGAGAACGCGCACGTCGTTGGCGGTCGTGACCTCGTCGCCGGCGGTTCCTGGCTCGCATTGCGCGACGACGGTCGCTTTGCCGCGGTCACCAACCTGCGTACCGGCGTGCCGGCAACCGCGCCGCGCTCGCGTGGCTGGCTGGTGCGCGATTTCATGCTCGGCGATGCGGAGCCGGCCGCGTTTCTCGATGCGCTGCGCGCAGACACCGGCGACTACGGTCCGTTCAACCTGGTCGTCGGCGACCGTTCGGGCGCGTTCGCACTCGGCAGCGCGGACGGCGACGTGTGGACACTCGGCGCAGGCGTGCACGTGATCAGCAATGGTGCGATCGGCGTGCACTGGCCGAAGACCGAGCGCTTGCGGCGCCGGTTCGTCGAAGCGGCCGGAACACGTCCCGGCGCCGGTGACGAGACGCGCCTGCTCGATCTGCTGATGGATGAAGTGCAACCATCGGACGAACTGTTGCCCGACACCGGTATCGGCCTCGATCTCGAACGCCGGCTTGCACCGATCTTCATCCGTGGCGAGAAATACGGCACGCGCGCCGGAACGCTGGCGGCGCGCCGCGCAGATGGGGCCCTGATCCTGCGCGAGCGCCGGTTTGGGCCGGACGAGAGTGCGCAGGGCGAAGCGCGCTGGCAGGCATCGCCGCGGGCCGGTTTTGCGGAGACAATGGAGTCCTGACGCTGGGCTTCCGCCCGCAGTGCTGCGCGGCGGCGAAGCGGCCGCAGGCGCGACGCGCCAGCGATACTCATGCAGTCGACCGCATGGCGGTGAATCGGGGCGCGTCAGTCGAAGCCGTTCGCAAAGATGTAGTCGTTGTCGTACTCGTAAGCGCCGAGATCGCACGACCCGAATTGCGGTCGGGCAACACCGCGCTCGTCGGTCGCGATCGGATGGCCTTGGGCGTCCGCACAGATGTAGGCCGCGTTATAGGCCGGGCTGCTCGCGGAGAGCGGCATTGCCACCCTGCTGGCGTCCGCCCGTGAGGCGCAGTCGGTGCAGCGTGAGATTGCCCGGGCCGGGCGTGTTGTAACCGGGCGTCGCAGAACTGTTTGCATCGGCGCCGATGAAGAAGAAACGCAGCCGGCCGACGCCCGTCATCACGCTGAGCGTAGCGCCTTGGCCCTCGATCACTATGGTGCTGGCGATCGGCGGCAGCACATTCGGACCGTACCAGTAGTTGTCGGCTGCGGAGAACGTGAGGGTCCGGCCGGCGACTGCAGTCAGGTCGATCGTGTTGGCGCCCGAGCCGGCTCCGTTGCAACTGCCGGTCGTCGTCGTGGCTGAGTCCGAAAGGGGCATCACCGTGGTGACGCCCGCAGGTGTCGCGTTGGCGGGATTGTTGGCGAGGTTGGCGGCGTAGATCGCCTGCGCCACCGTGCACGTCGTGGCGGACGCGGCGCCGGTGTCAGTGACCTGGATCGTGCCGGCCCATTTCGTCGCGGGAGCCGTCGACGCCGCAACCAGCGCGGCACCCAATGCCCAGACGCGTCGTCCGTTCATGTCGCCCTCCTGGTTCAATCCGGCGCCGCGCGCAGCGAGCGGCGCCGGTCGGCACGGCCGGCGCAAACCTAAGTGTGGGTGGGGAGGTGGCGCAAGCGCGCGACCCGGCGCTGCGTCGCGATGTAACGTCAGCGGGCCAGGATGCGCTGCACCGCCGTGCGCGCTGCCGCGAACGAGAAATGCCGTTCCACGTTGGAGAGGCCGTTCGCCGACAAGACGTTCCACAGCGCCTCATCGCGGTACAGGCGCACGACCTCGGCGGCGAACGCGACGGCGGTGTCGGCAACCAGCACGTCCGTGCCCGCATTCACGTGCATGCCCTCGACCGCGGCCGTGGTCGCGACGACCGGCAGGCCGTGGCTCATCGCCATGTTGACCTTGCCCTTGACGCCGGCACCGTAGCGCAGCGGTGCGACCGAGATGCGGCAGCCTTCCATGTACGGATCAATGTCCTCGAGATAGCCGTGCACGATCACGTGCGCGCCGGCGAGCGCGCGGATCGCGTCCGGCACCTTGCTGCCGATCACGTGGAAGCGCAGTTCAGACAGTTCCGCGCGGACCAGCGGAAAGACCTCGCTGACGAACCAGTCCACCGCGTCGGTATTCGGCGGATGCTGGAAACCGCCGACGAAGACCAGGTCGCGACGGTCGGCGTAGGGTCTGCGGCAGCCGAAGACTTCGTGCACGTTCGACAGCACCTCGACGCGCGCGCCGGGTGCATCCCTGGCAAGCAGTTCCTGCTCGACCGGGCTGACGACCAGCGTGACATCGCATTCGCGGATCAGCTTCAGCTCCTGCGCGCGTGTTGCGGCCGCGTGACGCGCGAGATCGGCGTTGCCGTCCAGTTCCGCTGCGCGCTGCTCGCGCAGGTAGTGCAGGTCGACGGTATCGAACGCGAGCTTCGCCTGCGGCGCATACAGGCGCGCGAGGCCGACGAAACTCGCGGCGACGTAGTGGCGCGACAGCACGATCAAGTCGAACTCGCGGCCGCGCTCGCGGAACAGCTTGACCGGATCCTGCGCATACGGCGCATACAACGCTTCGACGCCGAGCTCCTGCAACGCGCGCGTGTAGCGTTCGACGTAGACACGGTTGTCCGGCAGGAAGCTGACCTGGCAGCCGAGATCGGCGAGCACGCGCATCAGATTGACCATGCGCAGCGAACCGGAATCCTGGTCCGGCGTCGGCGTGGTCGCGTCGACGATCAGCACGCGCTTGCGCGCGCGATGCGTCGCCGCGCGCGTGATCGGCGTGCCCGGCGCGGGCTGGTGTGCGAGCGTATCCTTCCATTTTTCCAGGAACTTCTCGCGATTGATCACCTGGTAGCGCTTGGTGCCGCTCGCGGTGTCGGTTCCCGAGGTGATGCCCTCGAAATGCACGACGGTCGCCGCCGGTTCGTAGTACACCTTGAGACCGGCCGCGCGCACTGCGAACGCGAGGTCGGTGTCCTCGTAGTAGGCCGGCGTGTAGCGCGTGTCGAATGCGCCGAGCTGCGCGAACAGGTCGCGGCGCAGCAGGATTGCGGCGCCTGAGCAATAGTCGGTTTCGCGGCGGAAATTGTAGCGGGCGTCGTCCGGATCCTCGAAGCGACCGACATTCCAACCCGAGCCGTCGTTGAACACGATGCCGCCGGCTTCCTGCAGGCGGCCATCCGGATACACGAGCTTCGCACCGACCAGGCCGGCCTGCGGCGCCTCCTCGAGGCAACGCACCAACGCGTCGAGCCAGCCCGCGGTGACCACGGTGTCGTTGTTGAGGAACAGCACGTAGTCGCCGCGCGCGGCGGCGGCGCCGGCATTGCACGAGCCGATGAAGCCGAGGTTTTGCGCATTGCGCAGCGCGCGAATACCGGTGATCTCGGCCAGGCGCTGTGGGGTCGCGTCGCTGGAGCCGTCATCGACGACGATGACCTCGAACGGAATCGCGCCGGCATGTTCGGCGATCGAGCGCAGGCAGGCGCCGGTGTAGGCGATCTTGTTGTAGACCGGGATCACGATCGAGACACGCGGTGTGTCGCTGCCCGGTACCGCGAACGGTGCGAAGTCGTCGCGCGGCTCGGCGTAGGCGACGCGCGCCTTGGTCCGGCCGCCACCACGCAATTCCTGCGCGATGCGCGCGAAAGTACCGGCGACACCGCGTTGCACAAGACTGCCGCGCAGGCGGCCGCCGACGGCGCGCAGTTTCAGCGTGCGGTAGGCGAGGCTGGCGCGCAGGCCGCGCACGCGTGCGTTCGCCGCTCGCAGCGGCGCCGTGATACGCCATGACGTACTTGCGAGCATCTGCGCAAGGCGCGGTTTGACGTCCTGCAGCTCGGCATCGAGTGCAAGCGCCCAGCGCGTACGCTCATCGAGTTCGCCATGCAGCGTCTTGAGTTTGCGCCCGGTGACCGCGAGCTCGCGATCGAGCGCGTGGCCCCAGTCGCCACGGCGATCGCTTTCCGCGCGTGTCGCGGCCAGATCCGCCTGCAGGACCTGCTCGTGTTCGCGTGCGGCGCGCAATGCGTCCACCGCGACGGCGGCTTCCAGCAACGCGCCGTCCGTCGTCGCCAGCGGATAGCGCAGTGGCGCGCGCTCGTGGAGTTGCAGGATCGTGGTGTAGGCCTGCGCCATGTCGAGCGGCGTTGCGACGGGTCGTGCCGCCAGCGTCGTACGGACCTGCTCCAAAGGGCGCTTGTCGACGGCGAGCGCACCGATGCGCGCGACGACCGCATCGGCATCGGCGTCGACGAGAAAACCATCGACGCCGTCGTCGATGCGCTCGGCCAGCGCGCCGACGCGCGTCGCGATCACCGGCACGCCAAGGCTGCTCAACTCGGACAGCGTGTAGCTGAATGTCTCGGCGACGGTCGGCAGCAGCAGCGCGGCATCGGGCCGGATGTCGTTGAGCAGGCGCGGCAGCTCATCGCGGCGGTAGTCGAGCACGATATGCACGCCCGCTTCGCCGAACAGCGCGTGCGCGTCGGCACCGGCGCCGAGCAGGAACAAGTCCGCGTGCTCGCGCAAGCGCGGCAGCGCGGTCGTCAGCAGCTCGGCACCCTTGCCGCGACGGATGCGTCCGGGCACGACCAGGCGCAGGCGCCCGCGCGGTAGCGAAGCGGACACGCGCGGCGCATCGGCAGGCCACGGCGCGAGTCCGTGCGCGACGACATGCGCGCTCAGCTCACGCAATTCCGGCGCAAGGCGCAGCTGATTCGCCAGCGCCGAGCGGCTCGGGGCGATCAAGGTTGCCCGGGCCGCGTGCATCGCGTGGACGGTTTCGTCGCGCAAGCGCCGCCAATGCTGCGGATCACGGTTCGCGAATTCGCGGTCGTCACTGGCCGCGGCGAGGTCGGCCGCTCGCTGCGCGTCGTCGAAGCGCAGCGACGCGTCGCCGAAATCGCGATGCAGTATCGGCCACAGCGGATAGTGGTCATGCACCACGCAGGACGTCGGCAGGCCGCTGCGCAATGCATCGAGGCTGTGGCCGATCAGCGAGGACACCACGATCGCGTCGACGCAGTAGGCGCGCACGATGTTCGCAAACAGGTCGCGATAAGCGCGATCGCCCAATGCGGTATCGGCGATCGGTCGCGGCAATGGAAAGCGCCGCAGCGGCGGCCCGGCAAGGGTGCCGTCATGGAGTTCGAGCCACTCGCCGTGGCGCCGGCGTGCGAAGTTGCCGCGCGCGATCAGCACGAGGTGATGCGAACGTCCGTCTGCGGCCGCGAAATCGCGCACCCAACGCTCGGCGCCGCCGCCCCAGCCGTGCAGCACGTGCAGCAGCACGGGTTTGCGATCGAGGCCGGGGCAGCCCGGCGTGAATTCCGCGGTCAGCGCGGCGGCTACGCGTTCGCGCAGCGGATCGAGCACGGACGGTGGTTTGGCATCGCGGGGTTCGCCCTTCGATGGATCAGGCGCTTTTCCGGTGCCTGTCCCTGTTTCGATATAGAGATGGTCGAGCAGCACGACGCGCAGCCCGGACGCTTCGATCGCGTCGCGGTCACGCAGGCGGTCCGCGCCGAGGCGCGCGAGACGTTCGCCGTGCCAGGCCGAGAACCCGTTTGGAGATTCCGGAAAATAGGGATCGTCGAGCAGGCGACGGTCGGAGTACGCGAAGCAGAGCGCATCGAGCCGCTGCGCATCGACACCGCTGCCTTCGTGCGCTGGCAGCGGACACCGCCCTGCATTGTCGAGCGACACCGCGCCGAGCACGTCGTCGCTATCCAGCGCATGCAGCAGGCGTTCGCAGGCGAACTCGGGCAGGCGCAAGTCGGCGCGGACGAGAATAATGTGCTCGCCCGGGAACCGCTTGCTCGCTCCGATGGCGACTTCGGTCGGGTGCCAACCTTGTTCGACATCCAGCAGCCGTTCAGCCTCCGGCCAGGCCGTGCTGGTCGCGCATCCACCGACGAGCGCGAGTCGCGCCGACTCCGGCAGCCTCGCTTTGAGGGCGGCCAGCGCGTCGTCGCTGGGCGTTTCCGTCCCGTAGACGCAGACGCGCAGCGGCGCTGCGGACGCGGCACGCTCGTCGATCCCGTTGCCGTCGGACGGCTTGGCGGCGAACGGAATGGCGTGCATCAAGGCTCCGGTGGCAGGCGCAGACAAGCCCGATTATCGCCGATCCGTCTGCGTCGCGCGTCTCGCCACGCGCGACGCGGCGCGGCTACACTGCGCGCGGCTTTGATCCCACCGCACCCGCCCGGACCTTCCGCTTGTCCTTTCTTTCGAGTTCGCTGAGCGCATCGCGCATCCTCTGGCGCTGGGCGCGGATTCCGTTCCTGATCGGCGTCGGCGCCGCCATCGGCTTCCTGACGCCGTACACGTTCTATCTGGATCGCGAGGTGCGCAGCCGCTTCGACGATTTGTCCTGGGAAATCCCGAGTCGCGTCTATGCACGTCCGCTGCAGCTCGCGCCCGGCATGCCGCTCAGCGCGGAAATGCTGCAGATCGAACTGGCCGCGGCGCGCTACGTCGATGATCCACAGGCGCGCACGCCGGGCACCTGGCATCGCGCCGGCGCACGGTTCACGATCGCGCGGCGCGGGTTTGTCTATCTCGATGGCCGCGAGCACGAGAAGCGCATCGCGGTGAGCCTCGCAGACGGTCGCGTCAGCCAGTTGGTCGATGCCGACTCCGGCGCCGCGCTCGCGAAGGTGCGCCTCGAGCCCGCGCGTATCGCGACGCTGTATGGCGCGCTGCAAGAAGATCGCCGCATCGTGCAGCTCGGCGAGGTACCGCCGTTGCTGCTGGGCGGCCTGCAGGCGGTCGAGGACCGCGACTTCAAGCACCATCACGGCATCAATGCGAGTGCGATCGTGCGCGCGGCATGGGCGAACCTGGTCGCCGGACACGTCGTGCAGGGCGGCTCGACGCTGACCCAGCAGCTGGTCAAGAACCTGTTCCTCGATCGCGGCCAGACCTTCACGCGCAAGCTCAACGAGGCGCTGTTGTCGCTGCTGATCGAGGCGCGCTACGACAAGCAACGCATCCTCGAGGCCTATGTCAACGAGGTGTTTCTCGGCCAGCAGGGTGGCCAGGCCGTGCACGGCTTCGCTGCCGCAAGCGAGTTCTATTTCGGTCGCGACCTGCGTGGACTCGGACCCGCCGACATCGCGCTGCTGGTCGGCATGGTGCAGGGGCCGAGCCTGTACGACCCGCGCCGCAATCCCGAGCGCACGCTGGCGCGGCGCAATGTCGTGCTCGGCGTGTTCCGCGATACCGGCCTGATCGACGACGCAACATTCGCGAGCTCGAGCAAGCAGCCGATCGGCACGGCAGCGAACGCGACCTTGCCGCGCGATCGCTACCCGGCCTTCCTCGACCTGGTGCGCCGCCAGCTCAAGCAGGACTATCCGGACACCGAACTCAACAGCGCGGGCCTGGCGATCCACACCACGCTGGCGCCGTCGGTGCAGACGCTCGGCGAGGACGCGATCGAGAAAGCGCTGGCGGGCATCGGCAAGCGCGGTGATGCGGTCGAGACCGCGCTGGTCGTGACCGGCGCGCGCGATGGCGAAGTGCAGGCGATGATCGGCAGCCGCGACGTCGATGCGCCGGGCTTCAATCGCGCGCTCGATGCATTGCGTCCGATCGGTTCGCTGGTGAAACCCTTCGTGAACCTGGTTGCGCTCGCGCAGCCGCAGCGCTATTCGCTGGCGACCCTGCTCGACGACAGCGCGATCGACCTGCCGCAGCCCGGTGGCGCACGCTGGCGTCCTGAGAACGACGATCACCAGACCCACGGTCAGGTGCTGCTGATCGATGCGTTGGCGCACAGCTGGAATCTGGCGACGATCCATCTCGGCCAGCGCATCGGAGTCGATCGCGTACACGGCTTCCTGCAATCGTTCGGACTCGGCCGCGACATCAATCCGAATCCATCGATGCTGCTCGGCGCGATCGATCTGAGCCCGTTCGATGTCGCGCGGCTGTATCAGTACCTTGCTGCGGACGGGCACGCGCTGCCGTTGCGCACACTGCGTGGCGTGCTCGACGCGAAAGGCCGCCCGCTGTCGCGCTACGCAGTCAAGCCTGGCGCCGGCGATTACACGACCGCGACGCGCCTCGTGACGCATGCGATGCAGCAGGTCGCGATCAACGGCACCGCGCATGCGATCAACGATGTCGGCCTCGGCAACCTGCATGCGGCCGGCAAGACCGGCACCAGCGACACTCAGCGCGACTCGTGGTTCGCCGGCTTCACCGGTGATGCGCTTGCGGTCGCCTGGGTCGGCCGCGATGACAACAAGCCGACCGGCCTGGTCGGCGCGACCGGCGGCCTGCGCATCTGGATCGAATTGATGAAACGCCTGCCGACCACGCCGCTGGTCGTGCCGCAGGATGGCATCGAGCAGGCCTGGGTGGATCCGCAATCGGGCAAGCGCTCGGATTCCGCCTGCTCGGGCGCACGTGAACTGCCGTTCGCGACCGGTTACGCGCCGACCGAAGAGGAACATTGCCCGCTGGATCAGCTGCGCCAGTTCTTCGGAACCAGCAGCGGTCAATGACACGACAAGCGAATGGTTTGCGTACCTCCGATTGCCCCCTTGCGCCAGCGGGAGAGGGCGAGGGGAGGGGATTTGATTCGGTCGAATTGAATCAAATCCGTCCGAATCACTAGGCGCACGTGCGAAAATCGGTCGCTCCGGCCGTCGCTTCGGCCCTTCGATCCACCTCCCATCGAGCAGACATGAAATACACGCTTCATTGTTCCCTGTTGGCTGCGCTCGCGCTCACCGCTTGCACGCAACCTGGTCCGCCCTCGCCGAGCGTGAAGCCGGCACCCGCGCACGATCCCGTTGCCGCGGTGCACGCGATCCGCGCCGCGGGCGACGGTCTCGATTCCGCGGTACAGGTGCAGCCGCTGCGCGATTCGGCGATCGATGGATTCCTGAAGAAGGCACACGATGCCGAGGCCGCGCGCGACTACGCGGGTGCGGTGAACGCCGCGAACAGTGCGCTGAAGCTTGCGCCGGACGCGCCGGACATCCTGCAGTACCTGGCCGAGCTCGAAATCGGGCGCAGCGACTGGCAGCAAGCCGAGCAGCTGGCGATGAAGAGCTTCAGTCTCGGGCCGAAGGTCGGCAGTCTGTGCGCACGCAATTGGCAGACGATGGTCGAAGCGCGCACCGCGATGGACGACGCGGCGACGGTTGCACAGGCGAAGCAGCACCTCAAGGAATGCCGCGTGCCGCCGCGATTGCGGATGTGACACTTCACCTCCCTCTCCCCCGACGGCGTCATCGTTGGGGGAGAGGGTTGGGGTGAGGGGGCGGGGGCTCGATGGTGCGCGATGCTGCAAGTCGCCGACGCTTCCCGGATGCTTGCCTGCCACGACTGCTCCCGCAAACCTCGATGCCATCGTCTTCGCTCAACCCCCGCCCCCTCACCCAACCCGCTCCCCCGGGCTCTGCCCGAGGGAGAGGGCTTCGGGTCGCGACGCCATGACGGCCGCCGCCGACCTGCTCGGACCCGATGGTCCGTTCGCGCGCGAGGTGCCCGGCTTCGCGCCGCGTGCCTCGCAGCAAGCGATGGCGGCTTCCGTCGAAGAAGCGATTGCCGATCGGCAGATGCTGGTCGCCGAGGCCGGCACCGGTACCGGCAAGACCTTCGCCTATCTCGTACCCGCGCTCACGTCGGGCAAGCGCGTGATTGTCTCGACCGGCACCAAGACGCTGCAGGACCAGCTGTTCCATCGCGATCTGCCGCAGGTGCGCAGCGTGCTCGGCGCGCGTCTGTCGGCTGCGCTGCTGAAGGGCAGGGCGAACTACCTGTGCCTGCACCGGCTCGACCAGGCGCATCAGGAAGGGCGTTTCACGAGCCGCGAGCAAGTGTCGCAACTGCAGGCGATCCGCGTCTGGGCCACGCGCACGCGCAGCGGCGATCGCGCCGAACTCGCCGAGATCGCGGAAGACTCGACGCTGTGGCCGCGCGTGACCTCGACGACCGAGAACTGCCTCGGCGCCGATTGCCCGATGTTCAACGACTGCTTCGTGGTCAAGGCGCGACGCGCGGCGCAGGAGGCCGATCTCGTCATCGTCAATCATCACCTGCTGTTCGCGGATCTCGCGATCAAGCAGGAAGGGTTCGGCGAGATACTGCCCGGCGCACACGCGTTCATCCTCGACGAAGCGCACCAGATCCCCGAACTGGCCGGACAGTTCTTCTCGGTGACGCTGTCGGCACGCCAGTTGACCGAGCTTTCCGGCGACGCGTTCGCCGAATGTGCGAACGTGAGCGGTGCATTGGCGGTGCTGCAACCGGTGATCGAGCCGCTGAACGCGGCGGTCAAACGCGTGCGTCTCGCGCTCGATCGGTTCCCGGCCAAGGGCGCGTTCGTGCAGATCGAGCGCGACGCCGAGGTTGAGTCCGAACTGGCCGCTCTGCGCGATGCGCTTGGCGCACTGGCCGAGACGCTCGACAAGCACGCCGAACGCAGTCGCGGCCTCGCCAGCGTCGGCGAGCGCGCTGCGCAACAAGTCGCGCGCCTCGCGCACCTGACCGACAGCGGCGCACGCGACGCGGTCCACTGGTACGAACTCACGACGCATGGCTTCGCGTTCCACGCGACGCCGCTCGACCTGTCGCAGCCGCTGCGCGAGCTGCGCGCGCAGAGCCATGCGGCGTGGATCTTCACCTCGGCGACCTTGTCGGTCGCCGGCCGCTTCGATCATTTCGCGCGCCAGCTCGGCCTCGACGATCCGCACACGCTGCTCCTCGACAGCCCGTTCGACTATGCGCAGCAGGCGCTTGCCTACTTGCCGCGGGGCTTGCCCGATCCGTCCGCGGCGGACTACGTAGACCGCGTCATCGATGCGGTGATTCCGGTGCTCGAAGCTTCGCGTGGCCGCGCGTTCCTGCTGTTCACCTCGCACCGCGCGCTGCGCCGCGCGGCGGAACTGCTGCCCGAACGCGCGGCGTTCCCGCTGTTCGTGCAGGGCACAGCGCCGCGCAACCGCTTGCTCGAAGCGTTCCGCGCATCGGGCAACGGCGTGCTGCTTGGCGCGGCGAGCTTCTGGGAGGGCGTCGATGTCGCCGGCGAGGCGCTCAGCGTCGTCGTCATCGACAAGCTGCCGTTCGCGGCGCCGGACGATCCGGTGCTGGTCGCGCGGCTAGAGGCATTGCGCGAAGCCGGCGGCAATCCGTTCACCGACTGGCAGATTCCGGCCGCCGTGATCGCATTGAAGCAGGGGGCGGGTCGATTGATCCGCGACGTGCGTGATCGCGGTGTGCTGGTGTTGTGCGATCCGCGCCTGACGTCGCGCGGCTATGGAAAGCTTTTCCTCGCCAGCCTGCCGCCGTTGCCACGCACGCGCGAGGCGGCCGACGTCGAGCGGTTTTTCACCGCCCATCCCTGACGGAATCGACTCGGATCAGCCATCCCTTTGTTTGCGAATGATTTGGCATGAGGTTTCAGCGCGCGCCATCGTGAGCGCGTAGCCGCAAGATCTCCGTCTTCAGTACCGGCCTCGTCTCTGTCTATCGGCGGAGTCCATCGAAATGCGTGCCGCAGACCTTTGCGACAACCAAATGACGATGCTATAAGAGCCAGCCTCACGTTGTTTCAGTGTCGATTCACCTCGCTCATGGACGACGGGCGCACTCCTGGGGAGGGGCGCGGCGGATTCTGTTTGCAACAAAACGGGCTTGGTCGGCGCAATCGCTTCAAATGGAGCTGGTGTGCCGTGTCTTTTTGGGGTCGCGTCGCGGATCTCCGGTCCGGGAAGCGACAGATTCGTTCTTTTGAGAGGGGGTAACGCATGAAATCGGTTCGAATTTCAGTCCTGGCCGCCGCCGTCGGGATAGCCTTGTGTGGAATGAGCCCGCCCGACCTGTACGCGGCGGGGTCTTCCCCAGAGTCCAAGGGAGAGAATGCCGCAGGGGCTGTGACAACGGGTCGCTACATCATCACTTTTGCGGAGGCGGGTCTTGCCAACTACAAGGGTGGCATCTCGGGTCTGCAGCGAACTGCGCCAGCGTCGGATCTGGTCAGTGCGAACAGTTCGCGCAAGGTCGACGCCAACTCACCGGCCGCCAACTCCTACAAGGCCTATCTGTCCGCGCAGCGCGACTACTACATCAGCGCGATCGAACAGAAGCTCGGTCGCAACCTTGCCATCAGCTTCACCTATGACGTCACGCGCAGCGCGATTTCCGTTGCGATGAGCCAGGCCGAGGCCGCTGCCGTTGCAGGCGTGCCCGGCGTCGTGTCGGTGTCGGCAGTTGCCGTCTTGCAGCCGGATACGTTCCGCGGCCCCACCTTCATTGGCGCGAACACGATCTGGGACGGTACGAAGGTCCCGAGCTACGCCGCCGCCACCCGTGGCCAGGGCGTGCGCGTTGGCGTCATCGACACAGGCTCGTACGCTGCACACCCCTCGTTCGCAAATGATCCCATGTGCGGCTTCAGCAATACCCATCCGAAGCTGCACGCCAAGGACTGCATGACCAACAATGGCACGTCGTGCACCGGTACCACACCGGAAGCCGATTCCGGCAATGGTCACGGCGTGCATACGAGCAGCACGGCCGCCGGCAACACGATCGACAACACGGTCAGTCCGGCACCGTTGCTGCCCAACGGCGTCACCATGTCGGGTGTGGCGCCGTGTGCGGAAGTCTTCACGTACAAGGTCTGCAATGTCGCCAAAGGCTGTACCAGCGATGCGATCACTGCAGCGATCCAGAACGCGATCACCGACCAGGTCGACGTGGTCAACTATTCGATCGGACCGACCTGCGGCGGCGGCGATCCATGGCAGGACAGTCTCGACTTCCTCAGCGCCGAGGGTGCTGACGTGTTTGTGGCGGCATCCGCCGGTAACACGCGCGCCACTTGCACGAATCCGACTACCCTCGTCGCCAATAACGGACCGTGGATGCTTACCGTGGCCGCGTCGACCCAGGACCAGCTGATCTCGCCACAGCTGACCGCTGTGGGTCCTGGCACGCCGCCTGCCGCAACCCAGAACGTCCCGCTGATTGCCGGCAGCACGACGCTGACCCCGGCCGCGACCACGGATCTCACCAGCTACCCCTTGCTCACGAATCCGGCAAATCCCGTCGGTTGCACTGCGACCGGTGGAATCACCGTCAATTTCACCGGCACGATCGCGATCCTGCGGCGTGGCAGCTGCGCCTTCTCAGAAAAGATCACCAATGCGTACAACGCGGGCGCACGCATGGTGGTCATCGGCAACAACCAGGCCGGCTCGATCTCCATGGACACCTCGACCCTGACGGCTGCCATTGCCGGTAATGTCGCCGCGTTCAGCATGACGCAGGTTCCCGGTGACGCGCTGATCGCGTTCGTCAACGCCAATGCCGGGTCCACCGGCAACTATCGGCGCGCCGTGATCGGGCCGGTTCAGGGTGACGTGCTCGCCGGCTTCAGCTTCCGCGGTCCGACGATGGCACCGTACGACGACCTGACCAAGCCGGACATCACCGGTCCAGGCGTCAACATCTACGCCGCGCTCGATGCGGGCGAGGGTAACTACGGTCTGTTCAGCGGCACTTCGATGTCCTCGCCGCATTTGGCTGGTTCCGGAGCGCTCGTGCGTGCGGTGCATCCGAGCTGGTCGCCGATGGAAGTCAAGTCGGCGTTGCAAACGACAGCCACGCTGACGGGCACCAAAGAGGATGGCACGACGCAGTGGGCCGTGGATGATGTCGGCGGCGGCCGTGTCGACCTCACCAAGGCGACACTTGCGGGCCTCACACTCGATGAGACGCCGGACAACTTCTTACTGGCCAATCCGCACCGTGGCGTAGTCGCTGACACGATTTTCATTGACGGTTTCGATCCCGCGGCGCTGCCGATCAAGGACCTGAACGTTGCGTCGCTGCGCAATTCGAAGTGCGGGACGGGCTGCACCTGGACACGCACGTTCAGGAACCGCCTCAACAAGTCCGGCAATTGGGCGCTGGCGGCGGGTGTCAATCCGGCCGGCTACACGCTGAGCTTCAGCCCTGCTGCGTTTACGCTGGCGCCGGGTTACACCCAGCAAGTCACGATCACGGCAACGGCTATCGGCGCCACGTCGACGCAATTTGCCTATGGTCGGGTGGATCTGCATGAAAGTGGCAGCCTGTCGCCGGATCAGCACCTCACCGTCGCGGTCAAGGCTCAGCAGCCTGTGCACGATTCGAGCTTCGAGACGACGACCGGTCCGGCTGGCACGAATCCCTCGTGGGATGCCCTGGATACCAATCCTGGTGCGGCGGGTGGCACGAACTTCTTCAACAATACGACGGCACTTCCCGTTCCGGTTCGCACCGGAAATTGGGCAGTCTGGTTCGGCGGTTGGGGTGGCGGTGCGGAAGTCCAGCACATCTCGCAGAGCGTCACCTTCCCGGCTGGCGGCCCGCAGTTCCTGAACTACTGGCGTCGCGCTGCGACTCCGCCGGATGCGGCGGGCACGCTGACGGTTTCGATTGATGGAACGGCGGTAGAGACGACCAACCTCAGCACGATCACAGCGGAGACCGCCTACGGCCACCACTCGATCGATGTCAGCGCCTACGCCAATGGTGCGGCGCATGTGATCAAATTCGAGTACGTCTATGCCGATGCTGCCGCCACCCACAAGGATGGCAACATCTTCATCGACGACGTGACGCTCGATCCGACCAATGTCAGCCCGTTCCTTGCTCCCAGTCCCGTGCTCAGCCCGGACGCTGGCCTGCTGAAGCAGGCGGACTGAGTCCTGGAGTCCGACCTCTAGTTTCGAGGCCTCCTTCGGGAGGCCTCTTTTTTTGGCGCGTCGCTTCTTGTTGCGTCCCGAGGAAGGGCCCTTTATGAAGCCGAGCAGCCTGGGCGCGCGTTGTGGCCCGATTCGCTCAGCCCCGGCTCACTGCCGCTTCAGCACCGCGGTCATCTCCTGCACCGCATTGACATAGAAACGTGCCGCGAACTGCTGCTCCTGCGGCGGGCGTTGTGCCAGCGCCGGATCGAGGCGGAACGAGAATTCCAGGTCGAAATCGCAGTGAATGCCGTAGTGGCTGAGGCCGTACTGATCGCGCCAGGCCTTGTTGAAATAGTAGTAGCTGCCTTCTCCGACCGGCGGCCATTGATGGGTCGGATCCTGCATCGCGCCCATGCTGCTCCAGTAGGGGGTGATCATCGTCGCGAGCGCGCCGGGTTTCAGCACGCGGTACAGCTCGGCCATGAAATCGACGCGCTGGGCGCCGGTCAGGTGCTCGAAGAAATGCGAGCAGTACGCTTCGTCGACGCTTGAATCAGCGAAGGGCCAGGGCGTCGTGCGCAGGTCGTGCACGACATCGGCGCCGCATTCGGGTGAGATGTCGACGCCGATGAAACCCTCGCGTTTATGCGCGCCGCAGCCGAGATCGATCTTCATGAAGTAGACATTCCATTCCCGCGCATTCGGCGGGAGCGTTGAGCCGTGCGGGATTCAGCACTCGATCACGTTGACCGCGAGGCCGCCGCGTGAGGTTTCCTTGTACTTGTCCTTCATGTCGCGGCCGGTTTCGCGCATCGTCTTGATCACCTTGTCGAGCGAGACACGGTGCTTGCCGTCGCTCTTCATCGCCATGCGTTGCGCGTTGATCGCCTTGACCGAACCCATCGCGTTGCGTTCGATGCACGGGATTTGCACGAGGCCGCCGATCGGGTCGCAGGTGAGGCCGAGGTTGTGCTCCATGCCGATCTCGGCCGCGTTCTCTATCTGATAGATGCTGCCGCCGAGCGCAGCGGCGAGGCCGCCGGCAGCCATCGAGCAGGCCACGCCGACCTCACCCTGGCAGCCGACCTCGGCGCCGGAGATCGACGCGTTCTCCTTGTAGAGGATGCCGATCGCGCCCGCGGTCAGCAGGAAATCGATGATGCCGTCTTCGTTCGCCTTCGGGCAGAACCGCTCGTAGTAGTGCAGCACCGCCGGTACGATGCCGGCCGCGCCATTGGTCGGCGCGGTGACGACGCGGCCACCGGCCGCGTTCTCCTCGTTGACTGCGAGCGCGTAGAGATTGACCCAGTCGAGGATCGTCAGCGGATCGCGCAGGGCCGCTTCCGGGCGATCGCGCAGGTCCGTGAACATCGCCGGCGCGCGGCGCTGCACGTGCAGGCCGCCGGGTAACGTGCCGCTCTCGCGCGTGCCACGCGCGACGCAGCTCTGCATCGCGCGCCAGATGTCGAGCAGGCGCGCGCGGATCTCGGTTTCACCTCGCCAGGATTTTTCGTTCTCGAGCATGATCTGCGCGATCGTCTTGCCGCTCTTTTCGCAGAGCGCGAGCAGTTCGTCGCCACTGTGGAACGGGTAGGGCAGCGGCGTGGTGTCGGCGACGATGCGGTCCTCGGCCGCCTCGTCCTGGTTCACGACGAAGCCGCCGCCGACCGAGTAATAGTCGCGCGTCGCGAGTTCGGTGTCGTCCGCGGCATATGCGCTGAAGCGCATGCCGTTCGAGTGATACGGCAGCTTCGTACGCTTGTTGAAGACCAGATCGGCCTTCTCGTCGAACGCGATCTCGTGCTTGCCGAGCAGGCGGATCTTCTTCTCGTTGCGAATGCGCTTCAGCGTTGCCGGGATCGAATCCGGATCGATCGTGTCCGGCATCGCACCCTCGAACCCGCACAGCACGGCCTTGTCGGTGCCATGGCCGCGGCCGGTCAGCGCGAGCGAGCCGAACAGTTCGCAGCGCACTCGCGCGACGCGGCCGAGCACGCCGGGTTCTTCGAGCCAGCGCGAGACGAAGCGTGCCGCTGCGCGCATCGGCCCGACCGTGTGCGAGGACGAGGGTCCGATGCCGATCTTGAAGAGGTCGAAGACGCTGACGGCCATGGCGGTGATTGGAGGTGGAGTTGCCGCTATTCTACGCGTTCGAATCACGCCTACCTGCAGGAACGATGCGCCTGATCCTGTTCCAACGCGACGATTGCCCGCTGTGCGACCACGCGCTCGCGCTGCTGGCCGCCGCGCGCGCGCCGGATTTCGACAGCGTATGGATCGATGACGATGCGGCGCTTGAGGCGCGCTACGGCACGCGCGTGCCGGTGCTGCGGGATCAGGAGGCCGATCGCGAACTCGATTGGCCGTTCGAACCCGCCGCGCTGCATGCGTTTCTGCGTGGTTGAATCGGCACGCAGGGAATCGGGGCAAGGGGCGATCTTTCGCAGGAGCGGCTTCAGCCGCGATGCCTTTCGTCAAGAGCATCGCGGCTGAAGCCGCTCCTACAACATCGGAAACCCGTGTAGGGCGACGCTTGCCAGCTTGCTTGTCGTGATCACGACCGTGTTCGTCCCTGCGAGATCAACAGCTCAGCGTTCGGCGCCCCCGGTTCATACTGGTGGAATTTCTCCATGCGCGGCCTCGACCGACGGCGTGCGCCAGCCCGACTTCACGCCCCATACGTAGAACGCCAGCCCGATCACCGCGACCGCGGCGAGATCCCAGCCCCAGGTCAGGTAGTCGCGGCCGCCGAACTTCGCGCTGCCGGCCCAGGACAGCGCGGCGACCACCGGCAGATAGACGATCAACCACCACGCACCGCGCAGCTGGCGGCCGAAGTCGTGCCATCCGGCGCGCGCCTGATAGTAGAAATACACCGGCAGCGCGACCGCCATCAGCAGGATGATCTCGCCGGTCAGCGGCCACTTCGCCCAGTACAGCAACTCGGTCGAGAACACGAAGGCGACCGCAGCGAGGATCGAAAGGCCGGACAGGCGGAACGGGCGATGCAGGTCCGGCGCGGTGCGGCGCAGCGTCATCACCGCGACCGGACCGGTGAGGTAGGAAATGATCGTCGCGACCGAGATCACCGCGGCAAGCGTGCCCCAGCCGCGGAAGAAGAACAGGAACAGGAACGACACTGCGAGGTTCAGCCACATCGCCGGCCGCGGAATACCGAAGCGCGGATGCAGGCGGCCGAACAGCTTCGGCAGCGTACCGTTGCGTTCCATGCCATAGATCATGCGCGCGGTGGTTGCGGTGTAGGTGATGCCGGTGCCGCTCGGACTGATGAACGCATCCAGGTAGAGCAACATCGCCAGCCAATGCAGGTTGACGATGATCGCGAGCTCGGCGAACGGCGAGCGGAAGTCGATGCCGTGCCAACCCGCTTTCGCCAGCATCTCCGGCGGCACCGCGCCGATGTAGGCAACCTGCAGGATGATGTAGACGATCGTCGCCAGCACGATCGAACCGATCACTGCGAACGGAATGCTCGTGCCCGGATTGTGCGCCTCGCCGGCGAGGTTCACCGGGCTCTGGAAACCATTGAAGCTGAACACGATGCCGGCGGTCGCGACCGCCGTCAGCACCGCGGCGAAGTCGATCGCATGCGTGTCGCCATGCACGCCGACCGCGAAATTGCCGCTGTGGAAGCCGCTCGCGATGAGCGCCAGGCCGGTCGCCGCCGGCACCACGAGCTTGAACCAGGTGATCGCGGTGTTCGAGCGCGCGAACAGCTTCACGCTCCAGAAGTTCAGCAGGAAGTAGACGATCACCAGCACCGCGGCGATCGCGAGGCCCGGCGGCGTCAGCTCACCGTGCCCATCGGGCATGTGCACGAACAGGTCCTGCGCCCACTGCCACGGCCACGAGGCCATGTACTGCACCGAGGCTTCGGCCTCGACCGGGATCACCGAGACGATCGCGATCCAGTTCGCCCACGCCGCGATGAAACCGACCAGCGAACCGTGCGAGTAGTGGCCATAGCGCACCATGCCGCCGGATTCCGGGAACATCGCGCCGAGCTCGGCATAAGTCAGCGCGATCGTCATGATGATCGCCGCGCCGATCACCCAGGCCCAGACCGCGCCCGGACCGGCAAGTCCCGCCGCACGCCAGGCGCCGAACAGCCAGCCCGAACCGATGATCGAGCCGAGGCCGGTCAGCATCAGGGCCCAGGGGCCGACATCGCGGTGGATGGCGTAGTGCTCGGACATGCGAACTCCAGATTTCACCGCAAACGCGGCGCGAAACCGCGATGGTCGCAGTTCGGGCGGCGAATGTCAGCGGGCAGAGTCGGGCGCCGGGGTTGGATCAATCCGCCTTGCGGTCGCGCAGGCGCTTCAGAATCTCCTCGCGCGCCTCGCGCAGGATCGAGTCGCGGTCGAGGCTTTCGACGATCTCGGTCACGACGCGCTTGGGTCCTTTCTCGCCCCAGGACTTGCCGGCGATCAGGTACTTCTCGGCCGCGCGGCCGACCAGTTCAGTCGCATACCAGGCCAGCGCGCCTTGCGCCCCGGCGGTGACGACCGTCGATAGACCGGCACTGAGGCCTTTCAGCGCCGAGGCGACCAGGTGTACGCCCCAGATCGCGCCCATCAGCGCGGCCAGTTGCGCCGAGATCACCGCGATCAGCGAGCCGGCCTCGCCCTTCGTCAGCGGCAGGCCGTAGACGCGGCCCAGGTGCATGACCAGCGCCGCGTCGAGCGCACCGGCCGCGAGCAGGTCGGCGACCGGGATCGGATTCAGCGCGACCGCGAGGCTCTTGGCTATGCAGTATTGGCGGATCACCTTGTCCGCGAGTTCACGGCGCGCCTCGGCGATGCGCGTACCGACCTGGTCCGAGACGCGGCCGGCGAACAGGCTCGCGTTCAGCGCGGCCAAGGTGCGGCCCTCGCGTTCGACGATCGCGGTGAGCCGGTCGCGTAATGCGTCGAGATCGGGCATCTGTTCGACCAGTTCGGCATGCTCGATGCCGTCTGCATCGACGCGCAGCCGCTTCAGCGGCGCCGGCTGCGCGGCGATCGCGACGACATCGTCGGCGCGCACGAGGCCCGTCGCGTGTTCACGCAGGCGTTCGAGCAAGTGCTTGCGTTCGTCCTCGCCGTACCGATCGGCCTTGTTCAGTGCAAGCAGCAGCGGGCGCTCCGTGCGCGCGAGCAGTTGCAAGGCATCCCGCTCGCGCTGGGTCATGTCGCCGTCGACGACGAAAACCACGAGATCACTGACACCCGCAACGTCGAACGCGAGTTTCTCGCGCGCCTCGCCATCGAGTTCGTCGATGCCCGGCGTGTCGATCAGATGAACGCCATTGCCGGCGACTTCTTGCCAGCTGCGCCGGGCGGCTTCGCGTGTCGTGCCGTGCAACACGCCGACCGTGAACGCGTCCTCGCCGAGCAACGCATTGGCCAGCGCGGACTTGCCGACGCTGACCCTGCCGAACACCGCGATGTGCAGCTCGCCGCGCTCGAGCTTGCCGAGCATCGCCTCGAGGCGCGCGAAGTCCACGGCAAGGCTGCTGCGGATCGCGGTCGGGATATCCGGATCGTCGAGCAGTGCACGCAGGCTTTCGGTGGCTTGCGCACTGTGCGTGTCGCCACGAGGTGCAGCGGCGACAGGCCGATCGCCCGCTCGCAGGAACCCGGCGCGCAAGCGTTGCCACAGTGAAACGGGACCGTTCATTCGATAGCTCGCGCGCGCAAGAATCCGTAGGAGCGGCTTCAGCCGCGATCGGTGTCACGACCAGAGCACACCATTCCCACCCAACCCTTCCCTTGAAGGGGAGGGCTTGAAGAGCATCGCGGCTGAAGCCGCTCCTACAACGCTCTCGTTACTTGGCGCTCAGCACGAGATGTCCGTGCACCGACACGTCGGCGCCGATGTCGGACCAGTCGCTGCCGTTGCCAAGGCCGAAGTCGGCGCGTTTCAGCGTGGTGTCGACATCCAGCGTCGCCGTGTTCCCGTTTTCAGCGAACTTCACCTTGAGCGTGACGGGCTTGGTCTGATCGCGGATCGTCAGAGTGCCTTTGGCCTCGCTGCCGTCGGCGGCCTTCGTGAACGACTCCGTGACGAAGTGCGCCTTCGGGAACTTGCCGGTAGCAAAGAAGTCGCTGCCCTTCAGCGCGTCGTCGCGCTCGCTGCTGGCAGTGTCCGAGCTGGCGGTATCGACGTTCACGTCGAACTTCGCCTTGGCGAGATCGGCTGCGTCGTACACGATCGTCGCGTCGAACTTCTTGAACATGCCGTCGAAGGATTCGCCCTGATAACTGCCCTTGAAGGTCAGCGAACTTTTCGCGGCGTCCACGTGCCAGTCACGCGCGAACGCGGCGGCCGGCAACAGCAGGGAAGCAAGGATCAGCGTGCGCACCATGATGCAATCTCCTCGGAGTCAGGGGGTCGGACCGGATGCCGTGCGCCGGCCCGGAAGCATCCGGCGCAACACATCGTCGCGATGGTAGAAATGATGAACGAGCGCGGCTGTGGCGTGGCCTGCGGCCACCAGGATGAGCAGCCAGAACAGCCATTCGTGAGTCTCGTGCCCGATTTCCTTGAGCTGGTCGTCGGGACCTCCGGTCAGGCTCGGCATCTGCACGATGCCCCACCAGTACAGAGGACGCAGGCTGCTTGCCGAATCGAACAGCCAGCCGGATAGCGGCACCGCGAACAGCAGCACGTAGAGCAGGGCATGGCCGACGCGCGCAGCCATGACCTGTGCGTGCGACATCGTCGCCGGTTCGGCCGGGCGCACGTCGAAAAGCCGCCAGATCAGGCGCAGGATCGCGAGCAGCAGGACGGTGAGTCCGAGCGATTTGTGGAACGTGTAGATCGGGATGATGTTCGGCTTCTTGGGCAGCTCGACCATGATGAGGCCGATCACGCCCTGCGCGAGGATCAGCAGCACGATCGTCCAGTGAAAGAGCTTGGCCACACTGCCCCAATGCGCTGTGCTGCCTTTGAGTGTCATCTCAGTTATCCCCTTGTTTGGATTTCGCTGCATCACCGTCGCGGATACCCTCGATCTCGAGGCGCAGCTCGACCGCCTCGCTGACGACGTCGGCATAGCGCTTCATGCCGAACTCGAAACGATGCAGGGTAGCGCTGGCGGAAAAGCCAGCCTTCTGCTTGAACGCGTAAGGATCGTTGCCGATGCGGTTCAGCGTGAACGCGACGTCGATCGGCTTCGTCTCGCCATGGAAATTGAGATCCCCGTGGATCATGCCATGCGTCGCGTCCCGCTTCTCGACGCTGCGACTGACGAAATGCGCGGTCGGCCAGCGACCGACGTCGAGGAACTGGCCGGATCTGACGGTGTCGTTCCATTTCGCGTCACCCATGTCGGCCGAAGCGAGGTCGATCGCGACGTCGACGCGGCTGGCGCTCCAGTCCTTGTCGTCGAACTGGAACCAGCCTTCCTTGATGCGCAGGCGACCTTGCGGATGCGAGAAGCGTTGATGCCCGACGCTGAACCAGACTTGCGAATGGACCGGGTCGAAACGATACGTTTCCGGCACCGCGCGCGCGGGTGTTGGAAACAACAGCGACAGCGCCACGACGCTTGCGACGCCGAAACTTCCTCTCTCCCAAGCGAAGCTAGGGGGAGAGGGCTGGGGCGAGGGGGCGGGGTTGCAACGAAGCGAAACCTGGGTGCCTGCCCGGTACGCGATGCGAAGTGCAAGGCTCGTCTGCTCAGGACTGCAGCGGTTCGAGGAGAGCCGAGCCGTCGCCCCCTCACCCAACCCTCTCCCCCAACGAAACAGCCGTTGGGGGAGAGGGCTGGAAAGCGGCGCTGACGGCGTGTTGTGCATTCCGCCAGCTTGGCAAAAACCGCCCGGTCACGCCAGCGTCGCAGCGTGAACGCTGTGGTGCGCTGGCATCACCCATCGGGCGACAGGAGCGATCGTGCGCGTCGTCGTTCGCACGACCGCTTCGTATGGATCAGGCCGCGATGCCGTCGAGCAGCCGCGCGTAGAGTGTGTGGAACTCGCGTGCCAGCGTGCGCAGGTCCGGGTGGCCGTAACGATCGAGGCTTGCGAGCGGATCGAACCAGCGCAGGCGCACCGTCCCATCGGGTGATTCCAGCAGCGCCAATTTCAGCGGCGCCTCGATCAACGCGGCAGGATCCGTGGCGAGCAGGCGCAGCATGTAGCGCGGATGGAAGAACAGCAGTTGGCGTGCCGGACCCATCTCATGACCAGCGCGTTGCAGCAGCTTCTGCGGGTCGATCTCGTGGATCAGCCACAGATCTTCTGCAGCGAGGCGTTGCTTGAGCTGCGCGAGCGTGTCATCGAACGACAGCGCCGAAACGGCTTCACGTTGGAAGCCGGGCTGGGTACTCGGCGTGGCGTAGCGAATCGTCGCGCTTGGGCGCGTGGATGCCTCGAGGGTCTCGAGGCTCGGTCGCTGCGTGTTCATCGTTTCATTCCTCATGGCCTACCGCGACGCGCGGGAAATCGAGTTCCGGCGTGGCGACGTGGTTGAAATAGTTGGAAAAGGTGTTCAGCGCGACGTGCGCGACGATCTCGCCGATCGCTTTGTCGTCATGGCTGGCAGCGCGTACCGCCGCCAGGGCGGCGTCACTGACCCGGCCGTGGGTCGCGACCACCTCGACGGCGAAGCGTAACGCGGCGGCGGTCGCCGGATCCGCCGACTGCGCGTTGCGCGTCGCTACGAGTTCGGGCTCCGAAAGGCCGAGCTTGCTGCCGCGGAACGAGTGCGCGGACACGCAGTACTCGCAGCCGTTCGCTTCGGCGACGACCAGCGCGAGCTGTTCGCGCAGGCGTGTCGACAACGTGCCGCGGACCAGCGCTGCGCGGAAATCCAGGTAGCCGGCGAGCGCGGCCGGCGCGTTCGCCATGGCGGCATACAGGTTCGGGATGCGTCCGAGTTGCTGTTGCGTGCGTTCGAGCAGCTTGGCGGCTTCGCCTTGAGCGGCGTCGGGTGTGACCAGCGGCATGCGTGACATGGTTCTTCCTTTGCTTCAGGTCGCCCATCGCGACGTGCAACAAAGGTAGGGAACGCGCGCGCATTTCGGTATTGCCCGCCGATGCATGGTGGCCAAACGCTGCCGCATACCCGTTCAGCCGGCCACGGCGTCCGGTGCATGCGCGATCCGGTGCAGCTTGCCGGCGAGGAAGTCCACCGCAGCCCGAACGCGCGGCGTGTCGCGCGCATCGGCATGCAGACCCAGCCAGAGCGGACGCGCCGGTACCTCGACGGGCACCGGGACGAAACGCAGGCCGGCAAGCGCGTCGCCGTGCACACGTGCCAGGCAAGCGAGGCCGGCACCGGCAATGGCCGCCGCGGCCTGTGCTTCGCGGCTGTTGCTGCGGAACGCGATATGCGCGCGCGCAGCATGCTGTCGCAACCAGATCGCATCGGCGACGTCGGCCAGATCCTCGGTCGTCGTCACCAGCGTGTGGCCGGCACAGGCTGCATCGAAATCAGGTGCGCCGTTGCGCTCCAGATAGGCCGGCGCTGCGTAGAGACCGAACGCGAAGTCCGCAACCCGCCGCTGCGCCAGTTCCTGCTGCTCGAAGCGAGCCAGCCGCAGCGCGATGTCGGCCTCGCCGCGTGAGAGGTCGAACCGGCGCGATTCGCCGATCAGCGCAATCGTGAGCGCGGGGTGCAGCGTGCAGAAGGGGCCGAGCAGCGGTGCGAGCACGCGTGCGGCCAGCCATTCCGGCGCGGTGATGCGGAGCGTGCCCGACAAGCCGTTGTCGCGCGCACTCGCCACGCGTTCTGCGGCGAGCGCTTCATCCTCCATGCGCGCCGCATGCGCGAGCAGCGCGCGCCCGCTGGCGGTCGGCACGAATCCGTCCGGCGTGCGCAGAAACAGCCGCGTGCCCAGGCGGTGCTCGAACGCTTCGATGCGGCGTCCCATCGTCGGCTGGGTCGTGCCGATCACGCGCGCCGCAGCGGAGAGGTTGCCGGCGCGGGCGATGGCGAGAAAGTAACGCAGATCCTCCCAGTCGATCATCGCGGGCGATCCTGCGCGCCGCTGTCGCGCAGTGCATCGAACGCGATCCGTGTGACGCGTTCGACGCGCTCGCGTGCGGGTTCGGCGAGCAGCGCGCGCACGCGGGTCTCCACGTCGGCTGCATCGAGCGTCGAGCGTTCTGCGAGCGTATCCGCCAGCGCATGGCCGAGGCTGTCGAACACCAGTCCGTACGCGATCGCGTGCAGCACGCCGCCGCCGAGCGTGCCGAGTCCGGGAAACGCCTTCAGTGCATTGCCGGCAATTGCGAGCACGATCGCGGTCGTGTTGCGCACTGTCAGGCCGACCCGCGACAGCAGCGCGTCGACATCGAGCTCGCGCACCGGCACGCCGTGGATGCGCGCGAGTTCGCGCACCAGCGCGGTGGCGAGCGCGCCCTGGATCAGGATGTCGCTGCCCGGTGCGACCGCGGCCATCGCGCCGACGATCGCGCGGCGCGTGTACTTGGCGACGGTTTCGGCTGATTCGCGCGACGCGGTCGCACGCGCGAGTTCGTCCCCGCGCCGGCCGACTTCGGCGAGCACGGCCGCTTCGCGTGCGGGTTCGAGTCCGGCCGCGCCCGTCGCGGTCAGCGCTTCGAGCGCATCGAGCAGGGGCGCGATCTCCGGTGCGCGCTCGCGCTCCACGCGTTCGCGTCGGCCATCGCCGAGCGTGCGCTCATAACGTTCACTGCCACCGGCGCTGATCGCTACGATCGTGCGCGCGCGCTTCGCGTAGCGCTGTCCGAAGCGTTGCAGCAGCGCAGCGCGTTCGGCCTCGTCGTAGAGATCGGCCTTGTTCAGCGCGAGCACGAGCGGCTTGCCGAAACCGGCCAGCCAGCCGAGTTCGGTGTCCTGCGCGCGGGTCAGGTCGGACGCGGCCAGGTAGACGACGGCATGTGCACGCAGCGCCTCGTCGCGCGCGAGTTGTTCGTGGATCGCTCCGTCGACCTCGCCGGTTCCCGGCACGTCGGCGAGGATCAACGCACGACCATCCGGCAGTGCGCCGCGATGATGTTCGACGTGACGCGTGGTGCCGCCGCGCACGTCGACCTCGGGCGCGGCCTGTGGCGCAAGCGCACGGATCAGGCTCGATTTGCCGGTCGAGATCTCGCCGAACAGTGCGATATAGACCTCACCGCTGGCGCGGCGGCGATCGAGTTCGACCAGCTCCGCTTCGAGCGCTACGGTTTCCGCATGCCGCTCGCGCAGGGCATCGATGCGCGCGTCGATCTCGTTGCGCGATACCGGAATCACTGCGGCGAGCGAGGATTTCTTCGCCGGCCGCGCGAGACGCCAGAGCAGCCAGCCCAGGGCGCCGAGCACGAACGCGCCGGCGACCAGCAGCGGCGCGCGCAGCCAGATCGGCATCGCGGCGAGGCGCTGGTAGAACTCGAACAGGCTGTTCAAGGTTGCGACGACAAGGCCGAGCAGCAGCGCCGCGCCGATCGCGAGGGCGGCGAGGAAGATCAGGCGCAGCGGCAGGCGAGGTCGCGACATTGCACGATTCTAAGGGTATCCGGCATCGACTCGCCTGCGGACGGTCCCGCTGCAATGAGTACTTGCGCCGTCAAGCCCAGGTATCGAACCGCAGACGCATGCGTGGCAGTATCTGCGCGGGGAGATGCCTGCATGCGCCGATTATTGACCTTGCCTTTGCTCGCACTGGCTGCTGTCGCGTTCGCGGGTCCGCCGCCGGCGCCGCCGCAGTTCGTGCCGCTGACGGTCGATGACGGGCTGCCATCCAACGTCACCTACAAGACCGTGCAGGACCACGACGGCTTCCTCTGGATCGGTACGCAGGACGGTCTCGCGCGCTACGACGGCGTCGGCTTCCGTGTGTTCCGCCACGATCCGGCGGATCCTGCATCGCTGCCGTCGAACGATGTCTCGGCCCTGCTGGTCGACCGTTCCGGCCACCTGTGGTGCGGCGGCGAGGGAACCGGGCTGAACCGGCTGGAAGCCGACGGCAAGAGCTTCCGGCACTGGATGCATGCGCCGAACCAGCTCGGCACGCTCGGCGCCGACACGATTTTTTCGCTCGCCGAGGATGCTTCCGGTGCGATCTGGGTTGGCACCTACCTCGGCGGACTCAACCGGTTGCAGCACGACGACAGTTTCCTGCGCATCGACCATGATGCCGAGGATCCGGCCAGTCTGCGCTCGAGCACGGTGTACGCGCTGCAGGCCGATTCGCGCAATCGCCTCTGGATCGGCACCGACGAAGGCCTCGACGTGCGCGAGGCCGATGGCCGCATCGTGCATGTCGAGCTGCCCCCACTCACGGAGCGTCCGGGTGCGTCCGTCGTGATGTCGTTCCTGCAGGAAGCCGATGGCAGCATGCTGGTCGGCACCTACAAGGGTTTGTTCCGCGTCGGCGCGGATCTGCATTACCAGGGCGAGCTCGCGAACGCGACGCCGCCGCTGCGCGTGGCCGCATTGGCGCGCACCGACGCGGACGGCTTGTGGATCGGTACGCTGGCCGGGCTCGCGCGCCTCGATGCACAGGGACTGCAGCGCTACAGCGGCGAGGAGGCCACGCCCGGCGGGTATCCGGGCACGCGCACGATGGACGTTCGTCGCGACAGCGAAGGCGGCGTCTGGTTCGCGTTGTTCGACGGCGGGGTCGCGCGCCTGCCGCCGCATTGGCGCAACTTCGCCGCATTCCGGCACATGCCCGGCGATCCGGCCAGCCTGACCCGCTCACGCGTGAAGGCGCTCGGCGTCGATGCCGCGGGCGCGATCTGGGTGGCCGGCGGCAACAATGGCCTCGATCGCATCGACCGCATCAACGGGCGGATCGAGCGCTGGGGCGAGCGTTTGCGTGTTGGCGGATCGCTGCTGACCGCCGTGCTGCCCGACGGCACCGAGCGCCTCTGGGTCGGCACCCAGTCCGGTCTGCGCCTGTATTCGACGCGCACGCTCACGGTGAGCGAATTTCCGGTCGACCTCACCCGCGTCGATGCGCTGCCGCCGGGCTTCGTCGACAACCTCGCGCGTGCGCCGGATGGCAGCCTCTGGGCGAGCGCGCACGGCGGCGGCGTCGTGCGCATCGCCGGCGAGCCGCCGCGCGTCGTGCGCCGCTACCTGCCGGCCGAGAAGACATTGGGCGACGCCGACATCACGGCGCTGGCGCTCGACGCCAAGGGTTTGCCCTGGCTGGCGACCGCGAGCGGCGTCGAGTACTACGACGACGAGAAGGATCGTTTCGCCGAGGTCAGCACCGGTCCGCGCGACGCGGTGCACGCGCTTGCGTTCGCGCCGGACGGCTCGCTGTGGGTGCACCGGCTCGGTGCGCTGGAGCGCTATCGCGTCGGCGGCGGCGTGATGCTGCTCGACCAGCACCTCGATGCTGCGGACGGCTGGCCGACCTTCAATGCGCGTGCGATGACGGTCTCCGCGGACGGCATCGTCTGGGTCACCTCGCCGCGCGGCCTCTGGCGCGTCGACCCGCGTTCGAACGCGATACGGCGCTTCGATGCGCGCGATGGCCTGCCGAGCCAGGAGTTCCTGGCCGGTGCGCTCGCTGCGGCAAGGGACGGAACGCTGTATGCCGGCACGCTCGGCGGCGCGGTCGCGTTCGATCCTGCAGCGTTGCAGCTCGACGTGCCGGCGCCACCGGTGCGCATCACCGCGCTCAGCGTGCGCCGCGGCAACGCGACGCTGGCGCTCGACAGCGCTGCGCCGATCGAACTGGAACACGACGACCTCGATCTGCGCGTCGAGGCGCGTGCGTTGTCATACGCGAATCCGGCCGCGAACCGCTACCGCTTCCAGCTCGAAGGTTTCGACCGCACCTGGGTCGACGCCGAGCGCGGCGAGCGCGTTTATTCGCAACTGCCGCCCGGCCATTACACGCTGCGTGTGCGTGCCGCGAATGCCGACGGCGCCTGGGCCGATCTCGCGCGGCCGTTATCGATCCATGTCGCGCGCGCGCCGTGGGCATCGCCCCTCGCGTATGCAGCGTATGCGTTGCTCGCGTTGCTCGCATTGGCCGCGGTGCTGCACGCGTACCGCACGCGCCTGCGGCGCCGGCATGCATTCGCGCTGGCCGACGAGCGCCGGCGCAGCAGCGAGCAGGTGGTCGAGGCGAAATCCGCGTTCCTCGCCACGATGGGCCACGAGATCCGCACGCCGATGACCGGCGTGCTCGGCATGAGCGAACTGTTGCTGGGCACCGACCTCGACGCTCGCCAGCGCAACTACGCAACCGCGATCCACCAGTCCGGCCAGTTGCTGCTGCGCCTGGTCAACGACAGCCTCGACATCGCGCGCATCGATGCCGGCAAGTTCGCGCTCGATGACCAGCAGCTCGATCCTGCTGCCATCGCGCGCGAGGTGGCCGAGTTGCAGCAGCCGCTGGCGCAGCGCAAGGGTTTGTCGATCACGCTGAAGGTTGCCGAAGGCGTGCCCGCGCTGATCTGGGGCGACGCGCTGCGCATCAAGCAGATCCTGCTGAACCTGGTCAACAACGCACTGAAATTCACCGAACGCGGCGGCGTCACCTTGGCACTCTCGCGCGTCGGCCCCGGCCATTTGCGCTTCCACGTCGCGGACACCGGGCCGGGCATGAGCGCCGAGGTCTGCGCGCGCCTGTTCAATCGCTTCGAGCAAGCCGAAGGCGTGACGCGCCGGCATGGCGGCAGCGGCCTCGGCCTCGCGATCTGCCGCGAACTGACTCTGCTGATGGGCGGCACGATCACGGTGTCGAGCACGCCCGGCGAGGGCAGCGTGTTCGATGTCGACCTGCCGATCTACGAAGCAAAGCAGGCTGCGCACGATGCGGCGGTCGCGACCGCGCGTGCGCCGGACGTGAGCGCGCCGCTCGACGTGCTGCTGGTCGAGGACGACGTGACCGTCGCCGAAGTGATCGTCGGACTGCTCGCGCACCTGGGCCACCGCGCGACGCATGTGTCGAACGGACTCGCGGCGCTGACCGAATTGAAGGTCATGCGCTACGGCCTCGCGCTGATCGATCTCGACCTGCCCGGCATCGACGGCCTGACGCTGGCGCGCATGCTGCGCAGCGGCGGCCACGAGACGCTGCCGCTGATCGCGGTCACCGCGCGCTCGGTCGGCGACGAGGAGGCGCAGATCCGGGAGGCGGGCATGGATGCGTTGCTGCGCAAGCCGCTGACGACGCCGCTGCTCGCCGATGCGATGGCAGCGACGCTGGCAGGTCGAAAAGCCGATGCGTGAGGATCCCCGCGGGCTCGGTGGATCACGTCATCGCGCGACCACCGAGCCCTATGCAATCACCTGAGTTACGGACAGGTAAGTCCAGCGGGTTCGGTCACCCTGGTTATCGGCAATGATCCGGCGGTGTAACCGGCGGCCGTTGGCGCCCAGCTGACCGTTCCATTGTTGCAATCGGTAAAGGTGAACGTCATGGTGCCCCAAGGCTGGGTTTGCACCTGCGCCTTGTTGAAGTTCGGCGGGAACATGCCGCCCGGTCCGAGGATCTGGAAACCGGTGATCACGGCCTGAGTGCCATTGATATCGCCGACACCACCGATCCACGACTGACCGCCCTGCGGTCCGAAGGTGTACCACTCCGCTACCAGCTTGTTTCCGGGCAGCACTTCAAGCCCGAAACCCGCTTGTCCGCTCTGCGAGGCATCGGCCCAGGTGCCCGTGAAGCCAGCCGTGATGGCTACGTTGCCCGCCGGCGCGGCCTGCACCGTGAGGGTGCCGCTCATGCCCTGCCCGGGAGCACCGTGGACTTCGCAGTAGTACGGAACGGTTCCGGCTTTCGGGAACGCTACGACCGCTGACCAGCCCGTGCTGGTGGCAGCACCGTTGCCACCGACACCATCGCCGTCACAGCCGCTCGCACAGCGGAAGGATGTCACCGCGCCCGGCGCCGAAGCGACGTTGTGGAAGCCACCGGCGTTGGTGAACGTCACGGTGTCTCCTGCCGTGATGGTGAGCCTTGACGGACTGAATACGAGTCCGGAACCACCGACGTTGACGATGTGGTTCGCGGCCAGCGCGGGCGCCGCGAAGAAGAACGCGCTCGCGGCGAACAGCAGGGGCGGACAGCTGATGGTGCGCATCAATATTTCTCCACTATGCGAGTTGAAACGATGGACGGGGAGGGAGCGCTTGAAGTGGATCGACATCCTTGCCATCCGGGCCACAAGGAGCGCGAGATGCCAATGAAGTGCGCCTGGGTGTGGGGATGTGTGCTTCCCTTCGCCACATCCTCACGCCTGCAATCGGCCCACGGAGCTGATCGTATGTAACAGGAGCGCGCAAAAAGGTTGCGTGGTGGCATCGACAGTATGATCACGCGAACCTGCCGTTGATCGCCGTCGCTCAACGGCCGTTCTGTGCGCTGCCTTCAGGCCCCGCCGGGTCCGCTTCGCTGTCGAAAAATGCGCCGCGGCAATGACGGCTGCCCGGATGTTCACCGATGCCCCGATGTTCGGAATCCTCTACGCGCGTCGTTACACCTTTGACGATCGTGTCATGGCGGCGAGTGAGAACCGATGAAACTGCATGGATGGTTGATGTCGTTGGGCCTGTTGATGGGCAGCCTTTTCACCGGCAGGGAAGCGCTTGCTGACCAGACGTTCTGTATCGATCCCGGCCATACGCCGACGAGCCTGTTCAGCGCGCTCCAGGTCTGGCTCAACGGGGTTGGGGAGCAGATCAACATCAAGGTCGTCGCGGGAACGTTTCCGATCGTCGTTTCGATGACGCAGCTGAACAACAACGCGGCCAGCCTGGTGCTGCTCGGGGGCTACAAGGCGAACACCAGCTGCGACGACGCGCAGCGCAACATCAAGACGAACGTGTCCGTCCTCGACGGCGGCGGGGGTGGCGCCTTTGCGCTGGAACCCAACGCCCCGGCAACGATCGACGGGCTGACCTTCAGCAATTTCTACGGCGGTACGACCCAGCTCGGAGGCGTGCCGGTCCACGGCGTCTATATCTATACGGTGGTGTCGGACGTGGCGATGACCCGGTTCATCGCCAATCACGACGACTCGATCCAGGTGTTCAACAACAACGGCAGTCCGAACATCGCGGTGCAGGACTGCCTCGTCTACAACCAACCGGTCAATGCAACCCTTCCGGCGATGCGCGTCGGTGCGGAGAACGGCAACGCGACGGTCCGCAACTGCACGATCGCCGGCAACGCCGCCGGCGGCCTGCAGATGAACACGTACAACGGCGGCCAGCTCAACGTCTACAACACGATTTCCTTCAGCAACGGGGGCAGCGATTTCTCCGTTGGCGATGTCAGCAACGTGCCGAACGTATCGTTCTCGTTCTTTTCCAGCGGCTCAGGCTTCAACGGATTCTCCAACCTGGGGCCGCCGCCATCGAACTACACGCTGTTCGCCGGCCCCAATGACTATCACCTTGCGCAGTCATCGCCGGCGATCAACACCGGCGATCCGAACCTGAGCTACCCGCCCAGCGAGACCGACTTGGACGGCAATCTGCGCGTCATCGGCGGTCGAATCGACATCGGTGCCTACGAATCAAACTTCGTTCCCAACCAGTACATCGTGACGAATACGCGCGACGACGGCAGCGTGGGTTCGCTGCGCTGGGCGATCGCCAACGCGAACGCCAATCCGACGACGCTGTCGACGATCGTCTTCAATCTCGGCACGGCGGCCGGATGCCCCTACACGATCACGCTCGGCAGCCTGCTGCCCGACATCGCCGCGCCGGTATTCATCGATGCGCGCACACATCCGGGCTGGGTCGCCAACAATGCGATCGGCGCATTCAATGGAACGCTCTGCGTGGAGATCAGCAACGGGGCGAACCTGAACTACGCACTGCACACGCCGACAACCGCCAGCGGCAGTCAATTGGCCGCGTTCGGCATGCTCTTCGCGGGTTTCGGCAGTCAGGCCGCGATCAAGCTCGAAGGCGGCAGCGGCCACAATATCGGCGGCAACGCGTTCGGTGGTCCCTCCCAGGTCGCCAATCGGGTCGGCGTTGAGGTTTTGGGGAACTCCGGCGGCGCCCAGATCGGTGGCGCGGATGCGGCGTTCGAAAACGTGTTCGACAACGGTCTATCCGGCGGCATCTATCTCGCCAACGCCGCGGGCAACAACCTCGTGCAGAACAACCTCATCGGCGTGGCACCGGATGGCGTGACGCCGGAAGGCAACGGCTACGGCGTCTTCGTGTCCAATTCGCCGAACAACACGCTGCGCGGCAACTACATCGGCTACAGCACATTCGCCACGAGCGGCGCCATCGTCCTGTATGGCTCCGCCTCCGCGGGCAACCAGGTGCAGCAGAACGAAATCGGATGGGACTTCTACGGCAGCATGCCCAGTTCCGGCGCCGGCGTCGTGGTCTCGAACGGTGCGCACGACAACGTCATCGGCAACGCGTCGTTCCTCACCACCAGCTTCGGCAACATCATCCGCCTGAGCGTCGGACCCGGCGTATGGCTCACGGCGAGCGCGGGCAACGGCAACTACGTGCTGGGCAACGATCTGATCGGCAACGGCGGGCCCACCGCGGACAACGGCCTCGCCATCGATCTGGGCGGTGTCGGCCCCGACGCGAACACGCCGCTGAATCCGCAGAACTACCCGGTGCTGCGCAGCAGCTTTGCGATGCCGAACAACCAGCTCGTCGCCGGCACGCTCGATGCCGCGCCGAACACGTTCTACCGCATCGACTTCTATCACCTGAACAACGCGCCGCTGGGCTCGTCCGGACGCGGCGGCGCGGGTCTTTTTTCAGGTGCGAAGGGGCTGGTCACCGATGCGAATGGACATTGCAGCTTTCTGCTGAGAGTGCCGCAGGTGCAAGTCGGCGGTTGGCTGAGCGCCGCTACGACGCCGCTGTCGGGCAACACGTCGGAAATCGGCAATGCCGTGCCGGACCAGATCGACGGGATCTTTGTCGATGGTTTCGGGGGTGTCGATGCGTGCCAGTGATCGTTGCTTCCGATCGAGAGCCGGCGGCCCGCTTGCCAATCAACGCCGGCTGCCCATGACTCGAACCGCACATTCCCGCCGTCATGTTCGGTTCTCGCAACTTCGATCGTCATCTGTTCGAAAACGCATGACGCAACCCAGGAGCAATGCAAAATGTCCACGCTGAATCGAATCGTGTTTGGAGCGGTGCTGGCTGCGCATGGACTCTCGACGAACGCCGCAAACCTGCTCGCAAATCCGGACTTCACGACCGATCTCTCGGGGTGGACGGTCACCACGACGGGAACCGGCAGCGTGACATTTGCCGGCACGTCCGGCTCGCCCACGATTGGATCGATCCGGCTGACGTCCACCAACGGGGGCATCGCTCATGCGCAGCAATGCATCGCGATAACCCCGAAGAACGTCGACCTGATCGTCCGTCGCCATATCGTGACGTCCATCCCTCCATTGACCGAAGCGGATACGAACATCATTGCCTGGGATGGCTCCAATTGCGCCGGCAGCCCCCTGGTCGGTTCCATTGCCACCGGCGCGGTTCCGGGGTTCCCCGGCTTTTTCAATGGCGCTGCGCAGACGTGAGAGGAGTTGTCTTCACTCGCGATCGCGCTGCCGGTCGGCACCGTCAGCGTCAGCGTTTCCGTCTACGTCCAGGCCGCTGCCGGCGGCAGCGCGGACTATCTGTTCGACGACATCCGGTTTGGCCCCAGCGGAACGGTGCCCGTGGAATTGCAGTCGTTCGACATCGAATAGGTGCTGCGCAGCGCGAAGCGCGCGCGCTGCGCAACGATAGCTACGCGAACGCGCCGCTTATCGCCGTCACTGCAGGCTTGGTCGGCGACGAGGAAGCGCAGATCCGCACGGCCGGCATGGATGCGATGCCGCGCAAGCCGGTCACGAGCACCTTGCTCCGCCACGCGATCAGCGCAGTACTCGCTCCAGTGGGTTCCGGATCCGGTGAAACCTGAGCCGCGCGTCATTCCGCGCGTCATCGCGAGCGTGCAAGGATCTGCAGTGGGTCCGTCGCGTTAGGGCTGGTGATGGCGCATCTCCTGCGCATGGCTGTTGGCACGAGCATGACGTTGCTCGCGATCATTCCATGGACGTATAGTCGACCCGTCACCGGACGGAGGGCGGTGACGGCTCAGGTGCGCGGGGGACCGGGATTCTCGCTCGGCGCGGTCTGGGTGGAGTGGCTGATGGGGAAAGACGAGTCGATTCGGAAAGTCGCTGGCGGAACTGGCCGGGCGTCTCGCAATGGCCGGCAAGCGACATCGTGTGACCACGTTACCAACTCCCGGCGCAATCGCGTCCAGAGTTTGTTCCACCAGATTCGGAGAGGGAAAGCTAATGGTAGGTCTCAAACATCCGTCCCTGTGGGGGACGGTTTGCGTGGTGCTATGCGGCTTGTCGGCCGGCGCAGCCCTGGCTCAGGGGCCGGCGCAGAAACAAGGCGGCGGCGCTGTCCAGACAGGCGCCTCCTACCAGAACGACACTTCGCTGCCGCTGTACTACCTGCCGGCATGGAGTGGCAAGAAGGCTGCCGGGCGCGAGGCCGCCGAGAATCCGAGGATTCCGAATCACCATGTCGACAGCGAGGACACGGTAATCCAGCGCCGTCTTTTCGCGCCGACCTTGCGGATGCCGGCCCCGATCGCGACGTTCGACGGTATCAACGTTGCTGCGGGCTGCGGCGCATGTGCCCCGCCCGATACGGATGGCGCGGTCGGTGAAACGCAGTATGTGCAGATGGTCAACACGGCCTATCAGATCTTCGACAAAGCCACCGGAGCCTCGTTGGCAGGCCCGACCCAGATCTCGGCGCTATGGGCCGGTTTTGGCGGCGTCTGCGAAACCGGCGGTGCCGGCGACCCGATCGTGCTCTACGACAAGCTCGCCAAACGCTGGGTCATCAGCCAGTTCGCGGGCGGCACCGTCATCACCGACGAGTGCATCGCGGTCTCCATCACCAGCGATGCGACCGGCAGCTACCATCGCTACGGCTTTCACCTCGGTTCGAACTTCTTCGATTATCCGCATCTGGGCGTGTGGCCTGACGGCTACTACATGGCCATGAACGTGTTCAATGCAGCCGGCACGGCCTACCTCGGCCCGCAGCCGTTCGCGTTCGATCGCGCCGCGATGCTTGCCGGCAATCCGGCGACCTTCGTCAGCACCGGCATCATCAGCGCCAACGACGCGCCGATCCTGCCCGCCGACTTCGATGGTCAGACCCTGCCCGCGCTGGGAGCGCCGGCCCCGTTCGTGGAGTTCCCGGGCAATGCCCCGCCGACCTACCAGGTCTTTCGCTTCCACGCCGATTTCGTCACACCGGCCAACACGACCTTCACCTTGGCCGGCAGCCCTGCAGCCGCGGGCTATACGGCGCTTTGCGCGTCGAGCCGCGCCTGCGTGCCGCAGTTGGGCGTCGCCAACACCGACTGGCTGGATGGCATCGGCGACCGCCTGATGTTCCGTCTCGCCTACCGCAATTTTGGCGGTCATGAGGCGCTGGTAAGCAACTATTCGGTGAGCGCGAATAACGTGGCCGGCGTGCGCTGGTTCGAGTTGCGCAACGCGACCACGGGCGCGCCGACCGTATTCCAGGAAGGCACCTACCAGCCGGATACCACTTGGCGCTGGATGGGCAGTGCGGCGATGGACGCCATGGGCGATATCGCGGTCGGATTCAGCGCATCGAGCGCCGGCATCAATCCGCAGATTCGTTACGCCGGACGGCTGGCAACCGATCCGCCGGGCGTTCTCACTCAGGGTGAGGCGCACCTGTTCGACGGCACCTTCAGCCAGACCGGCAACGGCAACCGCTGGGGCGACTACAGTGACCTGACCGTCGATCCGATCGACGATTGCACGTTCTGGTACACCAACGAGTACGTCGACGCTGCCGGCTGGAATACCCGCATCGGCTCGTTCAAGTTCCCGGGCTGCGCTGCCGCCAAATAGAACCAAACGATCACGTTCACCTCGACGGCTCCGGCAGCTGCGGTGGTCGGCGGTGCGACCTACAACGTGACGGCGACGGCGAGCTCGGGCCTGGCGGTTGCATTGACGATCGACGCCAGCGCCAGCGCGGTCTGCTCGATCAGCGCATCGACGGTGTCGTTCACCGGCGCCGGCACCTGCGTGATCGATGCGAACCAGGCGGGCAACGGCAGCTACAACGCCGCGCCACAGGTCCAGCAGTCGTTCGCGGTCGGCAAAGGCAGCCAGACCATCAGCTACACCTCGACGGCTCCGGCCGCTGCAGTAGTCGGCGGTGCGACCTACCACGTGACAGCAACGGGCGGCGCCTCGGGCAATGCGGTGACGTTCACGATCGACGCCGCGGCCAGCGCGGTTTGCTCGATCAGCGCATCGACGGTGTCGTTCACTGCCGCCGGCACCTGCGTGATCGACGCGAACCAGGTGAGCAGCGCGAACTACAACGCTGCACCGCAGGCGCAGCAGTCGTTCGCAGTCGGCAAGGGCAGCCAGACCATCAGCTTCCCGGCGATCGCGACGCAGACCTACAGCAATGGCGGCACGTTCGCGCTGGCGGCGACCGCCAGCTCCGGCCTGACGGTGAGCTTCGCCTCGACCACACCGGGTGTCTGCACGGTGTCCGGCACGGCAGCGACGATGGTGGCGGCCGGCAGCTGCACGATCACGGCGAACCAAAGCGGCAACGGCAACTACAACGCCGCGCCGCAGGTAAGCCAGAACGTGACGATCGGCAAGGCCAGCCAGGCCATCACCTACACCTCGACGGCTCCGGTCGGCGCGAAGGTGGGTGGTGCGACCTACAGCGTGGCGGCGACGGGCGGCGCCTCGGGCAATGCGGTGACGTTCGCGATCGATGCCGCGGCCAGCTCGGTGTGCTCGATCGCCGGCTCGACGGTGTCGTTCATCGGCGCCGGCACCTGTGTGATCGACGCCAGCCAGGCCGGCAACGCCAACTACAACGCGGCGCCGCAGGCGCAGCAGTCGTTCGCCGTCGGCAAGGGCAACCAGTCGATCACGTTCACGACGACGGCGCCGGCCAACGCGATGGCCCATGGCCCGACCTACACGGTGGCCGCGACGGCAAGCTCGGGTCTGCCCGTGACATTGACGATCGATGCTTCGGCGAGTTCGGTGTGCGCGCTGAGCGGCTCGGCGGTGTCGTTCACCAGCATCGGCACCTGCGTGATCGATGCGAACCAGGCTGGCAGCGGCGCCTACAACCCCGCGCCGCAGGCCCAGCAATCGTTCAACGTCACCGTCGGTCCGGCGACGCAGCTGGTGTTCACGACGCAACCGTTCGATGTCGCGGCTGGCAACAACCTGGGTACGATTGCCGTGACTCAGAAGGACGCCTACGGCAACACGGTCAGCAGCAGCGATACGGTCAGCTTCGCCGTGTCCGCCTGTGGCGGCAGCACGAATCTGGGCAGTGCGCCGCTGGTCAACGGTGTCAGCACGCTGAGCAGCGGCCAGCGCTTCTATACGATTGCCACGGGTCTGCAGATTGCCGCGAGCAGCAGTAGCCTCAACGGCACGAGCCAAGGCTTCATGTCGTGACGAATGCAGATCTGGTGTTCGACGACGGCTTCGACGGCTGTCGCTTGTAACCGGAAGCCGGGGCCGCTCGATTCGCCCCCGCATTCGCTGACTCGACTTCCAGCGGCTTCGGCTGCGGGATTCTTTGCGATACGGCTGGACCGACGGCGAACGTAACTGTCCGCTCAGACAGGGTGTCGGCTGAGCGCGTGCACCGCATCGACCAGCACCGCAACGTTCTCGGGTTTGATGTCGGGCGTGATGCCATGGCCGAGATTGAACACGTGACCCGGATGCGCGCCGAAGCCGTCGAGCACTTTGCGCGCCTCGGCACGGATCGCGTCCGGCGAAGCGGCGAGCACAGCCGGGTCGAGGTTGCCCTGCAGCGCGACGCGGTTGCCGACTCGTGCGCGCGCTTCGCCGATGTCGATGGTCCAGTCCACACCGAGCGCGTTGCAGCCGGTGTCGGCGAGCGCTTCGAGGTGGCTGTTGGCGCCTTTCGAGAACAGGATCAGCGGCACGTCGCGCGTGGCCGGGTTCGCCTTCAGGCGCGCGACGATGTCGGCGAGCCAGCGCAGCGAGAATTCGCGGAACTGCGCGGGCGCGAGCAGGCCGCCCCAGGTGTCGAACACCATCAGTGCCTGTGCGCCGGCGGCGGCCTGCGCGGCGAGATAGCTCGAGACCGACTGCGCGAGCGTATCGAGCAGGCGGTGCATCGTCGCCGCGTCCTCGAGCGCGAGCGCCTTTGCGCGCGAGAAGCTCGATGAGCCTTCGCCTTCGATCATGTAGCAGGCCAGCGTCCACGGGCTGCCGGAGAAGCCGATCAGCGGAGCGCGTTCGTTGAGTTCGCGGCGGACCAGGCGCACCGCGTCCATCACATAGCGCAGATCGCTTTCCGGATCGGGCACGCCGAGCCGGGCGATATCGGCCGCGCGGCGCAGCGGATGCGCGAGCTTCGGGCCTTCACCGTCGACGAAATGCAGGCCGAGGCCCATTGCGTCCGGAATGGTCAGGATGTCCGAGAACAGGATCGCCGCGTCGAGCGCGAAGCGCGCCAGCGGTTGCAGCGTGACCTCGCAGGCGAGTTCCGGCGTCTGCGCAAGCGCGAGAAAGCTGCCGGCGCGTTCGCGCGTGGCGCGGTATTCGGGCAGGTAGCGGCCAGCCTGGCGCATGATCCAGATCGGGGTCATGTCGACCGGTTCGCGGCGCAGTGCGCGCAGGAAGCGGTGGTCGGGAATGGCAGGTTTCGGAGGCGTCATTGGAAGATTGGTGCCGGAGGTCGTGGGATCGCCCTTCGATACCCTCAGGGCGAACGGGAAGTTGTCAGGGCGAACGGGGAGATCCGGATCGCTGCCAGAGCGAGTTTGCTGCTCGATAAGTCGGCGCGAGAAGCACGCAGCTAGCCCGTATGCGGCCCGTCGAACCCTTGCGCGAACATCACATGGAAGCCGCGCTTGAGCTGCGCGTCGCGCGCATGCTCGAACGCGCGCAGCGCGGCGTCGCGCTCGAGGTAGACCTCGCGCTTGGTGCTCGCACGGCCGCCTTGCTGGCCCCATTCACGGAACAGCATCCAGCCGCCGAGCAGATCCTGCTGCAGCATGAGCTGGTAATAGCGCGGCACATCGGAGCCCGCAGCTTTGGTTTGCATGAATACGCGCATGGTGAAACCGGGATTGTAGCGTTGCCGCCGCACCGGGCGTTAGCCCGATCCTCGATATCGAGGATGTCGGGACCGTGCACGGCCTCGATGACAGGGATCGGGTAAGCTGACCCGGCTATCAGCACTCTGGGAGGGGTTCATGGGCACATTGCGCAAGTGGGGCGCAGCGTTCGCTGCTGCGGCATTCGGATTCACCGGTTCGATCATCGCCGCGCCCGATGCGCGGGCGCAGGACACAGGTGCCGCACAGACTCCCGCTACGGCGGAGAAGGGCATCAACGAAAAAGTCACGCAGCTCGAAGGCCTGACCGTGCTCGGTTCGCGCCGCTACGACCGTTCCTCGGAAACCGAGACGGCGGTGCCGGTCGACGTGCTGCCGATGACCAAGGCCGCCGAGCAGGGCGCTTCGTTCGATCTCGCGCAGAACCTGCAATACACCGCGCCCTCGTTCACGTCCGGGCATCAGACCGGCGCCGACAACGCCGACTCGGTCGACTCCGCCGCGCTGCGCGGCCTCGGCTCGGACCAGACCCTGGTGCTGATCAACGGCAAGCGCCTGCATTCGACCGCGCTGGTCAATCTGTTCGGCGCGCGCAATCGCGGCAACACCGGCACCGATCTCAACACGATCCCGCTGCTCGCGATCGACCATGTCGAGATCCTGCGCGACGGCGCCGCCGCGCAGTACGGCTCGGACGCGATCGCCGGCGTGATGAACATCGCGCTGAAGCGCAGCAAGGGCTGCGAGGGCGTGGTCGGCTACGGCCAGTACTCGCGTGGAGACGGCCAGAACTACCTGGCCTCCGGTTACTGCGGGTTCGCGGTCGGCAACGATGGCGTGATCTCGATGACCGGCGAATTCCTCGACCGTGGCCGCTCGAACCGCACCACCGCGCTCGATCCGCTGCGCATCATCGGCGACACTTCGGTCAAGAACGGCACGTTTTACCTGAACGGCGATATCCCGTTCGGGGACAGCGCGCATTTCTATTTCGACGGCGGCATCCAGAATCGCGATGCCTCCTCGGCCGCGTTCGCGCGCGGCGGCATCGGTTCGAGTGACATTCCCTCGCGCAATTCCGCGGCGATGTATCCGAATGGCTTCGTGCCGTTCATCGATCCCTACGTCCAGGACCGGCACGGCACGGCGGGTGTGTGGTGGCTGTGGGACGGCTGGCGCGTCGACGCCTCGCAGACGCTCGGCTACAACCGGCTGATGGACACGATCCGGCACACGCTGAACGCGTCGATCGCGAATCTCGATCTCGAACACGGCGGACGCGGCATCAGCCCCGACCACTTCCGTGCCGGCGGCTTCTCGTTCGAGCAGGCGACGACGAACCTCGACTTCTCGCGCTTCTTCGACAGCTGGCTGCACGGCGTCAACGTCGCGTTCGGCAGCGAGTTCCGCCACGAGAACTACAAGATCTACGCGGGCGAGCCGGGTTCCTACATCGATGCTGACGGGCCGGGCGGCGGCAACGCCGGCAGCCAGGGCTTCCCGGGTTTCCAGCCGGGCGATGCGACCGACAAGAGCCGCAACAGCTGGGCAGCCTATGTCGACGTCGAGTCCAACTGGACCGACCGCTTCATGACCGACCAGGCGGTGCGCTACGAGCATTACAGCGACTTCGGCTCGACCGCGATCGGCAAGCTCGCCGGCTCGTTCCGCGTCACCGATCAGTTCCTGCTGCGCGGCTCGGTCAGCACCGGCTTCCGCGCGCCGTCGCTGCAGCAGCGCTATTTCTCGTCGACGTTCACCGATTTCATCAGCGGCGTGCCGGTCGATGTCGTGCTCGCGCCGAACGGCGGCCGCATCGCGCGTGCGGCCGGCATCCCGGACCTCAAGGAAGAGAAATCGAAGAGCGCGACGCTCGGCTTCACCTGGAAGCCGTGGGAGAACGTGTCGGTCACGCTCGACGGTTACCGCATCGACATCACCGACCGCATCGTGCTTACCGGTTACTTCGGCACGGACGACCCGAGTATCGGTACGATCCTGCGGCAGCTCGGCGTCGGGCAGGCGCAGTTCTTCGTCAATTCGGTCGACACCCGGACCCAGGGCATCGACCTCACGGCCAGCCACAGCACCAGCCTCGGCGACGGCGAGCTGACGAGCTTCTTCGCGTTCAACCACGGCACCACGAAAGTGCAGAAGGTGCACACGCCGCCGTCGCTGGTCGGTCGCGAGGACTCGCTGCTTGGTGAACGCGACCGCCTGTTCATCGAGGGCGGCGCGCCACGCTCGAAGGCGACGCTCGGCTTCGACTACACGCTCGGCAAGTGGGATACGAACTTCAAGATCCTCTACTTCGGGCCGATGACGCTCGGCACGTTCTCGGGTCCGCCGGTTCCGAACCAGCACTATTCGGACAGGACCTCGGCCGACGTCAGCGTCACCTACAGCTTCACGCCGGACACCAAGCTGACGATCGGCGGCCAGAACATCCTCGACAAGTTCCCGACGCTGCAGGACCCGAACGAAACCGACAACGGCTTCAAGTACGAGGCAGTGCAGTTCGGCTTGAACGGCGCGGCCTGGTTCGTCCGGCTCGCGCACAAGTTCTGAGATCGCCCACCGACGGGGCCTGCCGATAGCGGCAGGTCTCTCGACCGTAGGAGCGGCTTCAGCCGCGATGCTTTTCGGTATGCGTCAAACACCATCCCCACCCAACCCTCCCCTTGAAGGGGAGGGTTGAAAGCATCGCGGCTGAAGCCGCTCCTACAAGGTTCCGGATCGCGAAACGGGACCGTATCGTGAGGCGTCAATGGGCCGCGGTCAGCACCGCGTGGATCGCGGCTTCATCGACATCCGCCACGATCTCGGCGCGGCCGATGCCGCGCCACAGGATCAGGCGCAGGCGGCCGCCGAGATTTTTCTTGTCGAGGCGCATGTGCGCAATCAGGCGATCCGGATCGCAGCGCGGTGGCGCGACCGGCAGGCCGAGCCCAGCCAGCAGCGTGGCGAGGCGCTCGGCGTCCACGCGCGGCGCGCGACCGAGGTCGGCGGAAAGTTGCGCGGCCAGCACCATGCCGATCGCAACCGCTTCGCCGTGCAGCAGCGTGCCGTAGCCGGTTTCGGTTTCATACGCATGCGCGAAGGTGTGCCCGAAGTTCAGCAGTGCGCGCTCGCCGTGCTCATGTTCGTCGCGCGCGACCACGCCGGCCTTGTGCCGGCAGCTGACCGCGATCGCTTCGACCAGGGCGGCGCCATCGCGCGCGTTCAGCGCGTCGGCGTTCGCTTCCAGCCAGGCGAAAAAATCAGAGTCGCCGATCGCGCCGTACTTGACGACCTCGGCCAGCCCGGCGCGGTACTCGCGATCCGGCAGCGTGGCCAGCGTATCGGTGTCGGCGACGACCGCGCGTGGCTGATGGAACGCGCCGACCAGGTTCTTGCCGGCGGGCAGATTCACGCCGGTCTTGCCGCCGACCGAGGAATCGACCATCGCGAGCAAGGTGGTCGGCATCTGCACGAAGTCGATGCCGCGCATCCAGCAGGCGGCGGCGAAGCCGGCGAGGTCGCCGATCACGCCGCCGCCGAGCGCGAGGATCGTTGCGTCGCGGGTCGCGCCGAGCGCGGCCAGCGCGTCGAACACGTTCGCGCTGCTCGCCAGCGTCTTGTGCGCCTCGCCATCGGGCAACACCAGCGCCGCGTGCGTGAATCCCTGCAGGCCGGATTGCACGCGTTCAAGATACAGCGGCGCTACCACCTCGTTGGTCACGACCAGCACGTGGCGGCCGCGGATGGCGGTGCGCCACGCCGATGCATCGGCGAGCAGGCCGGCGCCGATCCGGATCGGATAACCACGCGTGCCGAGTGCGACGTCGACGGTCACGATGCTCATGCGGCGACATCCGTATTGCCGCGGCGCCAGCGGGCTTCGAGCAGATCGAGCAGGTCGTGCGCGGCATGCGTGCTGTTGCCGACGCCGGTCGATGCGACGCGCAGATCCGCGATCTCGGCGTAGATCGGGTTGCGTTCGGCGGCGAGCTGTTCGAGGCGCACGCGCCGGTCCGGTGCGCGCAGCAATGGGCGCTGGCGGTCGCGTTCGAGGCGCGCGAGCTGCGCGTCGACCGTCGCGTCCAGCCAGATCACGAAGCCGCGTTCGTGCAGGAAACGGCGATTGTCGGCGCCGAGCACCGCACCGCCGCCGGTCGCCAGCACCACGCCGCGCCGCGCCGTGAGTTCGGCGAGCATCGCCGCTTCCCGGCAGCGGAAACCGGTTTCACCCTCGAGCTCGAAGATCAGGCTGACCGCCGCGCCGGTGTGCGCCTCGATCTCGTGGTCGAGGTCGAAGAACGGCATCCGAAACAGCTCGGCGATCTGGCGCCCGACGGTCGTCTTGCCGGCGCCCATCGGGCCGACCAGGAACAGGTTGGGCGCGGGATTCATGGTGGAATGCTAGCAAAGCGCGAGGCGGTGAGACGCGAGGCGTGAGACGGGGATGGAAGATTCCGCGGAATATGCGCCGTCGTTCCGCTTTCGCCGGAACGACGAATCGGAGAAGCTTACGTCTCACGTCCCACCTTAAGCCCCCCAATTCCCCCGACACCCATGCTGCGTTTCATGCTGATGTTCCTGATCTGTCTGGCCGTGCTGTTCATTGCCGAGCTGTGGCAGCCGGTCGACCACTACGTGATCCTGCCGTTCACCGGTGCGATCGCCAAGGTCTGCGTCTGGATCGTCGACGTGTTCGATCCGCATGTAATCGCCCAAGGCAAGGTGCTGCAGAGCACGAGCGGCGATTTCGCGATCTCGATCGAACGGGGTTGCAACGGCGTCGAGGCGGTGATCATCCTGATCTCGGCGATGCTCGCGTTCCCGGCGCCGTGGAAACACAAGCTGGCTGGCATCGGGCTCGGTTTCCTCGCGATCCAGGTATTGAACCTGGTCCGCATCATCAGCCTCTTCTACCTCGGTCAGTGGAACCGGGTCTGGTTCGAATGGTTCCATCTGTATCTGTGGCAGGCGTTGATCGTGCTCGACGCGCTCGTGGTGTTCCTGGTGTGGCTGCGCTGGTTGCCGCGCGGGCCGCGCACGCAAGCGTGAGCGGTGGCCGGTCACGCTTGCGCGCGGCGTTCGCGCGAATGGCCGCGTACGTGTGCGCATTTCCAGTGGCGATTTCACCCCCGGAATGACCGCGGATGAGGGCTGCGATCGGCGTCGCTGAAAGCTTTCGCACACTTTCGGCTTTGCTCTATAGTGTGCCGGCCTTTGCCCAAGGAGTGCCTGTCATGACAGTCGCCAAGGTTATCGAGCTCAGCAGTTCTTCCCCGAAAGGTATCGAGGACGCCGTGCAGAAGGGCCTGAAGAAGGTTTCCCAGACCGTCAAGAACATCAAGGGAGCCTGGGTGAACGACATCAAGGTCAGCACCGGTGACGATGGCAGCATCACCGAATGGCGCGTCAACATGCGCATCAATTTCATTGTCGACTGATGCCAGTCCAGGGAGCGTTTGTGGCCGCCTTGTGTCCGGATATCGGCTGGATGCCATGAGCAAACTCGGTCTGGTCGTCGGGCTGCTGGAAGATGATCCGGACATGGCGGCCCTGGTGTCCCATTGGCTGGAGGAATCCGGTTACACGGTGCGCTGGTTCCGCAGCGCCACCGAGTACAGGCGCCGTCAGGGTTCCGAGGCGATCGACCTGCTGCTGCTCGACTGGATGCTGCCCGACAGCACCGGCATCGAGGTGATCGGCGCGATCCGGTCGTCGGCCAACAGCCGGTTGCCGGTGATCTTCCTGACCGCGCGCGACGCCGAGGACGACATGGTCCGCGGGCTTGCCAGCGGGGGTGATGACTATGTGGTCAAGCCACCCAAGCAGCGCGAGCTGATCGCGCGAGTCCACGCGGTATTGCGCCGTCACGTCAACGACAGCGACAACGGCGAGACGATCGATCTCGCACCGTATTCGGTCGATCCGAGGCGGCGCCGCGTCAGCATCGACCGGCGCGATATCGACCTGACCCAGCGCGAATTCGACCTCGCCTGTTTCCTGTTTCGGCGCCATGGCCGCATCATCAGCCGCGACGCGCTGCTCGAGAACGTGTGGAACCTCAGTGCGGCAGTGTCCACGCGCACGGTCGACACCCACGTCAGCCGGCTGCGCAAGAAGCTCGATCTCAACGGCGAGCATGGCTGGCGGCTTGCCGCGATCTACCAGCACGGTTATCGGCTCGAGAAGGTCTGACGCCGCTGCGCTAGCGTTCGGGGTATGCCTGGAAGCCCGCCGGCGCGTGCAGCGACGCGTGCGGGATGCAAGAATGGCGCGGTTGGACAGCGCAAACCGGGGGATCGTCGTGGCGACCGCAGCGAAACCGCTTTCACGCAAGAAGGCCGATCCGCGCAAGCGCCCCTCGAAGCCCGAGCGTCGGCCCGCGGCGTCGCGCACGCACACCAGGAGCAAACCCATGGCAGATCCGAAGAAGCCCGCCGCGGACGGCGGCGCCGACCGCAACGTCGACCAGATCCGCGACATCCTGTTCGGCGGTCAGATGCGCGACTACGAGCGCCGCTTCCAGGAGCTGAACCAGCGTCTCGAAGCCGACCTTGCGCGCCTGCGCGACGCGCAGGACAAGCGCCTCGCCCAGATCGACAAGCGCATCGACGACCAGCTCGAGAAGCTGGGCAAGCTGGTGCGCCAGGAAGTGCAGGACCGCAACGGTGCGGTCGACGACCTCGAGTCGCGCCTGCAGCAGGCCGCGCGCACCGCACGCGGCGAGATCAACAAGGCGCTGGAGGGACTCGGCCACGAACTCGCGGCCAGTGACGAACGCCTGCGCGCCGCGATCGCCGAGCTGCACGCGGCGGCGCATGCACGCGCGAGCGAGGCCGACTCCGCGCTGTCGCGCGCCAGCACCGAGCTGCGCGCGGAAAAAGTCGGGCGCGACGATCTGGCCGCGCTGCTCACCGAATTCGCGCTGCGACTCCGGGGTGATTTCGACCTGCCGACACCCAGGTAAGCGCGCGATCGGAACGGAGCGCCGAAGTGACCATGTCCGGATTCGGCAAGGCGCTGGATGAGCCGCTCGATAGCGGTGCGTCCACGTCTCACGCGAGCGGATCGCCCACAGCCGGCACGGATGCAGCAGACGATTTCGAGCGCCTGCGCGAACTGCTGATCGGCGACGAGCGGCGCGCGCTCGACGCGGCGCGCACGCGCATCACCGAACTGGAGAACGCGCAGAAGGACCTGCCACGCCGGCTGCCCGGTGCGGCGATCGAGGCGCTGCGCGGCGAGCAAGTCACCACGCGTGTCGCGGACGCGCTGTCCGAGCCGGTTGCGCAGGCGCTCGGCACGGCGGTGCAGAAGAACCGGCAGAGCATCGTCGACGCGCTGTTCCCGATCATCGGTCCGCTGATCCGCAAGTCGATCGCGGAGGCGCTGCGTAATCTCGTTGCCGACCTCAACGGCGCCATCGAGAGCAGCTTCACGCTGCGCGGCCTCAAGTGGCGGCTCGAAGCGTGGCGCGGCGGCGTGCCGTATGCGCAGGTCGTGCTCAAGCATCGGCTCGCCTATCGCATCGATCACGTGTTCCTGATCGAGCGCGCGTCGGGGCTCGTGCTGCTGCACGAATCGGCGCCGGATATCACCCCGCTCGATGCCGACGCGATCGCCGGCATGCTGACCGCACTCGGCGATTTCGTCGGCGACTCGGTCGGGCAGGATGGCGGCGGTCTGGAGTCGATGAGTGTCGGCGAACACCTGGTCTGGGTGGTGCAGGGCCCGCGCGCGAACCTCGCCTGCTTCATGCGCGGCGTACCGCCGGCGGAACTGCGCACGCTGCTCGAACAACGGCTCGAGGATATCCATGCGCGGACCGCGGGTACGCCGGATGCGGACCTGCGTGCGGTTGGCGACACCTCGGCATGGCACGAGCAGCTGCAGCCGCCTGCGCTGCTGCGGGATGCGGAAGCCGCGCGTACGCCGATGCAGCGTGCGCCGTCGCGCTGGCCGCTCCTGTTCATACTGCTCGCAATGCTCGTCGCGTTGACGGTGTTCGTCGCGCGACGCGAGCGCTGGGAGGCGCGGATCGACGCGTTGCGCGCACGGCTCGTTGCGCATCCGGGCTTCGTGCTGACCGGCATCGACGAGCAGGCGTGGCGATCGGTCACCGTGCACGGTCTGGTCGATCCGGACGCGCCGTCGCTGGCAAAAGTGTTCGACGGCGCCGGCCTCGACCCCGCGCTGCCGAAGCTTGATGTGGCGGGCTATCTGTCGACCGACGACACCGCCGTCGCCCGTCGTGCCGCGCGGCTGCTGGCGCCGCCGACCGGTGTAAGGCTGACCGTGAAGGATGGCGTGCTTGCGCTCGACGGGCATGCGCCGGACGCATGGATCACCGCCGCACGCGAGCACGCCGGCTGGATTCCTGGCGTCGTTCGCACCGAGCTGACCTTGTCGCCGGATGGCGATGCCGCTGCGGCTGCGCGCGCAGAACTCGAACGCCTCGTGCAAGCGCTGAACACGCTCGACGTGCCATTCGGCGAAGACACGCAACCGGCAGCGGGCGCACAGGCGGTCGTCGATGAGATCGCGCGCAGCGCGCGCCAGGTCGCCGCGTTGGCCAGCACCGCGAAGGTCACACTCGTGCTCGCGAGTGTCGGCAGCAGCGACGAAAGCGGCACCGATGCGACCAATGCGCGCGTGCGTGCCGGTCGTGCGCGCTGGCTCGCGCAGGCGCTCGCCGAGCGTGGCGTCGGCGCGGTCGAGGTACCCGACGCCGTGATCGCCGAACCGATCGACCTGACCCGCCGCAGCGCGCATCTGCGCGTGACGGCGCGGCGATCCGTGCAATGAACGCCCCGGCGCACAAGGTGTGCATGCTCGGCGACTTCGGCGTCGGCAAGACCAGCCTGGTCGCGCGCTTCGTGCGCAGCACGTTCTCGGACAAGTACCTGACCACGGTCGGGGTCAAGGTCGACAGCAAGGAAGTCGTGCTGGCGAATGGCCATCCGCTCAAGCTCGTGGTCTGGGACATCGCCGGCCGCAGCGCACTCGATGCACTCGGCGTGCACTACCTGCGCGGCGCGTCTGCGCTGCTGCTGGTCGCCGACGGCACGCGCGAGAGCAGCCTGAGCTCGACGCTGAACCTGCTCATGCAGTCGCGCAACCTGCTGCCGGATGCGGTCGCCGTGCTCGCGGTCAACAAGCTCGATCTCGTCGAACGCTGGGAGGTTGCGCCGTCCACGCTGGCGGAGCTGCGTCGCAGCCTGCCGGTGTTCGAGACCAGCGCGTTGTCCGGCGACGGCGTCGAGCGCGCATTCGCGGACATCGCCGCGAGGTTGTCGCCATGAGCATCGATGCATGGCTGCCGGCGCCGGTCGGGAATTACCTGCGTGCGACCCTCATCGATCGCGCCCATCCGCTGCTGCTGAGCTTCGATGCCGGCTGGCATCTGCGCGATGTGCAGGGCGATGCTGCGTTCTACGGTATCGACACCGGTGATCCGCGGCAGAGCCTGCGCGAGCTGCAGGATCTGTTCATCGGCCTGCCGCTCGACGACCACCAGGATATCCCGTTCGTGGAACTGGCGAACGGACGCAGTGCGCACGTGCACTTGATCGTCGATGGTCCCGGCTTCCACGTGCTGCTGCTCGATGCCGAGGACGCGCGTGCGCGGGAGCGCGTGCAGCAGCAGCTCGGCCACGAGACGGCGATCGCCGGCCACGAGAAATCGAAGGCGATCGGCAAGCTCAAGGAGATCCGCAGCGAACTCGAGCACCAGCGCGCGGCCCTGGAAGATGCCAACGCGCTGAAGAACGCGCTGATCGCGACGCTCAGCCACGAGTTCCGCACGCCACTGACCTCGATTTTCGGCTACCTGCACCTGCTCGAGCGGCGCATCGACGGCAGTGAGCACGCGACGCAGGCGTTGAATGCGATCCGCCGCAACGCGACCCATTTGTTCACGTTGGCCGAGAACCTGCTTGAATACGGCCGCGGCGAGTCCGCTGGTTCCACACTGCTGCATCCGGTCGAGGTGGATCTTGCGGCACTGCTGCGTGACCTCGAGGCGATGTTCCGGCCGCTTGCCGAGGACAAGGGGCTGGCATTCCGCACGAACCTCGTACTCGACGACGCGGCGCCGCCACTGTTCGACGAGGTGCGCCTGCGCCAGGTCGCGATCAATCTGCTGTCGAACGCGGTGCGTTACACCGCACGCGGCGAAGTCTCGGTGGACATCGTGTGGCGGGACGGCAAGCTCGGCGTCGATGTCCGCGACAGCGGCATCGGCATTCCGCCGGAGTACCGTGACAGCGTGTTCAAACCGTTCAACCATGGCGGCCCGTCCGGCCGCAAGGGCGCAGGACTCGGCCTCAGCATCGTGCGCCGCCTGATCGAGCAGATGCAGGGTTCGCTCACGCTGGACTCTCAGTCGGGTCGTGGCAGCCATTTCCACGTCGACTTGCCGCCACTCGCGCACGCGCCGGCGAATGCGGGAGCAGCTACCGCGCGCGATGCCACGCCATTCCATGGAGAGGGACGCAGTGTGCTTGTCGTCGATGACGATCCCGACATCGCGCATCTGCTCGATGCGTTGCTTTGTGACCTGGGTTTTCGCGTGCAGGTGGCCGACAACGCCGCCGCCGCGATCGAGGCGGCGACGCGGCAGGCGCCGGACGTGCTGTTGATCGACGTCGAGCTGCCTGGCCTGTCCGGCAACGCGGCGGTGTTCCAGCTGCGCTCGCACGGCTATTGCGGCCGCATCGTGACCCTGTCGGCGACCCCGACTCGCGAAGCGCGCGATGCCTCGCTACGCGCGGGCGCGGACTACTACTTGACCAAACCGCTGGACATCGATCAGTTTGTCGGTGTCATGCAGCGCGCGGCGCAGGTTACATAGAGGAGGCAGGCATGAAGACGTTGGATCGGAAATCGGTGACGACCGCGAACGAACTGGCCGGTTATCGCGTGGTGAGCCAGCTGGGCGTCGTGCGCGGCATCACGGTGCGTTCGCGCAGCGTGATCGGCAACATCGGTGCGGCGCTGCAGACGCTGCTGGGCGGCAACATCAGCCTGTTCGCGGAGCTGTGCGAGCGCGCGCGTGGAGACGCCTTCGACCTGATGCTGCAACACGCCGCCGACCTCGGTGCGAACGCGGTGATCGCGATGCGCTACGACGCGAACGAGATCATGCAGGGCGTGACCGAGGTGCTGGCCTATGGCACGGCGGTGGTGGTCGAACCCGTGCGCTGACGGCGGTAACGCGCGCAACGCATCGCCATCCGGGTGATCAGGTAGCACAGACGATCGTGCGCACCGAGCGATCGCGGCGCAGGACGAGGCGCAGGTCCGCGCATGCCGGCAATGTACGCAGTGCGTGCCGGCTGAGGCGTTCGTAGTGCATCAGGAACCGCTGCAGTGCAGCGGTTCCCATCGCCTGCGGCGCGTGGCGAGCGCGCAGCGCGCGCTCCTGCTCGTCGCGCCAGCGAGTGACCACCGCGAAACCCGGCGCCTCGAGCAGGATCAGCCGGTCGAATCGTCGCCACAGATCCGCATACGCGTCGGCGAGTTGCGCATTGACCCAACGCCGCCAGCGCCCGTCCGTGTCTTCGTTGCGTTCGAGTGCATTGAGTGGACTCGCCAGCCTGTTTCCAGGTTGTGGCGGGACGCCGACGCACCAGCCTTCGAGCAGGATCAACCGCGGCGGCGTCGTCACGCCGCGCCAGCGCGACGGCGGCAGGCGCGTGTCACGGCCCTTGTCGAAACGCGGGACAGGCACGGGTCGCCGCACGTTCGCGTGGGCGAGGTCGGCGACGGTGTGCGTCAGCAGCGCAAGATCGTGCGTGCCCGGTACGCCGCGCGTCGCCAACAGCGGATGCACGTCGCGCGCGAGTCGCATCCGCGCGCGGCGACCGAGGTAGAAATCGTCGAGCGAAAGCACCTCGGTGGGCGTGCCACACCGCCTCGCGGCCGCGGCGAGTTGTCGCGCAAATGTGCTCTTGCCGCTGCCTTGAAGGCCGGACAGACCGACCAGCAACGGTGCAGCCGTTCGCGGTCGTGCGCGCAGCCAGCCCAACGCTGTGTCGAGCGTTGCGTCGACCACGTCCCGGGCGTACCTGGTCCCGGTGTTAACATCGCGCGCCATGACGAATACAACCGCAAACGTCGAATCGACCGCACTCTATCAGCAGGCCCTGGCGACATTCCGCAGTTTGCTCGACGAGGCACGCACGGCTGGCGATCCGGAACCGACCGCGATGACGCTGGCGACCGCGGACCGCGATGGCCGACTCTCGGCGCGCATCGTGCTGCTCAAGGGCGTCGACGAGCGCGGCTTCCGTTTCTTCACGAACTACGAAAGCGCAAAGGGTGCGCAGCTCGCGGCGCATCCGCAGGTCGCATTGTGCTTCCACTGGAAGACCCTGCACGAGGGCGTGCAGGTGCGCATCGAGGGGCGTGTCGAGAAACTGTCTGCGGACGAGTCCGACGCCTATTTCATGTCGCGTCCGCGCGGCAGCCAGATCGGCGCCTGGGCATCACCGCAATCGCAGCCGCTCGCCGACCGAGCCGAATTCGAGGCGCGCATTGCCGAATTCGAACAGCGCTTCGCCGGCATAGCGGTGCCGCGTCCACCACACTGGGGCGGCTTCGTCGTCGTGCCGGAGCTCATCGAATTCTGGTACGGCGCGACGTTCCGCCTGCACGAGCGCGTCGAGTACGCGCTCGGCGAGGGAGCGTGGACGAAGCGGATGCTCTATCCGTGAGCGGCAACTGGCCGGTGCGCGCCGCGCAGGCCGGCGACCTAGCGCAGTGGAGCGCGCTGCGCGCGGCGCTGTGGCCGGACGTCGACGCTGCGGAGCATCGCGCGGACATCGAAGACCAGCTCGCGCAGCCGGAGCGGTTCAATTCATTCCTTGCGCTCGACGGAATCGGTATGCCGATAGGCCTCGCCGAGGCTAGCCTGCGCTGCGACTACGTCAACGGCACCGAGAGTTCGCCGGTGGGCTTCCTCGACGGGCTGTACGTGGTGCCTGCGGTGCGTCGGCGCGGTGTCGGCCGCGCGCTTGTCGCCGCCGTCGAGGCATGGACGCGCGCGCTCGGTTGCCGCGAACTCGCCTCGGATTCATTGCTCGCCAATGAGCCCGCGCATGCGGCGCATCGCGCTTACGGTTTCGAGGAAACCGAGCGCGTCGTGTACTTCCGAAAGTCCGTGGATCGCTGAGCGGTGGGCCCGCAACGCATCGTGTGCCTGACCGAGGAACCGACCGAGGTGCTGTACGCGCTCGGCGAGCAGGACCGCATCGTCGGCATTTCGGGCTTCACGGTGCGGCCGCCGCGCGCGCGAAAAGAGAAACCCAAAGTCTCTGCGTTCACCAGCGCGAAGATCGACGAGATCCTGAAGCTGCAGCCGGATTTCGTGGTCGGTTTCTCCGACATCCAGGCCGACATCGCGCGCGAGCTGGTCAAGGCCGGGGTCGAGGTCTGGATCAGCAACCACCGCAGCGTCGCCGGCATCCTCGACTATATCCGTCGACTCGGTGCGCTGGTTGGTGCGCACGAGCGCGCCGAGGTGTACGCGCAACGCGCGCAGGCGCATCTCGCCGAGATCGCGCAGGCCGCCGCGGCGCTGCCGCGCAGACCGCGCGTATTTTTCGAGGAGTGGGACGATCCGTTGATCAGCGGCATCCAGTGGGTCGCAGAACTGATCCGCATCGCCGGCGGCGATGATGTCTTCCCCGAGCGTGCCGGGAAATCGCTTGCGCGCGACCGCATCCTGGCCGATCCGCGCGAGGTCGTGCGGCGCATGCCGGACATCGTGTTCGGTTCGTGGTGCGGCAAGAAATTCCGGCCCGATCGCGTCGCCGCGCGCGCGGGTTGGAACGCGATTCCGGCGGTGCGCGACGGCGAACTGCACGAGATCAAGTCGCCGATCATCCTGCAGCCCGGCCCGGCCGCGTTGTTCGATGGCGTCGATGCGCTGCATCGCGTGATAGCCAACTGGGCCAGGCGCGCGCTTTGAAGCCCGCACCTTCAAGGGGTGAGCCGGGCTTTCGCGCGGCACTGCCGCGCGCCGGCGAACGGCTGCACATGGATGTGCAGACCGGGCTTCGAGGGCAGGATGCCCGGGTTGGGTTGGGGACGGTGTTCACCGCGTCACGGAGCATCGCGGCTGAAGCCTGTCCTGAGCCCTGTCGAAGGGCCGCTCCCACGGAAAAAGGCGGGCGAGGCGCCTACGCCGCCTGCGCCAGCCGCATGCCGAGATCGAGCACCGGCCCGACGATCAGCACGCGCGCCAGCATCACGATCAGCCATGCGACCATCGGCGACAGGTCGAGCCCCGCGATCGGCGGCACGATTCTGCGAATAGGGCGAAGCACCGGTTCGGTGAGCTGGAACACCAGCGGCACGATCGGATTCGAACGATCCACGCTGATGAACGAGAGCAGCACGCGCACCAGGATCAGGCCGAAGTACAGCATCAGCACGAAATCAACGAGATCGGCGAGCGCCATCACGACCAGGCCGAATACGCCCAGTCCCTGTCCGGCCAGTGCGTACAGCAACGCGAGTTTGACCCCGCTGAGCAGCCAGGCGAGCAGGATCGCCGCGATGTCGATGTTGCGCCAGGCCGGAATCACCTTGCGCAACGGCATCAGCACGGGGTTGGTGACCCGGTAGAGGAACTGGCAGACCGGGTTGTAGAAATTCGCGTGGACCCATTGCAGCAGTACGCGCAGCACGACCAGCGCGATCAGCGCGCCGAATGCGAAGTTGATCAGGATCTGGCCGGCGTTCGCGATGTAACCCATGGGTGTTGGTCGCTTGTCAGTTGTCGTGGATCGAATTGGCAGTGTCGTTGTAGGAGCGGCTTCAGCCGCGATGCTTTTTTCTCGCACACTCCAGACAAGAGCATCGCGGCTGAAGCCGCTCCTACAAAAGATTCAAGATACGAGATTCAGGAATATTGCTCCGACAACTCGCGCCCACGCCGCGTCGCCGCGTCGACCGCGGCCGCGACGAGCCCGCGCAGGTCGCCGGCCGCGAACGCATCGAGCGCCGCGGCGGTGGTGCCGCCCGGCGAGGTCACGCGCTCGCGCAGTCGTGCGGGCGATTCGCCGTCCTCGACCAGCATGCGCCCTGCGCCGAGACAGGTTTGTGTCGCCAACGCGCGCGCGGCCTCGCGCGGCAGGCCCTGCGCGACCGCGGCCTCCTCGAGCGCCTCGACCAGCAGGAAGAAATAGGCCGGTCCCGAGCCCGATAGCGCGGTCACCGTGTCCATCAGTTCCTCGCGCTCGATCCAGACCGTGCGGCCAGCCGCGCCGAGGATCGCTTCGGCCTGCGCACGCTGTTCCGCGCTGGTCGAATCGTTCGCGATCAGCCCGGTCGCACCGGCCCCGATCAGCGCGGGTGTGTTGGGCATCGCGCGCACGATCGGCAGGTCGGTATCGAACCATGCGCGCAATTGTTCGATGCGGATGCCGGCCGCGATCGAGATGACCAGCGGCCGCGAAGCCGCGGCCACCTTGGCGAGATCGGTGCAGACCGTCTTCAACACTTGCGGCTTGACCGCGAGCACGAGTACGTCGGCACCTTGTGCGGCCGTGCGCGCGGCATCATGCACGGCCACCCCGAAATCGCGCGCGAGTGCATCGCGCAGTTCCGCATTCGGTTCCGCAACGGCTATCGAACCTGCGCGCGCGCCACCACGGATCAGCGCGCCGATCAGGCTGCGCGCCATGTTGCCGCCACCGATGAACGCGATCGAGCGGGGATTCGGAAGTCGGGAATCGGCAGGCGTAGGCATTCGCAGCGATGGTGTCGGATCAAGGGGCGCAAGCATAGCAAGCGGCTTGCGCCATCCGGAGGCGAGGCGGCCGTTTCAGGGATTCCCTATCGGCTTCTCGCTCCAAACAACGCGGTACCCACGCGCACCATCGTCGCACCCTCGGCAATCGCGAGTTCGAAGTCGTCGGACATGCCCATCGACAGCGTGTCGATGCCCACGCGGCTCGCGCACAGTTCGTCGAACAGCGCGCGCATGCGGCAGAACGCGTTGCGTCGCCGCTCGAGGTCGGGCGCCGGCGCTGGAATCGCCATCAGGCCGCGCAGGCGCAGATTCGGCGCCGCAGTGATCTCGTCAGCGAGTGCCGTGACCTGCGCCGGGGTGCAGCCGGACTTGCTGTCCTCGTCGTCGATGTTGACCTGGATCAGCACGTTCAGCGGCGCAGACGCGGTTGCCCGGTGGCGCGACAGCGGCTCGATCAGCTTGGTGCGGTCGAGGCTCTGCAGCCAGTCGAAATGTTCGGCGACCTCGCGGCACTTGTTCGACTGCAGCGGTCCGATCAGATGCCATTCGAGCGTGGGGTCGGCGAGCTCGCGCTGCTTGGCCAGCGCCTCCTGCACGTAGTTTTCGCCGAACACACGCTGGCCAAGCGCGGCCACCGCGCGGATCGCGGCGACCGGCTGGGTCTTGGAGACCGCAAGCAGGGTCACCTCGTCGAGCCGTCCCGCCGAATGTCGCGCCGCGGCGACGCGGTGAGTGACGGAACGGTAGGCTGTTTCGCAGAAATTCATCGCAAGGCCGCGCATTGTCTGGGTTTCGTAGGGCTATACTGCCGCAACCGAGCGCCCGCGCGGCGCTCCGCGTTCCAGGGGACAAGCATGGATATTGCCGAGCTGTTGGCGTTTTCGGTCAAGAACAAGGCGTCGGACCTGCACCTGTCGGCCGGTTTGCCGCCCATGATCCGCGTCGACGGCGACGTGCGCCGCATCAACATCCAGGCGTTCGACCACAAGCAGATCCACGCGCTGATCTACGACATCATGTCGGACAAGCAGCGCCGCGACTACGAGGAATTCCTCGAGGTCGACTTCTCGTTCGAGATCCCGAGCCTGGCGCGCTTCCGCGTCAACGCGTTCAACCAGAACCGCGGCGCGGCGGCGGTGTTCCGCACGATTCCCTCCGAGGTGCTGAGCCTCGAGGATCTCGGCTGTCCGCGCATCTTCAAGGAACTGATCGCGCAGCCACAGGGCCTGATCCTGGTCACCGGCCCGACCGGCTCCGGCAAATCGACCACGCTCGCGGCGATGGTCGATCACGTCAACAAGAACGAGTACGCGCACATCCTCTCGGTCGAGGATCCGATCGAGTTCGTGCACACCTCGCAGAAGTGCCTGATCAACCAGCGCGAGGTGCACCGCGACACGCACGGTTTCAACGAAGCGTTGCGCTCGGCGCTGCGCGAAGACCCTGACTACATTCTGGTCGGCGAGTTGCGCGACCTGGAGACCATCCGCCTCGCGCTGACTGCGGCCGAAACCGGCCACTTGGTGTTCGCGACCCTGCACACGAGTTCGGCCGCGAAGACCGTCGACCGCATCATCGACGTGTTCCCCGCCGGCGAGAAGCCGATGGTGCGCTCGATGCTGTCGGAATCCTTGCGCGCGGTGATCTCGCAGTCGCTCCTGAAGAAAGTCGGCGGCGGTCGCGTCGCCGCGCACGAAATCATGGTCGGCATTCCCGCGATCCGTAACCTGATCCGCGAGGACAAGGTCGCGCAGATGTACTCCGCGATCCAGACCGGCAGCCAGCACGGGATGCAGACCCTCGACCAGTGCCTGCAGGACATGGTCAAGCGCGGTCTGGTCACGCGCCAGCAGGCGTTGGGCTACGCGAAGAACAAGGAAATCTTCAAGTAGCAGCAACGCAATCCGCGCGACGGACGTTTGCCCGTCGCCAATCCGCGGTGTCTGGTTGGCTGGATTCGTGAGTGGAGAGGTTGGCCTTTCGGAATGGCTTCGCTTCAATTGCTTCGGTCCGTTTGTTCCCTTTCTTCAAAAAGCAAAAAGTGGATGATACGATCAGGTGGAGATCCGCGACCTGATCTGCACTGCGGGCTGGCTGTCCGTATTTGAGGCCGACAGCCAGGACGGTATGCCCGTTTTATTACCTCCGCCGCTAGCGCTCATTCCAATAGGACAAAAGGAACTATGTCGATTTTGCTCGCGGCCGCCATGATGTTGGGCAGTACAACCGCCACGCAATTGCAGTTGCCGCCGGCTTGCGATGGAAGCAGCAGTTACGAGTGCATTCGGGCGCCGCAATATGCACCCCGCTTCAATGGGACAGGCTCCGGTCTGCAGCCAGACCCGACGCCACCGCCGCCGCTAAACTTTGCCCCCTTCGCCACGGAGGCCGATTTGTTGGCCAACCGGATGGCAGCGATGCGAGCCTCATATTCGCAACCAGATCCGCCGTATTACTTCTGCGACGTACACTGGGACGCACCGAGAGGCAGTTGGGTTCCGTCTGCAACCCCGATCAATGGATTCCAGCCAACATACGCGTCTCGCGACGGTGGTTATCCGTACACATACATCTATCACGATTCTCGGTCATCGACGCCTTGCGAGATCACCCAGCACTATGCAATGAGTGAGTTTTTCTGGGCACCGCCGTACTGTCCCGCCGGTTGGACCGGTGCGTATCTGGACGGCGTGATCGGGTGGTTTTGTCAGCGCGCACAAAAAGTCATACCGACCGACCAGATCTGTACAAAATGCGGTAACCCGATTGATCTCTTGACGCGCGTTAAGCTGCAGCGGGAAGTCGATTTTTCGATAGATGGCTTGCTTCGTTTGGAGCGCCTGTATCGCAGCGACGGGTATGCATCACCGCCCGGAGCAGGTACTCCAGTGCCTGCGTTCGGTCTTCTCTGGCGCAGCAGTTACGAGCGTCAACTCGTCGACGCGTTGAACAGTAGTTCGATGCACGTCGCCATACTGGACAGAGCGGATAACCAGAAGTTCTATTTTTCGGAGGACGTGAACGCGTATCTCGGCAGTCCGGACTCGCCCGGCACGCTAACACGCCTGCGCGATGCGCAAAGCAACCCGATCGGCTGGTCATACGAATCGCCACAAGGTGAAATCGAGACGTACGATTCGACTGGAGCACTGACTCGCATTGACCATCGGGATGGACGTTATGTCGCCATTGCGCATGATGCGAATAGGCGGTTGCAGCGCGTCACGGATGAACACGGCCGCGCCCTGCAGTATGCGTATGACGCCTTGGGCCGCGTGAGCAGCGTCTTGCTGCCCGATGGCAACTCCGTAACTTATGAATACAACGAAGCCAATGCCATCACCGTTGTCCATCTTGCCGACACGACGACACGACGTTACGGCTACGACGATCCGAACTCGATATTCCGCCTTACCTCGATCATCGACGAGAAAGGGGTGACCTATGCGTTGTTCACCTATCAGAGCAATGGAATTCCGCTAACAACTTCCCACGTAGGTGGCGTGGATAACTACCAGGTAGTGACCGACCAGCGGGCAGCCTATATCGATCCACTCGGCGCGCAGCACACGTTCACGGTCCAATCGGTGGCGAATGCCACCCGGGTCAGCGCGGAAACCAAGACCTGTACGGGGTGCCCAACGCTGACTAAAAGCATCAGTTACAACCCCACCAGCGGGGCGGTCGACTGGGCGCTCGACTTCAATGGCAACAAGACGACCTATCTCTACGATCCGACGCGATTCGTGGAGACTTCGCGCACCGAGGCCTCGACCGACACGTCGAATCCTCCGATCACGCGTATCACCCAAACTGACTGGCATGCCTCGTTCCGTGTACCGACCGAGCGCCGCACGCTGAACGCGAGTAACGGACTCGAGGCAAAAACGGACTGGGTCTACAACAACCGCGGTCAAGCAACGGCTCGCTGCGAGATCGATCCGGCCGACACGGCGGCGATGGCCTATACCTGCAGCGCCACGACGGCGCCGCTGGTTGGCGTGAAGGTGCGCCGCTGGGTCACTACCTATTGCGAGCAGGCCGACGTCAGCGCCGGCACCTGCCCGCTGGTCGGCCTGGTCACGTCCGTCAACGGCCCGCGCCCAGCCGGCGATACCGGCATGGCGGCGGGGCAGGACGATGTCACCACCTACACCTACTACTCGACCGACGATGCGACCTGCGCCAGCAACGGCGCCTGCCCGCACCGCCACGGCGACCTGTGGAAGGTCACCAACGCCCTCGGCCAGATCACCACGACCGTCAGCTACGACAAGAACGGCCGGGTCACGCGGTCGCAGGATGCGAACGGCACCACCACCGACTTCACCTACCACCCGCGCGGCTGGCTGCTGACG
>NZ_BAAAEU010000004.1:0-331809 GCF_039523175.1 Dokdonella soli
GCCGAGTTTGAAGCCCAGTGCGCCTAACCAACGAGTGTCCACTTTTTCGTAGGAACTCTCCCTGCACGAAAAGCCGCGCGGGCCGGTGAATTCAAACGTTATGAACGGACGTAGACATCGTCGCATTCCGCTGGACCTCCGCGGGTTGAGCGGTCGGGAGGACATCTTCCGGATCTCCGGAGCGGTGAAGCGAGATCCGGCTGTCGACACCTGGATGAGCGATGGCTCCGTCGAGCTGCGGTCTATTGCACAGAATTGGTTTGCGCGGATGCGGCAGTGCGGTGACGACGTGCGAGAGCTATTGCATGACGGCCATCCGACGGCGTGTGTCGCGGATGCGGCATTCGGTTACGTCGATGCGTTCAAGGATCATGTGAACGTTGGGTTCTTTCGTGGCGCCGAACTCCCCGATGCAAACGGCTTGCTGGAAGGCACGGGCAAGACCATGCGGCACGTGAAACTCAGGCCCGGCCAGAAGATTGACGATGCGGCTTTGAACAAGCTCATCCATGCCGCCTACACTGACATGCAACGGCGCCTCAAGGCCAACTAATCTGTGGGGACCGCACAAGGAGTCCCGGTCATGTATATCGCAGTTCTCGTGATTCCCGTGCCCGAGGAAAATAGGGATGCCTATCGCGAGTGGTCGGAGAAAAGTGCGGCAATCTTCAAGAAATATGGGTGCATGGAGATCGTCGACTGTTGGGACGACTATGTCCCTGCTGGAAAGCAGACCGACTTCTACCGTGCCGTCGCTGCGAAGGATGGTGAGAAGATCGTCGTCTCCTGGCAGATCTGGCCCGACAAGGAGAGTTTCTATTCTTCCGAAGCCAGGATGCATGAGGACAAAGTCTTGGAGGTTTCCGGGGAAATTCCGTTCGATCCCAAGCGCCTTATCTACGGCTGTTTTCAACCGATCCACACCATGGGCCGAAAATAGGTTTTTTGAAGGTTACTGGCGCGGCGTAAGAATTCATTCAAACCGACGCCGCTTCGCCGCGCGGCTTAATTCAGGTGTTAGGCGGAAGGAGAATCCCCAAATGAAGCGCACATGGACGATCATTGGGGTAGGCGATGTGCCGGGCAGCTTCAAGTGGTACCAGTCGCTCTTTGGCCAGCCGGAGGCGCCTCCTGCCCATGACTACTTCGGGCAAATCCTCGACTCGGATGGCACAGTCTTGCTCTGCCTTCACGAGTGGGGTGCCCACGAGCATCCCACCTTGATGAGTCCCGATCACGGGAAGCCTGGCAACGGCCTCCTCCTGTTTTTCCGCGTTGACGATTTCGACATTGCCCTACCCAGGGCACGGGCTCTTGTCACTCGGCTCGAAGAGGAGCCCCACGTGAACCCGAACACAGGAACTTTGGAGTTCTCGCTCCGAGATCCGGACGGGTATTACGTCACGATCAGTGCGCTCTCTGCGGCCGAATAGATAGTTGAGCGGCGCGCTCAGCAGACTATGAACATCGAACGCATCTTCGTCTCCCCGACCTGCGAGTGCTTCATGCGCCGCACAGCACCATCAGCCGCCGTTCGGTCATGTCCTCGATCGCATAGCGGATGCCCTCGCGGCCCAGACCCGAAAGCTTCACGCCACCATAGGGCATGTTGTCGACGCGGAAGCTCGGGATGTCGTTGACGATGACGCCGCCGACGTCGAGTTCATTCCAGGCGCTCATTGCATGGCCCAGGTCATTCGTGAATACGCCGGCCTGCAGGCCATAGTCGGATGCGTTGACCTGTGCGAGCGCGTCATCGAAATCGTCGAACTTCGCGAGCAAGGTCACTGGGCCGAATGCTTCGAGTGCGTTGACCTTCGCATTGCGCGGCACGTCTTCGAGCACCGTCGCTTCGAGCATGTTGCCTTCGCGTCCACCGCCGCAGAGCACCTTTGCGCCGGCCTGCGCGACCTCGGCGATCCAGCTTTCAAGGCGTTTCGCCGATGCTTCGTCGATCAGCGGGCCGAGAAAGGTGTCGCGCGCCTTCGGGTCGCCCGCCTTCAGCGCTTTCGTTGCACCGACGAAGCGCTCGCGTAACTCGGCGTAGAGTGATGCATGCGCGAACACGCGCTGCACCTTGATGCAGCTCTGACCGGACTGGTAATACGCGCCGAAGATCAGTCGGTCGATCACGCGGTCGAGATGATCCTTCTGGTCCGCATCGACAATGCAGGCCGCGTTGCCGCCGAGTTCCAGCACGACTTTCTTGCGTCCGGCCTTGGCTTTCAGTTGCCAGCCGATCTGGCCGCCGGTGAACGACAGCAGCTTCAGGCGCTCGTCGCTGACGAACGGATCGGCGTCCTCGATGCGGCAGGGCAGGACCGAGAACGCGCCCTTCGGCAGGTCGGTCTCGGCGAGAATCTCGCCGATGATCAGCGCGCCGACCGGCGTCTTCTCCGACGGCTTCAGCACGAACGGGCAGCCGGCCGCGATCGCCGGCGCGACTTTGTGCGCGACCAGGTTCAACGGGAAATTGAAGGGCGTGATGAACGAGCACGCACCGATCGGAACGCGCTGCACGAAGCCGCGATAGCCTTCGGTGCGTTTTGAGATTTCGAGGTTCAGCACTTCGCCGTTGGCGCGCATGGCTTCCTCGGCGGCGACCTTGAACGTATCGATCAGCCGCGTGACTTCGCCTTCGGCGTCCTTGATCGGCTTGCCAGCCTCGATGCACAGCGCCATGGCCAGTTCATCGTGGCGTCCGCGAAAGCGTGCCACGCAGTGTTCGAGCACGGCTTGGCGCGCGTACGGCGGAAGTTTGCGCATCGGCGCTTCGGCTTTCACCGCAGCGGCGATCGCCTTGTCGATCGCCGCTGCGTCCGCCAGCGCGACGCGCGTCGCGACCTTGCCGGAATACTTGTCGAGGACGTCCAGCGAGGTGTTTGGCTGCAGCGCTTCGTTTGCCAGATAGTACGGATAGGTTTTGGCGAGCATGGAAGGTCTCCGGCTGTGTCTAGCAGTTCGCCCTTCGATACCTCAGGGCGAACGGTGGAGCGTTTGCTCGTCTCCGAGGAGCAGGTGGCTTGGTGACCACCTGCTGCTGTCTCTTCGTGCGCGTCCACGAAAGCCCGTTCGCCCTGAGGTATCGAAGGGTGAACGCAATCTAGCGTAGGCGCTCCGGAAGCGGGTTCTTCTTGCCCCACGCTTCGCGTTGGATCTGCTTCCAGTCGCCCAGGATCAACGCCTCCTTTTTCGCACGACTCCAACCCTTGATCTGTTGCTCAGCCGCCAGCGCTTCCTCGCATGTCGTGAACTCTTGCGACCATACCAACGCGACCGGCCGACGAGTCGACGTATAGCCGCCGAGCGTACCTGCATGGTGGGTGCCGATTCGATGTTCTAGATTGTCCGTAGCATGTACGCCCAGAACGCCATTGCCGCTCAATCGGGCTCGATCCGCACTGCGATCTCACCGTCTGACAGCCGCGCACGCAACGCCGAGCCCGGTGATGCTTGCGCCACCGAACGCACGACGCGCCCCGACTCGCGCTCGAACAGGATCGCGTAGCCGCGGTCGAGCGTGGCCAGCGGACTGACCGCGTGCAGCGTGCGGGCGAGTTCCGCCAGACGCGATGCGCGGCGTTCGAAGCTGCGCTGCGTGGTTGCGCGCAGGCGTTCACCGAGGCTTCCCGCGCGTTCAGCGCCGCGCGCGAGCAAGGCGGTCGGATGTTGCGCGAGCAAGCGTGTGCGCATTTGCGCAACGCGCGCTTCACGACGCTCGATACCGCCCTGCACGCGGTCGCCGAGACGTCGTTGCAGCATGTGCAGGCGCTCGTCGGCACGCGCGAGCCGCGCCTGTGGGCGCTGTGCGTTGATGCGTGCGAGCAGATGGTCGAGACGTTGCGCCCGCGAGTCGAGGCCGCGCTGCAGCAGCTGTTCGATACGCTGCCGCTGTCGCGCCATGCCGCGTGCGATCTCGCCGGCGTCCGGCGCCAGCAATTCCGCGGCGGCGGACGGCGTCGGCGCGCGCAGGTCGGCGGCGAAGTCGGCGATCGTGAAGTCGATCTCGTGGCCGATCGCCGACACGATCGGAATCGTGCTGGCGCGGATCGCCCGCGCGACCGCTTCGTCGTTGAACGCCCACAGATCCTCGAGCGAGCCGCCGCCGCGGGTCAGCAGCAGCACATCGTGGCGGCGCGCACTCGATGCGGCGTTCAGCATCGCAACGATCGCCGGCGGCGCTTCCTTGCCTTGCACCGGCACCGGCAGGATCTCGACCTCGGCGAGCGGGAAGCGTCGTGCAAGCACGCTGAGCACATCGCGAATCGCCGCCCCGGTCGGCGAGGTGATCACGCCAATCCGGCGCGGCAACGGTGGAATCGGTCGCTTCCGATCCGCGTCGAACAGTCCTTCCGCGGCAAGCTTCGCCTTGAGTTGCTCGAACGCGCGCTGCAGGGCGCCTTCCCCCGCTTCCTCGAGCGATTCGATGATCAGCTGGAACTCGCCGCGCGCCTCGTACAGGCTGACCCGCGCCCGCGCGAGCACGCGCATGCCGTCGCCCGGCTTGAAGCGCAGCCAGGTACTGCGCGGCTTGAACATCGCGCAGCGCACCTGCGCGCCGGCGTCCTTCAGCGTGAAATACAGATGGCCGGATGCCGGGCGCGAGAAATTCGAGATCTCTCCCTCGATCCAGATCAGCGGCAGCACATCCTCGAGCAGGTCGCGCACGAAGCGCGTCAGCGCGGATGGCGTGTAGACCTCGCGCGTGGCGATCGGGTTGTCGGTCGAATCGTGCATCGGGGATGGCGGAGACGTGCTCGGCGAGGTCGCAGCGGCGTTCGGCAGACGACGCAGCAGCGCCCGGAGTCTGCGCCATCGATGCAGGGCGCGGCAACTTCGCGATCGCATCGGTGCCGGACAGCGCGTGACTCATGGCACGTCTCGCCGTGTCGAGGAGTCGACTACAAAGCACGCTGACACTCGCCTCGAACGTTGCGTCGGAGTCCATCGGCGCGGCAAGGCGACCACACGGAGTACGCAGGAATGACACGACAGGCGGCTGCACACATCGTCGTTGCGATCACGCTGGCCTTGCACGGCCCTCTGGCCGTGGCGGCGGCCAGTCCCGAGCCCGAGATCTTCGCGCCCGGCGTCATTTCCGGACCGGCCAAGGAGGATTCGGCCGCGTTCACGCCGGATGGCAACGCCGTGTACTTCGACCGCAGCCAGTGGCCGAACGCGTTCATCATGGTGTCGCACCGCGAGCACGGCACCTGGTCCACGCCGCGGATCGCTCCTTTCTCCGGCCAATGGCTCGACCACGATCCGGCGATGGCGCCGGACGGTTCGTTCCTGGTATTTGCTTCGAGTCGACCTTCCACCGAAGGCGGCGCACCGGTGAAGGGGGCCGGCAATCTCTGGCGCGTGAACCGGCAAGGCGATGGCTGGAGCGCACCCGTGCGGCTGCCGGACACGATCAACAGCAGCCCGAAGACCTACGCGCCGAGTGTGGCGGGCGACGGCAGCCTGTATTTCCAGCAAACAGACGAGGCCACCGGCGAGTTCCACATCTTCCGTTCGCAATACCGCGAAGGTGGCTACGCGCCGCCGGTGCGCGTGGCGCTCGGCGATGCGGGAACACACGAACTCGATCCCGCGATCGCGCCGGACGAATCATTCATCGTGTTCGACTCCAACGACCCCGCCAAGCCGGGTCGCGATCGCCTGTTCATCGCGTTCCGGGAAGGTGATCACTGGGGCAAGCCAACCGACCTCGGCAACGCGGTGAATGCCGCAGGCAGCGGTCCGTGGGGCGCGCATCTGGGGGCGGATCACCGCACACTGTACTTCAGCAGCGACCGCACGCTGCCGATCGCGTTTCCGCGCAGTCGCGAACAGGCCGAGAAGGACCTTGCGCGCATGCAGGCCTGGGACAATGGCAACGAGAACCTCTGGTCCGTGTCGCTGGCGCCGTGGCTGGATGCGCATCACGGCGCTTGGGAACCTCTGAACAAATCAAGTCTCGTCGTTCCGGCGAAGGCCGGAACCCAGTGACTTCAACACGCTGCGAAGGCGCTGGGTCCCGGCGTCCGCCGGGACGACGAATAGTTGAACAGCTGATCAGCGGCGACGCTTGCGGGAAGCGAGATAACCTGCGACCAGGCCCGCGCCGATCCAGATAGCGAGCACAGCAAGTGGCCACGCGATCACGCGTGGCCAGACCAGCGCGAGCACCGCGGCGACGAGCAGCACGACGCCGGCGACCAGCAGCGGTCCTGATTCCGCCGGGCCGAGCACTCTTCGATTGGTGATCGCGGCACCGATCGAATTGGCAAGGCGCAGCGCGCCGGCCGCGGCGCGGCTCGAGCTGCCGCCTTGCGCGCGTGGCAACTTGCCCGTTTCCGCAGTCACCGCACCGCGCCTGCGCGGCGACATCTTCAGCACGATCTCGGTCGCGTTGTCGAGGTCCGTGCGGTACTGCGCCTCCATGCACCGCGCGAACGCTTCGTCCTCGATGGCGACGTCGATCTCGCAGTTGCCGATCCAGCTCGCGAGATTCAGGTTGGTCGAACCCACGCGCGCCCAGCGGCTGTCGGCGACCGCGGTCTTCGCATGCAGCATCGAGCCGTTCCATTCGAACACGCGCACACCGGCTTCGAGCAGCGGTCGGTAGCCGGCGCGCGACAGCGAGCCGATAGCGGGAATATCGCTGGTGCCGGGTACCAGCAGGCGTACGTCGACGCCGTCGCGCGCAGCCGCGGCCAATGCCTGCACATAGGGCGCGACGCCGACGAAGTACGCGTCGGTCAGCCACAAATTGGTGCGCGCCATGCCGGCGATCAACTGGTCGAGGCGATACAGGCCGGCGGTGTTCGGTACGGTCGCCACGACGCGCAGATCGGTGCGTCCACCGGGCATACAGTGTGTGCAGGTTTCGAGCAGGTCCGGCGGCAACGCCTCGCCGAGCTGCGCCCAGCTGTCCGCGAACGCGCGCACGAGGTCCGCCATCGCCGGGCCGCGCACCGCGACCGCGGTATCGCGCCACGGCGCGATACCGCGGGCCGGATCGCCGAGCCACTTGCCGCTGACGCAGAGGCCGCCGATGAAGCCGACCGCGTTGTCGACAACGAGCAGCTTGCGGTGATCGCGCGACAGCCAGCCGAACGGACTCGCGAAGCGTGGCGGGTTGTAGACGCGCACCTCGCCGCCGGCATCGAGCAGCGGAACCCAGAAGGCGGTGGAGGACTGGCCGAGGCAGCCGAGCCAGTCGCGCAGCACGCAGACGCGCACGCCGGCGCGTGCGCGCTTGGCCAGCGCGTCGCGGAATTCGCGACCCAGTGCGTCGTCGCGGAAGATGTAGTTCTCGAACAGGATCGCGCGCTGCGCGCCGCGGATCGAGGCCAGCCACGCATCGAAATTCGCGCGGGCATCGATCAGCAGGTCGACCGCATTGTCTTCGACCAACGGCGCGCCTGCTGCGCGGCTGAACGCCTGTTCGGCGAGCAGGCGCAAGGGCGCGGTATTGCCGGTGGGCGAGCGCAGCGGGGCGATGGCGGCCATCGGGCCAGTGTAGCGGCGGCGTGGAAGCTGTCGATGAGGGGCGCGGTCGCATGGCGCGTTTGGCTGTTCGCGCCTGTATCGGCATGGCAAGGCCTATAATTTGCGCCGAGAACCGTGCGACGGAATCGCACCGACCCCTTGGCTTCTTCCCGATGAGCGACGCCTACCGCCGATTGAACGAAACCTTGCTGGAGCGCCGCGCTCCGGCAGCGGGCGCGTTCGCCAGCGATGCGCGCGCCTTGCGCAGCTGGATCGACGCGCTGCCGATGGCCAACTATGCGGTCGCCGCGAAGCGCCTGCTGGACGGCTTGCGCGATCTCAACCGGCAGCGTCTGCAAGGCGCCCAGCGCCTGGAGGCGCTCGAGAGTCTGCGCGCACCGGTCATCCAGCTCGCGGCGGCGACCGACAAGCAGATCGTCGGTGCGAGTTTCCCGCTGCCGCCGTCGAAAGCGGAACTCGGCGAGCTCGCGCTCGGTTTCCAGGATGAACTCGCCGCCGGCTATCGCGCCGCACTGGCGGAATTGTGTTCACCGAACGGCACGGTGCCGTTCCTGCGTAGCAAGCAGGTCATTCTCGCGGCGGTACGGGCTTTGCAGCATGGCGACGAGCATCTCGCCAAGGCATACCTGCTGTATCGAACCCCGCCTGCGGGCGCGTGGAAGGCGCTGCATGCGGTGCATGCCTTCATCGCCTCGCTGCGTCTGGACGACCGTGCCGCTGCCGATCCGCTGAACGGCAGCGATGCGAATGCGCGGGTTGCCTATGTGCATGCGTTGCTGCTCGCGCTTGCCAATCCGTACCGCTACACGCAACGCGAGCAGGGCGAGGTGATCACACTCACGCGCAGGTTGGCACCGTACTGCGAGCTGCGCGATGGCAGCGGCAGCGAGCAGGACGTACTCATCGACCAGGAGGCCGATCGCGGACCCGGCTACTTGCCGGAAGAGCGCGCCAATGGCCAGCGCGACGTGCGGGTGTTGCGACTGGATGCGATGCACGCCTTCGTCGACGAACAGCTCGCAGGGGCTGCCCCTAGCGCGCGCACCGCGACGTTCCGCATGCGCGGCGGATCGGCGCTCCACGTCGATATCGATCTTGCGCGCCGTCTTGCGGCCGGCTGGAGCGCGCGCAGCGAGCGTGGCCATGCGCGACTCGGTGGCGGCTACGTGCTCGACAGCGTGCTCGGCCTGCATGACCTGCATTTCGTGCTCGCTGGCGGCGATAGTTTCGAAACCTTCATGCAGCGCGTGAGCGGGCAGGCGATCAGCCTCAGCGGTGCCGATCATGGGGCTTCCTGGCGCATCGGCGCGAGCGATCCGGGGCGCGCTGCACGCCTGCCGGCACGCGTGCTCGACCAAAGCCTGGGTGGGTATCGCGTACTCTGGGAACGCGGTCCCAGCGGCGAGAGCGTGCATGCGCGCGTTGCCGAACTGGTCGGCCTTGCGCTTCCCGAGCGAAGCGCCGACGTGACAGCGGACTGGATGATCGGCGTGATCCGTTGGATACGCATCGACGAGCAGGGCCGTGTCGACGCCGGTGTGGAACTGCTCGCGCGGCGTGCGCTGCCGGTTGGCGTGCGCGCGCTCGACGGCGCGTCTGGCCATGGTTCGCTGCGCGGCCTGCTGCTGGCACCATTGGCCGGTACTGGAATCGACTACGATGCGCTGCTTGCGCCGACCGAGATCGACCGCCACGCGAACGAGATCGAGTTGACCCTGCCGGCCGACCTTCACGGGCCGCCGGCGCTGGCGCGCACCGAGCGCGCGACGGACCTGCGCATGCGCGAGGCGACCGGCATCTACCAGCATTTCGCACTCGCGCCGCGTGCCTCGGCGCCAACGGATCTCGTCGAGCCGGCGCTGGTGCTCGATCCATAGAATTCTTGGAGTCTGAAGTCCCGATGATGTCTTCCGCAGCCCCGCACGCCGCATCCGCGCGTCGCCCCAGCGTGTCCGTCCATGTCGGCTCGATCGCGGTCGGCGGCGCTGCGCCCCATCAAGCGCCCGTGGTGGTGCAGTCGATGACGAACACGGACACCGCCGACGTGCCCGGCACGGCGAAACAGGTCGCCGAGCTCGCGCGCGCCGGTTCCGAACTGGTGCGCATCACGGTCAACACGCCGGAAGCGGCCGCCGCGGTGCCGCGCATCCGCGAGCGCCTCGACATGATGGGCGTCGGCGTGCCGTTGATCGGCGACTTCCACTACAACGGCCACCAGCTGCTCGAACGCGAGCCGGCCTGCGCGGAGGCGCTGGCGAAGTACCGGATCAACCCCGGCAACGTCGGCTTCGGCAGGAAGAAGGACACGCAGTTCGCCGCGATCATCGAGTTCGCGCTGAAGTACGCCAAGCCCGTGCGCATCGGCGCGAACTGGGGCTCGCTCGATCAGTCCATGGTCGCGACCTTGATGGACGAGAACCATGCGCGCGCCGAACCCTGGGATGCCGCGCGCGTCGGCCGCGAGGCGTTGATCCGTTCGGCGCTGGATTCGGCCGCACGCGCCGAGGAACTCGGCCTCACGCGCGATCGCATCATCCTCTCCTGCAAGGTCTCCGGCGTGCAGGAGCTGATCGCGGTGTACCGCGATCTCGCCGCACGTTGCGACTACGCGCTGCACCTCGGCCTGACCGAGGCCGGCATGGGCTCGAAGGGCATCGTCGCCTCGACCGCCGCGCTCGGTGTGTTGCTGCAGGAAGGCATCGGCGACACGATCCGCATCTCGCTGACGCCAGAACCCGGCGAATCGCGCACGCGCGAGGTGATCGTCGCGCAGGAACTCTTGCAGACGATGGGCTTGCGCGCGTTCACGCCGCTGGTCACCGCCTGTCCCGGTTGCGGACGCACCACCAGCACGCTGTTCCAGGAACTGGCCAAGACCGTGCAGGACCACGTGCGCGCGAAGATGCCGGAATGGCGCCTCAAGTACGACGGCGTCGAGAACCTGACCCTTGCGGTCATGGGCTGCGTCGTCAACGGCCCCGGCGAATCCAAGCACGCCGACATCGGCATTTCGCTGCCCGGCACCGGCGAGGCGCCGGCCGCGCCGGTGTTCATCGATGGGCAGAAGGCGATGACCTTGCGCGGCGACAACATCGCCAGCGAATTCGTCGGCGTCGTCGAGGACTATGTCGCGCGCAAGTACGCGGCGCGCGCCTAAGTCCTATGGGGAGCGCCTTCCTGTAGGAGCGGCTTCAGCCGCGATGCTTTGAAGCCCTCCCCTTCAAGGGGAGGGTTGGGTGGGGATGGTGTTCGGTTTCGCGCAGCGCACAAGCATCGCGGCTGAAGCCGCTCCTACATTTATTGTTCGAACTGGACGGTGCCGGTCGTGTCGCATTGTCCGACCGGATCGACCCTGGCCTTTTGCCAGTGCGCGATCCAGCATTCGTCATAGACCGAGCAGTAGCAAATGTCCATCCTGAATCGCGCTTCGGCCTGCTTGAACAGCGAAGCGGCTTCGCGCGAGTTGATCTTGATCGCGGGAATCGTCGTCTCGCGGTTCGTGTCGGGCGGAATCACTTCGCCGCTGATACTCGACATCGCGGAGTTCGAGTCCTGCGGCGCGCCGAGCGCGGCAAGTACGTCGTCCCATCGCTTCATCGGCTTGCCGTCCAGACTGAGAGTGACCGACTCGACCTTGGCGGGTCCGACGCCGTTGTTGACGATCGTCCAGATGAATCCATTGGCGTCGGTATTGGAGCTGTAGGTGTAGCCGATCGAGAGGAAGGGCCAGACGCTGGCGCGCGCCTGGCCCTGCATCAGGCGCGTCTGGTACGCGCCGATCGCGAGTGCGAACACGCTCACGGCCAGCGCCAGCGCACTGCCGACGTTCGATGCCGACACGCGGTCGATGCGATGCGAGGAAATGGGTGTTTCCTGTCCGGGTTGATTCATGCGGACCTCAGACCGGCGGCTCGGCGACGGCAGTGACGGGTTCGGCGTGGCGCTGGCGCGCGAGCTTCGCCTCGCGCCGCGCGATGTACAGGCTGGCGCCGATCACGATCGCGGCACCCAGCGCGGTGTAGCGGTCCAGCGTCTCGCCAAACGTCAGCCAGGCCAGCACGGCGACGATGATGAGCTGCAGGTAGCTGAACGGTGCGAGCGTCGATGCGTCCGCGAGGCGCAACGCGTGCGTCCAGAAGTATTGGCCGCCGGTGCCGAGCACGCCGGTCGCGATCAGCCAGGGCCAGACACTGGCCGGCGGCCACTGCCAGACCCACAAGGCCGCCGGCAGCGACAGCGGCACCCACAGCCATGTCGTCAGCAGCACGATCGTGTCGGCGGGATCGCTGCGCGAGAGGAACTTGATGCTGATCGTCACGATGCCGGTCATCGCGGCTGCGAACACCGCGACCAGGCTCGCTGCGGTGAAGCCGTCGGTGCCCGGCCGCACGATCACCAGCACGCCGATGAAGCCGGCGACGACCGCGCTCCAGCGGCGCAGGCGCACGACCTCGCCGAGAAACAGCACGGCGCCGATCGTCACGAACAGCGGCGACGAATACGAGAGTGCGATCGCCTGCGCCAGCGGCAGGTGCGCGATCGCCCAGAAACCGGCCAGCATGCCGAGGGTGCCGATCGCGCAGCGCAGCACGTAGAAGATGAGGCGGTCCGTATGCAGCATGCTCCGGCCGTTGCGCCACAGCAGCGGCGCTGCGGCCAGCGCACCGAAGAAGCTGCGAAAGAATGCGATCTCGAACGGATGCAGCGACTTCGAGGCGATGCGGATGATGATCGCCATCAGCCCGAAGCAGCAGGTGCTGGCGACCATCAGCAGCACCGCACGCAGCGGCAGCTGCGCGGACGGGACCGCGGTCGCGGGGACGGAAATGCTCAAGGGAAGTCGGGGCAGGGCACGCGCAAGGCGACGCGCATCTTAGCATTGCCGGTATTCCGGCTATGCGTGCCCGGTCACGCGGTTCGCGAAGGCGGGCGGTAAACGCGATGTTGGCGCGGCGGCTGGGCGTCCGCTACGCTGCCGCGATCCCGGCCAGCCCGTATCCGATGAGCGCCACTGTACCCACCTTCATCGTCGCGATCCCGGCGCGCCATGGTTCGACGCGGTTGCCCGGCAAGCCGCTGCTGCCGATCGCCGGCGTGCCGATGATCGTGCACGTCGCGCGGCGTGCGCGCGCGGCCGGAGCGACCGACGTCGTCGTTGCGACCGACGATGCGCGGATCGCCGAATCCCTCGTCGACAGCGGTGTGCGAGTCGCGCTCACGCGGACCGAGCATGCCTCCGGCAGCGACCGCCTGGCCGAATGCGCGCGGACGCTCGGCTGGTCGGACGATGCCATCATCGTGAACCTGCAGGGCGACGAGCCGCTGGCGCCGGCGAGCGGCATCCGCGCGGTCGCCGCCGCGCTGGCGGAGAGCGATGCGCCGATGGCGACGTTGGCAACGCCGGTCGGGTCCGTCGAGGAACTGTTCGATCCGAATTGCGTGAAGCTGGTCCGTGATGCCGCGGGTCGCGCGTTGTACTTCAGCCGCGCTCCGCTGCCGTGGCCGCGCGACGCGTTCGCGCGCGATCGCGGGCATCTGCCGCCCGATGTGCCGTTCCTGCGTCACATCGGGATCTACGCCTACCGCGCGGGCTTCCTGCGCCGCTTCGCCGAGTTGCCGCGCACGCCGCTGGAGCAGATCGAATCGCTGGAACAGCTGCGCGCACTCGAACACGGCTTCGCGATCGCGGTGCGCATCGCGCCGGAGCCGTTTCCGCCCGGCGTCGATACCGCCGAGGATCTCTCGCGCGTCGAGCGTTTGCTGGCCGGAACCGCGCAATGACGCGCATTCTCTTTATCTGCATGGGCAATATCTGCAGATCGCCGATCGTGGAGGCGGTCGCGCGCGTCGAGTTCGATCGCGCCGGCGTCATTGCCGAAGTCGCCTCGGCGGGCACCGAGAACTATCACGTCGGCGCACCGGCCGATCATCGCGCGATCGCGGTGGCGGAGGCGCATGGCTATCCGCTTGCCGCGCATCGCGCACGGCAGGTGCGAACCGAGGATTTCGCATCGTTCGACCAGATACTGGCGATGGATCGCGTCAACCTGCGTGCGCTGCAGCGGTTCAGGTCCGAACCCGGCGGCACGGAACCGGCGCTGTTCCTGGGCGATGCGGAGGTTCCCGATCCCTACTATGGAACGAAGAAGGACTTCGAGCGGGTCGTCGCGCTCGCGCAGCGTGGCGTCGCCGCGCTGATCATGAGCCTGCGCGCACCGGCCGGGAGCTTCTGATGCACGCGCGCGCGCCAGCGCCTGAATTTCCCGCCGATCTCGGCTGGGTCAACGCCAGCAACGCGCCGCACGTCGCGGATCTGCGTGGAAGAGTCGGATTGCTGTGGTTCTGGAGCTACGACTCGGTCAACTGCTGGAACCTGGTTCCGGATCTGCGCTACTTCGAGGACAAGTACCACGACGGGCTGACCGTGATCGGCGTGCATTGCCCGAAGTATCCGCGCCAGTGCGGCGACGAGCCGCTGCTGCGCGCGGTGAACCGGCACCGGTTGCGCCATGCGGTGGCGAACGACGCCGGCTTCCGGGTGTGGCGCCAGTACGGCGTCGAAGCATGGCCGAGCGTCGCGCTGATCGACGCCGAGGGCCGCTTCGCCGCACTGTTCGCCGGCGAAGGCAGGCGCGCGGAGATCGATGCGCGCATCGCGCAGCTGCTCGACGAGGCGGCGCTGCACGATCTGCGTGTCTATGAACCGACGCCACCGGCGCAGCGCCCGGAGCCGCGCCGCGCGCTCTCGTTTCCAGGCAAGCTGCTCGCCGACGGGAAACTGCTGTATGTCTCCGACAGCGGCCATCATCGCGTGCTCGAGTGCCGCCACGATGGTCGCGTAGTGCGCAGCTTCGGCAGCGGCGACGCGGGGTTCGGCGATGGCGACGCAGCGCACGCCTGTTTCGACGATCCGCAGGGCCTCGCACGCCTCGACAACGCGCTGTACGTGGCCGATCGTGGCAATCATGCGGTGCGGCGCATCGATCTCGCCGATGGCCGTGTCGAAACGGTGCTCGGTACCGGCCGCGCTGGACGCTCGCGGCCCGATCGCGCCGATCGCGCCGATCCGCGCCGGACCGCGCTGAACACGCCGCTGGACCTGTGCGCGTTCGGTGGCGAGTTGTTCATCGCCGTGGCCGGGCAGAACCAGATCTGGCGGTTCGATCCCGGCGCCGCACAGGTTTCCGTGTTCGCCGGCAGCGGTGAGCTCGGACTTGTCGATGGCAGCGCGGTTGACGCCTGCCTCGCGCAGCCGAGCGGGCTTGGCGTGATCGCGCGCCACCTCGTCGTTGCGGACGCGGCGGCGTCCGCGGTGCGCTGGGTGAATGTCGATGAGGGTCGTGTCGACACGGCGGTCGGCTTCGGACTCTACGAATCGGGCGATGCAACGGGCGCGCATGGCGACGTGCGTCTGCAGAATCCGCTGGCGGTCGCGGTCGATCCGCGCGGCACGGTGTACGTCGCCGACAGTTACAACAATTCGATCAAGCTGCTCAATCGCAAGAGCGGCGACGCGCGGCCGCTGCGTCTGCGATACCGCCTGCACGAGCCCGGCGGCCTTTCGCTGGCCGGCAATCTGCTCTGGATCGCGAACACGAACCTGCACGAGATCGCCTGCGTCGATCTCGCGACCGGCATGGTCAGGCGCGTGCCGGTCGGCGAGGACTGACACGCTTTCCGGGTCTGCATGAACGCGTAGCGCCCTGGCGGCTGTCCGGTTCCGTGACCGAACCCCTTACTATTCGCGCATGCAGGAATCTTCCACGTCTCCCACGGCTTTCGAAGGCAAGGTCTTCGTCAGCACGCTGACCGGTTCACCCGGCGTCTACCGCATGTTCAACGCGGGCGACGAACTGCTCTACGTCGGCAAGGCCGGCAACCTGAAGAAGCGAGTCGGCAGCTACTTCCTGAAGCCGAAGATGGACCCGCGCATTGCCGCGATGGTCGCGCAGATTGCGCGCATGGAGACCACGGTCACGCGCACCGAGGCTGAGGCGCTGCTGCTCGAGGCGCAACTGATCAAGTCGCTGAAGCCGCGCTACAACATCGTGCTGCGCGACGACAAGAGCTATCCGTACATCCACCTGACAGCCGGCGACTTTCCGCGGCTCGCGTTCCATCGCGGCACGCGCTCCGGCGGCGGCAGGTATTTCGGGCCGTTCCCGAGCGCGGGTGCGGTGCGCGAGAGCCTCGACCTGATCCAGAAGCTGTTCAAGATCCGCAACTGCGAGGACAGCTATTTCCGCAACCGATCGCGGCCGTGCCTGCAGTACCAGATCAACCGCTGCACCGCGCCGTGCGTCGGTCTCGTGTCGATTCCCGACTATGCCGAGAACGTGCGCCACGCCGAGATGTTCCTCGACGGCCGCGGCGGCGCGGTGATGGACGAACTCGTCGCATCGATGGAGCGCGCCAGCGCCACGCTCGCGTTCGAGCGCGCCGCGCAGATCCGCGACCAGATAGCCGCGGTCAAGCGCGTGCAGGCGCATCACTACGTGCAGGGCGCCAGCGCCGACATGGATGTGATCGCCTGTACGATCCGCGGCGGCATCGCTTGCGTCAGCGTGCTGTTCTTCCGCAACGGCGTGAGTCTCGGTTCGCGCGACTTCTTTCCGCGCCTGGCCGGGGCGGCCGACGAGGTTGCAGTGGTCGGTTCGTTCATCGCGCAGTACTACCTAGAGCGCCCGGTGCCGGCCGAGCTGATCGTCAGCCACGCACCGGAAGATGCTGCGCCGCTGGCCGAGGCGCTGTCCGACCGCTCCGGGCACGGCGTCGAGATCAAGGCCAGCGTGCGCAGCGAGCGCGCGCGTTTCCTCGACCTTGCGCACCGCAACGCCGACGCCGCCCTGGCCGCGCGACTGGCCAGCCGGCAGACCCTGCTTGCGCGCTTCGAGGCGCTGCGCGACCTGCTCGAACTCGATGAAACACCGCAGCGCATCGAATGCTTCGACATCAGCCACACGATGGGTGAGGCGACCGTCGCGTCCTGCGTGGTATTTGGCCCGGAAGGGCCCGAGAAATCCCAATACCGCCGCTTCAACATCACCGGCATCACTCCGGGCGACGACTACGCAGCGATGCGCCAGGCGCTGGAAAGACGCTACAAGCGTGTCCAGGGCGGGGAAGGGAGGCTCCCGGACCTGCTGCTGATCGATGGCGGCAAGGGTCAGGTGCAGCAGGCGGTCGATGTGCTGAATGAACTGGGTGTCGAGGGCGTGCCGATCGTCGGCGTCGCCAAGGGCGAGGCGAGGAAAGCCGGCGATGAGACCTTGATCCTGGGCCGTTCCGGCCGCACCCTCTGGCCGGGGCCGGAATCGCTGGCGTCGCACCTGATCCAGGCGGTGCGTGACGAAGCGCACCGTTTCGCGATCACCGGCCACCGCGGCCGCCGCGAGAAGGCGCGTGAGGCCAGCAGTCTCGAGGAGATCGCCGGCGTCGGCGCACGCAGGCGTTCGGCTCTGCTCAGGCATTTCGGCGGCCTCAGCGGACTTTCAAAGGCCGGTATCGAGGAACTCATGCAAGTGAAAGGAATCAGTCGAGAGTTGGCCGAGCGCATTTATGCGACCTTCCATGGATGATGAGGCACCCGAGAACGGCAAACCGATGCACATCACGATACCGACCGCGCTGACCCTGTTCCGCATCCTGCTGCTGCCGGTGATGGTGCTGGTGTTCTATGCGCCGTTCCGCGGCGCGAACATCGCGGCGGCGGCGATCTTCATCGCGGCCGCAGTCACCGACTGGCTGGACGGCTGGGTCGCGCGCCGCTACGACATGGGTTCGGCGTTCGGCGCATTCCTGGACCCCGTCGCGGACAAGCTGATGGTCGCGGTCACGCTGTTCCTGCTCGTGCAGGACAATCACACACCGCTGATGGCGGTCACCAGCGCGGTCATCGTTGGACGCGAGATCAGCATCTCCGCGCTGCGCGAGTGGATGGCCGGGATCGGCGCGCACGCCACCGTGCGCGTGGCGACGATCGGCAAGGTGAAGACGGTCATGCAGATCGTCGCGATCGTCGTGTTGCTTTACCAGCACGATCTGGAGAGCCTGCGGCCGTTCTACCTCGGTGAAACGCTGCTGGTCATAGCGGCGGTATTGACGATCTGGTCCGGGCTGCAATACGTGCGCGCGGCGTGGCCGGTGTTGCGGCGACAGCGCTGACACTTGCATAGGCGGCTTTGCAGGCCGCTGCACCATCACTTCTCCACCCGATTGCCGCATATCTTTTTGCACGAAAAGTGCCGACCGGGGTTGACACCCGCGGAGCAAACCGTAATATGCGCGTCCCACGCGGGAATAGCTCAGTTGGTAGAGCACGACCTTGCCAAGGTCGGGGTCGCGAGTTCGAGTCTCGTTTCCCGCTCCAGATTGCAGACGAAGCCCCGGTTCGCCGGGGCTTTGTTTTTTTCTGCATCATCGTTGATGATTCGCCAAGATTGCACACAGCGGGCACGCCACGGATTGGGCGCGGCACGCAACAAGTCACCGGCCTGGTGGCAGAGTGGTCATGCAGCGGCCTGCAAAGCCGTGTACGCCGGTTCGATTCCGACCCAGGCCTCCAAACAGTAGTCCGGCACCGTCCGCAGAAGTCCATCAACCCCGCATAGCAGCGGGGTTTTTTGTGCCTGTCGTGTCCGGTGCCGTCCGACGTCGTCCGCTTGAATCCGGGGGCACATGGGGGCACATTAGGGGGCACATGCCCCCAGCGGTGGGGGCACAAAGTGGGGGCACAAATGGCTGCTACGCCCAAGACCCTGACCGCCGTTGCTGCGAGCAAGGCCAAGCCGCGTGAAAGAACCTACCGGCTGGCTGCTGGCGAGGGCCTTTATCTCGAAGTAGTACCGTCGGGGGCAAAGTACTGGCGCTGGAAGTACCGCCATGCCGGCAAGGAGAAGCGGATCGCGCTCGGCGTGTTTCCCGAGGTCGCGCTCGCCGATGCGCGGCAGCGACGCGACGAAGAACGAGCGAAGTTGCGCGAAGGCGTGGATCCGCTGGCGCAACGCAAGGCAAGGAAACTTGCCGCGCACCTTGCTGCCGAGAACAGCTTCGAGGCGATCGCGAACGAATGGCTGGAGACGAAGGTCGGCGAGTGGGTGCCGGCCACGGGCGCGAGGGTTCGCGCTTGGCTCGATCAGCACGTGAATCCATGGATCGGTGCAAAGCCGATTGCCGAACTCGAAGCCCCCGAACTGCTCGCCATGCTGCGGAAGGTCGTCAAGCGCGGCACGCTGGACACGGCGGGACGTATCCGGGAAACCCTCAGCACGATTTTCCGCTATGCCATCGCCACGGGCCGAGCGAAGCGAGATCCTGCTGCTGATCTTCGCGACGCACTGCCGAAGCCCGATTCCAGGAACTTCGCCGCCATCACCGAACCTGCCGCCGTTGCCGAGTTGCTGCGCGCGATTGAGGGCTTCCAGGGGCAGCCGGTCACGCTCGCGGCGCTGCGACTTGCACCGCTCCTGTTCCAGCGCCCAGGCGAGTTGCGTGCGGCGGAATGGTCCGAGATCGACCTTGATGCGGGCGAGTGGCGCATCCCGGCTAGCCGTCGCAAATTGAGCAAGGCCGCGAAAGAGAATCCGCGCACGCCCCCGCATATCGTGCCGCTGTCGAAACAGGCAGTGGCGATCCTGCGCGAGCTGCATCGCCTGACCGGCACCAGCCGTCTGGTGTTTCCCGGAGTGCGAGATTCGCGCCGCCCCATGTCCGAGAACACCGTGAACGCTGGACTGCGCCGGCTTGGCTACACGACCGAGCAGATGACAGGCCACGGATTCCGGCACATGGCATCAACGCGCCTGAACGAGCTCGGCTGGAATCCTGACGCGATCGAGCGCCAGCTCTCGCACCGCGACCGGGATTCGATCCGCGGCACGTACAACCTTGCGCAGTACATGGCCGAGCGCCGGAAGATGATGCAGGCGTGGGCCGATTACCTAGACGCGCTGCGAACGGGCGCGATCGTAGTCCCGATCAAAAGGAAGGCTCGATAGTCGATAAGCCCAGCAACGGGCCGGCACAACGTACAGCACGCACGGCCCAAGCTCGAAGCGTCGAATGGCGCCGCTGCGGCTGTTCCAACCGGGGGCGCGCTTAGCAGCAGCGAGAGCGGTCCGCACGTCATCGGGTAGCGGTAGGGGCATCGTGTCCATTCCTGCAGTGCCTTGGTAGATTCTTAGAAGGAGCCCGATAGTCGGGGCACAAAACAGGTCGAAACGTGCGATTTAAGACCGATGGTCGGGGCACAACACCCCGATGATCGGGGCGATAATTCGAACTCTCGCCCCGATGATCGGGACAGTGCGCCCCAATGGTGGGGGTGGCGTTTTGTTTCGATCATGCCGCCAGCACCCGCGCGCGTTGCTTCCATGTGTTCGATGGAACCAAGTTTGCGCGCACGTCCAGTTTGCCGCCGCATTCGTCTATCGGCAGCCACGTAACCGCGTACAGGGTCGGGGCGTGCAAGCCGCCTTGCCGGGTTTGTTCGATCATACCGGCCGCGAGCAATTCGCGTAGAGCGCGCTGCAGCGTGTCCTTCGATTTCCAGCCGCGCCCTTTCATCCGCGACCATGGCGCGGCAAGGTCGCCGTTGTTGTGCCCGCGATACTGCGCGCCCATATCCAGCAGCAGGGCGCGCGCCTTGAACGAGAGCCCGCAATATCGGGGGCTGTCCAGTACCTCGACGGGAAACCGGAAAAACCATCCGTCGGTGCGTCGTCCCTTGAAACGCTCTCTCGTGCGCATCCTTGTTCAACCTCCGTTATATCCCATTCGCACGCTCCGCAGCCGGCGTTGCTCGATACCGACCAATGCACCGGGAAGCCGGTGCGTCTGCGCTGCCTGCATGGGCGGTGCATTGGCGCCGGGAACCGGTCATGGCGTCATCCTCTGGCGCGCGGTGTCGATCAGATCCGCGGCCTCGACGATGCCGGGCAAAGGGTCATCGGTCAGGAGTGCATAGCGGTCCAATTGTTCGCGCGCCGCATCAATGGCAACGCGGACCAGGAACAGCGCTGCTGTTTCCGCAGCACTACACGCGCGCACGTGCGCGCGACGGGGTGGGAAAAGTAGGTGATTCATGCCGCAGCCTTTGCATCACGTTCGGCGATTCTGTCGGCGATCCAATCATCCACCTCATGCTCAAGCCATGCGGACGCACGCTCACTGAGTTTGATGTGCGCGGGGAACCGACCTTCGGATTCCAGTTTGTACAACTGGCTCCGACTCAGGCCAGTTCGTGTTCGGACTTCGGGGAGTCGGATGACCCTGAGTTCTGGTGACGACGGCATCGCTTCACCTCGGACTTCCTTCGACCGCGCCGGCTGGCAACGGCGGCTACCGGATGAGTAGCGACGCCATGATTCCCGCTGAGCCGTCCCTAGTCGGCCCCCATTAAATCGGCGACTTCTTGTTCAGCAGTTTCTCAACTTGCCTCCATGCCCAATTAGCTTGCGCTTCATACTTCATCTCGGTCCAAGCGCGCTCCACAGTCTTCTTTGACACGTTCTTGGCGCGCGCGACCTTTGAAATGGCCCCCTCACGCGTGCGGTTGTCCTTAAGGGGTAGGCTTTCGTTTTCCCTGCAGGTGTGCACGCTGATCGCAAGCTCTAGAGCCTTCTTGCCATCGCTCCGGGGCCGCGCCCTGCGAGGTGTCAGCCCCAGAGCTGACCCAGCATGCCGAGGATTCTCCATACATCGTCTGAGCGCATCGGCAAGGAAGTGGGCCAGGTTCGCTGGGAGGTATTGACCGGATTGAAGCGCGTGGCTCGAAAACGTCAGCACCGCACGCGCTGCAAACATGTCGCGCTTCTCCGCGCGATCGATGAGGAACCCAAAGAAACGGGTGAGGGTTTCAGGCCAAGCGACATTTTTCGACATCAGGTCAGCCGCGAGCCTGAGTAACCTAGACACCGCGCGCTCATTCCACCGATTAGCAGAAAAAATCACGCGCTTGGACCAAGTTGCCATAGCATCGATTGCCCACTGCTGGTCGCGAACGGACGACAGGTCAAAGTCCTCAGGCAGGATGAGGCATTGGGCCGCCGTGGTTAGTGCTTCGATCGCTTGCTGCTCGTCCGGATTGAGGACGCGCTTCGCTGGCTTGTCTTGCCGATGATCGAGCACGCGAGGCTTCTTGCGGGACATCGCTCGCTCCCGAACTTCAGGGGAATATTTGACGGGTTTGCTCATCGCTCCATCCTCTCAAGAGTTGGAGCCTCCGAGAAAGCCGGGGCGGTTCACTTGTTTGGGGTTTCCGTGCCATGAAACCCAAGTAAAAAACCCCATTGTGCTGCATATCAAAGCATGCACGAATCCGCGATCCAGAAATGTTCGGATCTGACGGTTAAAATGGAGTGGTTTGGGGCGGGACCGGACAGCATGGCGGCGGCGCCGGTGCGGTGTCGCGGCCTACTTGATTCGGCGCCTTGCCTGCGGCCAGCGCCTTGTTCTCTTCCGCCACCTTGTTCATGTACTCCAGCAACCCCGTGAACCGAAGGTCCCCGTCCTTCTTGAACGCCTCCGGCGTCGACCAGCGCGCCTTCGCCTTGGCGAAGTTGCGCTCCCGGATCGCCTTCAACAACCGGGGGGCGTGAATCATGGGTTGCCTCCTCAGTCCCGATGCCGACACGCTTCCTAAGCCGCCGTGGGGTGCGCGCAAGGAAGCCTACCTGCACCACCTTCGCGAGGTTGATGAGGCGACCTTGCTCGTGTCGGCCTGCGACAAGCTCCACAACGCCCGCGCGATCGTGGCCGACGTCCGCGCGCTCGGGCCGGCGGTGTTTCAGCGCTTCAAAGCCGGTCGGGACGGCACGCTCTGGTACTACCGCGAACTCGTCCGCACCTTCGCCGCGCGGGGTGCAGCGCCCGCACGTGAACTTGCGCTCGCGTTGGAGGATATGGGACGACTGGCCGGCGCACCGGACGCCTCGCCGTTGCTGGCCTCTCTCGACACACGACAGAAGGCACTGTTGGCAACCTACCTCCGTACACGAGGCGGGATTGCAGGGGGCGCTGGGCGACGCTGGGCGCGTTTTGGCAACCCTTTCCGGGATGCACCAGCCGGTGCTGGCGACTGTTGGTTCGTTAACGGATGATGTGGCCACCGCCGTGCTTCGCCCGATCGGAAGCAGAAGGGAAGATGTGCGCGTACGATCTTTGCGACCGTTGTGCCAAAACGCTGCGTGATTGCATATGCTGGTGCCGGCTAGGACGTAACCCAGGCCACTGCCGCCATGGAGGCGAGTAGCGGCCTAATTCCGGCGGATGCGCGAGCGGCGGGTGCGACTGCGTATGCGTTCGCTCAGGCGTCCCGAAAAAGCTCTTCGAATACTTCTTCGAGCTCGGATCGCCGTCCCTGCGACAAGCCCGGGCATAAAGCCAGAGCAGCGGCCCGGTCGACGACGAGAGCAGCAGCGCGCAGTGCACAGTCGGGTTTAGGTCCGGATCGATTGGCCAGAGCCGGGTAATAGTCCTCAATCGCCCCGCGTGAAAGAACGCAGACTCCGCGGCGCCGCAGCTCATCCAGAAGGTCGACTAGGGCATTGTGCGCGTCCTCGTCTACGAGGCACGCCTTTAGGCGGCCGGTATCGGCTCCCCAGACGAAAAGCTCATCGAGCAGACGAAGTTGTTCGGCAGTGGCCGCGCCAGCAGTGGCCTGAATGTCGCGCAGTGTCGTTCGTGCGAGCTCCCATTTTTGCTTCCACGTCTCCTTGCGAACGTGGTCCTTGATTTGTTCGCCGTTCGGCTCCGGACGAATAGCGAGAGCATCGACTCGCACATCGATGGCTTGAATGGCGGTCGCTCTTAAGGCAGCGGCGGCGGCTCCGCCGTTCAAGTGTTGGAAGCCCTCAAACAAAGTATCGAGGTCGGCAACTATCTTGACTTCGATGCCGAAAGCCTCAAAAAACGCACGGTACTTGGCAAAGTTGCCCTTGCCAGAGACGCGAACCATGGCGATGTTCTTCGCACGGAAATCCCATTGCTCGTCGAGCTTCTTCGCGACATGGGCGCAGAAAAAATCGTCCGACTCGCCTTCGAACAGGACGACACGTCGGCTGAAGAATGCCGCATCCGCGTTTTCAAACCGTGCCAACCTGAAGGTCTCGGCTTGCGGCTCATTCAAATCGATGGCAACGGGAAACAGCTCGCCCACGGGCTTGGGGTTGGCGTTCCTCTTGGCGACCCGCACGAAGCTCGCCGTCACCCCCGGGGCAAAGAACAATGGGGAGTGCGTGGAGACCGCGACCTGATGTGTTTCTGAAATGCGCGCCAGGGTGTTGAAAAGAATGCGTTGAGACCTGGGATGTAGGTACAGCTCCGGCTCTTCAAAGAGGAATAGCAAGGGTCGCTCCGCCGCAGCATCGGCTTCGTCCCTGGGCTCTTGAGAAGAATGCTGGACGTATGCCTGGAGAAGACAGAACGTCAAAGTGCGCTTGATGCCGTCACCTTTGTTGTCGACCAAATCCTTCGAACCGTCGTCGATGAAAATCTGTGCTGAGTTGAGTATCGTTTTCAACTCTGGTGGCGGCACGTGAAGCTGGACTTTCACCTGCGGGAAGTTTTCGCGGAGCAGCGACTCCACCAGCGACTCCAACGACCTGACCTTGGCATGGCGTCTGTCCTCCTGCGCGCCGCCCCCGTCCGTACGGTTGAAGAGTGTGTTGAGAGACGCTAGCGCTGCGTTAATCTGATGGAGGTCCAGCTCCATATCGTCCATCAGAAGTCCGAGCAGACGACCGAACGACGTCGACTGGGTCGTCTTCATGTCGTCTGCGAGGTTCTTGACCGCCGGAATGTAGATGGGCTCGGGAAGCAGCGTGGTTATCGACGGGCCGATCCCTGACCGCAGCGGGGCCTCTCGCGTTTCCATCTCCTCGGCGGGCAACGTTTTGATGTGCATGGCTAGGCATTCTTTTGCGGCGCCCATGGCCCAGTTCTGAGGCGGATTTGCGACCTCGGGATAGGCGGTAACGAAAGCCTCCCGGAGGGCGGCCCCTCTGCGGTTACCGATTGCAGCCGTGATGCCATCCGGAAGAAACCGAGGGTCGCGGGGAACCCTTTGAATCTCCCGCACCTCGACGTGCTCATTTGGCGGGTAGCGCACAACAAGGCTCAGACGCCCATCCTCTACGAGGTCCGTGATTTTGGCTCGGTGCTCTTCCACCAGCCTGCGCAGATGCGATTCCGTGACGCCGCTGAAGTTCAGTCGGAAAACAATGGGAAGGGCGGCGTCGTAGTGGAGGCCCAGCGGCAGCTTCGCGGGTCTATTGAGAGCGTGAACGATGGCCTGAAGAACCGTCGACTTACCGGCATTGTTCTCACCGATGAGGCACGCAAACTTTTTGGGTTCGAACGACGCGCTCTGTAGCCCCTTGAAGTTCGAAATGTCGATGCGCTCAAGTTTCACGGTTCGACCTCAGCGCCGAAGGGACCCGTTTCGAACGATCATCCAGGCTATCCGCATGAAAGGGTGTTCTGCGTGAGTAATAGCGCCCCGTATCGACGTCGTGAATAAGCGTGAAGCGGTCGCGCAGGCGTTCGAACTGGACCAGAGCGACCGAAGCGGCGCCCGACTCCGTTTGGTTGCCACCGTATTCCTTCACGTACGTGCCGAGAACTCCGAGCATGAAGTCAGGCAAAGAAATCGCGGCGCACTCCTTGCCGACAAAGACCACGTCGGGCAACACAGCGGGGCGTGGAATATTTGCGACTTTCCTCAACTCGTAGACCTGGACCACGGCCTTTTCGACATCAGCTTTTACGATGAAGGGTGCGTCTTCGACGCGGAGCGCGAGTTTCCCGCGGTCAGCGCGGCCGCAGATGTTGGCAAAGCCCCATCGGAAAGCGCGAAGGTAGGTCGCAGCCTTCTCCTCGCCGGACTCGCTCGCCAGTTCAGCAATACCAACCAGCACGCGCATAGGTATTGTCGGCAACCGTTCGATAAACTTTGCCTTGAGCAGAGGATGGGTGTCGGCGTAATGAAGACCTCGCTTGACAATGTCGCCCTTTTTCCCTGGCGCAAAGGCGTCGGCCAGGTATGCGTCCCGTGTTTCGTTTACTGCGGCATCGACAGGCTTTTCATCTTCATACAGCGCAAATGCCACCGCGATGAAACGCTTCCCCCTCGCTTCGAAAATAGTTTCGTCCACTGCGGCAAAGTAGGCGCGCCGTTCCTTGCCGTAGTCGCTACCGACGCTGGGCACCACATCGTCGCGAGCCTGGAGCCGCTCCCACGTCAGCCGGAAATCGAACCTCGTGCCCCTTTCGATGTGGGACACGTAGCGCACCATGCCGTCGAGGCGGTTGACGCCCTCGCCTAGCTTTTTCCCGCATCGGAGGAGATGGTCCTCGATTGAATATTTGGCGCTGTAGTACAGCTCCTGCCGGAGCCTCCGCTTCATTTTCTTCGGTACGTGCGGTCGCAAAATGTCCTGGATGCTCAGTCCGGTAACGAAATGTGCTTGGCCGCGCTTGGTCAGACGGTACTTCTTTTCAGCGACGGAGAAGCCTTCCGCCTCCAGGGCGCGCGCCACTTGAGCAAGCGTGGGCACAGCATCGCCGGAAAACGTCATGTCGTCGGCATATCGGGTGTAAGTAGCACCGGTTTCAGCAGCCAAACTCAAAAGGCGGGCATCGAGACTTCGGCATGCCAGATTGGCGACCAGCGGACTGGCGCTGAGGCCGGGAACGAGCGCGCCGTTGAAACACAAGACGCGGCTCAGCACGTGAGCGCATTCGAGCTTAAGGCCGATGGACATCAACACGTCCGCAACGCGTGGTTGCGGGATGGACGGAAAGAAATCGGCTATATCAACCCGCAAGAGGAGTGGGTTGCCCTTGTGCTGGTCCGCATTCTCTAGCGTGGACCGCTTCCGAACGAAACCGTAGCAACACTCTGGGGGAAACGAAGGGTCTCGGTGGGACGCGTAGGCCGACAGGCGGCGGTTGATGGTTTTATGGACCTGGCGCAGCTCTTCCGTGGCAGGCTCGAACACGACGCGCGCCTGGCCTTTTCGGTGGCTACTGCGTTTTGGGATGGCGTGGCGGCGGTAGTAGGGAGCTATGTCCGATGACGCCAACGCGGCGAGAAGGTCAGCGTGAATGCCCAGAGCCGCGGCGAGGTGCTCTGCCGTCTGGCAAGCGCTCAAGTCGACGATGAAGGACTTTTCCATGAGAGAGGGCGGCCGGGACCAGGACGAGCAACCAGTACCTTGCGGGCGGGTGCGACTCGCACCCCAAACCATGGCGGCGGCCGCCCTGCGCAATGGTAGCGCGTTCCCGTCCGCCAGCGGGCTTCTTGCTGAAGCCGCCACAACAGTATCTGCCTCAGTGCCTCCACTCCCTGCGCTTGAGACAGGTTCTTGGCTTCTCGGCGACGCTTGCCCCACACTTTTTTTCAGGAGTGCAACTGCGGCCCCTAAGCGGAAGTAGCCTCTAGCATTTAATGAGAGGCTGCGTAGCCGTCTTGGGCAAGGCGACGTGCGAGCCCCCGAATCCGCCGGAGCATAACGCGAACGAACGAGAAAGGAGGCGGCGTCACAGCTACAGAACGACTGCTCGCGGAGTTCTGCGAAAGATCGTTTCTAAAGCTCTGGAGCTATCCGAACCCATACAAGGACGACGGGCATGAGCTTTTCTCCAACGTGCATCTGCCCGCAGACACGAAGAGGCGGCACATTTTGACCTGACCACGGGTGGCACTTTGGATGGCTGTCAGGGACTAATGGCAAGAGACCTCGTTGCCAACTGCCTCGCAAGTCTTTGTGGTCCCGTCTGAGTAGTTTATTTGGGTCGTATTTCCGATACGGGTGCTGGTCCATTCGCGCCCATCGGAATTGCGTCCATGACCTACATCTCCAACGTACTGGATTGTCCACGTCTTACCGTTCGAGTCCCAACCTGATACGGTGTCGCCGATTCGCTGCTGCTGCCATGTCGTACCATCCGGGCGACTCCCATAGGTGGTATTGCCGACGTTTCGGAACGTTGTATTTGGCGTCGGCACGGGTTGGTTTGGCGCCACTCCCGTAAAAGCTCCTGATGATCCGGTTGGTGCGGGAGAAGTTGCTTTCGGCGCCGAGAACCCTCCAACGGGGCCGGAGTACGTATTGGCCGTGGACGAAGGGGCATTGCGACTGGCGGAATAGCCTATTGCAGCTCCCAGAAATGCCGTCGTGACGTCTCTAGCGATCTCGGCAGAATGCCGAGCTTTCGCTTGCTGCTCGGCGACCGCTTGGTTGTATAGATCGGGAGGAGGGGCAACCATCCCTAGGCCCCTGAGGTTTTGTCGCGCGAGTTCGTTGCCCCAACGGGCAGCCGTCTCATACCAATATTGCGCGAGCTTGAGATTCTGGGGTGTTCCTAGGCCGTGCTGGTGATACCAGCCTAGGTTCCGCATGCCTGTCGGATTTCCACTCTTAGCTGCCAACTCATACCAGTAGAAGGCCACATTTATATTTTTTGGCTTCCCAGCGCTAGGGCAGCCTTTCTCAAAGAAGTACCCCATATTATTTTGTGCAGCCGCGATACCTTTCAATGCGAGCGGCATCCATTTATCGAATGCGGCTTTGCAATCACCCGCTTGGAAGTTCGCAAGCCCCTCATTGATTCTAGTCGTGGCAGTTGAGCAGCCAACAAGTGCTGCCATCACACTCGTGATGCCAATGGCACAAGGGCTTGAATGGATCTTCATATCCCCCTCCTTACAGATAATTGCGGGTTACGTCAGCGCTGGTGCGCAAGCGCGGTCGTCACGCTGGCCACTACACATGAGTCGATCTGTGACGAGATGGAACACGCGTGAGGTGTGTTACATGATACCGCTTTTTCCGGTAAAGCGGAAATGTGAATAGCTTCGACAGCCGCCTCCGTGGAGCGGCCATGCCGAAGACCATCTACCGGGAAGAACACCGCCTTCTCTCCGAGCTTTTGAGGGAACTGCGCGAACAGGCGGGACTTACGCAGGCCGACCTGTCTCCGTTGCTGGGTCGGCCGCAGAACCGCATTAGCGACTTCGAGCGAGGCGGGCGACGGGTCGACGTAATCGAGTTTCTCGACTTCTGCGAGGCGGTTGGTGCAGACCCGCTTGAGGTATTGCGACGGTTGCGCCAAAGGCTTCGCCAGCGAGGTGAGACGCCGCACCAAAGTAAGCGAGGTTCGAAGCGCTCATAGTATGCCTTGGGATCTATACTCCGACGCTAGGCCCTTGCCGGAAGGTCGAAACATCTGCCTATGCGACACAGGTACGCACGCTGTGACGTCTAAACAATGGCGTGGCCTCGTGGCCGATCGGGGCCTGCTGGGCGCAGCCGGATACGTCGTCTTTGAGTTGCTGTTCAGCCTTCGCCCCTTGATGGCGGCGGCCGGGTCGTCGATTCCTTCGAAAGCTTTGAGCTTGCTCTCTGCGGTCTCGGCACGTTCCCGGTGCTGCTTTGCTTCGGCGTTACGTGCCTGGATCGTCGCGACGGTGCCGGCTGCGTTGAAAGGCGACTCCTTGCCATCCTCATGGATGTAAACCGGGTGCCCGTCTTGCAGGACCGCGTGACCTTGCTCGTCGAGCTTGAGCCTCATGGAATCCTCTCGGCCGTTGTGCGATGGCCGTCTGGCCGGAACGCCGCGCACGCGTCCGCGCCCGCAGCTATGGCAAGAGAATTGGAGGGGACGGGGTCCCGCCTTAAAAAGGGGCAGGCAACAGCGTGACCGGTCAACGGCTTGATGGGATCGACGACGAAGCGTGTATAAAGAGCATCAAATGCCCACTGTTATCTTGTGAACCCAACACTTTGGATGCCGACATGAATGACGAAGCACGTGGCGCTTTGCTCGTACAGCAAGAGAAACTCGAAGCATCGATCGTAAAAATGAAGGCCAACTTGGCGAGGCTAGGTAGTAACCTAAAGGTCATGGGCAACGCACTCATCGATAGCCCGGAGCAGGTAGGTTTTTCCAACGCTCCACAGCCTCACGGAAGTAATCCGTTACGCGTCGTGCTATTTGACTGGAATGAATTTCCAGACAAGGTTTCAATTTCGGACAAGGTCCATGAGCTACGTGATGAGGTGCAGCAGCTCGAAAACGTTCGACGCCAGCTTGGGCGATAGCGCACACCACCAAGGATGCCGTCAAAGGTTGTTGGGCTGTTGAGCCGGACGGTGTGGTGTCGTCATGAGCCAGTGACTGCGCGGAAGGGGGCAAATGGATCAGGAGGCCGCGGGTAAAAATGAGTTTTTGCACTACGACGACTGGAAATGTTGGGCCGCGAATTTCGATCCGTGGCTAGATGAGCATTTTCACTCAAGTGTGCTACGCCATTTCAATGAAAATGTGCAACCCGATTGGCTACGCTGGCTCGATAGCGAACAATCGAAACTCACAGGCGATGCCTCCTCGGGAGCCGAACTTTTTCGCGAAGCACTAATAAGGCGCTATCAAGGTATTCGCCTCTACCACGCGACCAGGCTCACGGACCTAAATGTGCTTCGGGATCACGGCTTAAGTGCTTGGTCGTCTCAGCAGTTGCGAGAACGTGCCGAACAGGTCTTCTCGCATGAAGAGCCAGAGAGGTCTCGACTCCAAGAGGCGATCAGACGTGCTCTTCCCGATGATCGAGGGGGTCTCGTCTACACATTCCGAATGCTAAAGGATGCATTTCCTGGGAAATGTGTTTGCTTCTCCAGAAACGGATCCGAATGGATGGAAGCGGTGGCAAATGAGCTAGGACTTGCTGGATATGTGGAGCGCGTGCGAAAGGAGATGCGAGGCTACTTGATAGCGTGCGATGTGCCTTGGCAGCTACTCGATTCCGACAAGCTGCGATTGCTAGCCAAGGAAGCGTTGGAGACAGTGATTACACGTCGGTTCTTCGATGTGGAACAGTACGCGATTCCGTCCTGCGACAGCGAATGCGTTGCGCTTAGTCAGTCGATTCCAAGTGAGAACATCACAGCGGTAGCGGATGTTGAACCGCTGATGGGCATGGAGGAGTTGACCGCTGATTCGCTCGAATGGATCAGCTTCACGCACTGGGGGCGGCAATATGAGAATCAAATAATTGGTGTTGCCCGATAGCCGGCGCATTTGAGCCTCAGCGTTGCCCGACGGCCTTTACCCGTCGTAAGTCGTATTTTTAATACAAGCGGCTTCTCGTCAAATATCACGTGCTTGTCGTAGTTGTCGAGATCAAACGTGATTCTCACTTCGTCATGTTCGGAAAAATTGTTAGGAGTTATTGCGGTAAAAATTCCTTTTGTTGAGACCAATTCCGCATATCGACACTGACCGCCAGTGCATTTGAAGAAGAATGTTCCCTCCGCTCTAACGAAACTTCTGACTTTCTCAGAGTACTCTCTTGCCCATCTCGGAGTTCCGGCATCAATTCCATTTGGCTCTTGTACAAGCGTTGGAACATCATCTCTCGGAGCCGAGAGCAGTTCGAACACTTTCACGGCAGGGGAAAGTATAGCTTTCGCGATGGTTGCGAATTGATCGTACATGTCCGTTCCCGTTTTCGAACTCCGAGACATCGTAAGCGGCGACAGGCTTAGTGATTCGCCGCCCTGAGTTCAGCAAGCGTGAGAGTCTGCTCCCTCTGGCCGATCAGGTCGGCGAATGTGATCGTGCCTATGCGGTACAGCTCAGCGCGCCCCTTGCCGAGCATTGCATCCTGTTGTGTAGTCGTGTGCCGCGCGAGGAATTGCGCGAAGCTGTCTCGCTGCGGGCCGCCATCTGCCGGCGATCCAGTCAACGAACTGAGATAGTTCACTGGGCACTCGACGCGTAAGGGCCGCGCGTACGCGCGCAGACGTGCTAAGGCTCTGGCTTCTAAGGATAGCGTCTGGACCACGTAGAATCTCTAAAGAGACAGGGCGATCACGGACCAGCTTGAGGGCTTTCTCTTCGCTTCTATGGAAGCTCAAACCCGTTCCTGAAAAGAACGTCGGCGCCGCATCGGGAGGCGCCATACGGTCCTCCGACACACGGATCGCTGGTTTCCAGGCCCACCATCGGAATCTTGACCGCATCAGATGTGCCGTCGCCATTGGAGCTCGCGTGGAACGGATCGGTGCCGACCACATACTCAAAGCCATCCGGCAATCCGTCGCCGTCTGTGTCAGTGGCGGGATACGCGTACCCAAGCACCTTGTTGCTGCCGGCCGGGTAGGTCGTCGTGTAGCCCGCGGCCTCGAACGTACTGCGTTCGCTTTCGAGGAACGTCGCACAATCATTGATCGCCGTATTGCACTCTCGATAGAACTTCTGTGCCGCAGGTGGAATGCACTGCGGCTCGGGCGTGCAGGTCTGGTAGATGTAGCCCTGGATCGTTCGCAGGTTGTAGCCATCAGCATGTGCCTGCTGGATGTCCGCCACCGTCGTGACCAGCATGAAGTCGTCGTGAGCCGCCGTGAATTGCTTGTCCATCAGGTAGAGCGGCACCAGCGCTGGCCATTCATTGCGTGGCTTGAATTCGGTGGTCATGACGTAGACCGAAGCGAGAGGCGCCGCAATGATGCCCAGGGAGGAATCGTATGGGAAGGTCGTGTAGTTGGGCACTGGGCTGCCCTGCGGCGCATACGCTTGCGGGGAAGTGATGATCAACCCGGCCGCGAACTGGGGCGACGTGGTATCGGCGTAGTCCTGGGAGCCTGCGCTGTATAGACGAAACAACGGTGTCACGCGGTTGCGAACCGTGACGCCGTCCACCGTACCAAGCACCTTGCGTGCCGCTGCCGCAGCGTCAGGGTGGCCATATCCGAATTTGGGATCCCAACCAAGACCTGCCTGCGCCTCGGCGGTCGTTGATGTGAGCACGGAACGAATGGTGCCAGAAGCGGTAGGCGTCGCTCCCATAGCGACGAGAGGGTTGATCGATCGCAAGATGCCGACGACACCCGAAACTTGCGGGGCTGACATCGATGTGCCTGTGCACCAGCCGACGCCATTGCCGAATCCAGGGCCCGGAAATTGATCACCGCATTTGAGGAGGGGACTCCAGTTGTAACCAGGATACGTTGTTGACCACACGGATTGCGCCGACCCCATCAGCTCCTGCCTGCCGATATAGCTGCTGAGGTCCGAGAAGTTCGATCCACATTGTGAAAGACCAAAGGGAGACGGCGGGCAGGTCGGATACAGATCCCAAAAAGCGATGGTGGCGTCGTGCTGGAAACCTCCTGCCGAGATCACGCGAGGATCCTCTGCCGGGAAGTCAAGGTGTTGTCGACCGTTGCCAGATGAAGCGACGATGGCCACATCACGATTGGTGGCGTTGGCGATTGCTTGGCACATGGGATTCGTCGGGTAGCTGAAGCAATAGTCGTAGTACGACACGGAGACGCCGAAGCTCAGATTGGCGACCTGAGAGCCGTGGTCACCTGCGTGCGTCAGGGCGGTGGTTTGGGCGTTACCGTTAGGCTGGAGTACGACTGTGTGCGTACGCGCGGCGCAAAATGCGTAGGCAACTTTCCACATCGCAATGCCGCAGTGTTTGCAGGTCCCTTGGACGCCAAGGCCCGCGCTACCATTTGCGGCTATAAGGCCTGCCACATGGGTTCCGTGTCCCGCAATAGTGGGCGGGAGGTTCGGGTTGTTCACAGGATCAGGATTGCAGGCAGTATCGGAAACGGGCATCGGCCGAAGCTCATCAACGTTGGGACTGGTATTTGGCGACGACTCAAGCCCGTCGATACTGATGTCCGAGGAGTCGATGGGTATGAAGTTGCCGCCGACGTATTGGCCCGTGCTCGAAAACTGCTGCAATGCAGGATGGTTGACGTAGAGCCCGGTGTTGATGTCCGCGATCAGTGAGTACCCCCCCCCCCGCGAGTTGCCAAGCAGCGTCGATATTGAGGTCGGTTCTCCCGTACTGGTTGAGATTCAACGGGTCATTGCCGACGACGCTGAAGCTCGTGAGGGAAGCAGACGAAAAATCCATCGACAGCGGTACATACGCCGAGAGAACGTACGGATCCGACTGCAACGCCGACAAGGCAGAGGCGAGATTGGTGCCCGCCGGATAGAGAACAACGACGTAGCGTTCCAGCTGCGCACGAACAGAGTTTGGGTGCGCCTGCAAGCGCGCCAGAAAATCGCCGGTTGCGCGTGGGGTCAGTAGGTAGGTGACCTGCTGAGGATTTCCGACCGTCAGCCCTTGCAGGGGTGGCGGCCCTGCCTGTTGCAGTTGCTTTGAGCTGTAGTAGGCCACCAGCTGGTCGGCCGTCGGTGCACCGGATGCCGTGCTCACCAGAAGCTGGATGGTTTGACTGGGTTGCGGATCCTGAGCGCGTGCTCCGAGAGATAGGAGCGCCAGCGCGACAAGCGGCAGCCCCAGCCGCTGCGAGCGCAAAGCCCAAGCTGCAAAGCCAATCAAGGCAAACAGGAGGATCGATAGCGCTGCACCTCCTAACGTGGGCAGGGCAACAGGAGTGGGCGGAGGAGCGGTGACTGTGAAGGGCAAGACACCTAAGGTCTGCTGAACGTTGTTTCCGATGAAATCGGTGTAGCGCCAAATCACTGTTACGGTGTAAGAGCCGATCGCATAGCTCCCTATCGGGATCGTTTCAGTACCAACGCCGAAGACGCAAAACAATGGATCATCGCTGTGCGCACCCGTAGACACGAGGGTGATCGCATTGCCCAGTTGAGTGACGACGGGCAAAACCGGGCTCCCGGTGAAGGCATCGCACTGACCACCGTAGACGTTGACGGAGACCGTATCGCTCGGTGTTGGATGCGCTGGCGTGAGGTACGGGGGATTGAGAAACGCGTGCGCGGATTGCGCGGAGAAGGCAAAAAAAAGCGCCAACATGGGCGCAACGCAACGCTTGAACATGTCCGCTCCTGGTCAGTTCGCGAAGGTAATTCTGTGATCTTTATAACTATACACCTGCCGCGTTGCCAGCCCACGATAGTACATGCCCACCGCCGGTGTTTCTGCCGCGCCTCGCTCCCTGGTCCGCCTGATCTACACGGGCACCCTCCCTCGGCGTTAACTACGCGCGCGAGGTGCTGTGTGAAACGCGACCGCAATCTCTTGTGTGCTAGCTCCGCTGCAGTCGTCGAAGCAAGCGCGAGATCACTCAGGCGTCAGATATAGCTCTTTCGCTCGGCTGGGGGTGAGACTCACAACAACGCTGCCCGTCCATCGATCAACACGAAAGACGCGCGCAGGTTCTTCCTGGGCTGCTGTGCTGACGATCACTTCGTATCGGGTGATCCATGCGAGCCACACCAGCGTCGCGCAACAAAGGACAAGCCAAGCGTATTTCATGGGCGCCCCTTCACTGAGATCGGCCACGTTGAGCCTACACGATCAAGTCGGCATCTGTGCCTCGACCATTGTCGCGGCATCCGACGCAAGATGTCGCCGGCGACGTGACTATGCGTCGGTTCACCCGGCTAACGAATGGCTTCTCGAAAAAGATCCAGAACCACATTCACGCGATCTCGCTGCACTTCATGTACTACAATTTTGCGCGTATCCATAAGTCGCTGCGTGTGACGCCAGCGATGGCCGCCGGGGTGTCCGACCATGTCTGGTCGCTGGAGGAAATCGCGGCGCTGGTGCCGGAGCCGGCGAGCACCGCCCGGTCCCTACAAGAAGCGAGTGGCGGACGCTCCTTGATTGGGCATACGCTTTCTGGGTCGATGCCTAGGGCGCCTCGCGAGGGAGAGGAACGAATGCGTGCATATCAGAACAATCAGAACCTGGACGATCTGTGCCAGCAACGTGATCACGCAAAGCAAGAAGTTGAGAGGTTGAAAGCCGAGCTAAAGCTCGCGGAAGCCGAGGTGACACGGCTGGATGAGGAAGTCAGTCAGCTAGAACAACGCGTCTAGCACCGGTTCGATCGGCCGATTTCAAACTGACGCGCTGCCGCCAAACTTTGCTAGTAGTACGGAAGGTCGCGATCGTCGAGTATCGCGTATTGCGCGGCAAGGTTTGACGATCCGGGTTTAACCAAGCATCAACGTGCTCGGGCTTGATCGCTGTGAGACCGGTATGAGTACAAACGCTCGGAAAATTTGTCAGGCTGGGGGCACAACTGGGGGCATCTATCGGATTATAGTTAATAAATCTATAAAGTAATCATATATTTATATAGACTATTCGATTCCGACCCAGGTACGAAACCCGCCGCGGCGGGTTTTTTGTTGACTCTATTTCAGCGCGCCAAGCGGCCCCCGTTCTGCACGCCCCGACATGCATACGAATTGATTCGACACGCCGTGCGTGCGGCTCAAAAACTCTTGCGAATGCCGACGTAGAACCCGCCAGGCAGCACGCTGAGGATCAACGGATGCTCGCGACGCTCGGCGTACCAGCCGAAGCCGACACCGATTGCGGCGCCGACGAGCACATCGCTCTGCCAGTGCCCGCGCACTTTGACTCGCGCTATCGCGTCGTAGAGCGGCAGCAGCGCGAGTGCGTAGACCGCCGGATGCTCGTCGCCGTAGGCCAGGATGTAGGGTGTGACCGCGGCCGAGATGAACGCGACCTCTCCGCTCGGGAAGCTCTGGTTTCCGCCGCCCTGGAAGAACTTTCCGGGGTCGGCGGTCTTCGATGGCCGCTCGCGCGAGAAGCTCCATTTCATGACCTGAGTCGTGCCGGCCGCGAACACGCTGGCGTCGAGCGCGCGCCACGAGGTGTCGCCGTAGGTATCTTCGCCGCCGAACCACAGAGCGCTGCCGATCACGGTGATCGCGGTTGCAGCCTCGAGATCCTGCTGCACGCTGCGCTTCCAGATGCCGCTGTTGTCGTATGCGACGCGGTGGTCGATGCCGAATGGGCCGCCGGCTGGGGCGAGGCCTGGAGCCAGACCGAGTACGGACGCCAGCAGGATGGATTGAATCTTCATGGCGGGACCCCTCGCATGGCGTGCCTGCACATAGGGCACAACGGGACCGCGCGAGCAGCCTAGCAGATGCCGACGGGCGAATCCTTAAGGTCGCGGGTTCGCCGGTCGTCCTGTGGCGAACCCGCCTGCGATGGTCCGATCGCGTCCAAGCCGTTACCATCCCGGCGCGGTTCGACAACCGTTCCGACGCGCCGCCCGGGTGGCGAAATCGGTAGACGCAAGAGACTTAAAATCTCTCGGGGGCAACCCCATCCCGGTTCGATTCCGGGTCCGGGCACCAAACGTCGCAAACCGATGTGCCGCTCGGCACGTTTCGGCTTCGCTACGCGTGAACAGGATGATGGGCTAACCACCCGATGCGTCTGTCTGATGCAACACGATGCCTGGATACCAGCCGCTCTTGGCGAGGAATTCCTTGGGATCCTTCATATCCAGGATCTCGCGAATGGCACGGCGCTTGTCACTTGCGTGTTCGTAATAGGATTTGGCGATGCGATAGCCGACCCAATAGCCGAGGTCGCCCGGCTTGGTCAGCGTGCCGTTGTAGAGCCATTTGGAAAGATCGGTCTCGTTCTCGTCGGCGACGAACGCCGTCTCAATCGCTTTTTCGCGGCCTTTCGTGATCGCCTTGAGGTCGGTGGAGGAAACGCTGCCGGATGTCAGTTCGGCCGTGAATTCGGCTGCGCCTTCGATCAGCGACTCCTCGATGACCGTTGGCTTCTCATCGTCATAGAGTGCCGGAGACGCGATGGCTTGTTGGACATGCGCATATTCATGCGCGACCACGTGCACGAAGCGATCCTCGAGATTGGGCTCCATCCACGTCACGGCGCAAAGGGCTTCAAGACCGATCATGACGCCCGTGGCATCGGTCACGCCCACAGGCTTGCCCCGTCCGATAGCGATGGTCACCGGCGGGAATTGCGCCTCGGGGTAGAGGTGCCCCAGATTGTGCAGGGCCGTCGCCACACGCTTGCGCCCCGTTGGCAGCACGGCCATGCAGCGCTTGGCATCGGCATAGATGTCCGGATACTTGGTCATGGCCGCTGCGATCGAGGCGCCGGTGACGTTGCGCAATTGGGCCATGCGATGAAGCCCTGCCGAGCCAGGATCGAGATATTCGTGCTGCAACTGCTCGGCGGTGGGATGTCCGTTCGTCGCATCGTAGAGCTTGTAGAAGGCGGCCACATCTTCGATATGAATGACCGGACCGTCTGGCAGATCGGACGCGATAGAAGCTGCGCTACCCGCCCACCCCGAGATCACCGGAAGAATCAGGGCGTTCACTACGACCATCACGTGAGCGTGTTTCATATTTCCTTCCCTAGCGGATTGTTTGGTTGGGCCACGGCTCGAGGACGTTGGACGCACTTGATAAAAACGCTGGCTGCGTCGTCGGCACCGTCAGTCTGACAGCGATTGCGAGGCCGTTGGTTTACGGGACAGGCGATATCATGATGGCAGGGGTTCCGGCAAATGCTGCTTCCTCGGCCTGGCGGGGAGCGTTCCATGTGCGAAAAGCTATCCGCGTCTACCTGGCCTGCGCGTGTTGGTTCGACGCGATGAGTCAGTCCTGTCCGGCGCGCGCGTTGGCTATCCGGCGCGGGCCGTTGTTCGCGCAATCCATGAATGTAACAAGACCTGACATGCGGCAGCACCAGTGCAGAATGTTGCGCCGAGACCATGCGCTGGGGCGATGCGGATGGCGTGCCATGCTTCCGCCCGGTCCGCACGACGTGTACGGTATGCGATTGTTCATCGCACGGCACCCGTGCTGGATTAACCTTCGCCGCTCCTCCTGTCGCGTGCGTAGGCAACGTTTCGTGCGACGCGGCCTCTGGAACGACCTTGGTTGCCGGATACTCCCTTGACGCAAAGAGAAATCAGCGCCGTGGTTGTCCGTTTCGGACGTCTCGGCGACACCGTGCTGCTGCAGCCGTTGCTGCACCACCTGCATCGACGCTACGGGCTGCCGTGCACGCTGCTGGCGCGCGGCACATGGCCGGTGCCGCTGTATGCAGGGCATGCGGACGTCGCGCGCGTCATCCAGTTGCGGGACGGACACCGCCCCCTCGCACTCAGTCCGGAACGCTGGCGCGCGATCGTCAGCCTGCGCCGCCTGCGTGATGCACCGGTATACGTCTGCGAGCCGGAACCGCGCGCCTTGCTCAAGATCAGGCGAATGCTGGCGCTTGCCGGCATCAGGCGCGAAAACTGCGTGTTCCTGTCCGAGATGGAGACCCGGGAGGGTGAACATTGGGTCGACAGGTTGCTGCGCTTCGGAGCGCGTACCCCGGACGCCTTCCGCGACAGCCGCGATCATGCCGGAACGGAGGTCGTATCGGCAGCGCCTGTCTTGCAGGTGGACGATGCGGACCGCGCCGATTGCGCTGCATGGCTGCACGCGAGTGGACTGGCTGGCGCCCCGTTGGTATTGCTGCAGCCGGCGAACAAAGGGACCGTGCGCTGGAACGGTGTGCGCGGAGCCGAGGACGACCGATGGTGGCCGGTGGATCGCTGGGCGCAACTCGCGCGTGCAATCCGCACCGCCCTACCCGCATCGCGGGTGCTGCTGTGCGGGGCGCCGCATGAAGCGGCCTGGCTGCACGATATCCGCAAGGCGGCGGCAGAAGCGGGGATCGAGGTGGTCGCCGATGCGCTGCCGCTGCGGCGGCTGATGGCCTTGCTGGAGATTGCGCACAGCATGATTTCGGTCGACACGGGTCCGGCCCACGTGGCGGCGGCGCTGGGTTGTCCGCTGGTGGTGCTGTTCGGCAGCGCGTCGCCGGAGCAGTGGAGGCCGCGTAGTGCCACCGGCAGCGACGTGCATGAAGTGGGTGGCCCTGCGCGCGGCGGGCGCGTCGATGCACTCGATGTCGACGACGTGCTTGCCGCGTGGCGAACGCTTCATGCACGCAGTGTTCCCGTTTACCGCCAGGCGGGATCTGTCCGCGTGCCGGCGGAAGCGGTGCCGCGCATCTGATCGTGCCACCGCAGTGGTGGTACCGCCGTTCCTGACCGTCGTGTCGGCGCCGTCGGCGGTGCCGACGGCTCTCGGTGCGAAGACAAATCGCCGCGTACGAGAATTCCTACGCGTGCGGGTGGCGGCTTCGCACGGGAAATCGTTCCAAACCCGGCGACAACACCAGGGCAGGAGCGTAGGCTCGCCGTGGTCGACTCCGTAGTGTGATTGGCAGCCGCACGGACTTGCGATACCGGAAGGATGCCGGGCGATGGGCGAGTCGACAGAGAGGGCAAGATGATTGTCAAGCGCATCCCGGATACGCTGTCCGCAGGCAGCATCCTGGAGCAAGCAAAAGCGGCCTGCGCGCAGTTGTGCCAACCTGGCCAGATGCGTCGACGCGACGACCTGCTCGCGCGCGCCCAGTTGATCCACGCGGCGATCTCGACGCGAAAACGGTTCAAGGCGCTGTACGAGCGCAGCCAGGAACTTCAAAGCGCGCTGGATCGATTCAAGGCCCACCGTGAGGCGAGGCGCGCGTGAGCGCCCGGATGCGCGAAGGCCTTTCGCAGGGCTTGGCGTTGGGCGTCGTGCTCGTCTGCATCGCGATGATGGCGACCTTGCTGTACCTCGCCCCGTATTGATCGAGCGGCGTGCGCGGGTTGCTGATTCAGACACTGCCGAAGATCAGCGGGCACGTCGAGGATGCCGGAACAGCAGGGGATTCCCCCGGGCTTTGCGAGGGAGGCAGTAGAAGTCTTGCCGAAGCCGTTTGCTCTGAGGTTTCGAAGGGCGAGCCGCTCGGCGCCGCGCCGCTCGTGCTTCGATACGGATGCTTACCCAGCGTTCCGGACGACGCCACGTCCGGTGAGATATTCCACGATGGTGGCTGCCGCGCTCTCCGGTGTGCCCTTCAGCGTCTCGATGTGCAACTCGGGTGTTTCCGGAGTCTCATAGGGCGAATCGACACCGGTGAAGTTCCTGAGTTCGCCCCTGCGCGCCTTCTTGTACAGGCCCTTCGGATCGCGTTGCTCGACGACGCTGAGCGGTGTGTCGACGAAAATCTCTATGAACTCGCCGGCCTCGACCATGCTGCGCGCGAGCCGGCGCTCGGAGCGGAACGGCGAGATGAACGCGGTGATCACGATCAGGCCCGCGTCGACCATGAGCTTGGCGACCTCGCCGATGCGCCGGATGTTCTCGACCCGGTCGGCGTCGGTGAAGCCGAGGTCCTTGCTGAGGCCGTGGCGCACGTTGTCGCCGTCGAGCAGATAGGTGCGCGCGCCGAGTGCATGCAGCTGTCGCTCGACGATGTTTGCGATCGTGGACTTGCCGCTGCCGGACAGTCCGGTCAGCCACAGCACGCACGGCTTGTGCCCGTTCTGGCGCGCGCGCGCCTGCTTGTCGACATCGACCGCCTGCCAGTGGATGTTCTGCGAGCGGCGCAGCGCGAAGTGCAGCATGCCGCCGCCGACCGTGCGATTCGTGAAGCGGTCGATCACGATGAAGCTGCCCATGTCGCGATTCTCGCCGTACGGATCGAACGCGACCGCGTGATCCAGCGTGAGATTGCACACGCCGATGTCGTTGAGATGCAGCGTCTTCGCGGCGAGGTGGTCGAGGCTGTTCACGTCCACGACGTATTTCGGCTGTCCAAACGACGCACCGACCGTGCTCGCGCCGAGCTTGATCAGGTAGGGACGTCCGGGCAGCATCGGCTCGTCGGCCATCCAGACCAACGTGATCTCGAACTGGTCGGCCAAACCGGCCGGATCGTCCGCCGCGCAGATCACGTCGCCGCGGCTGACGTCGATCTCGTCGGCGAGCGTGACCGTCACCGATTGCCCGGCCTGCGCCTCGGCGAGATCGCCGTCGAACGTGACGATGCGCGTGACCGTCGACTGCCGGCCTCCCGGCAGCACGCGGACCGCATCGCCGGGTTGCAGGCGGCCGCCGAGGATGCGCCCGGAAAACCCGCGAAAATCGAGGTTCGGACGGTTCACCCACTGCACCGGCATGCGCAACGGCCCGGTTTCGCGGGTCGTGTCGACCTTGACGTTCTCCAGGTAGTGCAGCAGGTTCGGACCGAGGTACCACGGCGTGTTCGCGCTCGGCGCGGTGATGTTGTCGCCGCGCAGTGCGGACAGTGGAATGCCGACGATGTGGCTGATGCCGAGTTTCGCCGCGAATTCACGGTATTCGCGCTCGATCGCGTCGAAGACTTCTCGCGACCAGCCGACCATGTCGAGCTTGTTGACCGCGAGCACGACATGGCGGATGCCGAGCAACGAAACCAGGTAACTGTGCCGGCGCGTCTGCGTGAGCACGCCCTTGCGCGCGTCGATCAGGATCACCGCGAGATCGGCGGTCGAGGCGCCGGTGACCATGTTGCGCGTGTACTGCTCGTGCCCCGGGGTGTCGGCAACGATGAACTTGCGCCGCTCGGTCGCGAAGAAGCGGTAGGCGACGTCGATCGTGATGCCTTGTTCGCGCTCGGCGCTGAGGCCGTCGACGAGCAAGGCGAAATCGAGGTCGTCGCCCTGTGTCCCGAATTTGCGCGAATCGCCCTCGAGCGCGCTCAGCTGATCTTCGAGCAGCGCCTTCGTCTCGTAGAGCAGACGTCCGATCAGCGTGCTCTTGCCGTCATCGACGCTGCCGCAGGTGATGAAGCGCAGCAGGCTCTTGCGCTGGTGCGCGGAGAGATAGGTCTCGATGTCGCCCTCGATCGGCGCAGTCGTCGCACTCATCAGAAATAACCCTCGGCCTTCTTCTTCTCCATCGCTGCGTTGCCGTCACGATCGATCACGCGGCCCTGGCGTTCGCTGGTCCGCGCCAGCAGCATCTCGCGGATGATCGCCGGCAGGGTGTCGGCCTGCGATTCGATCGCGCCGGTCAGCGGGTAGCAACCGAGTGTGCGGAAGCGCACGTTGCGCAGTTGAGGACTCTCGCCGTCGTGCAGCGGGAAGCGTTCGTCATCGACCATCACGAGCTGGCCGTCGCGCTCGACGACCGGCCGCTCCGCGGCGAAGTAGAGCGGCACGATCGGGATGTTCTCGAGATGGATGTACTGCCAGACGTCGAGTTCGGTCCAGTTCGACAACGGAAACACGCGGATGCTTTCGCCACGGTTCTTGCGCGCGTTGTACAGGCGCCAGAGCTCGGGCCTCTGGTTCTTCGGGTCCCAGCGATGCTGCGCGGAGCGGAACGAGAACACGCGCTCCTTCGCGCGCGATTTTTCCTCGTCGCGTCGCGCGCCGCCGAACGCGACGTCGAAACCGTGTTCGTCCAGCGCCTGCTTCAGCCCCTGTGTCTTCCACAGGTCGGTGTGCACCGACGAGCCGTGCTCGAACGGATTGATGCCCAGCCGTTCGGCCTCCGGGTTGCGATGGATCAGCAGCGGCATGCCTGATTCCGCGGCCATGCGCGTGCGGAATTCGTACATCGCGCGGAACTTCCAGGTCGTGTCGACGTGCAGCAGCGGGAACGGCGGGCGCGACGGAAAGAACGCCTTGCGTGCGAGGTGCAGCATCACCGAGCTGTCCTTGCCGATCGAATACAGCATGACCGGGTGCTCGGCCTCGGCGACCGCCTCGCGCAGGATGTCGATGCTCTCGGCTTCGAGGCGTTGCAGGTGGGTCAGGGCGGGCATGCGCGGCGTGTCGCTCGTGCGATCATTCGAATGGGCCAGTTTACGATGCCGCGCCGCACCGCGCTCGACCTCAATGGTTATCACGTTATTCGTTCGTCGCATGCCCCGGCTTTGACCGTGTGCCCTGTCTGCGCGTACCCTCCGCGCCGGATTCCCGCATGCGCATAACCCTCGATCTCGAGCCCGACGACGTCGACCGCTTCCAGGCGGCGCTCGCACGTGCGCGGCACACCATGCGTGGCGCCGACGAGGTCGACGTGATCGACGCGGCCAAGTACGCACTCGACCACCTCGACACGAGCGGCGCGCCCGCTTATGTGCGCAAGCGTCTGGTCGAGGTGCAGCGGCTGATCATGATGCTCGAGGACGAGGTCTGGGCGCTGACCGATCCCGAGCGCGCCGACGTCATCCAGAGTCTTGCGTATTTCAGCGATCCGGACGATTTGATTCCCGACCATATCGCGGTGATCGGCTTGCTCGATGACGCGATCATGATCGAACTCCTGCTGCGCCGGTTGCGCCGCGTGCGCAAGGCGTATGCGGAGTTCTGCGCGTTCCGGAGCTCCCTGCCTGCCGCGGCGGATGACGGCGAATCCCGTCAGCGCCGCGCGCGTGAACTCGCCGACCGCCGTGCCGCACTGCATCTGCGCATGCGGCGACGGCGTCGCGGCGCATGAGCCTCGCGATTACCGACGCTATCTTCCGTAGGAGCGGCTTCAGCCGCGATGCTTGAAGCCCTCCCCTTCAAGGGGAGGGTTGGGTGGGGAGGGTGTTCGCCGCGCCAAAGCATCGCGGCTGAAGCCGCTCCTACCAACGAATGGCGGGGTCATACGATGGCGAGGCGCGGAACCCTTCCTCGGTTCAGGCTTCCCGGCGCGCGATGACCACGAAGCTGTTGAACGGCGTGCGCCCCCACAGCGGGCGTATGTCGACAGCCAGCCCCGCAGCATGCAGTGGCGCTTCGATTTCCGCGCGTACCGGGAAATGCCTTGCCGGGCTGCGCATCCAGCGCAGCGCGTAGATGAAGCGCTCCTCGAGCACGGTCGCGTAGAAACGCCAGCTGCGATCGCGCAGCACGTTGCGCACGATCAGCAGCGCACCGGGCGCGACACGTGCGGCGGCCTGGAGCAGCAGCCGTTGCTGGTCCGCCGCGTCGAGATAGTGCAGTACGTCGAGCAGCACGACGTGGCCGCAGAAGTCCGGCAGCGCATTCGCATCGCCGTCGTCGAACACCAGGCCATCGTCGTATTCGCGCGCGATGCGACGTGCCTCGGCGATTTTCTGCATGTCGAAATCGACACCATGGCAGCGCCCATGGAATCCGCGTTCGCGCAGGTAGAAGCCGAGCAGGCCGAGGCCGCAGCCGATGTCGAGCACGTCCTCGCGGCCACCGGTGACCAACGCGGCGACTGCTGCATAGGCTGGATCGAAACGCAGCTTGTTGCGCGCGTAGTCGCGATGCCAGGGACGGCGGAAGCGTGCGGCTATGCGGTTGGCGATCGCACGATGCGCTGAATTGGCCATGCAGGGAGCGGCTTCACACGGGAGCGCGGGGGCTCATTGCGGTGCAGGATAGCCAGTTCCGCATCAAGCAGCGCAGGACGCCGCATCAAGGCGCGTTCGTTGGCGAACAGCTGTGCTAGGGTCCGCAGGCAAAATTCAACGAAGCGGCACACGAACCGCCCGAAGGAGTGCGATCCATGACGTTCCTCGCCACGCTGCGTGAACTCGATACGCGGCAGCGCAAGGTGGTGTTCGCAAGTTTTCTCGGCTGGACGCTCGATGCGTTCGACTACTTCCTGCTGGTCTTCGTGATCCCGGAGATCGCGCACGAATTCCAGGTCGGGATCAAGGAAGTCGCGTTCTCGCTGACCTTGACCCTGGCGATGCGTCCGCTCGGCGCGTATCTCTTCGGGCGGCTCGCCGATCGCTACGGGCGACGGCCGGTGCTGATGGTCGACATCGTCCTGTTCGCGGTGCTCGAGGCCGCCTCGGCGCTGGCGCCCTCATTGGCCGTGCTGCTGGTCGTGCGTGCGCTGTTCGGCATCGCGATGGGCGGCGAGTGGGGCATCGGCGCCTCGCTCGCGATGGAGTCGATCCCGCCGAAAGCGCGTGGCGTCGTGTCCGGCCTGCTGCAGGAAGGCTATGCGGCCGGTTATCTGCTGGGTGGCTTGTGCTACCTGTTGCTGTTCGACCATATCGGCTGGCGCGGCATGTTCGCGATCGGTGTGCTGCCGGCGCTGCTCGTGTTGTACATCCGGCGGCACGTGCCGGAATCGCCGGTATGGGTGTCCGCGCGCGGCGATGTCGCGCAGCCGCGCCCGGGCCTGCTCGCTACCATGCGCGGGCGTTGGGGCCTGTTCGCGTATCTGGTCGTGCTGATGATGGCGTTCAATCTGTTCAGCCATGGCTCGCAGGATCTGTATCCGACGTTCCTGAAAGAGCAGCTGCACTTCGATACACGCACCGTTGCCTGGCTGACGATCACGCTGAACCTCGGCGCGATCGTCGGCGGACTCTTCTTTGGTGCATGGTCGGACCAGATCGGCCGCCGTCGCGCGATCATCACCGCGGCGCTGCTGGCGTTGCCGATGATCCCGCTCTGGGCCTATGGCGGATCGGTCGTCCTGCTCGCACTCGGTGTGTTCCTGCTGCAGGTGATGGTGCAGGGCGCCTGGGGCGTCGTGCCGGTGCATCTGAACGAGCTGTCGCCGGACGCGGTGCGCGCGACCCTGCCCGGGTTTGCCTATCAAGGCGGCAATCTACTGGCGTCGTTCAGCGCACCGTTCCTGACCTGGTTTGCCGCACAGCGCGGCGGCGACTACGCGTTCGCGATGGCGACCTTCATCGCCGCGGTCGCCGTGCTGCTCGCAGTCGTGACCGCGCTCGGGCCCGAGGCGCGGGGCGCGCGCTTCGGCGCGGCTTCGCCGGCGCCGGCCATGGAATGACGAGGCATCGATAACCTGCTAGGCTCGCGCGCTTTTTCCGCGGTGGAGTGCAAGGTGAACGTCGAAGCGAACAAGGTCGTCTCGTTCCATTACAGCGTCAGCGACGGCGGCGACGTGCCGGTCGACTCTTCGCGCGAGCGCGGCGAGCCGCTGACCGTGCTGATCGGTCATGGCAACATCATTCCCGGTCTCGAGAAGGCGCTGCACGGCCACGCGGTCGGCGACCGCTTCGCGGTCAGCGTCGCGCCCGGCGAGGCCTACGGCGAGCGTCGCGCGGATTTCTTCCAGCGCGTGCCGAAGAAGTATTTCGAGGACGCCGAACACCTGCAGCCGGGCATGAGCACCGTGCTGCAGACCAAGGAAGGCGGCCCGCGCATGGTCGTCGTGCAGAAGGTCGGATCCAGCGTGATCGACGTCGACCTCAACCATCCGCTCGCCGGCAAGACGCTCGCGTTCGACATCGAGATCACCGACATCCGTGACGCGACGGCCGAGGAAATCTCGCATCGCCACGCGCACGGCGCGGGTGGGCACGAGCACCACTGACCGGTCCGCCCTTCGGGAACGTGTGCATCAATCCAGCACGCGCTTCCCGTAGACGAAATGCTCGCGCCACCAGGCGCTGTCGAGGCTGTCGAGCCGCACCGTGCCGCCGCTGTTCGGCGCATGCACGAAGCGGCGCTCGCCGACATAGATGCCGACATGGCTGATGCGTCGGCCGTCCTCGAAGAACACCAGATCGCCCGATTGCAGCGAATCACCCGCCAGCTTGCGCGCGGGCAGGTCGCTCATTTCCGCTGAGGTACGCGGCAGGCCGACACCGGCTGCGTCGCGGAACACGTAGCCGACCAGGCCGCTGCAATCGAAACCGCCCTGTGGCGTGTTGCCGCCAAATTGATAGGGCGTGCCGACCAGCGCGATCGCGCGGAACAGCACCGCATTGGCCGCGTCGGCGCGCGGCGTGCCGGCCAGCAGGGGCGGTTGCGGACGATGCGGGGCGCTGCTGCAGGCGGCGAGCAGGACGGCAAGGGTGGCAAGGAGGGAGAGGCGTCCGGCGAGTGTCACGCGCGTACGCTCGCCGAGCGAGGCCGGGGTGTCAATACGTGAACAACGGGCCGTGCGACTGCGTATGGCTCAGGCAGCGCTGCCGCAAAGTGTCAATTTCGGACGCATTGTGACGTCGGTCACAGGTTCGGTCGTAGGCGCGACCAGCAGCGAATGCAGATCCTTCACGGTCTCCTCGAAGCGGACCAGGCGCTCGTTCGCGGCGGCCGCGACCGCATACGGCACGTCGCCGGCGTCGAGCAGGTCGCGTACCAGCCGGCGCTGCGGCTCGCCGAAATCCGGATCCTGGAGCGCCTCGTCGAGCGCACAGACCAGTGCAGCCAGCCAACCTGAATTCGGTGCGCGCAATGCGAGCAGGAGTTCGTTCGTCGATACCTTCATGGGCGTATCCGGCGGTCGCGGTATGCACGGCGTCTCTGCAGGTTTGATGCCAGCGTTTGTGGAGCGCGTGTCTGCGGTACGCTCGCGTTTTTCGGGAAGGAGGGCCCGATCATGCACATGCGTTCACACCGGCTGGCCGGCGCACTGCTCGCAGTGTTGCTCGGCGGCTGTTTCGCCTCGGGTCCGGCGCAGCGTGCCGACCGCTATGACCTGATCGTGCGCAATGGCATGGTCTATGACGGCTCCGGCGGCGCGGCACGACAGGCCGATGTCGGCATCCGCGGCGACCGCATCGCGGCGATCGGAGATCTGGCGAACGCGCGTGGGCGGCGCGAGATCGATGCGAAGGGCCATGCGGTCGCGCCGGGTTTCATCAACGTGCTGTCGTGGGCGCCGGATGCGCTGATTGCCGATGGCCGCTCGATGTCGGACATCCTGCAAGGCGTCACCCTCGAAGTCTTCGGCGAAGGCTGGTCGTACGGACCGCTGACCGCGGCGATGAAGAAGGAAGCGCGCGACGAGCAGGGCGATATCCGGTACGCGATCACCTGGACTTCGCTCGGTGAGTTCATGACCTGGCTAGAGAAGCGAGGCATCTCGCCGAACATCGCCTCGTTCGTCGGCGCCAGCACGGTGCGCCAGAACGTGCTCGGCAACGCGAACCGCGCGCCGGCGCCGGCCGAACTCGAACGCATGCAGGCGCTGGTGCGCGAGGCGATGGAGCAAGGCGCGCTCGGCGTCGCCTCGGCGCTGATCTATTTTCCCGGCAGCTACGCGAAGACCGACGAATTGACCGCACTGGCCACGGCCGCGGCGCCATATGGCGGTGCCTACATCTCGCATCTGCGCAGCGAGGGCGACCGCCTGCTTCAGGGCATCGACGAACTCGTCGGCATCGCCAGGGCCGCCGGCGTGCACGCCGAGATCTACCACCTCAAAGCCGCCGGCCGCGACAACTGGCCGAAGATGCGCGAGGCGATCGCGCGCATCGACGCGGCACGCGCGCGGGGCCTGTCGATCAGCGCGAACATGTACGCCTATACCGCAGGCGCGACCGGCCTCAATGCCTGCATGCCGCCGGCGGTGCAGGAGGGCGAGCTGGATGCCTGGATCGGGCGCCTCAAGGACCCGGTTGTCCGCGCACAACTGGTCACCGAGATGAGGCAGCCCGGCAAGGATTGGGAAAACCTCTGCTACATGGCCGGCGATCCCGGCAACGTCGTGCTGATCGGCTTCAAGAACGCGAAGCTGAAGCCGATGACCGGCAAGACGCTCGCCGATGTGGCGCGGCTGCGAGGCACCTCGCCCGAGGACGCGGCGATCGACCTCGTGATCGAGGATCACGCACACGTCGACACGGCGTTCTTCCTGATGAGCGAGGACAACGTGAAGCTTGGCCTGTCGCAAACGTGGACTGCGCTGGGTTCCGACGAGGGTTCGTTCGTGCCCGCCGGCGTGTTCCTGAAATCGCAGCCGCACCCGCGTGCGTACGGCAACTTCGCGCGCTTTCTCGGCCGCTACGTGCGCGACGAGCAGGTGGATACGTTGCCAGATGCGGTACGCCGCCTGTCCGGGCTGCCGGCCGACAATTTCAAACTGCGCGATCGCGGCTACTTGAAGGACGGCTACCATGCCGACCTCGTCGTGTTCGATCCGGCCACGATCGCCGACCACGCCCGCTACGACGACCCGCGCAAGTTCGCGACCGGTGTGAGCGAAGTCGTCGTCAATGGTGTCGAGGTCGTGCGCGACGGCAGGCACACCGGAGCGAAGCCGGGGCGCTTCGTGCCGGGGCCGGGTTATCGGATCAAGGGGAACTGAGCGATGCAACCACTCCCGAGGCGGCCCACCGGGCGCGCTCGTCATCGCAGGGTGCGCACCCTGCTTCTGCTGGTCGCGTCGGCAGTCGCGATGCTGCCTGCAGCCGTGATCGCACAGCTCGAGCAGGCCCCGCGACCCGACGAATTGCCGGCGCCGCGGGCCGCCCCGGCGTCCATCGCGGAAGTATCCGCCACGGCCGGTACGGCGAGCGGGATCGAATCGCCGATCGCGGATTTCGTCGATGGCGTCGTGCGCGCCACCATGACGAAGCAAGGCATCGCCGGCGTGACCGTCGCAGTCGTCGATCGCAATCACGACCTGCTCGTGCGCGGATACGGTGACGCGGCGCTCGCGCCGCAGCGCGCAGTCGATGGCGCGGCCACGCTGTTCCGCATCGGCTCGATCTCGAAGACGTTCACCTATGTTGCCGCGATGCAGCTCATCGAGGCCGGCAAGCTCGATCCCGACGCGGAAGCGAACCGCTACCTGCCCGAATCGCTGCGGCTCGCCGATGCGGGCTATCCGCCCGTGCTGCTGCGTCACCTGATGACGCACACGGCCGGGTTCGAGGACAGCGCGCTCGGCCATCTGTTCGCACGCGCGCCCGACCACGTGCTGGCGCTCGACGACTACCTGGCGAAATACCGGCCCAGGCGCGTGCGCCCTCCGGGCCTGCATGCGGTGTATTCGAACTACGGGGTCGGTCTGCTCGGCGCGATCGTCGCGCAGGTCTCCCGCGAACCGTTCGAGGCCTATGTCGAACACCACCTGCTGGCGCCGCTCGGCATGCAGCATGCGACGTTCCGCGAACCGCTCGCCAAGAGCGACGCACGCCGCGTCGACCCCACGCTGCAAGCGGCGTACTCGACGGCGTTCCAGCGCGAGCAGGGCGGCTATACCGCGAAGCCGTTCGAGTTCATAGGGCAGATCGCTCCGGCCGGTGCAGGGTCGGCGAGTGCGGTGGACATGGCGCGCTGGATGCGCATGTTGCTGAATCGGGGCACGCTCGATGGTGCGACGATCCTGCAGCCGGCGACGTTCGCAACGCTCGCGGCCGTCGATTTCCGCAACGCACCCGCGGTGGGCGGCATCGCGCACGGTTTCTTCCGCGAGCGCTACGGTCGCTACGAAAGCCTCGAGCATGCCGGTGACACCGAGTACTTCCACTCCAACATGGTGACCTTGCCCGAGGCAGGCATCGGTGTGTTCGTATCGACCAACACCGATACCGGTCGCGCGCTCGTCGCCGACTTGCCGCGGCTGGTGATCGAGCGCCTGCTGCCCGATGCACGTCCGGGGCCGGCGCCGGCGCCGCCCGCGGACTTCACGGAAACCGGCAAGCGCTACGCCGGGGCCTACCTCAGCGAACGCCGTGCGTATTCGACGCTGGAGGCGCCGCTGTCGGCTTCGACCGCCGAGGTGAGCGTGACGCGCGACGGTTATCTCGTCATCGACGCCGGTGGCGAATCGCGTCGCTATGTCGCCGATGGCACGGACAGCTTCCGCGCGATCGAGGATGGCAGCCATATCGCGTTCCTGACAGGCGTCGGCGGTGCGGTGACCGGGCTTGCCAGCGCCTACGGGCATTCGGTCGCCGACCGCGTCGGAGCAGCGGGCAATCCGCGGACTCTGCTCATCGCGCTGGGCCTCGTGGCCGTGCTCTCGGCCCTGGCGCTCGCCGCTGCCTGGCATCGGTCGAGCGCGCGCGTGCGGGTGCGCGGCGGCCAGGGAGCGACGCTGGCCGCGGTCACCGCGGCGCTGCTGTGGCTCGCGTTCCTTGGCCTCGCCGCGGTGGTCGCGGCCACGACCAGCGACGACGCGGCGCTGTTCGACTATCCGACGACATGGATGCGTGTCGTCGTCGTCGCAGCCTATTTCGCCGCCGCGGCGAGCGTCGTCGCGCTGTTCGCGCTGGGTTCGGCGCTGCGCGCGCGCGACTGGTCGGCCTGGCGCAAACTGCGGCACGGACTGGTCGTCGCGCTGATGCTGGCGACGGTGATCCTGATGATCCGCTGGAAGGTGCTGTTCGCGCCGCTCGGACTCGGCTGATCGCGGTTGGCGCGCGCTGGCCGATCGGTGCAGGATGGGCGCCCCACAGAGGAGGTCTCGCCATGATGTACGACTGGAATGCGTATCGGGACCAGCTGAAGCAGCGCATTGGCGAGATCGGTGGCCTGAGTCCGGACACGGTCAAGGGGTATGCGACCTTGAGCGGTGCCGGCGCGAAGACCGGCCATCTCGACGAGAAGACGCGTCAGTTGATCGCGCTCGCCGTTGCGGTGACGACACGCTGCGACGGCTGCATCACCGTACATACCGACGCGGCCGTCAAGGCCGGCGCCAGCAAGGATGAGATCGCCGAGGCGCTCGGTGTCGCGGTCGCGTTGAATGCCGGCGCCGCGCTGGTGTATTCGGCGCGCGTGCTCGACGCCTACGCGGCGAGGACCGGCACGAGTTGAGCGGAGCCGGGCCGGCGCCCCGTACAATCGCCGGATGACGACGCGGACATCGGATGTGCTGATTCTCGGCGGCGGGGTGATCGGCCTCGCCTGCGCGTACTACCTGCTCGAAGCGGGGCGCGGCGTGACCGTGCTCGAACAGGGCACGGTCGGCTGCGGCAGTTCGCACGGCAACTGCGGCACGCTGACGCCGAGCCACGCGGCGCCGCTGGCGATGCCGGGCATGATCGGTACCGCGTTGCGCTGGTTGTTCAAGGCGGACGCGCCATTGCGAATCCGGCCACGCCCCGATGCGGCGCTGCTGCGCTGGCTGTTCGATTTCGCCGGGCGCTGCAACTGGAAGGATTTCGACCGCGCGACGCGGGCCAAGGCGCCGCTGCTGCTGCGCTCGCGCGCGTTGATCGAGGAGATCGTGCGCCGCGAACGCCTCGACTGCGAGTTCGAGGCGCTCGGTACCCTGAACGTGTTTCGCGATGAGGCGAATTTCGAACAGGCACGGGCGCTGCATGAAAGGCTGGCCGAAGTCGGCGTTCACGTCGATGCGCTCGATGCGCAGGCCACGCTCGCGCGCGAGCCGGCGTTGAAGTCGGGTGTGGCCGGCGCGCTGTTCAATCCCGGCGATGCGCAGCTGCGGCCCGATCGTTACGTTGCCGAACTCGCGCGCGTGGTGCGTGCGAAGGGCGGCATCATCGAGGAACAGACGCGCGTCGATGCGATCGTGCGCGAAGGAACGCGTATCGCGAAGGTCGCGACCTCGGCCGGCGACTTCGCTGGCCGTGATGTCGTGCTCGCGCTCGGCGCGTGGTCGCCTCGCCTCGCGAGCCAGCTCGATCTGCGCATCCCGATCCAGCCTGGCAAGGGTTACTCGATCACCTACACACGGCCGGCGCTGTGTCCGCGCATTCCGATGACACTGAAGGAGCCGAGCGTCTGCGTGACCGCCTGGGGCTCGGGCTATCGCCTCGGCAGCACGATGGAATTCGCCGGCTACGACACCACGCTGAACCGCACCCGCCTCGATGCGCTCCGGCGCGGCGCTGCAGCGTTCCTGCGCGAGCCGGAAGGCCCGGCGGTCGTCGAAGAGTGGTACGGCTGGCGGCCGATGACCCCTGACGATCTGCCCATGCTGGGACGGGCGCCATGCGTCGACAATCTGGTCCTGGCGACCGGGCACGGCATGCTCGGTGTCACCATGTCGGCGGGAACCGGGCAGCTGGTCAGCGAGATCGTCACCGGCAGCAAGCCATCGCTCGATCTGGCGGCGTTCGCGGTCGATCGTTTTGCCTGACCCATGCGGGTCAAACAGAAATCAAGGGGGAATCCATGTTTCATAGCGCTCGCGCTCTCGCCATCCTCCTCGCGCTTGGCACATGCTTCGCTTGCAGCGCCTATGCCGCGGAGGCGACACCTGCTCCGGTCGAGTTCCAGTGGGGCGTCAAGATTCCGTTGCGCGACGGCGTGAAGCTCAATGCGACCTTGTACAAACCGCGCGACCACAAGCAGGCGCTGCCCTGTGCATTCACGCTGACACCCTATATCGCGCAGACTTACCACGAGCGCGGCATGTATTTCGCCGCGCACGGCTATGTGTTCCTGACCGTCGACGTGCGCGGCCGCGGCAATTCGGAAGGGCAGTTCACACCGCTGCTGCAGGAGGCGAAGGATGCGCACGACGTCGTCGAATGGCTGGCCGCGCAGCCGTATTGCGATGGCAAGGTCACGATGTGGGGCGGCTCCTACGCCGGCTACGATCAATGGGCGGCGGCGAAGGAATTCCCGCCGCATCTGGCGACCATCGTGCCGGTCGCCTCGCCGAAACCCGGCGTCGACTATCCGATGCAGCACAACATGTTCTATTCCTACGACACGCAATGGCTGACCCTGGTCAGCGGGCGCGCCGCGCAGGAGAGCATCTTCGGCGACATGGACTTCTGGGGCGCCCAGTTCCGGCGCTGGTACGAAGCGCATGCACCGTTCAAGGAACTCGACCGCTACATCGGCAATCCGTCACCGATTTTCCAGACCTGGGTTTCGCACCCGATGCAGGATGCGTACTGGGACAGCTTCAGCCCGACGCCGGAACAATACGCGAAGCTCGCGTTGCCGATCCTCAGCATCTGCGGTCAGTACGATGGCGACCAGCCCGGCGCATTGGCGTACTACGGCGGGCACATGAAGTACGGATCGGCCGAGGCGAAGGCGAAGCACTACCTGATCATCGGGCCATGGGATCACCCCGGCACGCGCACGCCGAAGGCCGACGTCGGCGGCCTGAAGTTCGGCAAGGCTTCACTGCTCGACATGAACGCGCTGCACAAGGCGTGGTACGACTGGACGCTGAAGGATGGCGCGAAACCCGAGTTCCTGAAGGACAAGGTCGCGTTCTACCTGACCGGCGAGGAAGCCTGGCGCTACGCGCCGACGCTCGAGGCCGTGACGGCGCGCAACGAGGCCTGGCATCTCGCTTCGGTCGGCGCGCGCGCGAACGACGTGTTCGCGGCCGGCGATCTGCGCCGCGACAAGGCCGATGGCGGCAAGCCGGATCGCTATGTCTACGACTCGCTCGACACCAGTTCGGCGGCGTGGGAGCAGGAGGACTCGCAGAACGGCCTGACCGACCAGCGCGGCGTGATGATGGCGTCCGGCAAGGCGCTGTTCTACCACTCGCCCGCGTTCGCCGCGGACACCGACATCGCCGGATTCCCGAAGCTTTCTGCATCGATCGCGCTCGACCAGCCCGATACCGATCTCGCGGTCTACCTGTTCGAGGTCAAGCCCGATGGCAGCAGCGTGTTCCTGAGCAGCGATGCATTGCGTGCGCGCTATCGCCACGGTCCGCGTGAGGCGCAGCTCGTGAAGCCAGGTGCCGTGGAACGTTACGATTTCGAGCACTTCACCTTCGTCGCGCGGCGCCTCGGCAAGGGCAGCCGCCTGCGCCTGACGATCGGACCGGTGAACTCGATGTATGCGGAGAAGAACTACAACACCGGTGGCACGGTCGCCGATGAATCCGGCAAGGACGCGCGCAAGGTCACGGTCACGCTCTACCACGACACGGCACACCCGAGCACGCTGTCATTGCCGATTGCGGCTGCATCGTCAGTCGCGTCGGACAAATGACCGCATGAGTGCGAGCGACTTCGACCTCGTCGTCCTCGGTGCCGGCTCCGGCGGCATCGCGATGGCGATCCGCGCCGCAAGGCATGGCGCGAGGGTGGCGATCCTGGAGCCGGGCGCGCTCGGCGGCACCTGCGTCAACGTCGGCTGCGTGCCGAAGAAGGCGATGTGGCTGGCCGCGGAGCTGGCCGAGATGCAGCAGATCGCGCGTGAAGTGGGTTTCTCGCTCACGCCCGGCGTGCTCGACTGGAATACATTCATCGCACGCCGGCAGGGCTACATCGCGAACATCCACGTGAGCTATCGTCGGCGCTTTGCCGATCTCGGCATCACGTTGCTCCACGAACGTGGAGTCTTCCTGGCACCGAACCGTATCGGCATCGGCGATCGCGAACTCAACGCGGCGCATGTGCTGATCGCGACCGGCGCGAGGCCGCAGCGACCGGCGATTCCCGGCGGCGAGCTCGGCATCGATTCCGATGGTTTCTTCGCGCTGCGTGCATGTCCGAAACGTGTCGCGGTCGTCGGCAGCGGCTATATCGCGATCGAACTCGCCGGTGTACTGCGTGCGCTCGGTGCCGAGGTGACGCTGTTCGCGCGTGGCAACCGCCTGCTGCGTCCGTTCGACCATGACCTGGGCGACACGCTCGCGCAGGCGATGCGCGAGCGCGGAATCGAGCTCGCGTTCGACAGCAGGCCGGTCGCTGCAGCGAAGGATCCCGATGGCTACGCCTTGAGTCTTGCAAATGGCGCCGCGGCTCCCGGCTTCGACGAGTTGATTTGGGCGATCGGCCGCACACCGAACGCCGCGGACATGGGCCTCGAACGCATGGGTATCGCGCTCGACACGGGCGGCCATGTCGTCACGGACGAATGGCAGGATACGAATGTGCCGAACGTGCATGCGATCGGCGATGTGACCGGCCGCATCGCGCTGACGCCGGTCGCGATCGCCGCATCGCGGCGTCTCGCCGACCGCGTGTTCGGCGGGCAGGCAGGCGCGAAGCTCGACTACGCGAACATCCCGACCGTGGTGTTCTCGCATCCGCCGCTTGGCACGGTCGGGCTCACCGAGGAAGCCGCGCGCGAACGGTACGGTGACGCGGTCAAGGTCTACCGGTCGAGGTTCCGGCCGATGCTGGTCGCGCTTGCACAGCACGAGGAAAAGACCTTGATGAAGCTCGTCTGCACGGGACCGGACGAGCGCGTCGTCGGCGTGCACCTGATCGGTGCCGCCGCCGACGAGATCCTGCAGGGCTTCGCGGTCGCGCTGAAGCTGGGTGCGCGCAAGGCCGACTTCGACGCGACCGTGGCGATCCATCCGACCTCGGCCGAGGAACTCGTGTTGATGTAAGTCGCCGCGCTGGCGTGTCCGGCGTCGAAGCGGGCGACAGGCCGTCGCCCGGTCGGTGTCGGGCGGCGGCGGAAGCCATCCAGGTGTGCGCTAGAAGAAGTTGCGGTGCTGCGGCTCCGAGCTGTCTGCAGGCGGAGTGCCGCCCGCGCTCTTCTCCGCGACAGGAGTTACCGGTCCGACCGTGGCAGTGCCGGTGGGCGTCGGCGATGTATGCCACTCGAATTTCGGATCGTACGGGTTGTCGCTCTCACGCAGTTGCCGATACGCGATCGTACCGTCCGTCTGGCCGCCCTTGAGGACACCGAAGGCGGCAGTTCCGAAGCCGTCGACCACCGACTTTCCCGATGGCGTCAGGTCTACGGGCTTTACGTTCGATCCGGCGGCGCCGACTTGCAGGTTGCCCGGCATGCCGACATGCGAACCGGTCATCGCGGCGCGCACCTGTGCCCAGCGGGCTTTCGCGCGCGGCATCGCCACTTCGTCGCCGTAGGTCTTCTTCAGGTCGCGCCAGATCGCATTGGCCTGCGTGAATTCGTCCGCGCTCAGGTTCGCATACAGCAGCTCGCGCGCGGCCACGTAGTCCTTGTCGCCGCGTTCCGCGGCGAGCGTCATCCAGGCCATCGCACGCGGGCGATCGACCGGCACGCCTTCGCCTTTCAGGTACATCACCGCGAGGTTGTACTCGGCCGGTTTGTAGGCCCACGACGCGGCGGTCTGGTACATATCGATCGCGAAGTGGTACTCGTGGCGCGAAATCGCATTGACGGCGTAGAAAAAATACTTCTGCCCGGGCCTGGCATCGCCTTCCGGCGTAGTCCACGTTTCGCTCGGCAGCCTGTTGACGTTGTCCTTGGAGTCGTAGCGTGGGGCGACGTCGCCAGAGCCATCGGCAGCAGCAACCGCAACCGATACCGAGAAGGTGCACAACAGACAGAACGAGGGCAATCCGCGCAAAGCCATGAGCATTCTCCGGGACGTGTAAGTTCGCTGCCGACTCCACGTCGGGCGCTTGCGCGGCGGCAACAGGCTGCCGCGGACGTCCGAACGTTCCCGGAGGGACGGACATGTGTGGCAATTCGTTGCGCTATCCGGATGGAAATGGACGGCGCGCGCACCGTCCACGTTCAACGGATCAGTGCCTGCGCGCTCCGTTGCTGCGGACGCCCGGATCGCCGCCGGCGGTGATCTCGACGGTCAACGCGAACGTCCTCTGCTCGCCGGGACGCATGGCGCCGACGCCGACGAGCTTGCGATCGATCTCCTCGCCGCGATCATTGCGGATCGACAACACCATCGAGTACTCCCACGCCTCGCCGTCGGACGGATGCCGGACCGTTCCTTCGACACGCAGTGCCGAGGTGGTCTGTTGCGCGCGCTGCGCTGCGGCGGGATCGAACCGGAGATGGTGCTGGCACGCCGGGCAGACGCTCGAACTCTCGAGTATCGTCGCCTTGCAGTGCGGACAGATGCGCGTCGTGCCCGCGGTGCCCGGGCGTGTCGAACTCACGCTGCGGCGCCGTTCTCGGAGCCATTGCGATGGCCCGGTTTCGCCGACGTCTTGTCGTCCCAGCCGAATTCCACCTGGCCGCGCATGCGCGATCCGGCGGCGACGGTCAATGAGGCCGCCTTCAGATCGCCGATCAGGACTCCGCTTTGCTGCAGGTCGACCTGGGACGCGGCTTCGATGTTGCCTTCCAGTTCGCCGGCAATGGTGACTCGCTTCGCGCGCACGCTGCCGTTCAATTTCGCATCCTTCTCGATGGTCAGGTCGCCCTGCACGTTCACGTCGCCCTTGAACTTGCCGGCGATGCGTACGTGACCCGAGCCTTCGATCTTGCCCTCGATGGTGATGTCGGAAGCGATCAGCGACTCCTTGGCGTCGCTGCGCTCGCTGATCTTGTGCGATGGGCTCGGCGGCGCCGCGTAGTCAGTGACCGCTGGAGTCTCCTTGATCGGAGCGGGCGCTGGATCCTGCGGAAACGCAAATGTTTCCTTCTTCGCCGCAGGTTGTTGATTGAATATCGCCATGGTGAAAACTCCGCTTCAGGGGCCTTGGAGCGTAGTCGGCAACACGGTCATGAACCTGTGATCGAACTCACCGAACAGACCTGAACGGTGATAACGAATCCTTCGCAATCGCAGCACATTCGACGGTCGCGCATTGCGCGCGTCGCACGCACAACGATCGCCAACGAGACTGTCCCGCACGCTGCTTTTTGCACATTTTTCTGCGGCAGTCCCGCGTCGCGTGAAGTCAGCCGCGAGCAGCGACATCCGCTGTAGTCACATGCGGAACACGCCGAAGCGCTGCGGCTCGACCGGCGCGTTGCTTTGAACGCGCCTTCCTCGTCCTTGCACTCCGCCTGGCGACCGGCGAGGCGCCAGGCGGCGGATGCCATCGAATGCGCCGGAGCCGTTCGTCCTTCGATGCACAAGGACGAACGGCTGCTTGGGGTCAACTCGCGCGCGCTTATTCGACGCCGCCGACCGCGGCCTGGCCGACCTTGAAGAAGACGTCGGTATTGTCGAACACGCCATGGAACAGACGTGATCCGCGGCCGTAGGCGGACAGCGGGACGTCGGTTGCGGTATGCACCGCCTGATCGCCCGGAACCTGGCCGCTGATCAGGAAGCCGATGTCCTTGTTGCGCACGCCCGGATCGGCCGGCGAATCGCCGGGCGGGAACGGCTGCTGCGAATCCTTGGTCGGGAACGCGCTCGATAGCCAGGTTTCGTAGCGATCCGCATTCGCGCCGTAGCCGATCAACATCTTGTGGTCGATGTTCGTGGTGACCGGATAGCCATCGTCGGCTATCGCGTATTTCGGGAACTTCGCGGCGTCGTAGGTGCCGACCACCGATGCTCCAGCGGCCGGATTCACCTGCAGCGCAGCCGCGGTCGCGGTGGACGCGCCGATGATGGCCGCGCCGGAACACTCATGGTCGGCGGTGACGATGATCAGCGTATCCGGATGTTTCTCGGCAAACGCCTTGCCGACCGCAATCGCGCGATCGAACTCGATAACCTCGAGCGGCCAGCGGTCGCTGTCCATCAGATGCGCCTGCTTGTCGATCGAGGCGCCTTCGATCATTGCGACGAACCCCCTCCCATCCTTCGCTAGTACCTGCAGCGCTTTGTCGGTCATCTCGTCGAGCATCGGCTGGTCGGGAAAACCGAATGCATCGACCACCGCGCCGTGGCCGCGGCGCCCGGCGATCTTGTCATAGGCGACATTCATGTTCGAATACGCGAACAGGCCGAGCAGGCGGTCCGGCACGCGCGACTGGAATGCCTTGTCCAGCGTGGTCTTGTCCGGTGCGTAGGCGAAGCCGGCGGACTGGAAATCGCCTATCAGGTCGCGGGCCGGATCCAGCGCGCCCTTGGCGGCGCCCCAGCCGGCGACGACATCGTCCGGGAGCACGTAGTCGTTCGCGGCGCGACGCTGCGAGCCGTTCGCGGGCTGCGGACTGACGCTGTTCGACACATTCGGCAGGAACCACTTGCGGCCGCCGCCCATCAGCACGCTCAGGCCGGTCAGTTGACGATCGTCGAGGAACTGGTCGACGATGCCGGTGCCGTTGCCGCGCGCAGAGGTATGGATTGCCATCGAGGCCGGCGTCGCATCGAACACATCGGCGGTGGTGACGACGCCGAGCGACTTGCCCTGCAGCGCGTGCAGGTATTCGGACAGGTATTCGACGCGCGGATTGTCGAACGCATCGAGCGTGTCGTCAGGGAATACGCCTTCCTGGTTGTTGTTCGCCTTGTTGCCGGTCACGTAGTTCTGCATACCCGGCGCGGAATCGGTCACGATCGAATTCAGTGACGCCGTCATCACCATGCCGGTGTCCGGGAAGGTGTCCATCGTCAGCAGGCCTTTCGCCTTGCCCTGCGCATAGCCTCTGGCCATGATGCGGGCGGCGGTGCGATGCGCGGCGCCCATGCCGTCACCGAGGAAGATGATGATGTTCTTCGCGACCTTGCCGCTGCTCTTGTCGACGCCGACGATCTCGAAATTGCCGGTCGCGTGTATCAGCTTGCCGTCGCTCTGCAGTGCGCTGACCTCGAGTTTACGCACGCCGGGGACTCCGAGCGAGAATCCACGATGCGAAATCACCGCGGTATTCGCCGGCAGGCCGGCGACGAGGACGCAGCCGGATTTGCCCGTCGTCTTGCCGGTGACAGGGTCGATGCACGTTGCAGCGGGACCCGTCTCGGTGACGATACTGGTGCGTGCAAATATCTTGGGGTCGGCGCGACTGGTGACTGGTGCGCCGTCGATGAAGAACGAAAAATTCGTGATGGCCTGGCCGGCGTCGGGCTGCACGGTCGCCTGCAGGTCGAACAACTGGCCAGGCAGGAAGCGCGCGATGACCGGCTCGGCATTGCCCGAACTGAACAATTCGCTCGGTGGCGTCAGGCGTGAAACCGTGCCGGCGGATGCATGCACGGCGAAACAGCCGAGCGCCGCAATGGCCAAGGTCGCAAGCGGCAGGCGTGGCAGGAGTGTTGACGACATACGAAGATCTCCGGCAAAGGTGGAAGAGATCCGTCGCGCGTGGAGCGCGTGCGCGAACGGTAGTGAGGGTTCAGCGCGCGCCGGTTGGCTGCCGTGCAGCGGCTCGTGCGACGCGTAGCAGGGCGCGCTCGGGTGCGGCATCGAGCGCGATGCGCACGGCGGCGAGGCGATCGATGCCCGGAACTTCGATCGCGCCGAGGTGCAGGGTGCCGACGATCCGGACCAGCCCCGGCAGCGCAGGCACGATCACGTCCTTTCCATTCGGCAGGCTGACGAAGACGGCGCTGGCCGGAATGTCGTCGGCGAGCGATTCATCCTCATCGCCCGCGCTGACCGGCAGTGGCGACAACATGAAACTGCCCGCGCTCGGCGCTTCCTGGCGGACCATGTAGCCGACGATACGCACGCGCTTGCCGTCGAGGTTGCGCAGCTTGTCGGTTGTCTCCAGACCTTTCGGTCCGACCGGCAGCTTGAACAGGTCTTGGAATTTCAGGTCAACGACGCCAGCTGGCGGTGCGCCAAGCTGCATGCTGACGGCGAGGATCGCTGGAACGCGGATCGTTTCGGCGTTGCGGCGTGGCACGGACGTTTGATGCGCCATCGCGGCGGACGTCGCCAGTGCAGCGATCGCACAGGCGCAGATGAAAAGCTTGGCGAAACGAACCATCTGGCGTCCCCGGCACGAGGCGCGGGGCGAGGCCGCTCCGCGTGAACTACGTCACGGTAAACGGGGCACATGTAAATCTTCTTACGCTGGGGTGACGGCTTCGCGATGCGAATAACCGTGATCGTGGTTGCGCAGCGTTTCGGCGGCTACATCCGGAACACGCCAAAGCGGCCTTGCTCGATGGGCGCGTTGAGGCTTGCCGAGATCGCCAGCCCCAGCACGCGCCGCGTGTCGACCGGATCGATGATGCCGTCGTCCCAGAGCCGTGCGGTCGCGTAGTACGGATGGCCCTGGCGTTCGTACTGCTCGCGGATCGGCGTCTTGAACGCGTCCTCGTCGTCCTTCGACCAGCTCTTGCCAGCCGCTTCGAGGCCGTCGCGCTTGACCGTCGCGAGTACGCTCGCGGCCTGCTCGCCGCCCATCACGCTGATGCGCGCGTTCGGCCACATCCACAGGAAGCGCGGCTGGTAGCCGCGGCCGCACATCGCGTAGTTGCCGGCGCCGAAGCTGCCGCCGATCACCACGGTGAACTTCGGCACGTGCGAGCAGGCGACCGCAGTGACCATCTTCGCGCCATCCTTCGCGATGCCGGCCTGCTCGTACTTCTTGCCGACCATGAAGCCGGTGATGTTCTGCAGGAACACCAGCGGCACGTTGCGCTGGTTGCACAGCTCGATGAAGTGCGCGCCCTTGAGCGCGGATTCGGCGAACAGGATGCCGTTGTTGGCGATGATGCCGACCGGGTAGCCGTGGATGTGCGCGAAGCCGGTGACCAGGGTCTTGCCGTAGCGCGCCTTGAATTCCTGCAGCTCGGAGCCATCGACGATGCGCGCGATGACCTCGCGGATGTCGAACGGGATGCGCGTGTCACGCGGCACACAGCCGTAGAGTTCCTCGGCGGGGTAGAGCGGTTCGCGTGGCTCGCGCAGCGCGAGCGCGACGCTCTTCTTCCGGTTGAGGCTGGCAACGATGCCGCGCGCGATGTCGAGCGCATGTGCATCGTTCTCCGCGAAATGATCGGCGACACCGGAGATCGAGGTGTGCACGTCCGCGCCGCCGAGCGTCTCCGCGTCGACGACCTCGCCGGTCGCGGCCTTCACCAGCGGCGGGCCGCCGAGGAAGATCGTGCCCTGTTCCCTGACGATGATCGTTTCGTCGCTCATCGCCGGCACGTAGGCGCCGCCGGCCGTGCACGAGCCCATCACGACCGCGATCTGCGGGATGCCGAGCGCGCTCATGCGCGCCTGGTTGTAGAAGATGCGGCCGAAGTGTTCCTTGTCCGGGAACACCTCGTCCTGCAGCGGCAGGAACGCGCCGCCGGAGTCGACGAGATACACGCAGGGCAGGCGGTTCTCGAGCGCGACTTCCTGCGCGCGCAGATGCTTCTTCACGGTCATCGGGAAATAGGTGCCGCCCTTGACCGTCGCGTCGTTGGCGATTACCAGCACCTCGGTGCCGTTGACGCGGCCGATCCCGGTGATCACGCCGGCGCAGGGCGCGGCGGCGTCGTACATCCCGTGTGCGGCCAGCGGCGACAGTTCGAGGAATGGCGAGCCCGGATCGAGCAGCGCGCGGATGCGCTCGCGCGGCAGCAGCTTGCCGCGCTCGGTGTGCTTCGCGCGCGCCTTGTCACCACCGCCGAGCGCGGCGTTGGCCATCTCGGCGCGCAGGTCGTCGACGGTGCTGCGCAACTGCACGGCATTGGCCTGGAAATCCGGACTGTGGGGATCGATCTTGCTGTCAAAGGGCGTCATGCAGGTATCCGCAAAGGCAGGCGAGCATCAAAACACAGCGATGGAGTTAGCGAAAGCGCACGCGGCCGAGCATGCGATCGGCAAAAACGCGACCGGCCGCGCGAGGCGGCCGGTGCGTCATCGGATCGCGGACGAACCGCGGCGATGATGGATCAGTGCTTCTCGTCCTTCTTGGCCGCGTCGGTTGCGGCGTCCTTCGCGTTCTTCGCGGTTTCGACGGCGTCATGGGCGACGGCCTTCGCGCCTTCCTTGACCTCGTGTCCGGCCGCCACGGCGGCCTGGCCAACTGCGGTCGCGCCTTCCTTGACGGCGGTGCCAGCGTTGCCGGCGGCTTCCTTGGTCGCATCGACCGCATTCCCGGCTGCTTCCTTCGCCTTGTCGGCCGCGCTCTGGGTCGCGTCGGCAGCCTGACCGGCGGTAGCGGAGACGGCATTGCCGGCGTCCTGCGCGCCCTGCTTGGCAGCCTCGGCGGCCTTCTGGGCGGCTTCGGCGGTCTCGTCGGCCGCCTTCTTCGCGGCGGCCTGGGCGTCGGCGGCGGCCTGCTTGGTCGCGGCTGCGGCCTTGTCAGCTGCTTCCTGCGCCTGCTGCTGGGCATTGTCGCTGCATGCGGCGAGCGAAGTGACGAGAGCGGCGGCCAGGGCAATCTGCTTGATCTTCATCGGTGTTCCCCTCGGGTGTGGTGGCACAACGGACGGCGCGTCCATCGCGCCGCTGGTATTGAAGCAGTGCGGATCTTAAGCGAGTTCGACCGCGATCGCAGTCGCCTCGCCGCCACCGATGCAGAGTGCGGCGACGCCGCGCTTGCCGCCGCGGTGCTGCAATGCATTGATCAGGGTCACGACCAGGCGCGCTCCACTGGCGCCGATCGGATGGCCGAGCGCGCAGGCACCGCCGTTGACGTTGAGCTTTTCATGGGGAATGCCGAGTTCCTTCATCGGCGCCATCGCGACGACGGCGAACGCCTCATTGATCTCGAACAGGTCGACGTCGCCGACCTTCCAGCCGACCTTCTTCAGCAGCTTGTCGATCGCGCTGACCGGCGCCGTGGTGAACCACTGCGGTTCCTGCGAGTGCGTCGCGTGGCCGACGATGCGTGCGAGCGGCTTCAGCCCGCGCTTCTTCGCCTCGTCCGCGCTCATCACCACGGTCGCGGCAGCGCCGTCGGAGATGCTCGACGAGCTTGCCGCGGTGACGGTGCCGTTGTCCTTGCGGAACGCCGGCTTCAACGTCGGGATCTTCGCGATATCGGACTTGCCGGGTTGCTCGTCGGTCGCGAACTCGACCTCGCCCTTGCGCGTGGCGACCTTGACCGGAACGATCTCGTCGACGAACGCACCGGACGCGATCGCCGCCTGCGCACGCTTCACCGACTCGGCCGCGAACGCGTCCTGCTGCTCGCGTGTGAACTGATACTTGTCGGCGCAGTTCTCGGCGAACACGCCCATCGCCTTGCCGTCGTAGGGATTGGTCAGGCCGTCCCAGGCCATGTGGTCGACCAGCGCACCGTCGCCATAACGGATGCCGCTGCGCACCGGCGCCATGTGCGGCGCATTGGTCATCGATTCCATGCCACCGGCGACGACCACGTCGGCCGAGCCAGCCTTGATCAGGTCGTGCGCGAGCATGATCGCCTTCATGCCGGAACCGCAGACCTTGTTGATCGTGGTGCAGCCGGTCGCAGGCGGCAGGCCGGCTGCAAGCGCGGCCTGGCGCGCAGGCGCCTGGCCGAGATTGGCCGGCAGCACACAGCCCATGATGACTTCGGACACGTCGTTCGCGGCCACGCCGGCCTGTTCGAGAGCGGCCTTGATCGTGGTCGCGCCCAGCGTCGGCGTCGGTACGCCGGTGAACTGGCCGAGGAAGGAACCGATCGCGGTGCGCTTGGCGCCGACGATGACGATATCGGACATGGAAAACCTCCAGATAATGATGCGCTGCGGGCACCACATCGGGTGCCGGGAACCGCCGAATTATGCGCGCCTTCGTTGCGCTGCGGCAATTCTCGAAGCGGGCTGTCGCGGCTTGTTCTGCCGGCGAGGTCGGGCTAGCCTGCGTCGATGCCGGGCAGGGGGTGGACAGCGATCTCGCGGGCGGCGCGTGCAGTCGCGTACGTCAGTGCGTGCGCGCTCGTTTCGATCGCGTCCGCGGTGGCCGGCGAGGTGCCGGGCATCGAGCAGATCCGCTTTCGCACCTACAGCATGGCGCAGGGTTTGCCGCAGGCGACCACGCGCGCGATCGCACAGGACAGCACCGGCTTCCTCTGGATCGGCACGCAGGACGGTCTTGCCCGCTTCGACGGCTACGGCTTCAACGTCTACCGGCACGATCGCAACGATGCCGGGTCGCTGTCCGACAACCACATCAGCGGTCTCGTCGCTGACACGGACGGCGTGCTGTGGGTGGGTACGCAGTCCGGAGGTGTCGATCGCTACGAACCCGATCTCGACCGGTTCATCGGCTACCGCAGCGATCCCGGCCGCGCTGATTCGCTGGCCTCGAACAACGTAACGGCCCTGCTTCTCGACCGTGATCGGCGCCTTTGGGTGACGAGCGCGGGTGGCCGTCTGCAATGGTTCGATCGCGCCGCCGGCACCTGGCGCGACTCGGGGCTGGGCGAACGGCCCGAGTTGCGCATGGTGCGCGCGATGCTCCAGTTGCGCGATGGCAGCCTGCTGCTCGGCACGCTCGACGGGCTCTGGCGCGTGGACGGCGAGCGCCGCGCCATGCAGGAACTGCGCGCCGGCGCGGAAGGTTCGCTCAACGTCCACGCCCTCGCGGAAGGGCCGGACGGTTCGCTCTGGGCAGGCACGGCCGATTCGGGCTTGTACCGGTTCGATGCCAGCGGCAAGCCGATTTCGCACTACGCGCACGATGCCGCCGCCGATCCGGCGACGACGTTGCCCGACGATGCGGTGCGCAGCCTGCTGTTCGACCGCGATGGAGCGTTGTGGATCGCCAGCAACGCCAGCGGTCTGGCGCGGCTGGACGTTGCCCGCGAGCGCTTCGTCCAGTACCTGCACGATCCGGCGCGGTCGGACGGGATCGCGGCGAACCGTCTGTCGAACCTGTTCGAGGAGCGTCACGGACTGCTGGTCGTCGGGTCATGGGTGAACGGATTCAGCATTCATGACCCGCGCACCCGCGCCTTCGTCCAGATCGACAGTGTCGCCGGCGACGCGCGCACGCTGCCGGCGCGCCTCGCACCGACCGTACTCGCCGACCCGGACGGGTCGCTGTGGGCCGGCATCCTCGAAGGCGGCGGCCTGGTTCGTCTCGATCTCGCCCGCGGTGTCGTCCAGCGCAATACGCACGACCCCCGGCGCCCCGACAGCCTCGCCCACAACTTCGTGCAGTACCTCACGCGGTCACGCGACGGCAGCCTGTGGATCGCCATGCAGGGCGGGGGGCTGGACCGCATGCGCCCGGGCACCCGTGTCTTCGAGCATGCACGCCACGATCCGAACCATCCGGACAGTCTTGCCTCGGATGCCTTGCTGTTCGTCTACGAAGACAGCGCCGGCACGCAATGGGTGGGCACCGCCGACCGCGGCCTCGAAGAGCGCTGCGCCGGTTGCGCCGGATTCCGGCACCATCACCATGATCCGGCGGATCCCGACAGCATCGCCGACAACGCGGTCAGTTCCGTCCTGGAAACGCGCGCCGGCGATCTGTGGGTCGGCACTCGTCTCGGCCTCGACCGCTACGATCGCGCAAGCGGCCGCTTCGAGCATTTCCATTCGAAAGCCAACGATCCTGCTTCGCTCGGCAGCGACCTGATCACGGTGCTGACCGAGGACAGTCGAGGCGAACTCTGGATCGGCACCCAGGGCGGCGGTATCAGCCATCGTACGACCGGTACGGATGGCCGCTCGCGCTTCGAGACCATCGACAGCCATGTCGGGCTGGCCGCCGATGCGATCGGTGCGATCGTCGAGGATGCAACGGGGCAGCTGTGGATCAGCACCACGGCCGGCATCAGCCGCATCGACCGCGATGGCCGCCACATCGCCAACTACGGTGCGCACGACGGCGCGCAGGATCTCGGCTATTGGGTCAACTCATCGACGCGCCTGCAGGACGGCCGCATCGTCTTCGGTGGACTCGCCGGCATCACCGCGTTCGATCCGGCCGCGGTCGAAACGCCGATGGTGCCCGAACCGGTCGTGACCGGCATGCTGCTCAGGAACGTGCCGGTCCCGCTGCGCTGGCGGGCGGCGGACTCGCCGCTCGAGCGAAGCCTGTGGCGCAGCCGCGCGGTGGACCTGGCGCACGACCAGAACAACGTCACGTTCGAGTTCAGCGCCCTAGCGTTCTCCGATCCGGAATCGATGCGTTACGCCTACCGGCTCGATGGCCACGATGCGCAATGGATCGAGACGCCGTCCAGCCGGCGGCTGGCCACTTACACCGACCTGCCGACCGGCCGCTACGAGTTGCGCGTGCGTGCGCGGCACGATGGAGGCGCGTGGAGCGAGCGCGAGGCGCGCGTCGCCGTGCAGGTGCGGCCGTCGCCGTGGGCGTCGCGACAAGCTTATCCGCTGTACACGCTGGCTTTGCTCGGCATGATCGCGCTCACCGTGTCGCGGGTACGCGCCGATATGCGCCGTCGCCGTGCTGCGCGAGAGGCGATCCGTCTCAGCGAAGAGCGCCTCAAGCTCGCCTTGTGGGGCAGCGGCAGCGAGATGTGGGATATCGATCTGGTGACCGGCCGCATGCATCGCGACAACCAGCTCGAACATCTTGCCGCGAGCCGCGAGGCGGCCGAGCAGACGGTTACCGCCTACCGGCCCTTCGTGCATCCTGACGACATCGACGAGTTCGAGCGTTCGTTTGCCGCGCACGTCAGGGGCGAGACGACGGCATTCGAAGCCAGCTATCGCACCCAGAACCTGCAGCACGACTGGGTATGGATATGGACCCGCGGCCGCGTCGTGCAGCACGATGAGCGGGGCCGCGCCGTGCGCATGAGCGGAACCACGTCCGATATCGACGCGCTGGAGAGGGCGCTGCGCGATCTGCGCACGCTCAACGAGCATCTCGAGTCGCGCGTCGAGCAGCGTACTGCGGATCTGCGCGGCGCGAACGTCGAACTGCGCAACACGCTGGAGCGGCTGACCCTCGCGCAGCGCCAATTGGTGGAAGCCGAGAAGCTGGCTTCGCTGGGTGGCATGGTCGCGGGCATCGCGCATGAGATCAACACGCCGCTCGGCATCGGCGTGACCGCGGCCTCGCATCTGCAGGAAGAAGCGCGGCGCATATCGCGCCTGCTTGGCGCCGGCCAGCTCACGGGAAAAGAGATGGAGCAGTTCGAGCGCAGCGCGCGCACGAGTTCCGAACTGATTCTGCGCAACCTGCAGCGCGCCGACCGCCTGGTGCGGAGTTTCAAGCAAGTTGCGGTCGACCAGTCCAGCGAGGATCGCCGCGTCGTCGATCTCGGTGCCAACCTCAGCGAGATCCTGACCACGCTGGGCCCGAGCCTGAAGAAGGGGCAGCACCGCGTCGAACTCGATTGCCCGAGCGGCCTCGTGGTCGAAACCGCGCCGGGTGCGCTGTACCAGATCGTCACCAATCTGGTGATGAATTCGCTCCTGCACGGTTTCGATGCCGGAAAACCCGGCGGCATCCGCATCACGGTACGCCGGCAAGAGCACGGCGTACTGATCGACTACGTCGACAACGGTCGCGGCATGGATGACGCGACCCGCGCACGCATCTTCGAACCGTTCTTCACGACGCGCCGCGGGCAGGGCGGATCAGGCCTCGGCATGCCGATCGTCTACAGCCTGGTTACGCAGGTCCTGCATGGCAGCATCGAGTGCGAGAGCGCGCCCGGTTCGGGGGCGCGCTTCCTCATTCGCTTCATGGCCGACATGCAGCAGCGCGCCTGACGGCTTTTCAGTGGAGACCGATCACCCGGAAGGAGAGGGCTCCGGCGCGGCCGGTCAGTCGGGCAGCTTCTCGCGCAGTGCGAGCGCTTCGTCCCAATGCTCGAACAGGCGATCGACCACATCCGGATCGAACTTGCGCCCGCGTTGCTCCTGCATGTAGGCGCGGATGCGTTCGGGAGACCATGACTGCTTGTAGCAGCGCTTGCTGCCGAGCGCATCGAACACGTCGGCCACCATGGTGATGCGTCCGCTGATCGGAATCGCGGAACCGGACAATCCCTGCGGATAGCCACTGCCGTCCCAGTTCTCGTGATGCGAGGCGGCGATTTCCGCGGCGAGGCGCAGGATCGGGCGATGGGAGCTTGCCAGCAGGCGAGCGCCGAGCTCGGCGTGCGTGCGCATCACTGCCACTTCTTCGGGCGTGTGCGCGCCGGGTTTGTTGAGGATCTGATCGGGGATGCCGATCTTGCCGATGTCGTGCAGCGGCGCCGCGTAGCGCAGCGTCTCGCACAGTTCCGGCGCGACACCGAGCGCGCGACCGAGCAGTTCGGCGAGCATGCCGACGCGGCGCACATGGTTCGCCGTTTCCTGCGAGCGGGTTTCCGCGGCGCCGGCGAGCAGGTAGACCATCTCCAATTGCGAGGACAGCAGCTCGTCGTTGAGATGCAGGTTGTCGAACGCGATCGAGACGTTGGTGCAGAACAGCTCGACGAGCTTGTATTCGAGCGGCGACAGGTTCCAGCTCTCGCCGACGAACAGCAGGCTCTCGGTCTGATGGCTGTCGATGAAATGCAGCACGTAGTGATCGCGATCGAAGTGATGGCTCTTGCTGTGCCAGGCGTCGCGCAGCGAATCGACGATCGCCGTGGGCAGCCGGTCCGCGGCATTGGCATTGATGAGGCGGCGGTATTCACCGGTTGCCGCGGCGATGCGGAACTGCTCGGGCTGTCCGCCATTGCGGCGATCGACGGTGCAGTACAGCGCACCGCGATCCATGCCGGCGAGGTCGGTGAGCTGGGCGAGCACGGCCGAGGCGAAATCGTGAGAAGTCTGTCGCGAGAACACCTGCGCCGACGCGCGGATCACGTTCTCCAGGCCCTGCCGGTGCGCCTCGATGGTGCGCATGTCGCGATAGGCGCGCAGCGCCGCATACATCGTCGTAGCCAGCTTCTGCGCAGTGAGTTCGGTCTTTTCCTTGTAGTCGTTGATGTCGTAGGCGGCGATGACCTCGTGCTCGGGCGCCTGGCCGGCCTGGCCGGTGCGCAGCACGATGCGCACGAACGTGTTGCCGAGCTCTTCGCGGATGGCGCGTACGAGGTCGAGCCCGGCCTGTTCCGATTCCATCACCACGTCGAGCAGCACGACCGCGATATCCGAATGCCGGCGCAGCAGGTCGAGCGCTTCCGCCGAGGAATGCGCGCTGAGAAACTCTATGCCGCGATTTTCGAAGCGGAAGTGGCCGAACACGAGGTGGGTGACGTCGTGCACTTCCGGCTCGTCGTCGACAATAAGAACTTTCCAGGGTAAGGGCCCCTGTTCGGTCTCCGCAGCGAACTGCAGGTTGTCGTTGCTCCGGCTCACCCCTCCGCCCCGTGTACGGTGGACTGCGGCAGTCTACTCCCGCGAACGCGGGTTGCGGGCTCGCGCTGAGCGGAAATTCGGTGTGAAGCGGCGCGTCCCCCAGGGTCTATGGGCGCCCCGAATCGCCGAATCGGAACCGGATCTGCCATCCGCAGGCTATCCGTTGGGCCCTAGAACGTGACCGTGACGAGATGGTGTCGCTGTAGTTGCCGCGCGGCCACGGAGGGTCGCGGGTATCCCGACCGTACGCCGTCACGCTGCTGCCGGTCCGGTCAGTGTGTTGGTCTTCAAGGCATTACCCAGCGCAGACAGCGGGCGTTGTCCGGGTGGAGCTCGCAGTTGATACCGCGTAGCTGCCGACGCCTGCCATGCGCCTTGTACTGCCGGATGCATGCCGGCCATTGTTGAGGCCGACCTGCCAAGCGGTGCGATAGGTGCACGTCGTGCTGATCGTTGAGACCTGGTCGCGATTCGCCGTGAGCAGGCCAGGCGCGCTGCGAAAATCGAGATCGATGGCAGTCGTCAGGCGGCATTGCGGCTGTGGCGACCGCATAGGCGGTGAACGGGAACGTTGCGTTGTTGGCGGCCCCGCACGAACGCGCCGGCGCCTTGGTCGGATCGACCTGTCAAGCGACAAGTACGTACCTCGACGGGGCGATCGGCAGCAACCGGGTCGACCTCGTAGCTCTTCCGACGCTCGTCGATGAAGGCCGTCATGGCTTGAACCGGTGGTCGAGGCTCCGCCTGGGCAAATAGGACGCTTTGCGCAGGATCTCGTGGGCTTGGCGTAGCTCGCGATTCTCCCGTTCCAGCGCCTTGACCCGCACGCGATCGGACGTGCTCACTCCTTCGCGCTCGCCGATGTCTCGCTTGGCCTGCAACACCCCCGCGCAATGTCTCGGCGGTGCAACCCAGCTTGCCAGCGATCGACTCGCCCAGCGCTGCGTATAGCAGCGTAGCTGGCGACAGAGACTCACCCCGTGAGTGGTTTCCGTCGACGGGGCCAAGCGGCGTAATGACTTGCCATGGCGATGGGGACGCCCTACGGCTTCCGAGAAAAACGAAACGTGGCCGGCGATCGTCAGCTGCGACGTAAGCGGCACTGTCAAATTTTACAGGTGATAGTTCGATAAAGAAAAGAGTACGAATAGCTTAGGGGTTTGTAAATCAAGCGGGCAACTTCTGGGTAATAAATGGGCGATCCTCCTTGGAATAGGGGGCTAATGTGTTGCAATTGATGATGGCAACGGCGAGCGTCACCGTCGCATTTGTGCTGACATTAGCGGGGCAATGGATGCTGACGCCCCTGGCGCGACGATTTGACTTGTTCGACCATCCGGCCGGGCGCAAGGATCACGCCTGCCCCACGCCGACGACGGGCGGCATCGTCATGCTTATGGGCGCACTGTTGGCCGAAATCGCAATGCGTGGCGACAGCGACCCCTCTTTCTACGGATTCTACTTGGCGGCGATCATCCTCACCGTCCTTGGCGTACTTGACGACAAGCTCGATTTACCGTGGCCACTGAGGATCGCCGTAGAAGTGGTTGTGGCGTTGGTGGTGATTTATGTCGGAGGTATTCGTGTCCATCAACTGGGCGACGCGTTTGGATTGAATATCTCGTCTCTCGGCATACTCTCAGTCCCGTTCACCGTATGCGCGATCGTTGGCACCATCAATGCTATCAATATGATCGATGGGTCCGACGGAATGGCGGGATTGCTGGTGCTGAGTGCGCTGGTGATGCTGGAGGCGGCGGCACTGTACGCAGGCAATGATTTGATTCAAGAGCGAGCTCCGATTCTGATTGGCGCAGTGATGGGTTTTCTGTTCCACAATCTTCGATTGCCGGGGCAGCGATGCTCAAGGGTATTCATGGGCAATGCGGGAAGCGCGTTTCTTGGCCTGGCCATCGCCTGTTGTGCATTTCACCTGACTCAGACCCCCACACACCCCGTCAGCCCCGCGTTGGGTCTATGGCTGGTGCCGGTGCCTATAATGGATTGCCTGGTCTTGATGGTCAGCAGGATCCGCAAACGTCGTTCTCCGTTCGCCGCCGACCACGACCACATACATCATCTGATGCTCGAAGGTGGGTTCGGGCCTACTCGGGCCGCGTGTGTCCTCGCCTTGTTAAGTAGTGTTTGTGGTTTGATCGCCGGCGTAACCATGCGCGCGCATGTTCCGCATCCTGTCCTGCTGGTCGCGTTCGTTTGTCTGTGCGCGCTGTGGTACTGGATGACTTCACGACGATCCCGGGCGATACGTTTCTTCCAATGGCTTCGTGCAGATCATGCGTGGTGGCCGGCCCCTATCTCGGCTCGCGAACTTGACACGTGAGTATGATCGATCTGCATTGCCACATACTTCCTGGAATTGACGACGGTGCTACCGATCTGAGCATGGCGTTGGCTATGGCTCAGATCGCCGTCAAAGATGGCATTCACACTATTGGCTGCACGCCACATATTTATCCGGGAATGTATGAGAACACCACGCGCGGCATCCGATCGGCCGTTGCAGCGTTCCAGGCGGAACTGGACCAGCGCGCGATTGCGTTGCGTTTGGTGGAAGGTGCAGATGTGTATCTTGAACCGGACCTGGTGAGCGGTATTGACGCGGGACGGGTACCGACGCTGGCGGGCTCGCGCTACCTCTTGCTGGAGCCTCCGCATCATGTTGCACCACCGCGATTCGAAGAATCAGTCTTCCAGTTGACGCTGGCTGGATATGTACCTGTTATCACACATCCCGAACGCTTGACTTGGTTGCCGGATCACTACCGGATGTTTTCGCGCCTGGTCAAATCCGGCACATGGATGCAGATAACTGCCGGCAGCGTCACTGGTCGATTTGGTCGACAGCCAAGATATTGGTCCGAGCGAATGCTGGACGACGGCATCGTGCACATTCTTGCCACAGACTCCCATCATCCAACTCGTCGTCCGCCGCTGTTGGCGGAAGCGCGTCATGCCGCAGCCATTCGCGTCGGAGCGCGGGAGGCCGAGCATCTGGTTGTGACGCGGCCCCGGGGGATCGTCAACGACAGCGCTCCGAGCGAGCTGCCGCCTCTTCCGAACAGCAAGAGTGCGTTGAAAGCAAACGGCGGTTTTTGGAAATCCCTGGCGAGAGGAACGCAATTCGCGACTTCGGACGGCAGACGGACATGACAACTATATTCTTCAAGCTTCCGGCTGCCTTCCTTCTCGCCGTTCTGCTCGTTGGATGCAGCTCCGGCCCTGCAGTTCGGCAAAGCGCTCCCGGAGTTCCGCTTTCGCTGCCGGACTCGATCAGTGCGGCAGGCACGTACGAAGGCGGCTCCGACTACCGCATCGGCGCGCAGGACCTGCTGGAGATCAGCGTTTTTGGGGTTCCGGATCTCGGCAGGGCCGTTCGCGTGAACTCCAACGGCCAGATATCGCTGCCGTTGGTAGGGGGAGTGCAAGCTGGAGGGCGCACTATCCCGGAGCTTGAGCGCGATATTGGTGAAAAGCTGGCTAAGACCTATTTGCAGAATCCGCAAGTGAGTGTTTTCGTCAAGGAGTTCACCAGCCAGCGCATTACGCTGGAAGGGTCGCTGAGGAATCCCGGTATATATCCGATCACCGGAAAAACGAGCTTGCTGCAGGCTGTAGCGATTGCCGGCGGCCTGGATCCTCTGGCGGATCTGGAAGGGGTCGTGGTGTTTCGCCACGTACATGGAAAAAAGGCGGCCGCGCTATTCAATTTGCGAAAGATTCAGGCAGGGCAAAACGAGGATCCGCAGGTTTATGGTGACGATATCGTGGTCGTGGAACAGTCCGGAAGCAAGACGGCGCTGCGACGTTTCATCGAAGCCGCGCCCGCCATCGGCTTGTTCCTGCTGCTTTGATGTCATTTGATAGATTTATACGGATAGAAATATCGTATGCAACGTGACCATTTCTCGGCCGGACCGGCCGGCGATGACCGCCACTTGCCCATGTTGGGTGAACAGCAGGTGGCGGATCGTCGTGTCCCGACGATCCATCGGGCGCAACAGCTATCGCCCACAGTGCTGAGCGATGAGCAGCATGACGATATCGATGACATTGATCTCCTTGCTTACTGGCGTCTGCTGGTATCGCGCCGCTGGCTGATTCTTGGCGTCATCTCGGCGGTTGCTGCGCTGGCGTTGATCTACACCCTGCTGACGCCACCTACGTATCGGGCGACAGCGGTGCTACAGATTGACACCGAAGGCATGCAGGTTATGCAAGTTCAGGGGATTTCGCCGATACAAGGCGTCTCGGACCGACAGTACTATCAAACCCAATACGAATTATTGAAAAGCCGCGCGCTCGCTGAACGCGTGGTGGAAGACCTGAATCTGGTCGGCAGCGACATCTTTCAGAGTTTGCAGCCGGCATCCTGGTTCGAACGCTTGCGCGGATTGCTGAGTCTGGGCGCACCCGCGACCAATCAACCTGGGCCACAGCGCGTAGCCAACGGAGCCGCCCCGCCACCGGCCAACGCGGATGCGGCGGAACGGCGCCGCGCCACTGTTTTCATTCAGGACGGATTGGTGATTGAGCCCGTCCGTGATTCGCATTTGGTTCGAATTCATTACGACAGCCTTTTGCCGACGTTTTCCGCGCGCGTGGCCAATGCGATAGCCGATGGCTTCATCGCTTCCAGCATGGATCAGCAATTCGGAGCGTCGTCCTACGCGAAGAAATATCTTGAGGATCAGCTCGCGCAATTGAAGTCGCGTCTGGAGGATTCCGAGCGAACCTTGGTCGACTTCGCCCAGAAAGAAAATATTGTCCCGTCCGCCAATGGTGCATCCCTGGAAGCGCAAAACCTGTCGGATCTGAATGCCTCGCTCGCCAAGGCTCAGGATCAGCGAATCCGTGCTGAGGCGCGCTGGAATCAGGCGAAAGCGGTCAGCGGTGCCGCGCTGCCTGCCGATATGCTCGCTGATACGGTCTTGCGCAACTTGCAGGAGCAACGCGCGAAACTTCAGGGCGATTACCAAGAGAAAGCGCAGACATTCAAGCCCGATTATCCGACCATGCTCGCGCTCAAAGGCCAGATCGACGAGGTGCAAAAACAGGTTGTCAATGAGCTTGCCAATATTCGTGCCTCCGTGAAGGCCGAATATGATGCAGCGGCTTCGCAAGAGAAGATCCTGGAGAAGCAGCTTGCGAATCTGCGCGCGCAGACCCTCGACGTGGACAGTCGCAGCATCCAGTACAATATTTTCAAACGCGAGGTGGATACCAATCGGCAGCTGTATAACGCCCTGCTGCAGCGATACAAGGAAGTGGGAATGGCCGGTGGCGTCAAATCCAGCAACCTGTCCATTGTCGATCATGCCGAGGTCCCTGCGAGACGCTACGCACCCAGCATCTCGCTCAATCTCGCAGTGGGCTTGTTGGTGGGCGCAATGCTGGGCGTCATGCTTGCGCTGCTGCTCGAATATCTCGACGACACGCTAAAGACTCCGCTCGATATCGAACAGCGCTTGCACTTGGCGGTGCTCGGGATCGTTCCCAAGCTCACGAAGCAGTCGCCGTACAATGCGCTCAAGGATCCACGCTCGGCGTTCTCCGAGAGCTACCGATCGGTACGCACTGCTTTGCAGTTCTCCACGGATCGCGGCGTTCCCAAGGTTTTGTTGATCACCAGCCCTGCTGCGAACGAAGGAAAATCCACGTCGGCGTTGACGCTTGCGCAAAATTTCACCCAGCTCGGCAAGCGCGTGCTGTTGATAGAGGGTGATTTGCGCAACCCGACATTGAACAAGATTCTGTGTCTGTCTCCGCAGGCAGGATTGAGCAGCTTACTTGCCGGAGCAGCTACGTTGGCTCAAACGGTGCTGAAGACGGACGACGAACGCCTGGATGTCATCCTGTCAGGTCCGCTGCCGCCGAGTCCGACGGAACTGCTGGCTGGACCCAAGCTCGCTTCTCTCTTGCTGACCGGCGCAGAAAAGTACGACCAGATCATTATCGACGCACCGCCGGTGCTCGGGATTGCTGACGCTCCCATTCTCGCGAATGCCGCCGAGGGTACGCTGCTGATCATCAAGTCGGGCTCGACGGGAATATCCGCAGCGCAATCGGCAATCAAGCGACTGAAAGCCGCGCGTGGACGTTTGATTGGTTGCTTGCTGACCCAGTACGACGCGCAGGCGAGCGGGTATGGCTATGGCAACTACTATGCCTATGGCGAAACGCGCCGGCTGAGCGGCAAATAGGGGCGGCGATGGGCGGCGACGCACTGGAGCTTGCGCTGGCCCTGTACCGAGCGCCAGCCCAGCGCTTCGCGCTGCGCGGCCGACCGCTGCCTGATGATATTGACGTGGTGATCAAATTGGCCTCGGGCAGTCGGCTTCTCTTGCAGGACGCGGCGAATCGACACCGCGCGCAGGAAGAAACCATTCTCGAGGCATCGCGATTTTATCTGCAGCAAGTCTTGTTTGCATCCGACGCTGATGCCTATCGTGTCCTGGGGCTTTCATCCGACGCGTCACCGGATCAGATTCGCGAGCACTATCGCTGGTTGCAGCACTGGCTGCATCCGGATCGGTGCGATGACGATTGGGATTCTCTGCTGGTCACCCGAGTGAACTGGGCGTGGCAGCATTTGCGCAACAGCTCCTCTCGTCGTGCATATGACGCGGAACGCGAATACTCCAAGTCACCAAACAGCGCAGGTCGTGACACCGTTGTGTCAGCGGTAACAGGCGAGTGGCAAGCTGTTCCCTTGGAACAGCGACGCGGCACGTGGCCGAACCGTATCGCTCTTGGTATGTCGTTCGGTAGTTGCTTGGGATTGCTCTATCTGGCGTTGACGCGTCTTGATCCGATGCAGCCAGAAGGCGTTCCCATCGGACTCACAGTGCCCGTTGCGGCCGGGCCGCGTACGGCGATTGAACCGCATCGTACCAGTGCGACGCTAGCGGTGAAGAGGACGGAGGTCGCCGCGGTTGCTGTTGGTGAGCATCGATTTCCTGTACGCGACAGAACCGAAGATTCAGCGGCGCCCATGCCGCCGCACGCGGCTCCGATTATTGCGGGGATACCGACACCGGTCGCTGTCCCCGCTGAATCGAAGATACGGTCACGTCCAGTAGTGGCGTCAGCAAGTACCACGATGCCAGCCGATATCTGGGTATCTGCGACGGCGAATCTCGCGGCCGATCCCGGCGAGCCCAATGACAACGCTGACAACGCTGCAGGAGTGCAAGCCGCATCCCCGCACCTTGTCGCGGCGAACGCACGGCATCACTACAAGACCGGTGCTGCGCAGAGCGACGATGTGATCGCCACGCCAAATCTGTCGGCGAGGACCTATCCCGAAGCGGTTGTTTTGGCCGACCCCAAATCAAGCGTTGAGCGTGCGAGCGCGGTAGTGCCGGGCGCGAGTGAGCGCCCGGCCGAGTCTGATTCGGTGACGGCCTCGAAAACAGGTCGTCAACCCAGATCCATTGCTGATCCCCTGGACCATGTACTCGGACCGACGAATTCCAACTTGGCGGATAGTATGACCCTTGAAATGCCTGCCAACGTGCTTGACAGCGGCGCGAGAAAACAGCGTGTGGCGCCAGCCGCGTCGGCGCCGACACAATCCAATTCGACGTCGGCACCGGCAGCCGCGCGCAACGAACAACTATTGTCCGAAACCTTCGCGCAAAGCGCCTCTCACGTATCCGCACCTTCGGTTGACGCAGTCGCTCGCGTCGAGCTGGCGCGTCAGCGCGTAACGGACTTGACTGCGTATTTTGGTGGCTTCCGCACACCGTCTCCGCCCGTCTGGAGCAATGCGGGTGGTCAGATAGGCGCGGAACGAGAGCATATTGCTTTGCACGATCGCACTCAGTTGCGCGCCGCGGGCGAATTTGAGGTCACCGATGGTACTTGGCGGATATCCGATGATGCTGCCGCGCTCAGTGCCGAATACTGCCTGCACAACGGGCGCATTGTCTCCGAATCGGGTCACTTTTCTCTGAGCATGATCTGGCGGGAGCGGATGTGGTTGGTGACGCGCGTCGAACTGGTGCCGGCTCCGTGATAACGCTGCAGCGATGCGTAGTCTTTTCTGTTGCGTTTCTCGTGGCTGGCGTGACAGCGTGGCGGGTCATCGTCACGAATTTTGCTGACCGTTACGCCAGCGTCGAGCCGGAGCCTGCACTGGCTTTGGAGCCGCATCATCCAGGCGCTTTGCTTGCGCTCGCACAGCGTGAGTTGAGAGACAAGCATCCGCAAGCCGCTGTAACAGCCGCACGTGAATTGCTACGCCATGAACCTCTGGAAGGGCGCGCTTTCAGTGTGCTCGCCACCGCAGCAGAGGAGGTCGGTGATATCACCCAGGCGCGCACTCTCTACGAGATAGCAGTGCTTCGCGAACCACGCGATCTGCACAGCCGAGCCTGGATCATTGAGGCCTTACTGCGCGACGGCTATTACGACGAAGCGCTTGCTCAAATCAACGTCCTTTTGCGGATCTCGCCGGGGCAGGGGAGCAAACTGTTTCCGGTATTGGTCAAGCTTGCCGATGCGCCCGAATTCTCGCAGGCACTGACACGAATTTTGGGTAGCCAACCGACGTGGGGAGATGGCGTCCTCTCAGCATTGCTGGCCCGCGGTAGCGTCGGCGCTGTGGACGCGGTTTTCGGCGCTTTGCAGCGCGAGGGCATCCTATCCGTCGAAGAAAGTGGTCGCTGGCTCGATCGTCTGATCAAGGCAGGCCTATGGGGTGAGGCCTACAGTCGCTGGGCGGGCGGCTTGGCGCTTGCGCCAGGCGAGGTGTTGCCGGTCGTATACAACGGTGGCTTCGAGACTGAACCTACCAATATAGGCTTCGATTGGCGCATTTCGAATTCTGCAGGTGTGACTATCGGCCGCGTTCCCGCCATCGGCGCGACAGGCGCATTTGCAGCCAAAGTTGCCTTTTCAGGTCGCAGGGTTCCGCAAGTCAATTTCGAGCAAACGCTGCTGCTGGCACCGGGCACGTATCTGCTACATTTTCGCGCACGCGCTGAGGCTTTAAGTAGCGACAGGGGATTGCAGTGGGCAATCGCTTGTCAGGGAGAGCGCGCGCCGCTTGCTGTGAGTGCGTTGCTCGAAGGTAGCTTCGACTGGAGGCAATTCGATACCCCCTTTGTCATTCCCGCGAACAATTGCCCAGCCCAACGGCTGCGGCTGCACAATCCCGGTGCCGCAGCTGCCGGAAAAACAGTATTGGGCGACATCTGGATAGATGACGTCGCGATCTCGGCAACCATCGTGCCAAGGTGAAAATTTTGCCCACTAAAACACTAACGACTAGGGTATTGCCTCAGTGAATGGGTTGATCTAGACTCGATTTTAACAAGCTCTAATAAGGAGCATAGGTATGTACACATCGGCTATGTACAAATCAGCGTGGAGTGCGACCTTGTCCGTGGTCGTTGCAGCGATATCGCTTCCGACCTATGCGCAGCAGGACTTGCAAGACTCAAACTTGCCGACACTCCAGGTGAATAAGGGCGTCGTGATGTCCAGCACAGGCGGAGATTTTGTTACCGTCGCTACGGGTAAGCAGCTGACGAAGGATGAGCGACTGATGGTCACCAAGGACAGCTCGGCTACGGTTATATACAAACACCATTGTCAGCTCGCCTACGACAAGCCGGGTGTTTACACCATCGAGGATGAGTGCCGAGCCGGCGTCCTGCCTGGCGGAGCCGGAACCGTGGCGATCGTCGTCGCGGACGTCGTGGCCGCTGGGGTGATCGTTGATAACCTCAGTAACAACGATAGTCAGCCGATAAGCCGCTGATCTGGTGGGCGAGATTCTCGGGTCGACGGTATAGACGTGTTGCAAGAACTGCCTGGGTTCAATGATCCGGGACGCTTTGTTGGACTGGCCTGCCTTTCTCCAACGTTTAGCGTGCATGCCAGTGCATCATGGACCACCGTCACTGGCATCATGCAGCTATGTGTCAATACGCGACGACGAATGCACGGGCTCTCCTGACGAGGGGAGTGCGACAGTTGACGATGCCCGTCGGTATTTCACTGCGTGACATCTGGCTGGCCATTATCGGATGGGGATGCGATAGATGGGCGGCTTTGAGCTATGACCCAGAAGCTGCAATGGCTGGAAGTGATGCGTGGCGTCGCGGCGTGCTGGGTGCTGGTTTACCACGCCAATCAGTCTGTGACTAACTTCATCGGTCCCTCGGGAGAGCCGCACGTATTGATTTCGAATGGGTATCTCGGTGTAGATTTCTTCTTCGTGCTGTCGGGATTCATCATCGCCTATTCCAGCAATCGGCTTCTTGAGACGGGTCGCGGGCTCGTCGACTACGCGAGAGCGCGGATAGTTAGGGTCTATGTTCCCTATCTGCCAATAGGCACTACGATGTTTATGCTGTACCTGGTGTGGCCGCACTTGAGTGCTGCTGACCGTTCACCTGGGTTGTTGACATCGCTGACCCTTTTGCCATCGAACAGTCCACCCGCGCTGTCGGTCGCGTGGACTTTGGTTCATGAAATCATTTTTTATGCGTTGTTCTCCCTGTTCTTCTTGTGGCGTCACGCGCTCTGGAGCCTTCTGGCGTTGTGGGCGATCTCCATTGGCTGCTACGTGTGGCTTGGCCAGCCGCTTGCGCGAGGCCTGGAATATCTGCTTTCACCGCTCAATCTCTGCTTTCTTCTGGGGGTTGCCGTGTATTACCTGACGCGCAAGGGCGTTGCTGCGAGGGTTGCCATCGCGGCTGCCGTGGTCGGCGCAGTTGTTGTTGTATTTGAAGCAAGTCAGCAGCAACCGAGCCGCTGGCTACTCGCACTCGGATTTTCCGCGCTCATCGTAGGAGCTTCGTCGGCAACAGCGAGGTGTTGGAATCCGAGGCGATGGATGATGACGCTGGGAGCTGCCTCCTATTCGATTTATCTCAGTCACGGCCCGGTTTTGTCCATCGCCGTGCGTGGGTTTCGCCGCATCTTGCCGGACGCGGGATCACTTGCGGCCCTTCTCGTGATTTCCGTTTTTTCGCTCGCAGTAGGCTTGGTATATTGCTTTATATATGAACGACGCGCACTCGTGGTCGTTCGCGAATTTTTTACGGCGACAACGTTGATGGCCGCAATGGAATTGGTGTCGTCAGCGCTTCGTCGTGTTGAAACGAAAAACGTGAGCTTGAACGGAACGATTCGACCACAATCACGCGCCAACGCTCTGCTGCAATCAATTCGTGTCAATTCAAGGTTACTTATTCAAAGACAAAAATGTTTGGGATGAGCGGGTGGGTGGAGCTTTTGTGGTATATCGAAGCGTCTGTGCGATGTCTCGGCCACATAGCGAAGATGGAACTTTTCCGCTGCGAGGAGACGATGTGCTGCATACGAAAGCCGATACCACCGAAATGATTCACGTAGTCTGCTGCCGGCTAGATGCTGATGGAACGCGGGATTGCCAACTTCGCGCGCTGATTCACGATTACTACGTCGCGAGAAGATGAAACGAGGAACCTAAGCTGTCCCCGTGTCGATGCCGCCGCCTCTCGAGGTCGCAAATTGCTTCAATGGCTTCAGCAACGCGAGGAAACTGGGTGAATTCGCCAATGCATTCCGAGGCACAGGCGCAACGCCACGACCGCCCTCTATTCATTCTGATGTGCGTGCTCCTGATCGTGTGTTTTGTTACCGGAGGCAGCTCCCAGGAAAGCGGGATCGGCGTCATGAGCGCGCAAGTGTTGGCCATCCCGGTTCTGCTCTATGCGCTGACGCGATTGATAGCTTGCAAGTGCCTCGGATCAGTGAGATTTGGCACCGGAGTGGTAGCGTTGATCGTACTGATTCCATTCCTGCAGCTTCTACCGGTCCCGGAGTGGTTGTGGAGTCTGTCGCCGGCGCGCGTATCGCTTCAACACGACCTCGCCGCAGCCGGTGTGACCGGGCCTCGTTATCGCTGGAGCCTGGTGCCTGGCGCGACTGAACGTGGCTTGCTGTTGCTGCTGCCGGCCGTAGCGCTGTTCTTCGCCACCATCACCCTGGGGCGAAGCGCATTGCGCCGCGTCTTGAGCGTCGTAATTGGCCTTGCTCTATTCAGCATGCTGCTGGGGATCGCGCAACTCGGCGCAGAACAACACAGCATTCTCAATCCCTACCCGCAGTGGGTGCCGGAGATGGGCGGCGTGTTCGCCAACCCCAACCACCAGGCAACAGCTCTCGCGATGGCGCTGGTGTTATCGGTCGCCCTCATGCTCGATGCGCGTCGTCGCGCCCGGCCCGGTGATGGTGCGCACGCGCTCCCATGGGTTTACGCCGCATTGGCCGCGTTGTTTGTGGTCGCGATTCCGATGACAGGATCGCGCGCGGCACCGATTATCGCTATCGTGCCGACGGTCGCGTTCGTCTTGGCGTGCGGGGCGATTCCGTTCGACCGTCTGCGCCACCACCTTCCCACGCAGTTGTTCTTCCTGATCACCATGACTGCGTTGGTGATCGGCGTCTACAGTGCGATGAGTTGGACGCGAGGCGACAAGGTCGACGCGATACGCTCCATGCTGGCGGAGCAAACGACAATGATCGGTTTCGCGCAAGCGCCACTGGGCGGCGGCATCGGCGGGTTCATTCCACTGTACTCTCAAGGCGTCGATGCTTCCGTGTTGCGCGACGAATACATCAACAGCGCGCACAACGAATACGCCCAGTTGTGGCTTGAAGGTGGCGTGCTTGCAGTATTCGGCTTGCTGGCCGCCTTCGCCGTGCTCGGTCTCAGCGTGCGCCGATTGATGAAGCTGCCTGCCCGATCAAGTTCACGCACGACGGGTTTGGGCGCCATGATGGCGTTGTTGGTCGTGATCCTGCATTCCTGGGTCGATTATCCTTTGCGTACGCCGGCACTTCTAACTGTTTTTGGATTGTTGGGGGGCGCTGTGGTGAAGCTCGCGAGCGACGATGCTGGCGCCCCATTTCAATTGCTCGCCGACCGTGCGTAATGAAGACCCCGGCCCGACCACGTGTTGAATCTGGGTAGCGTGTTCCTCCTGTTTCCGAGTGGCTACGACATGGGCAGTACCGTTTGACACTGAAGCTGCAGACTGATGCACATCTGCCACCTTGCCGGGCAAGTAGCCACACTCAGTATTTGGTTTGTCGCCCCTAACTTCGACAGTGCAGCGTGCTCTGACTTGGAGGCAATATGGATCTAAGCTTTGCAAAGTGGGTGGAACTGCAGAACAAGCTCGATCCTAGAGGTTGCTTGACAATCGCCAATCAGGAGGAAATCTCCTTTCCCGTCTCTCGGGTCTTCTACGTTTACGCAGTGCCGGAAGATTCCGAACGTGCCGTGCACGCCCATCGCACCACCGAGCAATTTGTTATTGCAATCCATGGTTCCTTCTCGCTTGATCTCACGGACGGTCAGAAAACTCGCACGTATTTGATGAATGAACCGACGCGAGGCGTCTACGTCCCGCCCATGATATGGGACCGTCTGTACGACTTTACGCCAGATGCGATCTGCCTGGTTTTTGCCAGTACTCCGTACGATGAGTCCGACTACATTCGCGACTGGGATAGCTACCTGGAAGTGATGAAGGAGATCCGGGGATGAAGGTTTCCTTCTTGGAACTTGCTCCTGCGTATCGCGAACTGCAAGCGGAGATCGATGAGGCATTCCATAAAGTTCTCGTCAAGGGTTGGTACGTCCTCGGAGAGGAAGTCGCTTCCTTTGAGCAAGAATTCGCGGACTACCTTGATGTAATGCACTGTGTTGGCGTAGCCAGCGGATTGGATGCTCTGGCGTTGTGCCTGGAGGCGCTGGAAGTTGGCAGCGGACATGAGGTCATTGTTCCATCGAACACATACATAGCAACCGCGCTGGCGGTTACTCGAGTGGGCGCCAAGGTCGTCTTCGTCGAGCCAGATCCGCTAACCCGCAACCTCGATCCCAGTGAAGTACAGCGCGCGATCACATCGCGTACGGCGGCTATTTTACCCGTTCATCTCTACGGATTGCCCGCCGAGATGCAGGCGATTCGCAAGATTGCCAATGATCATGGACTGCATGTGATCGAGGATGCTGCACAGGCGCACGGCGCCAGATATTTCAACAAGCGCGCCGGTGGGCTGGGAGATGTTGCAGCGTTTAGTTTTTATCCAGGGAAGAACCTCGGAGCATTCGGCGATGGCGGGGTGGTCGTGACCGACGACGCCGCGATTGCGGAGCGAATTCGGACGCTACGCAATTATGGGTCGCGGGTGAAGTACTACAATGATATGCGAGGGCACAACAGTCGCCTTGACGAGCTCCAAGCTGCAGCTTTGAATGTGAAGCTTCCCTATCTCGATGCGTGGAATGCACGAAGAAGACACTGGGCACAGCGTTACAACGAAGCCTTCGCACAGATTGAAGGTCTCGTTCTGCCGATCGAGCCAGAAGGCTGCGAATCGTGCTGGCATCTCTATGTCGTCGGTACAGAGCGAAGGAGTGAGCTGCAGCACTATCTCGCAGAGCGCGGCATTGGAACGCTGATTCACTACCCATTGCCGCCTTACCGACAAAGAGCTTACGCAGATCTTTTGATTCCACCGGGCACTTTCCCGGTGGCTGACGAACTTGCCAATCGGGTTTTGAGCCTTCCGATCGGGCCACACCTCAGTGAAGAAGGCATCGCGTATGTGTGCGAATGCGTAACAGGATTCTTCAAACGCGACCGTCGCGTCTGATTCTCCAGCTGGGAGCTTTTGAATGCCGGCTTGTAAGGACTGTCAATGGCGGGATGGGGATGTCTGCCGCGTTCATGAACGTGCGAAACGTGAATTAATGCGTCCGCTACCCCCGCCACCAACGGGTGCGTGCGCGGTAGCGATTGTGGATTCGTATCTTCCGCTAATCCGTCCCGGCATGAGCGTTCTGGAGATCGGCTGCGGCACGTGGTCGAAGATCAAGGATCATTGTCAGATGATCGGCTCGGACTATCACGGACTCGATGTCTTGTCCGAATACTATGGGATTCCGACGATTGCCACCCGGTTGGAAAATCTAGCGGAACTATCATATTCCGACGAATCTTTCGACATCGTCGTCGGGAATCAGACGATGGAGCACTGGGGTGAGCATGGCTGTACGCTGGAATGGGGTCTCTATCAGTGTTTCCGCGTGACAAAGATAGATGGCCTGGTGTTGCTCAACGTGCCGATTCATTTTCACGGCACCAAAGAATTCGTCCATGGACGCCTCGATGTCATGAGGGACCTCTTTTCGAAGTTCTCCAATAGCGCAACGATGGAAAGGTGGGGTAGTCCAACGGATCCCCTGCCACCGTACTATCCTCACCCGGACTATGAGGCTCTTCGTGGGAAGCCTGCATACGTGCTGGATATCCGCGCCTCGCGTGACCGGGCGCAGCTGCCTCGGGCGAGCAATGCGCTTGGTTTTCACGGTAAGTTGGCCCAGATATTTCACTATTCCGCGTCTTACAATTCGTACAGGCTTATGAAGAAGCTGCGGGGGTTGCGTAGTGTTTGAAAACAACTACGGCCCCTATCTGCCTCAGGATCGCGACTGTCGCGCCCTCGACATCGGCTGCGGGTCGGGGCGAATGCTGGCGTATCTACACGAGAAGGGTTACAGGAACCTACGCGGGATTGATGTAGATCCCAACGTCTTGGCGCTGGCTCCGGCGCATGTTCGCAGCTATCTCCAGCACATATCGGATCTTTCGCAGTTCCTGCGCGACAACAAGGCGCAATTCGATCTCATCATTGCGAAGGATGTCCTCTACTATTTTCCAAGACATGAAGCGCTGCAGCGAATGCGCGAAATCTCGGACGCCCTCTGTCCGGGAGGTATGATCATTGCGGAAGTTTTCAACGCCGCCCTCCTAACCGCTGGATACACCGCTGCCAAAGACGTTGGGATCCAGACTATGTACTCGGAGCAGTCGCTTCGCAGTCTGTTGGAGGCTGCAGGTTTGGATGTGGCAGTGGTTCGTGGGGCAGTGCTTGGGCAGGGCCGCTGGCGGCGTCCATTTTACGCCTTGGCGGCTTCCTTATGGCGCATGGTGACGAAGCTGATTTACTTGCTAGAGCGCGGTGTTGATTCGCAGAATCCGAAGATACTTGCCAAGAGCATTCTTGCTGTCGCACGGCGACCAGGTTGAGCTGCGATGACTCGCGTCCTGCATATCTGGAATGACTATTCTCCTGCGTTATTTGATCAGAGTCATCCGGTTGCGATCGAGCATGGCCTGGTTTCAAGGCTTGTGGCTGGTCACTTGATTGCGAATGGCGCGGCGCTTCTGCCGGAGACTTATGTTCTCCGACAGACGAGCGCGATAGCGCAGAGTTCAGCAGCGTTTGGATGGCGTATCTATCGGCGTGCGCGGCGTATTTTTTTTTGGCAGTTCTTCCAGCGTTTTTGCGCAGAGCACGCGCGCCAACATCGCCCCGACCTGGTGCACGTCCATTTCGGCACTACCGCCGCAAACCTTTTGCATTTTTTGCAGAAGAGCAACGGACCGGTGGTTGTGTCGCTATATGGTGTGGATGCGAGCGCTGCGCTCTCCGATCCGGTTATCGTGCAGCGCTATCGCCAATTGTTTGCGCGAGGATCGGTCTTTGTTGTTCTCAGCGAGGTTGTGCGTCAGCGGTTGGTGGATATCGGTTGTGGCAACGACAAGATTCGCATCATCAACTTGCCGGCGGGTATCGAACACTACCCGTTTCGGTCGCGCGAGTTCGATGGCACGACCCGATTCCTCATCGTGGCACGATTCGTGGAAAAGAAAGGGCACGCTGTATTGCTCCGTGCGTTCCGCGAGGTGGTGGATGCGGGGAGGCGGGTTCATCTGACCATGATGGGATATGGTCCATCCGGTTGGTTGGAGGAGATGGTCAGGGCACTGGAGCTCGAACATCACACCACCCTTATAAACAACGGCCTGAGTCCGAATTTTGTCAGCCTTTTCAATCGTCTCCTCTCTGAGCACGATGTCTTCCTGGCCCCCTCGACCACGGCCTCAAACGGGGACGACGAAGGAGGGCCTGCATTGACCATGGTCGCTGCGCAGGCGGCGGGAGTGCCGGTGATCGCCACGCCTTTTGTGGGCGCGGAACTCTCGCTGATTCCCGGAGAAACCGGGCTGTACTGTGAGCAGGACGACGCAGGCTCCTTGGCCGATCGTATGCTGGAACTGTGTGCCCAGCCCGTACTCTGGAAGAAATTTGGCGAGAATGGCAGCCGATTGGTACACCGGGAATTTTCTCGGGACGGCTATGCGCAGGCGCTTCTTGGACTCTATGCAGAACTGACGTGAGAGCGTTACTCGCCCTCCCTGTGATCAACCGATTCGTCAGCGGCGGCGGGCTTGGCGCTGTCAAGCTCATCGCCGGTTTCGTGCGGGTAAAGATGCTCGCGATTGCGATTGGTGTGGCGGGACTTGGCATCCTGGCTCAGGCCGTGCAATTCAACCTGGTCGCGATTGCGCTGACGTCTATCAGCCTCGCAGTGGGCATCATCAATCGCATACGACAGCCTGCGAGACTCGGTGACCCGGAGGCCGAGCGCATTACCAGGGGAACAGCATTCGTCTCGCTGCTCGGATTGATTGGGCTGTACACGTTCGTAGTTTCCTGGAACGCCACGTTCATTCTGGATACCGTGTTCCGCGGCACGATCTCGCGCTGGCAGATCCTTCCGGTGCTGATGGGCGTGCCGTTCTCTGTCATCGCTTCCGGATATATCGAGGGAATTTTTTACTCGCGTGATCGCTACGATCTCTATGTCAAAGCGTCCATGATGGCGGCGCTGATCGAGCTGGGGCTGTATGTTGGGTTGGTATATGCACGGGGTATTTCCGGCGCGCTCTTTGCACTCGGCATCAGTAGCGCAACACTGCTCGCTTCTTATTTGTGGTACCTGCGAAAGATCGGGGACTCGTGGCGAAACGTATTTCCCATTGTGTTCGATCTCCACGAGTTCGTTGTTCTGTTTCGCTTTGGCGCAGTCATGCTGGCTACCACCGCTCTAGGTTACCTCTGCGTGCTGTACGTCCGAAGCGAGATGCTTGCGTTGTACGGTGCCAGGGCCAATGGTCTGCTGCAAGTGGCGCTGGCTTTCAGCGCATATTCCCTACCGTTCATCACGAATGGCGTCTGGGGGCATCTGCATCCGATGGCGAGCAAGCTTGGAGATACGCCGGAGGTCAGAAAGGAATTGCTCGGCGTGCTGCGTGTGGTGATGATCCTCAGCTCGCTCGCTTCGCTGGGAGCACTCTGCCTCCCGGATGTGTTGATCAGCATCGCTTACACCAACGCCTTTATCGATGCGACCAGATTCTTCCCGGCGCAATTCGTGGGAGATTTTTTCTATTTCTTTGCATTCACCTTGGGGGTTTTCTTCCTGGCGACATCGCAGCTGCGTACTTACATGGCTGGATGGATCGCTTATTACGCAATTTATTTGATTGGCAGCAAAATTCTATTTCCATACATCGGGCCTTTGGCGCCAGCTGCCGCGCACGCGCTGGCGAGTTGCACGATTGCAGCCTGCGGCGCGGTCTGGTTGCTCCTCGTTGCGCAGATAGGGTTCCGCCAACTCGCCTTGTTCTGGATAGGTACCTTCATGGTGGGTGCCGCCGCTCTGCTGCTTTGGTACGAGACGCCGCTCTGGGTTCGGCTCAGCTATATGTTGGCGCCTGTATTGATGTATGGAAAGTTGTTTCTCGACTGGAGAAAATCCACAAGAGAGAGGCAATGGTTGGCTGCTTCATGACAGCCATACTGTTCATCTCCTACGATGGAATATTGGAGCCACTGGGGCAGTCGCAGGTGCTGGCATACCTTGAGCGCCTGGTCGCTGGGCGTCGGATCCATCTGCTCAGCTTCGAGAAAGCCGAAGACTGGGCTGACAATGCCAGATGCAATGATGTCGCTGCGCGTATTCGGGCGGCCGGAATCCATTGGCATCCGCGCCGCTACCACAAGCGGCCTTCTGCGCTTGCCACCGCCTACGACATCATGATCGGCGCACTGACGGCGCTATGGCTGGTCGTGCGCCATAAGGTGCGGATCGTGCACGCGCGGAGTTATGTCGCCGCCGTCATGACGATGACGGTCAAATCAACTGCCGGATCAAAGTTCGTGTTCGATATGCGTGGGTTCTGGGCGGACGAGCGCGTCGATGGTGGGTTATGGCCTCGCGATGGCCGGCTGTATCACATCGCCAAATGGTTCGAGCGGCGCTTTCTATTGAGGGCCGACCATGTGGTGTCACTCACCCATGCAGCGGTACGCGAGATGGAGCGATTTTCGTACCTGCAAGGGTGCATGCCACCGATCACAGTCATCCCGACGTGTGCCGATTTGGCCCGATTTGCTCCGGTTGATGCGCCTCGCGGAGGCTTTGTGCTCGGTTATGTCGGCTCTGCCGGGACCTGGTATCTGTTCGATGCCGCCGTGGCCTGTTTCGGTCGACTGCGGACGCTCCGCCCGGACGCGCGGCTATTGATCATCAACCGTAACGAACACGCCTACGTCCGTGAGCGCATTGCAGCTGGCGGGGTGCCGATGGAGGCCGTGGAGTTGCGCTCGGCCGAACATGCCGAGGTTCCGGCGCAGATGGCGCGGATGCACGCGGCGGTCTTTTTCATCAAGCCGGTATTCTCGAAGCAGGCGTCCTCGCCGACCAAACTCGGCGAGCTCCTGGGTTGCGGCATACCTTGCCTCGCCAACGCCGGAGTCGGCGACATGGCGCAGATATTGCGCGACGATGAGGTGGGTGTCGCGATTGACTGCTTTGATGCAGGCGCCTTGGACCAGGGGCTGCGACAGTTGATGGACTTAGTGGACGCGCCAGGCATTCGCGCGCGTTGCGTCGAGTCGGCGCACCGGCATTTCTCGCTGGATGAGGGGGTGGCGCGCTATCGGGCAGTCTATGAAAGTCTGGGCGGGTGAGCACGTGAAACGGAATTTGGACCCTGCCACCGTCAATAGCTTTGGTGATGAATGGTTGCGTTTTGATCAATCTGCATTGTCCGACGACGAGGCGAGCACGATCTTTGATGCGTACTTTGCCGTGTTTCCATGGGCGGCCTTGCCTGCGGGAGCATCAGGCTTCGATATGGGCTGTGGTTCGGGGCGATGGGCGAGATTGATGGCGCCGAAAGTTGGGCATCTTCACTGCATTGATCCTTCCGGTGCGCTGGAGGTCGCCAGGGGGGCGCTGGAAGACGAGCCCAATGTCAGTTTCCATCGGGCGGCAGTCGACGATGAGCCACTGCCTCCCAACAGCCAGGACTTTGGCTACTCGCTCGGGGTGTTGCACCACGTCCCGGATACGGCCGCTGCGATCCGTTCCTGTGTCGCTATGCTCAGGCCTGGTGCGCCTTTTCTGGTGTATCTGTATTACGCGTTCGACAACCGATCAACCGCATTCAAAATGATGTGGCGCTTCTCGGATCTGCTGCGACGCGTGATTTGTCACATGCCAGCGCCGCTCAAGCACTCCCTCACGGACGCGTTGGCGTTTGGCGTTTACTACCCGCTGGCGCGTTTGTCTCTGCTATTCGAGTGGTTCGGATTGAGCGTCGCCGGCATGCCGCTGTCCTATTACCGCCGCCGCAGCTTCTACACCATGCGAACGGATTCGCGGGACCGATTCGGCACGCCACTGGAACGTCGCTTCACGCGTGATGAGATTCGGACGATGATGCATGCTGCCGGGTTGCGCGATATCGTGTTCTCGGATTGCGCGCCTTATTGGTGCGCGGTGGGCATCAAGCAATGATCAAGGTTCTCGGCTTGGCGCTATATGGCCCTTTGGCGGCGAGCACGCGCTGTCGTCTCGGTCAGTATGTCCCGGGCTTGGCAGCGCATGGCATCGACTTGCAGATTAGCCATCTGCTCGGTGACGAGTATCTGCGTCGTCGGTTCCGCGGTGCGGTCATGCCTTTTGCCGCCCTGTTTGATGCAGGCTGGCGCCGCATGGCAGATCTGCGGAATCAGTGTGCTTTCGATGCAGTCATACTGCATTGCGAGCTGTTTCCGCTGATGCCGGGTTGGCTGGAACGCGTTTTGCTACGGCGGCCCTACGTGTATGACTTCGATGATGCGCTCTATCTGAAATACCGCACGCGGCGGTTGAGGGCATTGCGGCCGATCCTCGGAGGGAAGTTTGATCGGGTAATGGCAGGGGCTGCGGCTATCACCGCTGGCAATCACCTGTTAGCTGAGTATGCGCAACGGCGCAACACGAATACTCATTTGTTTCCGACCGTGGTCGATACCGAGCGCTACCTCCCGGTGCGATGTTCCCGTGGGGACATGTTCACGGTGGGGTGGATTGGGTCTCCCTCGACAGCTCCGTATCTGTCCGCGCTTGTGGGTCCGCTGTCGACAATCGGCAGGGAAGGGCCGGTGCGACTGGTCGTCATCGGCGGCAAGGCGCCCTATGTCCCTGATGTCACTGTCGTGGAAGTCGAGTGGCAGGAGCGGACGGAGGTCGAGCTGATCAATATGTTCGATGTTGGAGTGATGCCTCTGCCAGACGATGAATGGGCCCGAGGAAAATGTGCGTTCAAGCTGATCCAGTACATGGCATGCGCGGTTCCCGTCATCGCCTCGTCGGTGGGAGCCAACCGCGATGTGGTGCAGCCTGACTGTGGGTTGCTGGCCACGACGCCGCAGCAGTGGGTAGACGCGCTTCGCATGCTGCGCGACGAGCCGGCATTGCGGGAAGTTATGGGGCAGGCGGGACGCGGGCGTGTAGCGCAGCATTATTCCTTGCAGCGGAATCTGCCGGTGTTGACGAAGGTAATCCGCGAAATCGTTGCAGGAGCGACTAGCTGATGTGTGGCCTGACCGGTTTCTGGCAAACGGATCGAACCGAAGCCGGTGCCATGGCCGCGATTTCGGTATGCATGGCCGAACGGATCGCGCATCGCGGCCCCGACGATTCGGGCGCGTGGGTCGATGCAGAGAATGGCATCGCGCTGGCGCATCGCCGGTTGTCGATCCTCGACCTGTCGCCGGCCGGGCTTCAACCGATGCTGTCGGCCAGCGGGCGCTATGTCATCGTCTTCAATGGCGAGATCTACAACCACCTGGCATTGCGCCAACAACTCCACGCGGACGGCGACGCGCCAGCGTGGCGCGGGCATTCCGATACCGAAATCCTGGTCGCCTGCATCGAGGCCTGGGGGTTGGAGCGCGCACTGAAAGCCAGCGTCGGCATGTTCGCACTGGCGTTGTGGGATCGTTCGCAGCGCACGCTTAGCCTCGCGCGAGATCGCCTTGGCGAGAAGCCGTTGTATTACGGATGGCAGGCCGGGGTGCTGCTGTTCGGCTCGGAGTTGAAGGCGTTGACGGCGCACCCTGCGTTCGAGCACCGCATCGACCGCGATGCGCTAGCGCTGCTGTTGCGTCACAACTACATCCCGGCACCGTATTCGATCTGGCGTGGCATCTCGAAGTTGCCGCCGGGTACGCTGCTCACGCTCAACGAAGGTCAGCGCGTTGTTGCGCCGGTTGCCTACTGGTCCTTTTCAGAAGCCGCAGAAGCCGGACAGAGGAACCCGATCGCACTGAATGGCACCGAAGTGACTGACGCGCTGGAGCGCGTGCTGCGACAAGCCACCGCTGGGCAGATGCTGGCTGACGTACCGCTGGGGGCACTGCTGTCGGGCGGCGTGGATTCCTCGACGATCGTCGCGTTGATGCAGGCGCAATCAATGCGGCCAGTGAAGACGTTCAGCATCGGTTTTCACGAGAAAGCCTTCGACGAGTCGGTGCATGCCGCCGCGGTGGCGCGTCATCTGGGCACCGATCATACCGAGCTGTTCATGCATGCAGGCGATGTCCTCGATGCAGTGCCACGCCTTCCCTTGTTGTACGACGAGCCCTTCGCCGACAGCTCGCAACTGCCGACTGCATTGGTAATGTCGCTTGCACGTCAGCATGTAACTGTCGCCTTGAGCGGTGACGGCGGCGATGAGGTGTTCGGCGGCTACAACCGCTACTTTGCGGCTCCCAGAGTATGGAACGTGCTGCGGTTCGTGCCGCATCCGCTGCGCCAGCAGTTTGCACGACTGCTGATCGGCGTTTCAGCATCGCAATGGGACCGGTTGGCGCGACCATTTGCAGGCCTGCTGAACCAGGCGCAGATCGGCGACAAGGCACACAAGCTGGGTCAGGGCCTGCTAGATGTTCGTAATCTCGACGAACTCTACATGGCGTTGGTGACCCAGTGGGAGCAGCCTGAAAATGTCGTTCGTGGAGCGGTTCGCCGGCCAACGACAATTTCACGGCGCGAAGCATGGCCAAGGTTGGCCGAGGCAATCCACCGGATGATGGCCGTCGATACGTTGAGTTATCTGCCCGACGATATCTTGGTCAAGGTGGACCGCGCCGCGATGGCCGTTTCGCTGGAGACACGCGCGCCGTTCCTCGATCACCGGGTGGTCGAATTTTCCTGGTGCTTGCCATCATCGATGAAATGCGCATCACGGCAAGGCAAGATCGCGTTGCGGCGGGTGTTGTATCGGTATGTACCGCAGAACCTGATCGATCGGCCGAAGATGGGTTTCGGTATTCCGCTGGATAGCTGGCTGCGCGGCCGCTTGCGTGACTGGGCCGCAGCCTTGCTGGATGAAGCCAGGCTTCGACGGGAAGGGTACTTCGAGCCAACGCAGATTCGCCGCGTATGGGAAGCGCATCAGCACGGTAATCGATCATTCGGCTACCGCTTGTGGTCCGTGTTGATGTTCCAGGCGTGGTTGGAGACTACGGGGCAGGGACAGTAATGCTGGTCTACTGGATACTGTTCCTGCTGCCGGCCGTAGGGGTGGCGTTTCCGCTGCGATTGCCGCGCCGCCAGGCGCTGGTGATGTTCCTGTTGGTCGCCGCAGTGATAGCGGCGTTCATGGGTTTGCGGGACCAAGTCGGCGGCGACTGGTTCAACTATCTCCCTACTTTCGACTATATCAGCACACTCGACTTTGCCGGAGCGTTGAGCTTCGGCGATCCTGCCTATTCATTGCTGAACTGGATAGCAGCACGGCTGGGCGGTGACATCTACGCAGTGAATCTGGTCTGCGCTGCGATCATGATGATCGGTATCGGGCGCTTTTGTCGCAGCCTGCCCAATCCCTGGCTGGCGCTGCTGGTGGCCGTGCCGTACACGCTTATCGTTGTCGGCATGGGTTATACCCGCCAGTCGGTCGCGCTGGGACTGGTGATGCTCGGGCTGGTCGCGTTGGGGCAACGCCGCACGCGCGCGTTCGTGATCTGGGTAGCGTTGGCGGCCTTGTTCCACAGGACCGCGGTGCTGCTGATTCCCATCGCCGCGATTGTCACCACTCGACGGCGGGTGTGGACCGCGTTTTGGGTCGGAGTCGCGTTCGCAACGGTGTACGTTCTGCTGCTGCAACCCGACACCGACACGTTGTGGGCCAACTATGTCCAGGCGCAGATGCAGTCGCATGGTGGCTTGATCCGGGTGCTGATGAACGCGCTACCCGCCGCGCTGCTGCTCCTGTTCCGCAAACGGCTGGTCGAGGACCCGCAGAGCCGTCGACTCTGGAGCTTGTTCGCGGGCCTCGCACTGGCTTGTGTACCACTGGTGTTCATGGCCTCGACAGCGGTGGACCGCATGGCGCTGTACCTGATTCCTCTGCAATTGTTCGTGTTCTCACAGCTGTACCTGCTGGCACGCACCACGAACACACGAACCCTGATTGTCGTTGGGGTGGGCGTGTATTACGCGGCTGTACAGTTCGTATGGCTGAACTACGCCGTGGATGCACCCTATTGGGTGCCATACCACTTCATGCCATGGTCGTGAGCGCATGCATAGCATGTCGATGAAGGTTGTGCTCTACGCCAATACGGATTGGTATTTGTACAACTTTCGCCGGTCGCTGGCGTTGGAGCTGCAGTCTGCCGGCTACGCGGTGTTGCTGATTTCTCCCGCGGGTGACTATGGGCAGAAGCTACGTGACCTGGGGTTGCGATGGGAGGCCGTGCCAATGCATCGGCGCAGCCTGAATCCCCTGCGCGAGGTTCGTTTGCTGGCATATTTGTTTCGTTTGTTCCGGCGCGAAAAACCCGTGATGGTGCACGGGTTCACCATCAAGTGCGCGGTGTATGGCTCGCTTGCGGCACGTCTTGCCGGTGTACCTGCGCGCATTAATGCAGTGGCTGGCATGGGCTACGTGTTCACGAGCAGCACACCCAAGGCCCGGGCCTTGAGGCCACTGGTTCGCAGACTGTTGCGGGCTGCATTGGGCGGGACTCATGCACGGCTGATTCTGCAGAACCCGGACGACGTGCGATTGTTTGAGCGTGCGAAGCTGATCGATCCCGCGAATATTCGTTTGATTCCGGGATCCGGAGTCGACTGCACGCATTTCACACCGTCTGGTGCATCAGTGGCGCCATCATCGATGGTCAGGCCGCGTGTACTGTTGGCCGCACGCCTGCTATGGGACAAGGGACTGGCTGAATTCGTGGATGCAGCCCGAGCTTTGCGCGCGCGCGGGCATGCAATTCAATTCCTTCTCGCAGGTACTCCCGACCCCGGCAACCCTGCAACAGTCCCGACAGATACGGTCCGCAGCTGGGTCGCGCAAGGCGTGCTCGAATGGCTGGGGCACGTCGAGGACGTGCGCGCGTTGCTGGCTTCGGTCGATGTCGTGGTATTGCCGAGTTATCGCGAGGGTTTACCAAAGTCACTGATCGAAGCCGCCGCCTGCGGCTTGCCCCTGGTCACCACCGACGTACCGGGTTGTCGCGAAGTGGTGACGGACGGTGTGAATGGATTGTTGGTGCCGGTACGCGACTCGTCCGGTCTGGCAACAGCCATCGCGCGACTGATAAACGATCCGGCACTTGCGGCGCGATTAGGACAGGCCGCCAGGGTCAAGGCATTGGCTGACTTTGATGAGCGCATCATCATTGATCGCACTCTCAACGTATATCGCGAACTATTGGGCGAATCCCCTCAAGCCCAACCGCGCAGCTTGTAGACCAATAGTCCGATGTATTCGTGCAGCCAGCGCCCGCTCTGTGCAAGTGATGCTCGCTGAGGTTGCCAGGAAAGGGCCCGGCGCGTGTTCTCTCTATCGAAAGCAGGTGCCGGGATGACTTCCAATCCTTGCCGTCTGAAGCACGCAGCTGCGCGCGACATGGTCCAGGAAGAGGTCACCAGTAAAATACGGTTGCGACCTTCATGTCTGAGGATGGCTGCAGAATACAATGCGTTTTGGTACGTGTTGACACTTGTGGATTCCACTTTCAGCGACTGTGCGAGGACGCCCTGTTGTTCAAGCTGGTGAGCCATGTCGACAGCTTCGCCATCGCCGCCGGAGAGCAGAACGATAGGGGCTTTGGACTCACGATATAGCTCAAGGCCAAGGCCCGCTCGAGTTGCTTGAACGCTCGACGTACCAGTACCAACATGCGAGCTCGCGCCGAAACTGGGTGAGTCGCCACCGCCGAGTACCACGATCGCGTCTGCCGTTGGGTACGTTGCGGCCTCGTAGCGGGGGTACTGATTCTCCAGCCCCAGCTTGAGCAAGCCGGCGAACGCCGGCATGGCGCAAAGCGTGATCCAAAGACCGCCGAGTGCGCAAAAGACCGCAGCGGTGCGATAGCGCCGAAGACAAAGCCCGAACAGGCCGAACGCAGCCAGCAACATTGCTTGAGCTGCGGGATGGCTGGCAGTCAAGTAGAGGGCTTGATTCATGTCGGCAAATCTCACCGCGCGTGCGATTCGGCGGCGCCAATTGTCATGGGCGTGCGGATTTCGCGCAAGCCGCGGCAGCGATTGTCGCTAAGCTACGCTCTTTGCATTATCAGCGTTCCACGCGATTCCGATCATTGCGTGGCATTGTGCCTATCACGCTGCCGGTGTTGAGCAGATTGGCCGTCATTCCGCCGGATGATGGTCGAAGCTGAAGGCTCGTGCGAGTTTCCATTTGCCGTCGACTTGCTTCCAGACGTGAAAAACTTTCCGCTCTCGCGCAGTACGTCCGCCTTGCCTGATTCCAGTCCGTAGAAGCGGTGGCTGCCGGTCCGGATCGCGCCGTACGGTCACCGGATAGATACGAGCAGATCGCCGGCAGCATGGCATGCGTCGAGCTGCGAGCAGTCGCCGCTTCACGAGCATGGAGTTCCTATCTCAGGATTTGCCGTGGAACAGCTCGCGGCCGATCAGCATGCGGCGGATCTCGTTGGTGCCGGCGCCGATCTCGTAGAGCTTGGCGTCGCGCAGGATGCGGCCGGCGGGGTATTCGTTGATGTAGCCATTGCCGCCGAGCGCCTGGATCGCCTCCAGCGCGACCTGCACCGCGCTCTGCGAGGCGTGAAGCAGGCACGAGGCCGGGTCGATGCGCGATTTCACGCCGCGGTCGTAGTTCTGCGCGACCATGTAGGCGTAGGCGCGCGAGGACTGCAGCGCGGTGTACATGTCGGCGATCTTCGCCTGCATGATGCCGAACGTGCCGATCGGTGCATTGAACTGCTTGCGTTCGCGCACGTAGGGCAGGGCGGCGTCGAGCGCGGCCTGCATCAGGCCGAGCGGGCCGCCCGAGAGCACCAGGCGCTCGGTGTCGAGGCCGCTCATCAGCACGCGCACGCCCTCGTTGACCTCGCCGACGCGGTTCGCGTCCGGGATCTCGCAGTTGTCGAACACCAGCTCGCAGGTGTTCGAGCCGCGCATGCCGAGCTTGTCGAGCTTCTGCGCGGTCGAGAAACCTTTCATGCCTTTCTCGACGATGAACGCGGTCATGCATCGCGAGCCGGCCGGCCGGTGCGCGGTGCGCATGTAGACCAGCAGCACGTCGGCGTCCGGGCCGTTGGTGATCCACATCTTCGAGCCGTTGGCGACCCAGTGGTCGCCATGCGGTTCGGCGCGGCAGGTCATCGAGCCGACCACGTCCGAGCCGGCGCCCGGTTCGCTCATCGCGAGCGCTCCGACCCATTCGCCGCTGCACAGCTTCGGCAGGTATTTCTTCTTCTGCGCCTCGGTCGCGTTGTTCGCGATGTTCTGCACGCACAGGTTCGAGTGTGCGCCGTAGGACAGGCCGACCGAGCCCGACGCACGCGAGATCTCTTCCATCGCGACCACGTGCGCGAGGTAGCCGAGATCGGAGCCGCCGTAGTCACTCGACACGGTGACGCCGAGCAGGCCCATCTCGCCGAACTTGCGCCACAGGTCCGACGGGAACACGTTTTCACGGTCGATCAGGTCCGCGCGCGGCGCGATCTCCTTCTCCGCGAATGCACGCACGGTTTCGCGCAGCAGGTCGAGTTCTTCACCGAGGGGAAACGGGCGCATAAGATCTCCGGGTATGTGACGCGGATCGATTGTAGTGCGTGTCGGCCATCGCATGCGGCGGATGGCCCAAACGAAAACCGCCCGGACGGGCCGGGCGGTTTCTTGCAACAGGATCGCGATCGGGCGTGTTACTGCCCGCGCATGCGGCCCAGGAAGCGCGGGCCGTGGTTGCCCATCGTCGGCAGCTTGATCTTGCCGATCGCGCTGATGCGTTCCTCGGCCATGCGATCGGCGGCCTTGTAGGTCGGGATGCCGTCGCGATCAGAGATCTGGAAGATGCGCGACAGGTTGTAGTAGATCGTGCGCATCATGCGCATCGCGCGCTCTCGGTTGTAGCCGTCGATCTCCAGTGAGACGTTCATCACGCCGCCGGCGTTGACCGCGTAGTCCGGCGCGTACAGCACGCCGCGCTTGGCCAGTTCGTCACCGATCGCGTCGGTCGCGAGCTGGTTGTTCGCCGCGCCGCAGATCACCTTCGCCTTGATGCGGTCGATGGTCTTCTCGTTCAGCGTGCCGCCGAGTGCGCACGGGCTGTAGACGTCCGCATCGACGTCATAGATCTCATCGAGACCGACCGCGGTGCAACCGTGCTCGTCGACCGCTTTCTGCACGAGCTCCTTGTTGATGTCGGTGACGAACACCTTGGCGCCCTGTTCGCGCAGCAGCTTGATGAATTCCATGCCGACGTGGCCGGCGCCCTGCACGGCGTAGCTGTGCTTGCCGACGTCCTCGTTGCCGAACTTGTGATGCAGCGCGGCCATCAGGCCCTGCAGCGTGCCGAACGCGGTGAACGGCGAGGGGTCGCCCGAGCCGCCATGCACCTGATGCACGCCGGTCACGAACTCGGTCTCGCGGAACACGTATTCCATGTCGTTGACGTCGATGCCGACGTCCTCGGCCGTGATGTAGCGGCCGTTGAGCGAGTTCACGAAGCGGCCGAACGCGCGGAACAGCGCCTCGGACTTGTCCTTGCCCGGATCGCCGATGATCACCGCCTTGCCGCCGCCGAGATTCAGGCCGGCCACCGCGTTCTTGTAAGTCATGCCGCGCGACAGGCGCAGCACGTCATTCAGCGCTTCGGCCTCGCTCTTGTACGGCCACATGCGCAGGCCGCCGAGGGCCGGACCGAGCACGCTGTTGTGGATCGCGATGATCGCCTTCAGACCAGCGTCCTTGTTGTGGCAGAAAACGATCTGCTCATGGCCGGTCTGGGCAACGGTTTCGAAAATCATGGCTGCTCCTGCGAAACGAGTTAAAGCCCATTCGCCGACAGTCGCAGCACTGCGAAACTGCTCGAGGAACGAGGTATAAGCGATTGATTGGATGGTCGAACTGGTGAGTGGCTCTGCGTTACCTGCAAAGCGCGGCGCGTAGTGTAGCCGCGTGCGTCGGCAGTGGACAGTGCGCGGCCGCTGGCGGTCGTCGTGGCGGCGTCACGCGGTTCGGACGTTTCGCTAGGGGATCCTGATCGGGCGGGTGCGCCTCGATGCGGAAAGGATTCGCTGCATCAGCCCTTTCATAATACGAACGATCGTGCTATTGTACGCCACATGTCCGCTGTTCCCGCCACCACGAAAGGCGCCGCGACGCGCGAGCTGATCATCGATCGCGCTTATGCGATTGCGTGTGGCGAGGGGCTGGAAGGGCTTTCGATCGGCGATCTCGCCCAGGCGGTCGGCATGTCCAAGAGCGGCGTGTTCGCGCATTTCGGTTCACGCGAAGACCTGCAGCTCGCGGTGCTCGACTCCGCCGGACAGCGCTTCGGTGAAAGCGTCCTGATTCCGGCACTGCGCGCGCCGCGCGGATTGGCGCGCCTGCGTGCGATCGTCGACGGCTGGTTCGACTGGGTGCGCGACAACCGCCAGGGCTGCCTGGTGATGGGCGCGGTCAGCGAATACGACTCAAGGCCCGGTGCACTGCACGAACGCGTCGTCGCGCTGATCCAGCGCTGGCGCAGCGACTCGGCACGTGCGGTCGGGATGGCGATCGACAGCGGCGAGCTGCGCGCCGGCACCGATGCGCACCAGCTCGCGTTCGAGATCTTCGGCATTGCGCTTGCGTTGCACCAGGACACTCGCCTGTTCGACCCGAAGCAGGCGCGCGTGCAGGCCGAGCGCGCGTTCGAGCGGCTGCTCGCCGCGAATTCCCCACCCTGATAACCGAGGTTGGCCATGGCTACGATAGTTGCGAGAAAAAATAGCACGATCGTTCGATCTTTCATGTTTGCCGGCGTGCGCACGGGCTTCGCGATCGGCAGCTGGCTGCGCCCGCGCGCGACGCTGCGGCACGCGTACCGCCTGTTCTGTACGCCGCTCGCGACCACGCGCCAGCGCGCGCGCGCGGCCGATCCTGCCGGAGCCGCGGTGGCGTACGCGACGGTGGCCGGCGAGCAGATCGCGACCTATGTCTGGGGCGATCCGGCGACGCAGCCGCACGTGCTGCTCGCGCACGGCTGGTCGAGTCATGCGCTGCGCTTCCTGCCGTGGATAGCGCCGCTGCGCGAGGCGGGCTACGCGGTGGTCGGCTTCGATCAGGTCGGCCACGGGCGCAGCAGCGGCCGGCGCACGACTTTGCCGGGTTTCGCCGAGACCCTGCGAGCGGTCGCTCGGCCGTTCGGCACGGCGGCGGCTGTCATCGGCCATTCGCTCGGCGGCGCGGCGACATTGCTCGCGCTTGCCGACGGCCTGCAGGCGCAACGCGCGATCCTGATCGCGCCGGCCGCTGATCCGATCGCCGCGGCGCAGCGCTTTTCGCGCTTCGTCGGTCTGGCCGATTACTTGTCCGGACGCTTGTTCGACGAGTACGAAGCACGTCATCCGACCCGAGTCGCCAGCCTGCAGGCGCATCTCAAGGCACCGACGATTGGACGGCCGGCGCTGATCGTGCACGACCTCGCCGATCGCGAAGTGCCGTGGCAGGAAGGCGAGCGTTATGCGCGGCACTGGCCGGATGCGCGCCTGCTGACGACAACCGGACTCGGCCATCACCGCATCGTCGACGATGCCGACGTGATCAACACCGCGCTGCGTTTCCTGCGCGGCGAGACGGTCGGTGAGCGCGTCGTGTCGTCGCCGAATCTCCCTTACGGCTTCGCGTGACGGCGTGCGCGAAGGTGTCGGAGAGAATTTTTCGTCGTCCCTGCGGACTCCGGGACCCAGTGCCTTTGCAGCCTGTTGAAGTCACTGGGTTCCGGCTTTCGACGGAACGAGGAGATGGATTGGTTCAGACGCTAGATCATCCCTGGGCCACAGGTTCGCTGTCCCTGCTGCTGCGCGGATAGTGCGGCAGCGATGCGCTGAGCGCTTCCCAGGCGAGCTTGTGCTCGATCCATATCTCGCAGGTCGGAGCGAAATCGTCCGGGTGATCGAGCGACGCGGTGGTTACGTCCATGGTTTCCGGACGCGCGTCGTGCTGCCAGGCCAGCGACGTGCCGCACGTGCCGCAGAAACTGCGCACGACCGAAGGCGAAGAACGAAATCGCACCGGCGAACCGGCGATGAATTCGAACGCGCTTGCGGGGAACACCGCCCACGCGACCGACGGACCGCCGGTCGCGCGCCGGCACGAGCGGCAATGGCAGAGCGTCAGCGCGACCGGATCGGCCTTGGCGCGATAGCGGATCGCGCCGCACAGGCAACCGCCTTCATGGATGCTGCTCTTCACGTCCTTCTCCGCTGGCATGTCAGGGTGGATGAACGTCATGTGGCGGACGCCGTCCGGTGCAGCAGGACGCCGCCGATCACCAGCGCGATGCCCGCGATCTCGAGCGTGCCGGGAATCTGCTGCAGGACCAGCGCGCCGATGAGACAGGCCATCGCCGGCAGCAGCGCAAGCATCAGCGCGAAGGTGGATCGCGGCAGGCGCGCCATCGCGAGCTGGTCGCATACATAAGGAATCACCGAGGAACAGATGCCGACGCCGATCGCGGCGGCCAGCAGGCGCAGGTCATGGAACGCCGGCAGCGCTTCGCGGAATCCGATCGGCGCTGCGACGAGCATCGCGACCAGCATCGCCGCACCGAGGCGATCGATGCCCGCCGCGCCGCCATCACGCGCGAGCGCGTGGCCGATCACGATGTAGCCGGCGAACAGCACACAATTCGCGAACGCGAACGCATAGGCCAGCGGCTCGCCGCCGATGCGCACGTCGGTCAGCAGCGCGACACCGGCGACCGCAGCCAGCATCGCAACGAAGTTGCGTGCATCGCGCAGGCCCAATACGGCCAACCCGATCGGCGCAAGAAACTCGATCGCACCCACCGTGCCAAGCGGCAGCCGGGCGATCGCGAGGTAGAACACCGAGTTCATCAGCGCGAGGATCGCGCCCATCGCGACCAGCAAGCGCCGCTGCGGCGCCGAAGCCGCCCGCAGTACGCGCCATGGACGCCGCCAGAGCGCGAACGCGACGGCCGCGACCGTGATGCGCAGCCAGGCGACGCCGAGCGCGTCGGCGTACTGGAACAGCAACACCGCGAACGCGGGCCCGAGATAGTGGAAGACCGCGCTGACCAGGAAGAACGCGTGCGGCGGAATCGAGTCCGCGCGTAACGCGGGCGGGCGTACGAGGGAGTTTTCGATCGGCTTCATGTTCGGGCTCTCGACCTGCAACCGGTGTATATTGTCGAAAGCTTATGCTTCATATTGAATGGATAAATGAAGGTATCAGTGGTATTTGTCCTTCCATGTCAAAGAAAACGGAAAGAAATTCCTTCGATCGACCAAGCAGCCTCCTGGACGCGACCAACCTCGCCATCCTGCGCCTGCTGCTCGATGACCCGCGGCTCGCGATGAGCGAACTTGCGCGGCGTGTCGGCATGTCCGCGCCGGCCGTCACCGAGCGCGTGCAGCGGCTGCAGGAGGCGGGCGTGATCCTTGGGGCGCGACTGGATATCGACCAGTCCGCGCTGGGGCTCGGCATCACTGCGTTCGTGCGCGTCCGTCCGATGCCCGGGCAGTTGCAGTCGATCACCGAACTGGTGAAGAAGACGCCCGAGGTCGTCGAGTGCCACCGCGTGACCGGCGAGGACTGCTTCATCATGAAGGTGCTGGTCGGGCGCGTTGAACTGCTCGAAGCCGTGCTCGACGAAATCCTCAGGTTCGGCAACACGACCAGTTCGATCGTGCAGTCGACACCGGTGCCGTTGCGTGCGCCGCCTTTGCCGGAGCCTGCACAGCGCTAGCGATGTTCCGGCGACTCCCCGAGCCATCCCAGCAAGCCGTCCCGGCGAACGCCGGGACCAGTGCCTTTCATGGAGGCCCGCGAAGGCACTGGGTTCCGGCGTTCGCCGGAACGACGAGTTATGTATGTGAGTCGTCGCGGGATCAGATGTGAGTCATTGCAAGATCAGCCCCGTTTGCGCTCGCATGTGAGCGTGTCGCCTACGACGAAAGGCTGATCGTTCTTGGCGACCTGCCAATCCACGCGAAAGCGGTCGTTCCCCAGCTTCGTGTAGACGAATTGTTGCCGTGGCTGCACGGCCGGTGCGCCGGTCCATGTGAGGCTGTCGCCCTGCCAGCCCGGTGAACCGAACGCGCGCACGCCGCCGAAATTGTCGACGATGGCCGCATTGAACTGGTTCGAGTTCGCCTTGGAACTCCAAAGTTCGACCGCGTGGTACAGCGCCGGCGGCTTGTCGTCGTGATGCTTGAGCAGCGAATGGGAGGCAAGGTCCCACTCGAAGCGCATCGACGAGGAAATCGTCTTGCCGCTGGCAGGAAAGACGCCGTCGCAGCGCCACACGCCCAGGAAATAGTCGTACGCCGGGGGCGATGCGGCCGTGCCGGATGGCGGTGCGTCGGCAGCGCTGGCGAACGAACACACGGTGGTGGACAGCAGCAAGGCCGCCCATCTCGAATGGCGCATATCACATATCCCTGGAGGTGGTCGCAAGGCTTCTACAGAAGCGCGAGGAATCGCAGGCAGTGCAGGAAGTCACTCGCGCATGTCTGAGCGGAACTCCCTGTGCAGCGCGCCAGTGACGGAGGCTTGCAAGCGCGCCCCAACCGGGTATGGGCGCCGCCCCTCTCGGTCCGTACCGTGCGGCACGGAAGCCGCGCTGGTGCGTCGGCGCTACAATTGCCATCTGTCTCACGATTGCGCCCCCCATGAGCACACCAGCCAAGCACGTCGCCGCCGAGCCATCCACCGAACGCGCGCCGTTGCGCTTCGTCACCGCCGCCAGCCTGTTCGACGGCCATGACGCCGCGATCAACATCATGCGCCGCCTGATCCAGGCGCAGGGCGCCGAGGTGGTCCATCTCGGCCACAACCGCTCGGTTGAGGACGTGGTGCGCGCCGCGCTGCAGGAGGACGCCGACGCGATCGCGCTGTCGAGCTACCAGGGCGGCCACGTCGAGTACTTCAAGTACATGGTCGACATGCTCAAGGAGCGCGGCGCCTCCCACATCCGCGTGTTCGGCGGCGGCGGTGGGACGATCACGCCGGAGGAGATCCGCGAGCTGCAGGCCTACGGTGTCGAGCGCATCTACCACCCGAACGACGGCATGCACCTCGGCCTCGTCGCGATGATCGAGGACGTGGTCAAGCGTGCACGCACGGCATCCGATGCACGTGTGGAGCACGACGCCGCGCATTCAGCGCCGCCGGCCAAGGTCGTGATCGACGACGAGATCGCGGTCGGCCACGCGCTGACCGCGATCGAGGAAGGCCGCCACGACGAGACCGAGCTTGCGCACCTGCGCAAGCAATGGCAGCTCGCCGGCGGCAAGACGCCGGTGGTCGGTATCACCGGCACCGGCGGCGCCGGCAAGTCGTCCGTCGTCGACGAACTGCTGCTGCGCTTCCTGCACGCGTTCCCGGACATGCGCATCGCCGTGCTCGCGGTCGATCCGACCCGGCGCCGTTCCGGCGGCGCGCTGCTCGGCGACCGCATCCGCATGAACTCGCTGCGCTCCAAGCGCGTGTTCATGCGCTCGATGGCGACGCGCCGCCAGCACGCGGCGACCAGCATCGTGCTCAAGGACTGCGTTGCGTTCCTGAAAGGGCAGGGTTACGACCTCGTCATCGTCGAGACCGCCGGCATCGGCCAGTCCGATTCGGAGATCGTCGACCTCGTCGACTTCCCGATGTACGTGATGACCAGCGACTACGGCGCGGCCAGCCAGCTCGAGAAGATCGACATGCTCGATTTCGCCGAGCTGGTCGTGCTCAACAAGTTCGACAAGCGCGGCGCCGAGGATGCGCTGCGCGACGTGCGCAAGCAGTGGAAGCGCAACCGCGTCGCGTTCCAGCTCAAGGACGACGAGGTGCCGGTCTACCCGACCATCGCCAGCCAGTTCAATGATCCGGGCGTGACCTGGATGTTCATGAACCTGTGCCGCTTGCTGCGCGACAAGCTGCACCTCGGCACGCCCGCTGTCGGCGTGCCTGCTGTTGTAGGAGCGGCTTCAGCCGCGATGCCTTCGTCGGGCAGCGAAAAAGAGATCGCGGCTAGAGCCGCTTCGACGAAAGCCGTGCAGACGCACGTCGACTGGAAGCCGCACCTCGACACCTCGGTCAGGGAACCGCGCGCGACCGTGCTGATTCCCGGCGCACGAGTGCGCTACCTCGCCGAGATCGCCGAACAGGGGCGCGGCATCAACGCCGGCATCGACAAGCAGGCCGAAGTCGCCGATCGCGCGCAGTCGTACTGGCAGTCCCTGCGCGACCTCGAGGACCCGAAGCTGCCGAAGGCGCTCGATCTCTACGACGCCGACGACGTACTGCTGTCATCCGCCGCTGCCTCGGCGGATTTCCCGGCCTGCGGCGAGCGCCGCAGCGGGCAACCGGACCGTCGCAAAGTGAAGTTCAACTGGGAGCTGCGGCGCGAATCGGAAGAGCGCGCGAGCGTCACCGCGGCCGCACCGTTGCAGCCGGATCGTTCACTGATCACGCTGCGCCAGCGCTACAACGATGCGATCCAGTCGCTGTCGTCCGATGCGCTCAAGCTCCTGCGCGAATGGCCGCAGCGCCTGAAGTCGATCACCGACGAGGTCACGGAATACGAAGTCCGCGGCAAGGCGATCAAGGTCGAGAACTACCGCGAATCACTCTCGCACCAGAAGATCCCGAAGATCGCCGCGCCGACCTACAAGAGCTGGGGCGAGCTGCTCGTATTCCTGCAGAAGGAAAACCTGCCCGGCTACTACCCATACACCGGCGGCGTGTATCCGTACCGCCGCACCGGCGAGGACCCGATCCGCATGTTCGCGGGCGAGGGCACGCCGGAGCGCACGAACCGCCGCTTCCATTACCTGAGCGTCGGCCAGCCGGCTGCGCGCCTGTCGACCGCGTTCGACAGCGTGACCTTGTACGGCGAAGACCCGGCGCCGCGCCCGGACATCTACGGCAAGATTGGTAACTCCGGCGTCAACGTGCCGACTCTGGACGACATGAAGAAGCTGTATTCCGGCTTCGACCTGTGTTCGCCGACCACCTCGGTATCGATGACGATCAACGGCCCCGCGCCGATGATCCTCGCGATGTTCATGAACACCGCGATCGACCAGCAGGTCGAGAAGTACCTGAAGGAAGATCCCGCGCGCTGGGCCGAAGCGGAAAAGACCATCGCCAAGCTGTTCGAAGGCCGCAAGCGCCCCGAATACGCCGGCGCTCTGCCGAACGGCAACGACGGCCTTGGCCTGGGATTGCTCGGGGTCAGCGGCGACCAGGTCGTCGACGTCGAGACCTATGCGAAGATCAAGGCGCACACGCTGTCCACCGTGCGCGGCACCGTGCAGGCCGACATCCTGAAGGAAGACCAGGCGCAAAACACCTGCATCTTCTCGACAGAATTCGCGCTGCGCATGATGGGCGACATCCAGCAGTACTTCGTCGACAAGAAGGTGCGCAACTTCTATTCGGTGTCGATCTCCGGCTACCACATCGCCGAGGCCGGTGCGAACCCGATCAGTCAGTTGGCTTTTACGCTGAGCAACGGCTTCACCATCGTCGAGTACTACCTCGCGCGCGGCATGAGCATCGACGACTTCGCGCCGAACCTGTCGTTCTTCTTCTCCAACGGCATGGACCCGGAATACACCGTGATCGGCAGAGTCGCGCGGCGCATCTGGGCACGCGCGATGCGCGAGCGCTACGGCGCCAACGAGCGCAGCCAGATGATGAAGTACCACATCCAGACGTCCGGCCGCTCGCTGCACGCGCAGGAAATCCAGTTCAACGACATCCGCACGACCTTGCAGGCGCTGTATGCGTTGTTCGACAACTGCAACAGCCTGCACACCAACGCCTACGACGAGGCGATCACCACGCCGACCGAGGAAAGCGTGCGCCGCGCGGTCGCGATCCAGATGATCATCAACAAGGAACTCGGCCTCAACTTCAACGAGAATCCCTGGCAAGGTAGCTTCATCGTCGACAAGCTCACCGATATCGTCGAGGAAGCCGTCTACAAGGAATTCGAGGCGATCAGCGAACGCGGCGGCGTGCTCGGCGCGATGGACACCATGTACCAGCGCGGCAAGATCCAGGAAGAAAGCCTCTACTACGAACACAAGAAGCACGACGGCAGCCTGCCGCTGGTCGGCGTCAACACGTTCCTGCCGAAGGAACACGCCGGCGACATCGTCACCGAGATCGAACTGATCCGCTCGACGGAAGAGGAGAAAGGGCAGCAGATCACGAACGTGCTGGCGTATCAGAAGAACCGCAACGTGCTCGCACCGTCCGGCGAGACCTCTCATGCGAACCTTGCCGATGCCAACGACGAAGCACCGGCGGTCCACGATGGCCATGGCCTGGGGTATTTGCAGAGCGTCGCACGCAATCGCAAGAACGTGTTCGCAGCGCTGATGGAGGCGGTGAAGACCCATAGCCTGGGGCAGATCAGCCATGCGTTGTATGACGTGGGTGGGGAGTATCGGCGGAATATGTAGCCGGTCAGCCGGATGCTCAGGAGACTGTGCGGGCCGCCTTCGGGCGGCCCACCTGTTTGTGCGCGCCGTTGAAATCCATGACGGGTTGCGTCATGTAACGGACCGCGTTATGTTTGTTGCGTGATCCGGACCTTTGTCGACAAGGAAGCGGAGAAGATCTGGGCGGGCACGCCATCCCGGCGCCTGCCCGCGGATATCCAGACCGTCGCCCGTCGCAAGCTGCGCATGCTCAACAACGCCGCCACGCTGGATGATTTGAGGATTCCTCCGGCCAATCGGCTGGAAGCCCTGAAGGGTGATCGAAAAGGTCAGCACAGCATCCGCATCAACGATCAATGGCGCATCTGCTTTCGTTGGAACGAAGGCGATGCGCATGACGTGGAAATCGTCGATTACCACTGAACTGTCGAGCCATTTATGAAGACCCTGCCCAACGTCCATCCCGGCGAAGTGCTGCTGGATGAATTCCTGAGCCCACTCGGCATCAGCCAGAACGCCCTTGCGCGCGCGGCTGGCGTTCCTCCGCGGCGCATCAACGAGATCGTACTCGGCAAGCGCGGTGTGACCGCCGATTCAGCCGTTCGTCTGGCGGCTGCCTTGGGCACCAGCGAGCGGTTCTGGCTGGGGTTGCAGGCCGACTACGATCTTGAGGAGGCGCACCGCGCGCTGGGCAAAGCGGTTGAACGGATCGAAAGGATTGCAGCGTGAAACCGGAAGCGGCCGGCGAGCGCGGCGTCGCGCATCCCCGCTGGAATGTTTTCGAGGCGCTGATGGAGGCGATCAAGACGCACAGCCTCGGCCAGATCAGCCATGCGCTGTACGACGTCGGCGGCGAGTACCGCCGCAACATGTAGGCATTGCGGCGCCCCGGCGTGCCCCTCGCGTATCGAGCGTATTGCCGCCAAGCGGAAACGGGCTGCTGCGTTCTCGGATTGCAGCCGGCCTCAATCATTTCTCGGCGGCGTACCTTCGATCCAGACTCGTCCTACAATCCGCCTGTCGTGCCGTTTCGGGCGGCGATCGGCCTGTAGGGTTCGAGTTCTCAATCGAGGAGGATCTCCATGAACACGATGACGAAAGCAACGGGCTTGTCGTTTCTGTTGGTGGTGTTTGCGGTCCTTGGTATCGATGCGCTGGCTGCGGGTCCGGCGGCGGACGTGGCGGCGATGCATGCCGTCGACCAGGCTTGGTTGAAGGCTTACACCGCCGGTGACGCGGATGTCCTGGCGGGCCTGTACGACGAACAGGCGATGCTGATGCCGCCGGGTGCGCCGGCCGCGCACGGTCGTGCCGCGATCCGGGCCTTCTTCGTGTCCGACATCGCCCAATCGACGAAGGCCGGCATCGCACTCCATCTCGGCCCCAATCCGGACGGCGGCGTCAACGGGGATATGGGCTGGGTGTCCGGCAGCTATTCGGTCACGGACAAGTCGGGCAAGGTCGTCGAAACCGGAAAGTACCTCTCCGTCTCGAAGAAGAAAGGCGGTAAGTGGCAGTACATCCGCGACACGTGGAATTCCGACACCGCGCCGCCGGCTGCGGCGGCGCAGGCACCGAAGTCATAGGATTCCATGGCCGCAGCGTGCGGCCTCGAAGATCCGCAGGCTGCTGCGCATGAGTCGCAGCAGCCTCGATAGGGCGGAGGTCCGGCAGCGCTTCGATCCGTTCGAGAGGCGGGATCTGCTCGAAACGTTGCTGAAGGAAATCAGCGGTGAGCAAACGTTGCCCTGACTAAGGGCAGAACGTGCACTCTGAAAACTCATGTCGCCGCCGCCTGTGCGTGGCGGTAAGTTCGCGACCGCGACGTCCGAACACCCGCAACGCGACAGGAGGCAGCCATGTCACTTTACGCAGCGATCGATCTACATTCCACCAACAACGTGCTGGCGATCCTCGACGAGACCGACCGGCCCTTGCGGCAACGTCGATTGCCCAACGAGCTGCTGGCGATTCTCAAGGAACTGGAACCGTTCCATATTGGATCGTCGCCTCGCGCACACGCTGCAAGGAACAACACGCGCTGCGCACGGTGCCGGGCATCGGCGTCATTCTCGGGCTCACGATCGCGCTGGAAACCGGCGATATCACCCGCTTCGCCAGCGTCGGCGACTACGCCTCGTACTGCCGCATGGTCAAGAGCGAGCGCATCTCCAACGGCAAGAAGAAGGGACACGGCAACCGCAAGTGCGGCAACCGCTACCTCGCCTGGGCCTGGATCGAGGCGGCGAACTTCGCGCTGCGCTTCAGTCCGCCGATCCGGCGTTGGTACGACCGCAAATGCAGCAAGCGCCACAAGGTGATCGCGATCAAGGCCGTCGCACACAAGCTCGCGCGTGCCGGTTACTCCCTGCTGCGCGACGGTGCCACGTTCAACGTGGCGCGCGCGTTCGGATGAATCACGTTGCCGGCGGCGACAAGCTCGTAACGGGGTTGGCCATCAACCAGCACTCTGAATAGCTGCCGTCGTCGGCGCCGTGTTCGATGAGGCCGCCCATCGACCGAGCCACCTCGGGTTGATCCGCCCATGGGCGAGATCAGATATCTGTGCGCCGCCAGCGTGGACGCATGGACGGATCGATGGCAACCGACGAGTGTTTGGGAGCACTACGCTCAGGGGCGCAACCGCGTCTTGATCCAGAACGGTGACTGGGCGGGATCATCCCGCACCCCATCGACAACACCAGGCGTCGGCAACATCGATCACGGATACGTATCCTCTCCGCCTCATTGTTGCGGAGCGGGAACCTTGCTGCCTGTTGACTGAAGAGCCCGCGACGCCTACCGGTCTCACCGGCAGACATCGCGGGCAAGCAGGGGGCCAACTTCCCCGCGTTGTTCTACCTTGTCCCCGGTTCCCTAGTTTTGGCAATTTCCATCCGTACAGGGCGGCGGTGTCGAGCCTTGCTTGACCAACGTGGCTGCCGCCGTCCTCGTCAAGGTCGGAGAGCCTCCCGTACCGGTGATTGTCAACGGATAGGTGCCCGCCACGGTCGAAGCGGCGACCGTCACCGTGAGCGTGGAGGAATTGCCGGTCGTCGATGCCGGATTGAAGCTGCCCGTGGCCCCGGCGGGAAGACTACTCACCGAGAATGCGACCGCGGCGGTGAACCCTCCGGTGCGCGCGATGGCGACCGCATAAGTGGCGGTGCCTCCCGCAGCCGGCAGGGTCACCGAGGGCGGGCTGATCGAGAGCGTGAAGTCCGGAGTGGGAGGTGGTGGTGGCCCACCGCATCCCGGAATCCCCTTGCAGACGTTCAGCCGGCCACCAGTGCTCGTCTTGCCCGCGAGACTCGGGATGGAGTCCACGCTGCTGAGCAGCGTGCTCTTCAACTGTGCCGTAGTCAGCGTGCTCTTCGACAAGATCAGGGCTGCAGCACCGGCAACGTGTGGCGTAGCCATCGAGGTGCCGCTGAGGTACTGGTACAGGTTGCCGGGCTGGGTCGACAGAATGTCCACGCCAGGGGCGCCGAGATGGACCGAGGTGGCACCGTAATTCGAGAACGACGCCAAGCCGTCGTTGTTGTCGGTCGCGGCGATGGACACTACATTGGGTGCGTTGTAGCTCGACGGATAGTGGGGGGTGACGTCGTTGTTCGTAGCGGCATTGCCGGCCGCGGCAACGAACAGAATGTCATTGGCGTTGGCCTTGTTGATCTCGTCGAGCAAAGCCTGCGAGAAACCTCCTCCACCCCAGCTGTTCGACAGCACACGAACGTTGACGCCGGCGATCTTGGCATTGACCGCGAAGTCGATGGCTGAGATCGCGTCGGCCGTGGTTCCACTCCCGGATGCGTCGAGGAACTTCAACCCCATGATCGACGTCGCCCAATTGACGCCGACCACGCCGGTGTTGTTGTTGCCAAGCGCTCCGATCGTCCCGGCACAGTGGGTGCCGTGATAGTGGTCGTCGTTGGGGTCGCACGTCTTCGTGATGGCGTTGAAGCCGTGGGTGCCTACACCGCAGCCCCCGATGCCGCCGGGGTTGTTCCAGACATTGCCAGATAAGTCGATATGGGCATAGTCGATTCCGGTGTCGACGATACCGACCACGATGCTGCGGGTGCCGGTCGTGACGGTCCAAGCCGGTTCTGCCTTGATGTCAGCCCCGACGGTGCCCGGCACGCCGAGGATCGTCTGCCCAATGTTCCTCATGCCCCACAGCTCGCTGAAACGCGGATCGTTCGGCACTGTGTTGGCATGAACAATGTAGTTGGGCTCGGCATAGATGACATTGGGGTCGCCGCGCAACGCGCTCAGGAGCTGATCGACGCTCATGGAGCGGGAGCGAATCCGACGAACCACGCCACTGTCGACGTGGGAAACCTCGTCGTCCATGTTGGCATCGGTTTCCCCTTCGATGTTAGCGAGGGAGTTGTTATCGAGACCCGCTCTGACCTTGAACAAGGCCTCACTCGCTACTTGGGGATTATTATCCTGTGCCCATGTGACCGTGCCTCCTGTGAATACAGCAAGCGCAAGAATCGCCAGTACAGAGATGCAACTAGAACGCAACCAGTGCATACCCAGTCCTCCTCTCAACAAGGTTTTGTGCCTACTCACGGCGTTGATCGCCGGTGTCCCTTTTGCGCAAAGTTCCCTCGCGCGCAAACCGCGTTCCCTCCACTCCATATAAATCCGCCTGACGGGCGCGCCCGCATTGCATTTCAGCCAGTCTTGTCCAGCGTTTCAGGAATCAGCGACCGAACGGGCGTTTCCCCTAGATATGGGAAGACCGGTCCGGACGTTGTTCTACCGCAAGATCAATATCGTCCGCCGCCTCTGACTGCGTGCTCCTTGTTTTGACTGATGCCCGGCAGAAACGCACTGTTCTGGCTGATGGTGTAGCTGGCCCCGGCAACCGCGCTCCTCAACGGACCATTCGGATCCGATCCCGGCGCCACCTAATTATCGGGGCTCAAACAACAATCGGAATTTCCGTCACGAATGAGAAGCTGCGCGAACAAAGATCGTCTCCTTGAACGCAGGCGGCCGATGCCACAGTGTGGTCATATTTGTCAGTACGCATGATGCCCCTTTGAATCGCGGCGCATTAAGTGCGCTTTCCAGATAAAGGGTATCCATATGTATACCATTACTAATGTTGTGCTGAATCCTGTAAGTATTTACATCTAGGCTGAGCAAGCCGAGTATGCCAACGCTAATAGCTGGTAAAAAATAAACGGAGTGGCCCTTCCCCCGTAGAGTGAGCCCAGCGATTCGTAGAGACTCTCCCCAAAGGAGGGTTTCATGCGCAAGTCGAAGTTCAGTGAGAGTCAGATCGCGGAGGTCTTGAAGGAGGCCGAAGCCGGTGTCGCCGTAGCGGATGTGGCGCGCAAGCACGGTATCAGCGCTGCGACGCTCTACCAGTGGCGGTCCAAGTACGGCGGCATGAGCGTGTCAGACATGCAGCGGCTGCGGGAGTTGGAGCAGGGGAATGCGCGGCTGAAGCGGATGTACGCGAACCTGAGCCTGGAGCACGAACTGGTCAAAGAGGTGCTAGCAAAAAATTGGTAACGCCGGCGCAGCGCCGCGAGGCGGTGAGCTGGCTGCAGGAGACGAGGACGGTGAGCGAGCGCTGCGCGTGTCGAGTGGTTCGCCAGCCGCGAGCGACGCAACGGCGGCGTCGAGGTCGTCGGGACAAGGCTCCGAAAGCGGAGGCGCGCCTGCTGGACTTGGCGTACGCCCACCCGGCATGGGGCTGCCCGAAGCTGCACCAGCAGTTGCGTCGCGAAGGCCATCGGATCAACCACAAGCGCACGGAACGGCTGTACGGTCAGCACGGCTTGGCCCTGCGTCGCCGGCGCCGTCGCCGGTTGTCCGATCGGGTTCGCCAGCCGCTGGTGCGGCCGCTGCGACCCAATCAATGCTGGTCGATGGACTTCATGAGCGACAGCCTGGCCGATGGCCGCGCCTATCGCACGTTCAACGTCATCGATGACTATGCCCGCGACGCCTTGGCCATCGAGATCGACATCAGCCTGACGGCGAACCGTGTTGTTCGAACGCTGGAACAGCGGTGCGAATGGCACGGAGCGCCGGAGGCGATTCGCAGCGACAACAGCCCTGAGTTCCGAAGCGAGACCGTGCAGGCTTGGGCCAAGGCCAGAAACATCCGCTGGGACTTCATTCAGCCAGGCTGCCCGGCACAGAACGCCTACATCGAGCGGTTCAACGGAACGTATCGGCTCGAGGTGCTCGATGCCAACGCGTTCCGCACGCTGGACGAAGCGCGAGCGGCCACGGCGGACTGGCTGGCGATCTACAACGAACAACGCACCCATAGCGCCATCGGTCACCTGCCACCGCTGGCGTTCAAGCAACGACGGCAGCAACGCGAGTCTCTAGAAAAGGCTGGTCTTGGTTGAGGGGGATTGACCCCATTACCAGTGCGTGAAGGCGGCGCAACGCTCGCTGTCGGCGGCGGCCAGAGCGCGATACGACGAGTGCATCCGTACGAGTGGGTCGTGTTTTCCGAGCGCGTTGGCGTGGAAGCTCGACCAGGCGTAGTCGGCCGGGTCCGCGACCATCGCAGCACGTACGGGGTTGAGTTCGATGTAGCGATAGCAGCGCAAGAGGTACGCGGCGCTGCCGACCGGGCAGGCTTTGTAGCGTCCCTCCCATAGCGTGCCGGTTCGGTGATAACGGTCATTGAGATAGCGGACATAGCGCCGCCCGAGCGCCTGCATGACGCGCGCAACGCGGCCGGTTTCTGCCGGCGTCATCAGCAGGTGAACGTGATTGGTCATGAGCACATAGGCGTGGACGGCGCAGTCTTCGCCCATCGCGATTTCGCGAAGGTCGTTCCGATAACGCTCGTAGTCGACGGCAGAGAAGAAGCACGGCTGCCGATCGTTGCCGCGCTGCACGATGTGTTGGGGAACATGGGCGAGATGGAGACGGGGCTGCCTGGCCATATCGGTGCGTCGCAGAGGAATGCACCAGCGTGGCGCGACAACCGCAACATGTCTGTCGGAGATCACGAATGAGCCTTCAAGGCGCCTGTTCCGTGCCCGGCTTCACGCCTGCGATGACCTGCCATTGCAATGAAACTTTGCTCCACTGACACTCCAAGCAAAGGGGCCGCACTGACCATTCGGGTGACTTATGACACGCAATGATCTTGAGTCGAGCTATGGATGTGCGACGCGTCACTCAGCTGCTCGGACATCGATCTGGCGAAACAGTCTGACTGTCTTAGCTTGTATCGTCGCGAGCGCAGCCGCGAATGCCGCGTTACCACCAGCGGAGGTGCAAGCGCTCGTCGATCTGTACAACTCCACCGGCGGACCCAACTGGACCAGCATCACCGATTGGGCGTCGGCGAGAAACGCCAGCCCGACCCCTGTGTGCTCGCTTGTCACGGGCAGCATCATCTGCGATGCCTCGGGCGCGCACGTGATCGGCATCAATCTGTACAACAACAACCTGATCGGGACCTTGCCGAGTTCGCTCGGAAATCTGACTGAGCTTCAGACGTTCCAAGTCGGCTACAACCAATTGAGCGGGTCGATTCCCTCCCTCAATGGCTTGAGCAAGCTGCAAAAATTCTATGCATATGCCAATCATTTGAGCGGGTCGATACCTGCGCTGAGCGGCATGAGCAACCTGGTCGAATTCAACGTTGCCTCCAATGACCTGACCGGGCCGATTCCTCCGCTCACCAGCCTGCCCGCTTTGAAAGCGATCAATATCGGATACAACCAATTGAGCGGAGTGATTCCGCCGTTGTCAGGCGCCCAACTGCCACTGCTGGACTATCTTGAAGTGGATCACAACCGCCTTCGCGGATCGATCCCGGACCTGAGCAGCATGACCGTACTGACAGCGTTCTATGCCGGATTCAATCGCATGAACGGTCGCGCCCCGACTCCGCCCTTACCCAGCAGCCTGGTCCAGGGTGCGACCACGCTGTGCCCGAACTATCTCGCCGCAACGCCCAGCAGCGTCTGGGACACCGCTACGATGAGCGCACCGTGGTATGCAAATTGCGACACGGATACGATTTTCATCGACGACATGGAGCTCTAGCAGCCTGTTGAGAAACGCTCGCCCGCGCTGCTTGTCAGACGCGATCAATCACAAGGCAAGTCGATCGATGCGCGGAGCGGATGCGCAGCAACTGGGAATGTTCTCGTATGTGTCGGTGGAGGAACGCGTGCCGGCGGACCATCCGATCCGCAAGCGGCGCGCGCTGGTCGATGCGACCTTGAAGGAATTCGACGACGTGCTCGCCGCGCGCTGCGCGGCCGGGGGGCGCGAGTCCATCCTGCCGGAGGATACCGGGGGCAGAGTGCAGGCCCGCACGACGCCCCAGTTGAGCCTCGATGGCCTCGTGCTTCCCCTCCTTCACAGATTGCCAGCGGGTCCGTAGATGCCGGCATACATGCTGGCGCAGTCCGTGGTGCACGTCGTCGTGAGCATGCTGCGGATGATCGCGCCGGAATTGCTGAGTGAGCGGAAGTGGCCGACGCCGTTGCTGGTGTCGCCGCCGCCAGCGTTGTAGGGACTGCCGTCGGCCCAGTTCCAGTCGTACTGGTAGGTACTGTTGCCGAAGCCGACGTTCACTTGCGCGATCACGTTGCTTCGGGCATTGAACAGCGCGCCACTGGGGCAGGTCCCGGCGTAGCTGGCCGTGAAGCAATGCACCTGGTCGTAGAGGCCGGCGGTGATCGTGTAGAAGCGGATGCCAGTCAAGCTCGCGGGTAGGGTGCGCAGGCTGCCGCTGCCGCTGCCGGTCCAGCGGTTGTAGCCGTAGTACGGCACGCCCGAACTCGGATAGAGGCCGAACGTGTAGTAGTCGTATGGCCAGACGTAGGCTTCCGCGTTGCAGGTGGGCGCATAGGTCGATTCGTAACCGGTGTACAGGCAGGTCTGCAAGCCGCGGATGCCGCCGCCGATGTTGATGAAGCGGCGGATGCTGCCCTGATAGCCGTAGTACTGGATCGTGGCGAGGCCCATCGACGAACCGAGCGAATGCGCCACGATGTCGACCTGCGACTTGCCGGTGTAGGCCTTCACCTTGTCGATGAAGCTCTTGATGAGGTTGTAGGTGTAGGGCTCGTGGTAGTTGTACTGCGGGTTCTGACGCTCGACGTCGGACAGGTAGGTCACGCCGAACAGCTCGCAATCGTTGTAGCCGGCGGCCTTGAGTTCCTGGTAGACCGAGCGGGTCGGCGTGGTGTAGCCGTTGACTGTGCCGGGCGGCATGTCGAAGCTCGCCGCGAGATCGCCATTGCCGTGCAGGAACACCACGGGCGTCTTGCCGGCCGTGCAGTTGCCGCCGCCGAAGCCGCCGTAGCCGACATTGGGATTGAAGCCGCCGGCATATTGGGTGGTGGTGGTCGTGCAGGTGTATCCGTTGTTGCCGCTGCATTGAAGCGCGGCGGCCTGGCCTGCCCACAACAGGGCCAGACCGCAGATCAATCCGATGAGACGGCCCGGTACGCGGCGCGGTGCGGGGGCGGGGTGCGGATCGAGCGATGCGCGGATCATGGGCGACTCCTCCGGTAGCGGCTGTCGAGGCGTCGCGATCATGCGCCGGCGTATCGGTCGCTCCCACTGTACGAAAGGGCAATGAACCGGAAACCGGGACAGAGTGCACTTTCTCCGACGATCCGCGCCTTTCGTGGCCTGCCGATCTTCGCCGGGCCCGCACGACGCCCCAGTCGAGCCTCGATCGCTGCGCGAGAATGCTGTGATCCGAATGCGCGCTGACGCTGAAGGTGCGTGCGTATCGCCTCGATCTCCTCGTCATTGACGGATGCTGTGACCAGCGCGCGATAGGCGGCGCAACGCTCGCTGTCGGCGACGGCCAGAGCTCGATACGACGAGTGCGTCAGTACGAGCGGGTCGTGTTTTCCGAGCGCGTTGGCGTAGAAACTCGACCAGGCGTAGTCGGCCCGGTCCGCGACTATCGCGGCACGTACGGATTGAGTTCGATGTCAGAAAGGAATCAGGTTCATTTATCGGTTGACCACTTTCCGCGGCCACGCAAAGTACATCCTCCACGCATACCCCCACGGCACCACCGCCGCCAGCAGCGGCAGCGCGAGGAACGATCCGGCGACGTCGCCGGTGGGCGTTCCCCACAACATGTCGACGCGCCACAGCGGCCAGGCGACGAAGGCGAGCCAGATCGTCTTGTAGCCGATGGTGAAGAACATCAGCGGCAGCCAGCGCAGCGGGCGGAACAGCCCGAACAGCGCGAGCGCGGGATAGGTGGCCCATACGGCGATAGCAACCGCGCGCACCGGATCCCATGCGCCGGCGTGCGTCAGCAGTCCGCGCCAGGCGCTCGGTGCGACGAACACGAGCATCAGGAAATAGAACAGGCGCAGACCCCAGAGCTGCACGGGGCGGACACCCTCGTGGCGCGGATCGGGGGTGAAGAACCGAACGAACGGGTTGACGGGCATGACATCACTCCTCGGCAGGCAGCGCGAGATCGAAGGCGAGCAGGTCGCCGGGCTGGCACTCGAGCGCCGCGCAGATCGCCTCGAGCGTGGAGAAGCGGATCGCCTTCGCCTTGCCGGTCTTGAGGATCGACAGATTGGCGAGGGTGATGTCGACGCGCGTGGCGAGGTCGGTGAGCGTCATGCGGCGCGCGTGCAGCATTTCGTCGAGGCGGACGACGATCGCCATGTCACACCGTTCCTTCGAGGTCGGCGCGCATGCGCGCGCCCTGCGCGAACACACCGGACAGCACGAACAGCAGCAGCACGGCCAGCCATGGCGCGAACGAGAAGCCGCCGAGCCTTCCCGGCTCCCACACCGCAGACGCGATCGCGGTGACGGCCATGCGCAGCACCTCCAGCACCAGCACGCTCCATGCAATCGCGTTTAGGCGTTGCGCGTTCTGCAGGATGAACGGGTCGCCGCTGCGCACGGTGTCGATCATCGCGAGCAACTGTCGCAGGACCGTGTGCACGATCAGCGCGGCGATGAAGCCGATGAGAACGATCGCGCGTAGTCCGTTCCCCAGCTGCGGATGCGTCGACGCGAAATCGCCGAGCGGCCGCGTCGGCCAGCCCTCGATGAAGAAGCTTGCGACCAGCAGCACGGCGAGGCCGGCGGCGTAGAGCAGGTTGAGGATGGTCAAGCCCTGGATGACCGGACGGGCGACGGCTAGGGCATGGGCGGATGAGCGGGTCATGGTGGTTCTCCACGGCTTATTTATCGCAAAACGATAATAACCATATCGTTGAGCGATAAGAATAGGCCGGAAGACACCCCTGCCTGGGCCAAATGGAGCGGAGTGTTCCGATTTCCTCTCACCCGCCGCGCTCCGCGCGTCGGTCTCTCCACGAGCGGGAGAGGCGAACAGCGCAATGCGGTCGCGCGGCTGCGGTCGTGTCCCGCCCAGCACGCCGTTTCCCGCCTTTGGAGTGAGCTGGGATTCGCGGCCCAGCCTACGGGCTGAGCGCGTCGACGCGAGACCGGGAGAAGGGACGGAAAGGGGGAGTAATTCGATAGGCCCCTAGTGCCCGACTACTGCGACTGAGCCGGGGTCATCTGCGCAGCCTGTTCTGGTGGCGGCTGCAGCTTCACCGCCAGTTCCTCAAGCGCAGCGATCTCTTCGTTCAGCGCATCGTGCAGCTCGCTTTGGCGAGTCATCAGCGTCTCGATCGGTTCAGCCCGCTTGAGCTTCTTCAGCTCGCCATCGAACAGCAGCCACTGCGCTGTCAGGGTCTCGACATTGTTCTTCGCGTAGTGACGCATCTCCTTGAGCTGCGCCAAAACGCCGTTGATATGCTCGAACGGGGTCTTCGTGTCCGTAGACATGGCGACCTCTTTTGTCGTAGATCAGCAGCAGCGCCCCCGGGGTCCCGCGGACGGTTGTGCCACCCAAAGCATCGAGCGTCGCGCGATTCGGGGCTCATGTCTACACTGTATCTTTACAGGTTTCGTCCAATTTTCCACCGTGGTATACAGCGCGCCTGCCTGGTTCGTGTCGGAAGCGGTGATTGCAGCGCTAGGCCGCGAAGCACGGTCATCCGGGCCGATGCTCCAGTGCGACAGACATGCCGATCATCTGTGGCCGCCCTGCCGCTCGGACGGCGATGGCCAACGCTTGCCAAACGAATGGGACCGGCCCAAGGGATCGCTGATCCTGACAACCATCCCTCTACGCAGGGACGCGCCTGCACGGATCGAGCACCAGGATGGTGGCTCGCGGAGCCGGGTGTGGGTCTTGCCGTGCCCGGCAAAGTCCTGAAGAACCCAAGGCAGGGTTGTTCGGACGTTCCCTGAAGAGGAGATACGGCAATGGCGTCGTCGAACCAAGTGACTCAGAATGGAAATACAACGCTGAACTGGGTGCTGAGCGGCGGCATTTCGAACCACGAAGTCGTCGTCGTCGAACTCGACAACACGACACCCAACACCGGTGTGCAGATATCGAATGTTCGCGGATTCATCAGTCCGAACCGGTATTCGTTCGACATCACGGTTGCCGGTCCCGACGCGGTCGCGTTTCGCATCAACAGCACGGGGGTCTAGCCATGAAAGTTCAAGCGTTGAAGGACAGCAAGGGCAATCTGATCGCAACGTTCGAGCAGCCGGCAGGGTCCGGCCCCAAGCTCGAGCCGCACCCCCAGAATGGACACGCAGCCGAAGTCATGGAGGTTGCGCATGAGTACGTGAGACAGCTTCATGTCATCTACAAACCGGGCCAAGCCAGCGCCAGCGCCAGGAAGTGACGTGTCGGCCCAGCTTTAGCACAGCTTCCGAACAACCACGGTGTGCGATGCCCGACCGTCGCGCCGGACCCCCGCCTCTCAGGGGCGTTCGGCGCGACGATCGTACGACCAATGGAAAAGTGATGGAGGATCGTGTCCGCATCAGGATGTGACGGCGCGCGCCATGCGAAACGTCCACTGTTCGGCGAAATGGTGACCCCGGTTTCGTTTCCAAAACGATTGATATGGGCCGTCAGGCACAGTTAGTAAACATGACGCGTAGCGCAAAGCGAGCGCAAGGTCAGGAGCGCTTCGCCCATCCCATCACGGCCAACGCGTTGCCGTCCGGATCGGTGAATTGCTGGAGGTTCAATTCGGCATTCGCCTTGCGGTCGACCGTCTCAATGCCATCCTCGAACGGCACGCCGAGCGCCTTCAGCTTCGATCGCGTTGCCAGAAATTCCGGCGCATCGAAGTAGAGCACCGATGTTGGTCGCGCGGCCGGGCGGCTCCTATCAAGTCCGATCATCAACCGCACGCCACCCACATCGAAGAACGCCATGTTGTTCGATTCGAACAGCATCTTGAGTCCGAGCACGTTGCGATAAAACGTGATGGCCCGTGGCAAGTCCTTCGTCGTCACCGCGATCTGCTGGAATGCGTGTCCGCCCAACTGCGCAGAGTCCGAATTCTCCATGTCGGACATTGCGAAAGCAGGCGCGGCGAACAGGAGGGTGCCAGTGGCCGCCCTGATTGCAGATGACAGAAGAATCGATGTAAAGGATCGCTTTGTGTCAGACATTAGATGTCTCCTCGGCGGTGGCGGATGTTGGCTGCGGCGATACTTGCGCCATGATGGCGAGTGGCCGTTGTTCGTTGTCGTTGAAGAACGCCATCCACTCTTCCGTGCCATCGGCATGTCGGTGGATGAGATGCGGCGCGCTGATGAAGTGCGCACCACGCTTCTCCAGCTCCACCTGAGCGGCGTGGACGGCGGCAACGCGGAAATAGAGAAGCGAAGCGGCGGTATCGTCACTTTCGGAAAGGAACAGCCGCACACCCGCACAATCGAAGAACGCGAGTTTTCCGAATGTGTAGAGGTGTTGCAGCCCCACCACGTCGCGGAAAAACACCGTCGCCGCATCGATGTCCTTGACGTGGCGCGCCACTTGCCCGAGTTCGAAACGCTCCATGCCGACTCCTTGTGTTGGCGGATTGATCGCGAGATTGCTGTCGACGCGCACGCCGGTCCACTGACGCAGATCCGAGCGTCGCCGCAGCCCTAGCTTGGAAAGCACGTTCGAGACATGGAACTTCACGGCATCGAGCGTGACGCCCTGCCGCTGCGCGATCACGCGGTTCGTCAGCCCATGTCGCACGCCTTCCGCCACTCGCCACTCGGCAGGTGTTAGAACGTCCGGGTGGGGCGGCCGCCCCCTGTCATGTGATGCAGCCATGCGAACGGATGCTATCAACGCATCGGATGAATTTCCCTACCCGCGCTTCAGCGACTACGCAGCATTCGGGTTGCCTGTTTCGGGGGTTGGGTACAACATGGATCTCGGAAGAACTGGACCTGACTCCGTTTTCGCGCTGGAGTACCGCGGTACAACGTGGGACGATCGCGTAGATGACGAGCACGCCCACCACAGCGCATCACCTGCGCGACCTCTCGCGACTGCGCCGCGTCCGCGACCGGATCGACCGGGAGTACGCGCAGCCGTTGAACGTCGAGGTGCTTGCCGACGGCGTGCATATGTCGGCCGGGCACCTCAGCCGCCAGTTCAAGCTGGCCTTTGGCGAATCACCGTACAGCTATTTGATGACGCGTCGCATCGAGCGCGCGATGGCGCTGCTGCGTCGTGGCGACCTCAGCGTCACCGAGATCTGCTTCGTCGTCGGCTGCGCGTCGCTGGGCACTTTCAGCACGCGCTTCACCGAGTTGGTCGGCGTGTCGCCCAGCGTCTATCGGCAGGAGGCGGCGCGTGCGACGGCGGGGATGCCGCCCTGCGTGGCGAGACAGGTGACGCGACCTATCAGGACGCAACTGATCAGGAATGGAGAAGCGCCGGCCACGGAGCCGGAGATAGCATGACGGCTCGTTCCCGACACCGAGCATGACCGCCATGAACATCAGCATTCACGCAAGCTTTCTCCCGCACAACGACGCCGACGCCTCCCTGGCCTTCTACCGCGACATCCTCGGCTTCGAGGTCCGCAACGACGTGGGCTACAACGGGATGCGTTGGATCACGGTCGGCCCTCCCGACCAGCCCGGCACGTCCATCGTCCTGTTCCCTCCGGCCGCCAGCCCTGGCGTCACCGAGGAGGAGAAACGCACCATCGACGAGATGATGGCCAAGGGTACCTACGCCATCATGCTGCTGGCCACCAAGGACCTCGATGCCGCCTTCGAGCGGATACAGGCCAGCGGCGCCGAGATCGTCGAGGAACCGACCAACCAACCATACGGAGTCCGCGACTGTGCCATCCGCGATCCTGCGGGCAACCTGATCCGCGTGCAGCAGCGCAGCTGAGACTTTCAACCCGATTCAGTACAAGGAGTTCTCGATGAGCCAACCTGCAAAGAAGGCCGCGCGCAAGCCGGTCAAGAGCACCCCCGCGAGCAGCAAGACCTCCAAGGGATTCACGGACGCGGAGCGCGAAGCGATGAAGGCGCGCGCCCAGGAGCTGAAGGCGGAAGCGCGTGCGAACAAGAGCCGGGCAGAAGGGGAAGCCGCCGTGCTCGCCGCGATCGCAAAGATGAAGGGACCCGATCGGGCCATGGCAAAGCGGCTGCATGCCATCGTCACCGCCGCTGCGCCGGTGCTCATGCCGAAAACCTGGTACGGAATGCCTGCGTATGCCAAAGACGACAAGGTCGTCTGCTTTTTCAAGGACGCACAGAAGTTCGGCGACAGATACGCGACATTCGGTTTCAACGACAAGGCGAAGCTTGACGACGGTGTCATGTGGCCAACCGCCTTCGCGTTGAAAGAGTTGACCGCCGCCGAAGAGGCGAGGATCAGTGCGCTCGTGAAGAAAGCCGTTGGCTAAACGGAAAGCGGCAGAGACACCGCGGGCGAGGATTTCTCGCCCGCCTGGTTCAGACCCTGGCGTACTCGGCCGGTGAGCAGCCGACCAATTTCCTGAAATCGTTGATGAAGTGGGCCTGATCGAAGTAGCCCAGGTCCTGTGCCAGCGTCGCCCAATCGGTGGGGAGACCCGCAGTTATCTGTTCGAGCGCTTCATGCACGCGGTAGCGCTTGATGACCCATCGCGGGCTTGCGCCGACGTATCGATCGAAAAGTCGCTGGAGCGTGCGTTCCTGGATTTCGAACCGCGCGACGAGGTGCTCCACACGCGTGATGCTGCGGTCGTTCACGATGTCCTCGACGACACGACGTACGCTGTCCGCCTGCGGATCCAGAGGTGGTCGATGTGCGGCCAGAAAGCGTGCCGCCGTTTCCACCATGCCTTGGTCGTCGTCGCAGGCGAGCACTTCCCGCTCCGCCTCCGTCGCGTTCGCGAAGACCTGAGTGGCCGGGATGGTTGTGTTCGCGATCGAACTGACCGATGTGCGCAGGAAAGGATAGAAGGCACCCGGATGAAATTTGATTCCGAAGATGCGGTCTCGGTCCTTCAGCTCTCGAACGAAGCGACCCAGCTGCACGCCGAAGATCCGCGAACGACCCGGAGCGAAAACCAGATGCACACAAGGATGCGGAAGGACTTCCCTCGTTTGCGGCGGTTGGCCAACGAATTGCCATTCCTCAAGCCAGAAATGTTCAACCCAAGCGGCCAGCTCGGCTGGCGGCAGGAAGCGCGCATGACGGTAGGTCCCCGGCGGGGACGTGTGTCGCAGGATTCCGCAGCCCTGCCCGAAGGTCGTGGCGTGGCCTGGACCGGGTTGGCTCTGTCGACCGGAGTCGAGGTGTCGGATTTTTCCAATCATTCGCACGATTCTTGCCGTGTAATCGTGGGGCCTGGTTCCTGAGGTCTTCCGGGGCCTGGCGCCCGTCCAACTGCAGGGTTCAGGTCATGCCATTGACGTCATACGCGTTGTCGAGAATCGGACATCCGAAATTGAAGATTGCCATGCTGGCCGTGCTTGCCGGTTCGGTGTTCGGCTGGGCGATCAGCCCGGTGTTCGCCGCGAGCCGGGCCGATACCGCGGCCATCAAGGTCGTGCGACTCAAATTCGAAGCATTCAACCGGCACGACGCCAGAACCATCGAGGATATCTACGCGAACGCCGCGAGCCTGCACAGCCCGGACTATCCGGATCTGACGGGTAGTAAACAGATCGCCGACACCTATCGCAAGCTGTTCGAAGCGATTCCCGACGCGAAAGACAATCTTCAAACGCTCGAGAGCTCAGCGAACCACGTCTACGCCCAATTCGTACTGACAGGGCATCTGAAGGGAGCGGAAGACAAGCCGATCAGCATCCGGATCTTGTCCGTCTATACGGTCCAGGACGGGCGCATCGTCGGCGACTCGACCTATTACGATCGAAAGATGTGAGAGGGCTGGGGGTAGAGTGCATTTTCTTTTCGCCGCCTGCCGATCTCGCCAGGCCCGCACGACGCCCAGTCGAGCCTCGATCGCTGCCCGAAACGCTGAGATCCGAATGGCGCTGTCTGTCGGAGATCACTGTGACGATGCGCAGGAAAGTCGACTGCCCCCGGTTCAACCGCTGGGCTGCTCTTCCCGATAAATTCCTCGGCACGCAAGGAACTCGCGCTCCAACGGCGATTTGCCTGTTTGGCAACTGGACATGTCTATTTGAACGTTGAACGCTGCCAAGCTGGATTCAGGACGCGCATCCGATTTGTAGAACAGCACGTATAGGGCCTCCCTATGCTCGTGAATCTGCACCTTCATCCGTCTCCCCAACTCGTGCCTGAAGCCGTCGGCGCCAAGCTGTCCCCCGCTGCTGGAGAAGTCCCGCGGGATAGTCATGAAGCGCAGATCCTGGCCGGTCGCTGCCAGCCCTGGAGCCAGAAATGACATGGGTACATCGGCAAATATGACCAGAGCTCCATGCTCGAACCCAGGTGCCTGCATGGCAAGTATGTCCATGCCTGCGGGCGCGCGTCCCCAGGGCGGGGAGACAGTGAACGCGACAATGAATCCGACGGCCAGGGTCGTACCGATTGCCGGGAACCACACGGACAGATGACGCAGCTTCTGCGCCAAAACCATCAAGGAAACAACGACAAATAGGCTCGCAAGGCATTCAACCGCCACGAGATACCTGAGGATGGAGAATTCATGCATCCACAGGATGTATGAGAAAGCGATGAACAGCACGAGGGCGTGTATCGCCTTGTACTTGCCGAAAAGAAATTTGGTCCTCAGGTCTCTACTGATCAGTGCGACGACCACGTAACCAACTACGAAGACGTAGGCCAATGCCAGACGCACATCTCGAAACGGAACTTCCGTCACCCATGACGACTGCAAATTGGTCCAATAGAACGGGTAAAAGAGCCACTGCAGCAAGGATTTGGGAAGAAAGCGCACATCCCGGATGCTGATGCTTGCCATCCAGTCCGAATGGAATACTCCGTTGAACAACGGGAAAAACGGGTTTCCGGTGAGCTTGTACAGCTTCCAGCCCCAAGGTCCGTACGCGATGGCAAATGCAGCGAGTGTGCAACAGCCATAAACGAAGAGGCTGCGAACCTTGCTCTTCCAACCTCGCTCGATAAAGAAAATCACGACGGCTATCGAAGGCACATAGATGGCTGCCGTCAATTTCAAGCCCGTTGCCAAACCCAAGAGCGCTCCAGCAACGGCGACCTTCCGGAACGAAAGCGGCTCTTCGTCGTGATCGGTCAATCCGCTCAGGATTTGGTAAAAACTCGCCAAAACGATGGCTGCGACCGTGACGTCATTCGACGTCAGGCCTATCTGCGACCAGGTGGCCGCACCCGTTCCCGCCAAAAGGACAGAGGCGGCAACGAAGGTCGTGCGCTCCCATCTTGCGTCGAATTGAAGAGCTCCACCGATCCTTCTGCTGATGAGATAGATCAGATAGAGAAGAATTCCATACGGAATTCCGGCGAATGCCACTACCGCCACACCGTGCGCAGGGAGCAGCGTAGTTGCTACGATGTAATACGGAGCGTCGATGAAGGGAGAAAAGAATGTTTGCGCCCCCGCCACGAAGACATCGTGCGACCATCGACCAGTCAACACCGCCCATGCGTTGTATAGGTGGTAGCTCTTCAGATCAAAGGTGGTGTCCTGCCCGAGGTGGAGCGATATCGAACACGCGGCGACGCAGAAGAACAAAGCGGTCAGGACTCTTTTCATCATTTCCATGCCGCCAGGATGCTCTTGAGGCCTTTTGTACGCGCAGCTTCGGTCCGCGCAACCCGGGAATACTCTCTTCGAACCGAGATGCTTCGGAAGCTCCTCGCCCTCAGGATGACATCGGATCCGGATCAGGAAGCGGGTCAAGCCAGCTCGTTCAGATCATTCTCAGTGGAACCGTCATGATCATTGCGATGCCAATGACGGCGAAGAGTAGCCGGTAAAGTCGCTGAAGCTGACGCAAGCGCTCGAAGGTGAGTCCGGAGCGAAGGGCCCACAACGACGCACAGAGATGCAGGGGGTAGAGCGCTGCAGCAAAAAGGAGAACGTGTGGCACGGCTCCGGACGCGGCGAGCGCGGCCAGCAGCGCATAGGCTGCCGTGAAGAGGGCCAGGCCCGCGATGAAGGTGTGCACCTTCCCGAAAGCGAGCGCATTCGTTCGGATCCCATTGAGGGAGTCACCCACATAGCCTCGCGTCTCGTGCATCAAGTGACCTGCGGTGAACACCAGCGCGAAGAAGCAGGCTATGGCAACACCGCGCTCGTCGATCGCGGAGAACGCCGCGTAGCCGAGCAAGAAGTGCAAGGCGCCCCCCACAAGATGAAGAACGGAGTTGAAGACAGGAAGGCCCTTCATGTGAAACGGAGGGGCGGAATAGAGCGCGCTAACAATTGCGATCGCCAGCGCAATGGCGAACATGATCGTACCGAGAAGCCAGAACAGCGAGAGAGCCAAGGCCAGCAGTACCACCGCGAGGTATCCGAACTCGGCGCGGCTCACGCCTCTCGTAACGAATGTTCGATCGGATCGTGCGGGATCCCTGAGATCGCCGCGGATTCCGGACCAGTCGTTGAGCACAAAGACGTGCGCGACCAGGCTGAGGCTGCCGGCAACAACGACAGCGAGCACGAAAAGGTTGCCCTTCGTGAGCGTTCCGATCGAATACAGTGCACCGAACAGCGCAGTCCCCTGAAGCAAGAAGACTTCATCGAAACGGATGCAGGAGAGCAGGCGCAACAGCGGCCAAGTCAGCCGCGGACGGCTTGCTTCGGTCAGTGTTCGCGTCATTTGTAGGCGCATCCCACCTTCGCGTCGCTTCCACGGCAGGGCAGCTTCAACCGTGCGCGCTCGTTTTCAAAGTAGAGTCGTAGCCAAAGGGCGTAGCCGACATCTTCCGACCAATAGAACCGCCGCACATGGGCGCTGAAATCGTTGTGATAGAGGAGAGGCGGGGCATGCGCCACCAATGAAAATTCATTGGCGGCAAGCTTGCGGAGCAGATCGGCGGCTTTTGAATGAACTGCGGATGTGGCCTCTGTGCTCTCCATGCGCCGCAGAAGCTGGGCCGCCTCGACCCAGACTTCCTGACCCGGCACGGTGGTCTGCTGCCGTGACCGAGGCAGTTGCAGCGAACAGCCTGCTTTTTGCAAGTCGGTCAGACGCAGGAGGGGAATGAGCGGCGCGGCCCTGTAGTAGACCCAGACGCTTTCGTTGGTCGATTCCTGCGAAAGCGCTCTGCACAGTGCGTGCGCAGCCGGGGGGGCCACCTGCGCCAACAGCATCAGCACGTGCATCTGGATGCCGATGTCGGCCGGGTTCGGATCCTTGCCCGGGTCAATGCACTCGTAGCGGTCTTGCGGTGCGAGCCAGGTCTTGTATAGACCGTCGGCGGTGCGGAACCGGTTGAGGGTCGCGAGCGCCGTCGGAAGCAGTTCTCGACGTGCGCCGGGTGCGATCCGCCAGATCAGCGCAGTGTCATCTGCATCCGGTGTGATGGCGCAACCAAGCTTCCCGATCGTCGGCGCGTCGGGTCGGCCGTGGTAGCGGACGAGTCCTCCCGCCTCGATCTGGCTCGCCAGGAAGTCGCGCGCATGCGCCAGCAAGCCGGCGATGCCGGCTGCCTCAGCGACCGGGCCGGCAATGTCGACCATGATCGCATTGGTGAAGGTGTTCATCTCCTGGTGCGGCTGCTCGAACCGAGCGTCGTCGGTATACGACGTCAGCCAATAGCCGGGGCCTTGCTGGCGTTCGGCAAGCACCTTGGCCGCCCACCGCGCAGCGTTGGCAAGCTCCTGATCACGACGGCAGGGTTCTTCTCTTTGCGTCGATGTGAGCGTGCGTTTCCCCAGGAACGGCGGCTCGCCAGCTTCCTGTGTGCTCGCATGCATGGCGACTGCATGCTCGCCGGGGGAGAAATGATCGGTCGGGAATGCGGCGATGCCGGGCGGAAGCATCCAGAAGAGCATCGACAGGAGCATCCGCATAAGATCCCGTAGGTTACAAACTTTTAGTATACATAGCGTTGCACCGCCTCGTAGTCATGCTGGCCTCGAGTGGCACAGAATCCAGGCCATTCATGTCAGCATGCTTGGCCATTTGACCTGAATCGCCCAGGAGTAACCAGCATGTGACGGCGCAGAGGCGGTGCGGCGGTTCGTTGGTGGGTGCCGCCGGAGCTGGACGAGGACGCGCTGTACGCGCGGGCAGGGCGATATTGCTCGCTTCCGTCGCGCAAGAGTTCAAAAGACAACAGGGGACGCGATGATCGATGACGTTCAGGACGGGCACAAGGTGCTCGTCACGGGTGGGGCGGGTTTCTTGGGGTCTCATCTGTGCGACAGGTTGATCGAGCGCGGTCAAGACGTGCTTTGCGTGGACAATTTCTACTCGGGCAGCAGGGCGAATGTGGCGCATCTGTTCGGCCATGCACGCTTCGAGTTGTTGCGCCATGACGTGACCTTCCCGTTGTACGTGGAGGTGAGTCGCATATTCAACCTGGCGTGTCCTGCGTCCCCGGTTCACTACCAGTTCGATCCGGTGCAGACGACCAAAACCAGCGTGCACGGGGCGATCAACATGTTGGGCCTCGCCAAGCGCCTGAGTGCGCGCATACTTCAGGCGAGCACCAGCGAAGTGTATGGTGACCCGGACGTGCATCCACAGCCGGAAAGCTACTGGGGCCGTGTCAATCCGATCGGCATACGCAGTTGCTACAACGAAGGAAAGCGCTGCGCGGAGACGCTTTTTTTTGACTATTGGCGCCAGCACCAAGTCGAAATCAAGGTGATGCGCATCTTCAACACCTATGGGCCGCGCATGCACCCAAGCGATGGGCGGGTGATCAGCAACTTTGTCGTCCAGGCCATCAAGGGGGAGCCGATTACGATCTACGGCGACGGTTCGCAGACGCGCAGCTTCTGTTACGTGGATGATATGGTTGATGGAATGTTGCGGCTGATGGACAGCTCTGCGGATTTCACCGGACCGGTCAATGTCGGCAACCCGAAAGAATTCACGATGATGGAAGTTGCCGAACTCGTTTTGCGTCTTGTCGGCGGCAAGTCCAAGATCGTTCACAAGCCATTGCCAGCGGATGATCCGCGCCAGCGCATGCCGGATATCGATCTTGCGGGAAAAGTCCTCGATTGGCACCCCAGGGTCCCGTTGGAAGAGGGTCTCAAGGAGACAATCGCCTATTTCCACAAGCTGTTCGCGTCATGACACGGCTTGTCGTCGTGACGCCCGTCTACGAGGATGCCGGGGCGTCGGGAATACTTTTTCGTGAATTGGAATCGGTGTTCGGCGATCGGCTTTTTGTCGTTGCAGTGGACGACGGCTCTGTTCGGGAGCCGGTCGACCCGGCAGCTCTCGCGTCCGCGAATGTTTCGGGCGTGGTTATCACGCTGCGGCGCAATGTCGGGCATCAGCGCGCGATCGCCATCGGTTTGAACTATGTTGTCGCCGAGGTCGCTGACGCAGCCACGATCGTCGTGATGGACTCCGATGGTGAAGACATTCCGCAGAGCATCGTGGAATTGGTCAAGTCGCTGGAAGCTGACGATGTGGACGTTGTGGTGGCGGAGCGGCGAAGCCGGGTGGAGACCTTGCGGTTCCGCATCTTCTATCTGTTGTACAAACGCCTATTCAGCGTCCTGAGTGGTCGCAAGATCAGTTTCGGCAATTTCATGGCCATGAAACCACTTGCAGCGAAACGTCTCGCGGCGATGCAGGAGCTTTGGATTCATGTGGCAGCCAGCGTATTGACTTCGAAACTCCGCGTAGCGACCTGTCCTCTCGATCGCGGTCCGCGTTTTGCAGGCAAAAGCAAGATGAATTTCGCCGGTTTGGCCCTGCATGGCTTTCGTGGTTTGATGGTGTTCGCCGAAGACGTGCTGCTTCGAGTCGGTATCGCAAGCGCCATGGTGGCCGCGTTTTGCGTGATTGCCGCCGTTACAGCGGTCTTTCTGAAACTGAATGGTTTTGCCACGCCGGGTTGGTTTTCAGTCGCGCTCGGTGTGCTGTTCATCGTGCTTTTGCAAATAGGCGCGATAACATTGATTTCGCTCATGCTTACCGGGGTGATGCGATACGCGTCGGCGACCGTCACCGACTACCGCGAATTCATCGACAAGGTTCAACCCGTTGAGCGCGCCAGATAGCATGGGTGCCAGGATTTTGGTGATATGAAATGGTATAGGGCGACACTCGCATTGGTGCTGTATTTGCTTGTGCTGGGAATGATTTACGTCGTGCACATGCGATTCGGCCAAGTCGATGTCGTCTTCTACGCGTCGGCGGAAGATGTATTGGCGGCAACGGTCATCGTGGCGTCAGCATTATTTGCATTTCGTCTTTTTGGAGTCTTCTGCAACTTCGAAAAGATTCAGATAGCGACAATCTGCCTGCTTGTCGGCTATGCACTAGCGATCTCTGTGCCGACGGTTGTCGATCGATCTCTTTCTTTCTACATACTTGAAAAACTGCAACAACGAGGTGGAGGAATTCGAATGGATGCATTTGAATTCATATTCACACATGAGTACGTCAAGGAACACAGGCTTGTCGACGTACGACTGACCGAGCAGCTTCAATCGGGAACGATTCGCATTGAAAACGGATGTGTGCATTTGACATCCAAAGGAAATTTCCTGGCGGCCGCGAGCCGCTGGTTCAGGAAGAACCTCCTGCCAAGGCAAAGATTGTTGATGGGCAAGTACACGGACGATCTCACCGATCCTTTTCGGCATAGCTTTCCCACTCCAGAGTATCTCTGCAACGGTTGAAATTTAAGCGGGACAGGGTGGTGACGCCCGACGATGCAAGACGGCGCGCGCTTGGCGCCAGCCCAGCGGCGGTTGGCTCCAGGTTCAACGAGGAAAAACGGGGGGGGGGGGAATTGGGCCTGGTTCACTTATGGAAAAAAGGAGCAGATTCCTTTTTCGCGAGTGAGAGCATTGCGTTGAACAAGAAACCTGAGCTCAATTGGCCAGCGGTTCGGCCAATGCAGGACGGCCCGCGCTCAGCGCGGTGCCGGCCGCCGCTACGACGATCGCTGCGATGGCCAGCCATTGCAGCGGGCCGAGGTGCTCGTCCAGCAACGCCACCCCAGCCAGCGCCGCGATGGCCGGCTCCAGGCTCAACAAGGTACTGAACGTGCGCGCCGGCAGGCGGGTCAACGCGACCATTTCGAGCGAATACGGCAAGGCCGAGCTGAGGATGGCCACGCCCAGCGCGTAGGGCAGCAGGTTCAGCGAGAGCAGGGCAGTGCCGGCATGCGCAACGCCCGCGGGGATCGCCACCAGCGCACCGATCGAGGTGCCCAGGGTGACCGCATTGGCACCGTAGGCTGCTCCGGCCTTTTGTCCCAGCACGATGTACAACGCCCAGCCCACGCCGGCGGCCAGCGCGTACATCACACCGACCGGATCGAGCGCCTTCTCCATGTCGCGCAGCGGCAACAGCAAGGTCAGCCCTGCCACCACCAGCCCGATCCACACGAAGTCGAGCAGGCGGCGCGAGCCGAACAATGCCAGCGCCAGCGGGCCGGTGAATTCCAGCGCCACCGCGATGCCCAGCGGAATCGTACGCAGCGACAGGTAGAACACCAGGTTCATCGCGCCTATCGCCAGACCGTAGCCCCACAACGATCGCCAGTCGTTCTTGATCGGCGACGATCTCCATGGCCGTCGCAACAACACCAGGATGAGCGCGCTCAGGCCCAGCCGATAGGCGGTGGCACCCTCCGCGCCGACCGCCGGAAACAGGTCTTTGGCCAGGCTTGCCCCGCACTGGTAGGACACCATGGCGATCAGCAAAGCGCCGATGGCGAGCAGGAGGGGAGCGAAGCGGGAGCGCGGGGACATAAACGCAATCACGTCGACGGAAGCTCCGTTGATAGTGCCTATGTGAAGGGCCATAGGCCACAACGCGAGGGGTTCGACGCCATAGGCTGCTGACAGGGCGTTGTCAGCAGCCGCGATGGATGCCGCGAGAAACCGTGGCAGGTCCCTTTGTCAACGCTGAATTGAGAGCAGGAACGGAGAGCATTTTCAACCGTGAGAGATCAGTCTGAAAATGTTCTCTGACCTCTCTTTCATGGGTGCCAAGCCTGCCCCCCGAGAATCGGAGGCAGGTTCATTGATTCGGGAGCCAGCCGCAGGGGGCAACGATCGCTCGTGAATGTTCGCGAAGCCGCGATCAGATCGACGTTCCCTCGGGAAATTTCTTGCGTACTTCCGCAAGCATTCCCTCGAAGAGCTCGACCGTTCGCTCGCACATGAGGGGGAGGCCCATGTTCTTGGTCACGACGTCGGGAGTTGCACCCTGCGTCAATGCAAGCGCGATCTTCTGATGCCGCGTCAACTGCTCATCCATAACGTGTCCTCGTGCAGGTGGTACGGGGGCTTGGAGCGTACACCGATATGTCCGGGGAGGCGCACAGGATGCAAGATGAAGGGGGCTGATGGAATTCGCAGAACGTGAACCCGCCCTCATTTCGGTTATCGTCGCGTTGCCAGCACGCCATCGAGGGCCGGACTACACCTACGGGACTAAGAGATTTTTGGGCGGCAGGCACCGGAACGGCTGAAATCCCGTCACCACCAGCGGCTTGATGCGCGCGTTCCGTCCGACTGGTCAAAGGCGATTCCAGTGTTGCTTCCTTACGCCGCTAGTGAGGCTACTTCTTCCAGCGACCAAACATGGCCCGATACGCCCGCGGCAATGGCCGCTTACGAGAACTTCGTCACCGTCGATTCATCGTTGACCATCTTTTGCGCCGATGAATGGATTCCAGCCTTTCGCAGCTAGCGCCGCCCAAGCCGTCGCACCAACGTGCGGCCAATGGTAGTAGCGAAAGTCATCGGTCACGCTGGTGGGACCCACAGCAAGGCCTGTGCGGAGTTGTCCTTGCCGTGTTGCGTATAACAACCCGGTGGGGGCGAAATCAGCGCTGATGTTCTCAAGCAATCGCGAGGCATCACCGCGCCTGCCAAGCACTTGGTAAGCAAGTGCACCCTGCGCGGTGCCTTCAATCCAAACGCCGTCGCGATCGGAATTGAAACTGAATCCGTTTTTGACGCCGTGCACGCGTTCTGCGTACGCGAGCGCGCCACGCCATTCCGGCGGAGCATTGGGGATCAGCGATGCCCAAAACTGGATGTCCAGCGCCGAGGTCGCGCTGTTCGGCGTGTGACCATCTGTCGTTGTTCCAATCAGGAAGTGGTGGCTGCTCGGATCCCATTGGGTGCTTACGAACGCGCGAGCTTCGGCGGCGTAATGTTCCCAGCGCGGCGAGGCATCGCAACGTGAGAGCCAAGCAAACGCTGCGGCGAGATCGATGTTGTGTTCGGTCGACTTCCAGGTAAGCGGGCTCTGCTGACCTTCGAAGCCGTACATCCCTCCGCTGAATCCGCCGGCATCGCTGGCGCCGTGAGCGTATTTGATGGTCCATCCGGCGAGCCGCCGTGCACCATCGCACCACCGCACATCGCCCGTGCGATCCGAAAGCGTCAAAAAAGCCAGCATCGTCCACGCTACATTCCCGGTCGCAGTGCCCACCTGATAGCCATCCTGTAGCCATCGGCTCTGTTCGGCACTCCACCATCCGTTAGGTTTGGGTGCGCCCTTCACCGCGCCCGCGATATAGGCGTTATAAAGCCGGGCATCGGCATTCACGGCAGGGCCCACTGCGGCGAGTAGCGCCGCACCGATGCGTCCAGCCTGCGGCGCGCGATTGCAGGCAACAAGCGCAATCGTGGCAAGGGCATTGTCGTAGACGAATGCGGCTGTGGCCAGCGACGGCTCGTCGATTGGTCCAGAGTCTTTCATCGCGTCGAAGCTGCGCAGAAATACAGGGCTGCCGCTTGGGACTGCATCGACTCGGGCCGCCAATGTCTCACAAGCGACGACCGCTACATTTCGCTTCAACCCTTCGGCGCGCACGTCCGTCGCACTGGCAGATGCGACCATGGCAATGAGCAGCGAGATCAAGAGTTGAGTGGGAGCGCGCGAGATTCCGCGCAAAACCCTGTCCCTGTGTCCCATCAGATACTTCTTCCGATTCGACTTGAGCGTGGGCTTCGATTGTCCGCTATCCGACCGCAAATGTGGCGATGCCGCGTCCAGTTGCTCAGTCGAGCAAATGCGTATGGCCGGTTCTGGCCGATCATGCCGCTGACCTTTTCCCCGGTGATCATGCGCAGCGCCTGATCATTGGTTTCCGGAACTCGTGATCAGAGTGACCGGTTTCCGCAATCAGATCCCTTTTCCTGAATTGAAAGCTCACTTTCCGTGATGATCGGGAGCGGGTGTGCCGTCCGACCAGTTGCGCACGGGTACGAGGAACACCGTGACATGGTCAGGGGCGCGATGACGCCGTCAGCCCATTCGGACGATGCTAGAGTGCTCGCTTTTCCTGATGCCACGGCGGAGCCAGCTGATGACGACCCCTGCACCCTATCCGATCGGTTCGCCCGGACGTCCCTGGGGCGAAGCGGAAGTCGCTGCCTGGCTGTCACGGCAGACCCGCCAGCGCAACTACGCGGCGGACGTGCTGAGCGTGATCGAGCGACTGCACACGCGCTTCGACGTGGTGGAGTACGGCCGCCTGGACTATCACCCGGACGCCTACCCGTTGTTTGCGATCAGGAGCCGCGACTGGCGCGACGAGCTTCCGTGCGCGCTGGTCACGGGCGGCGTGCATGGCTATGAAACCAGCGGGGTGCGCGGGGCGTTGCAGTTCGTCGACGAGCACGCGTCGCGCTATGAAGGTCGGGTCAACCTCCTCGTCGCGCCGTGCGTCAGCCCATGGGCCTACGAAAGGATCCACCGTTGGAACATGCATGCCGTCGATCCGAACCGTTCGTTTCGCGAGAACAGCCCTGCGCAGGAGTCGGCGGCGCTCATGCGCCTGGTCGCGCCGCTGCGCGATCGCGTGATCGTGCATATCGACCTGCATGAGACCACCGACACGGACGAGTCCGAGTTCCGCCCGGCGCTCGCAGCACGTGACGGCAAGGCGTTCGAGCCGGGCGAGATTCCGGATGGTTTCTATCTGGTCGACGACACGGAGAATCCGCAACCCGAGTTCCAGCAGGCGGTGATCGCAGCGGTAGCGAACGTCACCCATATTGCCCAGGCGGATCGCAACGGCGAGATCATCGGTTCGCCCGTGGTCGCGCCGGGCGTCATCCATTACCCGTTCAAGCAGCTTGGCCTCTGCGCCGGCATCACCCACGCTCCCTACACGACCACCACCGAGGTCTATCCCGACAGCCTGCGGGCGACCGCCGAGCAATGCAACGCGGCGCAGGTGGCGGCGGTGTGTGCGGCCATCGACTTCGCGTTGGCGCATCGATAGAAGAAGGGAAAGCAGGGAGGTGTGGGGCGAGGACAATTCGTCGGGGCAGGGCGCATGCCCTCCCCAGACCGAAAGGGCTGCGGGAATCGACACGCCTGGCCGAATCGCTGCGGATGGCGGGCCCGCCGGAGCGCCGGAGTGAGGAAGGAGGATGCATGAACGACGGCCATGCCGGACCTGCCATCGCCGAGCCGGCGTGGGTCGGCGATGTCCTGCGCTTCTGGTTCGATGAACTGTCGGAAACGCACTGGTTCGCGAAGGACCCTGACCTCGATGCGTGGATCCGCGATCGCTTCCTCGATCTGCACGAATGCCTGCTGGCGCAGACCGGCGCGGACGCGAGCACGCCACGCGCAGCTCTCGCCGCAGTGATCGTGCTGGACCAGTTCTCGCGCAACATGTTCAGGGGCGACCCGCGCGCCTATGCGACGGATCCCATCGCGTGCCGGATCGCCAAGGCGGCCATCGCGTCGGGTTTCGATGCGAGGCTGTCGACACCGCAACGGATGTTTCTCTACCTTCCTCTGGAACACAGCGAGGCCATCGGCGACCAGGAGCTGGCGCTCCGTCTGATCGAGACGCTGGGCAATGCGGAATGGACGCGCTACGCCATCGCCCACAAGACCATCATCGAGCGCTTCGGCCGGTTTCCCCACCGCAACGCCATTCTGGGCCGACCCTCGACTCTAGCTGAGGTCGCGCTGTTGAAGGATCCGATGGGGTCGTTCTGAACGGGGTGCAGGTTATGACGGGTCATTGCCTCCGTCCCCTTGCTGCGGCCCTTTGCTGGTGAGCGTTTGCGGTGTCTTCCGGCACATTGATCGCGCAACTGCTGCCACATGCGCCCATGCGAGACTCGACTCGCAACCACGCCGATCATCCACCGGAGTTTCGCCCATGTCCGCGCAGCCATACGTCCTGTGCCGCTCCCTCGACTGGCCGCAGGTGTTCTTGGGCGGCCTGCTGATCGCGCTTGGCGACATGGCGTTTGCGATCACCGTGTGGTTCTCGTGGAATGCGACCGGTTTCGTGCAAGTGTTCCAGACGATCGCAGTCGGCGTGCTCGGCAAGGCCAGTTACGAAGGGGGTGTTCCGTCGGCTGTGCTTGGAGCGGCGTTGCATCTGTTCATGGCGTCGATGTTCGTCGTTATCTATGCGTCGGTCGCGCGCCGCGTGCCGGCACTCTTGCGGAGGCCATTCGTGCTCGGCCCTGCCTACGGCGTCGTGCTGTACATCGTGATGAATTTCGTCGTGATGCCGTTGTCGCGCGTTGGCCGCGCACCGTCGCTCACGCACATGGACACGATCGCCTACAGCGTCGTTGCACACATGGTGTTCGGCGTGATCGCGGTGCTGTTCGCGCGCCGTGCGCTGCGCGGCGCTTGAACGCCTGGGCCTTCTGCCTCTGTCCAGATCGTTCACTGATTTCGCGAATGATGTCTCCGGCTCAGGCCGGCGCGTGCAGCTGTCACGCCGCGATTCCCGATAGTCCGGGCATCCCGGATAGTCCCGATCCGATGTTGCTCTACAATGCCGCTCCGAAACCTGCGATTCGGAAATCCCCTCGGACGGTATGCTCCAATCGAACGACGACGCGCCTCAGCTTGCATTGCACCCAGCGCTCGTCGTCGAAGATGATCCGCGCACGCAGGAACGTCTGGCGCGGATTCTGACGGCGCTGGACATAGCGCGAGACGGCATCCATTTCGCGGGTGATCTGGCGCAGGCCAGGGATTGCTTCGATACACAACGGTTCGCGCTGGCGCTGGTCGATATCGTATTGCCCGACGGCAGCGGCATCGACTTCATCCAGTGGCTGCGCGGTCGTGACGCCGACGCGACCGCGGTGGTCGTTTCGACGTTCGCAACGCAGGATCTCATTCTTGCGGCGCTGCACGCCGGGGCGGCGGGCTACCTGCTCAAGGAACGCGACGACAGCGAACTCATCGCTGCATTGCGCAGCATTCAACGCGGCGGTGCGCCGATCGATCCATTCGTCGCCAAGTATATTTTGCGACACCTCGGCATGGCGCCCGTGCCTGTCGCAACGCCGTCGGGCGAGGCAGGCGCAGGTCCCGCCGGCCGGTTGACCAGACGCGAAGAAGAAATCCTCAATCTCGTGGCATTGGGCCTTATCAGTCGCGAAATCGCGGAAAAGCTATCGCGCTCCACGTTGACCGTCGAAGGTCACATCAAGAGCATCTTTCGCAAGCTGCGGGTCAGTACGCGTACGCAAGCGATTCATCAGGCGCGGTCTCTCGGGTTGTTGCGCTAGGCCATGCACGGCCGCAGGTCGATGGGCGTGACATGCCGGTGATCCTGCGCAAACTGCTGGCGTGCGGGCTGCTGTTGTGGGCGAGTCTTCACGCCATGTCCGGCGTGGCGCAGGAGCGCGGGCTGCAATCGATCACCTCGGCCGAGGTCGCGCGCGGCGACTGGCAGACGATGCGGGCGCCGGCCGACGGATGGCAACCGGTGTCGATTCCGGATTTCATCAACGGCCGCTGGCCCGGCTTCGATGGCGTTGTCTGGTATCGGCTGCAATGGGAGCAGGCCGACGCGGAGCAGCCGACGGCGCTGACGCTCGAATACATCAACATGGCCGGTGCGGTCTACGTGAACGGCATCCTCGTGGGTCGCGATGCGAACCTGGTCGAGCCGCTCTCGCGAGCCTGGAAGACGCCGCGCTTTTTCGTTCTCGAACCGCCGGTGCTGAAGGCCGGGCACAACACTTTGCTCATTCGCGTCTCCGGCCTGACCACCTATGGTCCGGGCATCGGCGAGGTTTCGGTCGGCGCGGTCGATGCGGCGCGCGCGCTGTACGAGCATTACCTGGCACGTCGTGTCGACGGGTTGCGGTTCGTGTTCGCGGTCGATGCGACGCTCGGTGTGTTCTTCATCATGCTGTGGTTGATGCGCCGGCGCGAGGTGGCGTTCGGCTGGTACGGATTGAGTACCTTGATCTGGCTCGGCTGGCAGGCCAATTTCATCGTGACCAGCACATGGCCGTTCGCCAGCAATCACACCTGGGCCGTAATCAACGCCTGCTTTCTGCCGCTGTTCGCGGGCACCTTCACGATGTTCGTGCTGCGCTTTTGCGAACGGCGCTGGCCGCGCGCCGAGTTCGCCATGTGGGTGGGCATCGCGCTCGGGATCGCGTTCTTGTTGCTGTTGCCCGCGGCGCAGAGCGACGGCTATCGCGTGCAGCTCATCATCGCGTCCGGCTTGCTCGCGACCGCAGCCAATGTCCTGTTGCTCGTGCTGGCCTGGCGAGGCAAGCGGATCGAACCACGCGTCTTGTCCGTGGTCGCGCTATTGAACGTGCTCGCTGCCGTGCACGACATCCTCACCCTGCAACGCATCGTCTTCCTCGCTAACGACTACTACGCCGACGCCACGGCGTTCGCCAATACGCTGGGCATCGCCGCGGTACTCGCCTGGCGCTACGCGCGCAATCTCGATCGCATCGAACACTTCAACGTGAAATTGCAGCACGACGTGGATGCCGCGCGCAGCGAACTCGCCGACAACCTGCAGCGCCAGCATGAAGTCGAGATGACCCATGCGCGTATCGGCGAACGTCTGAATCTGGTGCGCGATCTGCACGATGGTCTCGGCGGTTCGCTTACCGGCAGCATCGCCGCGATCGAGCATGCGCCGCAGAAACTGTCGGTGCCTTATCTGCTCAAACTCCTGCGCGACCTGCGCGATGAGCTGCGTTTGATCGTCGACACCTCCGCGTACGACCCGCAAAGCAGCGGCAGTTTCGGCGAACAGCTCGTGCCGCTGCGCCATCGCATGACGCGGCTGCTCGATGCCAAAGGTGTGGTCTGCCGATGGTCACCGGCCGGTCTCGATACGCTGCATCTGCCGTCTGCGCAGGCCCTCGATGTGCTGCGCTTTCTCCAGGAAGCGCTGACCAACAGCCTCAAGCACAGCGGTGCCACCGAGGTTGACGTTGCCGTGCAGTACGAAACGGGTGTGCTCACCGTTGCGGTGACCGACAACGGTTCAGGCGTTGGCGCGGAGCCAAGCACGGGGGCAGGGATGCAGAGCATGCAGGCGCGGGCGCGGCGTCTCGGCGGCGAATTCCATATCGAGTCCGCGCCGGGGCGGACCCGCGTCGCGATACACAACGCGCTCGCCGGCCGACTTCCGGTTCGATAGCGGAAGCGGATTCCCGGAGAAAACACCCAATTTCGGGGATATCGAACCGCTTCGATTTACCGCACCCTCGCAGGAGAAATCCGGGCCTGCCGGCCCCACCTCAGGGGGTATTCATGTTTTTGAAGACACGCGACGTCGAGCGCGTCAGGCTCTATCGTGGGCGAGTATTGCTTCTGGCCACGCTGGCGCTTTGCATGGCGTCGTCCGCAAACGCGGACACCACCACGTTGACGGTAGCGAGCGGGACCAAGGACACCAGCAGCACGCCGGTACCGCTGCTGTTCCCGGTCACGCGCGGTGGAGACCTCGTGTACGACGCGATACTGAATTATCAAACGCTCGATGGTACGGCCCAGGCGGGCGTCGACTATGCGACGGCCTCCGGATTCATCACGGTCCCCGCTGGCGCGACCGGCGCGACCATCCCGGTCACGGTGAGTCCGCTCGACAGCACCGGCGGAGACCTCACGTTCCAGTTGCTGCTGACGGGAGCTGTCGGTATCGGGCCGCAGCCCGGTTTCACCGCGTTGCAGTCCTTTGCCGCCGGTACGACGCCGATCCGCGCGGTCGCCGCCGACGTGAACGGAGACGGCAAGCCTGACCTGATCGTCACGAACCGGGGCGACAACACCGTCTCCGTGCTGCTCAACACGACGGCGCCGGGCGCCACCACGCCGAGCTTCGCCGTCCAGCAGACCTTTGCCAATGGTTCGGGCCCTCGATCCGTGGTTGCCGTCGATGTGAACGGCGATAGCCGGCCCGACCTGATCGTCGCGAACACGGTCGACAACACGGTGTCGGTGCTGCTCAACACGACGGCGGCCGGCGCGACCACGGCCAGCTTCGCAGCCGGGCAGACGTTCGCCGTCGGCAGCAGTCCTTCGTCGATCGCGGCGTCCGATCTGAACGGCGACGGCAAACTCGATCTTGTGGTGGCGAACGCCGCGTCGGGCACCGTGTCGGTGCTGTTCAACACCACGGCGCCCGGCGCCACCGCGCCAAGTTTCGCCGGCCAGCACGCCTTTGCCACCGGCTCGGGTCCCGCATCCGTCACGGTCGCCGACATGAATGGCGATGGCCGACTCGACCTGATCGTCGTGAACACCACGGGCAATACGCTGTCGGTGCTTTTCAACACGACGGCGCCGGGCGCCGCGACACCCAGCTTCTCGGCCCAGCAGGCGTTTGGTGCGGGCATCGCGCCGACCTTCGTCGCCGCAGCCGACGTGAACGGCGATGGCAAGCCGGACCTGGTCCTCGTGAATACGGCGAGCAACACGGTGTCGGTGTTTTCTAACAAGACACCCCCGGGCGCGATGCTTGCGACGTTCGCGGGCAGCCAGAGCGTCGGCACCGGCAATGGCCCTTCGTCCGTTGGCTTCGCCGATCTGAACGGCGATGGCAAGCCCGATCTCATCATCGCCTACACGACCGGCAACATGATATCGGTGCTGGTGAATGCGACGGCACCGGGTTCTTACAAGCCAGCCTTTGTCGAGCAGCAGAACTTCGTTGCGCTCAACGGCCCTGCGTCGATCGCCACCGCCGATCTGAACGGCGACGGGCATCCGGATCTGATCGTCGGCAATGCCAGCGGCGGCGTGGTGTCGGTACTTTTGAATGCGGGCACGTCGAGCACAGCGGTGGCGAAATTCGTCGGTTCGCCATCGATTTCAGCGGGTCCGCTACCGGTTTCGGCCGATGTCGTCGATATCAACGGCGATGGCATCCTTGATGTGGTCGTTGCCAATCTGGCCAGCAACACGGTTTCGGTGTTGCTCAACACGACATCGCCCGGTGCAGCGACGCCAGCACTTGCTCCGACACAGTCCTTCGGCACCGGATCAGGGCCCCGCGCATCGGCCGTTGCGGATCTCAACGGCGACGGCAAGCCCGACCTGATCACCGCGAACGAAACCGACAATACGGTTTCGGTGCTGCTCAACACGACGACGGTGGGCGCCACCACCGTATCGTTCGGCACGCACCAGGACTTCGGTACGGGCGCGTTTCCGTTTTCAGTCGCTGCGGCGGATCTCAATGGGGACGGAAAACCCGACATCGTGACTGCCAATGCGCACGACAGCACGGTCTCGGTCCTGTTCAATACCACCGTTCCCGGTGCCGTAACGCCGAGCTTCGCCACACAGCAGGTTTTCGCGACGGGCAACGGTGTGGGTTCGGTAGCCATTGCCGACGTCAATGGCGACGGCAAGCCGGATATCGTGGTTTCAAACTACAGTAGCAATACCGTCGAGGTGCTTCTCAACACCACGCCGCCGGGTGCCGCGACGCCGAGCTTCGCGGCCCGACAGGCCTTCGCGACAGGGCGCGGGCCGTACTGGGCGGCGGTCGCCGACGTCAACGGTGATGGCATGCCGGATCTGGTCGTTGCCAACAGCGTGGACAACACGGTGTCCGTTCTGCTCAATACCAGTGCACCCGGCGCCACGACGCTCAGTTTCAGCACGCAACAGACGTTCGCCGCTGGGACCAAGTCGACCTGTGTCGCGAGTGCGGATGTCGATGGCGACGGCCGGCCAGACCTGGTCGTGACAAACCAGAACGACGGCACCGTTTCCGTGCTGTTGAACACGACGGTGACAGGCGCAACGACAGCCCGCTTCGCCGCCCAGCAAACCTACACCACGAGATCGGGCTCCATCGCCGTGGCGGTCAAGGACATCAATGGCGATGGCAAGCCGGATCTGACCGTCGCGAACGTCAATAACGGCACCATCTCGGTGCTGCTCAATACGCAGTTTCAGACGACACTCGCCGGCAGCCCGGCGACCGGCACCATCGTGCACGACTACATCTTCGCGAACGGTTTCGAATAAGAACAACAGAACAACGGGGTCAGAGACGCATTTTGGGAGAAAGGAACTCTGACCCCGTTTTCATTTTTCAGCGCTTGGCGCCTTCCTCATCCTTCACCAGCGGCCGCACGTACTGCACCAGGCTGATCACGGTCTTACCCGGCTCTTCCCACGGAATCATGTGTGCGGAGTTCTCGAACCACACGCCTTGCTTGTAGGGCGCCTTGACCTGCTGCAGCCAAGCGGCAGTGGGCTCCGAAGGCGTGGTGTAGTCATGGCGGCCCATGAATATCACCAAGGGGATCGGGAATGAGTGGACCTTCGTGAAGTCGACGGCCAGGAACTCCGGGAGCAGACGTCCCAGGCTGAACACGTTGCCCTGGTCGATGGCGCAGCGGTCGCGGTCTTCATAGTCGGGCGAGAGCAGGGCCGCGTTGAAGAAATAGTCGGAGCTTTCGCGGAACGCACTCATACCGCCGTAGAACTGCGGCCACTTGCGGGCGATGATGATGCGTTCGCGCGTGAGGGGCTGGTCGCCGGGGTAGGGAGCGATGCTGGTCAGCTCCTTGATGGCTTCGGTGTTGCCATGGGCCTTGGCCTGCTCCAGGCCGAAGTTGAAGCTGACGCGCTCGTTCTCGAGCGTGTTGACGTTCTGGCCGATGCCGACGTAGGCGTAGAACAGGTCCGGCCGCTTCAGCGCGGCATGCATCCCGATGACCGTGCCCCAGCTGTGGCCCGCCAACACCACCTTGCGCTTGCCGTAGCGCTTGCGCACGTACTCGGCCACTTCGATCGCGTCGTCGACGTAGCGGTCGATATGAATGCTGTCGCTGTAGGCATTCGGATCTTGCTGGGTGTAGGTCTTGCCGGCGCCGCGCTGGTCCCAGTTGACGACGGTGAAGTACTCCTCGATCGGACGCTCGAATTGCCACAGCGTCGGCATCAGCGGCGAGGCGGGGCCGCCATGGATGAACAGCAGGATCGGATTGGCCTTGTCCTGTCCGCGCACGTTGAGCCATTGGTCGATGCCGCCGATGCGGGTCTTGTACGACTCCTGCACGCCGTTGGGAGCGACGATGTGATCGAGGTCCTTGACGATCGCACGGGCGTCGGCATAGCGCGACGTCTCCTTGCACTCATCGGCGAAGGCGCGCGGGCTGATCGACAGGAACAGTGCGAATGCGAACAGGGCGAACAGGTGATTCATGAGTACGTGATTCCTTGTAGGGCGAACAACGATGTGGACTCCTGCCGCCGTTGCAAGGGCGTTTGCCTCAGCAACGGGAAGGATGTCGATTCGCCTTTCGCAAGGAGCGTGCCAGCACGGCAAGGGCCACCGTGGCGGATGGACGGCGGGTGGATCTGTGCTGCGGACGTCCGTTGGACGTCCAGCGGATATCCGTGAAGAACAGGTCAGAAGAACAAGGTCCGAGTGAGCCAGAGACCCTTCGGAGCGGAACGACCTCATTTCAACGAATTGTGCCGCCGAACACCGAAGTATCCGACTGGATTCCGTAGACTCGGCACGCGGGCGCAATGCCCGCATCCGGGGGAAGCGCATGTTTCGGATCCTCGTGGCCAACAGCAAAGGCGGCTGCGGCAAGACGACGCTGACCACTACGCTGGCCGGGCATTTCGCGCGTAGCGGCAAGCGCACCACCCTGGTCGACTGCGATCCGCAGGGCTCTTCGCTTGCATGGTGCGGACTGCGCGCCGCGCATCTGGCGCCCGTGCATGCGCTGGCCAGCAACGATCCCTCGTACGGCTTGAGTGCCGGCTGGCTGCTGCGCATCCCGCCGACGACCGATGTATTGCTCATCGATACGCCAGCCGGCCTTCGCGCCCACGAGTTCGAGCGCTTCGCGCGGCATGCCGACGTTCTGCTGATACCGGTCGTGCCGTCACCGATCGATCTGCGCGCCACGCTGGTGTTCATCGACATGGTGCGCAAGCTGCAGGAGGTGCGCAGCGGACGACTGCGCGTTGCGCTGATCGCAAACCGTCTGCGAGAACGCTCGAACTCGGCGAAGCAACTCGAGACCACGCTCGAACGCATGACCCAGGCCGCGAAGATACGAGTGCGCGATTCTCAAACCTATGTGGGCCTCGCCGACAGCGGAAGGAGCGTGTTCGACGACGACAGCAGCGTATCCCGCGCACATCGCGAGGATTGGAATCCGCTGCTGCAATGGCTGGAAGAGCGCGCCACGGCGCAACGGCAAGACAATGTCACACCGCTGGTGCCGTCGGCGCTCAAGAACGGGGCCAGAGACGCTTCCGGGCTGCGGACGGGGTGATGTGCGCGGATCGGGCCGCCGGGAAACGCGCCTAGGTTCAGCAGCAGCGCGCTTTGGGTTCTGCGCGATTCCAAACGCAGGTCGAAGCCACGCTGGGTCGATGCATGACCTTTCGGCCTGCACATCGCCGGTGCTCTGCAGGTAGAGTCCGTGACCCCGTTCAGAGGAGAGCACGTTTTGAGGGCCCTATCTTCATGCGCGCTCACCGCGCTCATGTTCGCAATGCTTCTGCCATGGAACGCATGCCTCGCGGCAAACGAAACTCCCTCGTGCCGATCCCTCGCGACACGCAGCGATCAGGTCGCGACCATCGAAACGACCTTGGCCGGCGTGCCGGCTCTCCTTCGCGTGCCGAAGACGATAACGAAGCCGCCCATCGTCCTCTGGCATGGCTTCGGTCCGCCGGCGAGCGAGCAGGCGCTGATGGACGCGCTGCCGCTGGACGACGTGCCGGCGATCAAGGTGTATCTGGGGCTGCCGTTGTTCGGCAAACGCGCCGAGGCAGGCGGGGTCGAGGCCCTGAAACGCCGACAAGCCAGTGATTTCGCGTCACAGATCTTCGAGCCCGTCGTCGTCGGTGCGGCGAAGGAATTGCCGGCCGCGTTGAAAGCCTTGCGCGCGATGGGTTGCATGGCGCGCGATGAAAAGATCGGCTTGTTTGGTTTCTCGGGCGGCGGCGCGGCTGTCCTGCTGGCTCTGGCCGAGCACGACGTTCCGATCGGCAGCGCGGTGATCCTGAATGCATCGACCGGCCTCAGCGCGTCGATCGGCGCGTACGAGAATGCGACCGCAAAGCCCTATCCCTGGAACGATGCTGCGCACGAGCTGGCGCGTCGTACCGACGCCGTGGGTCGCGTAGGCGAGATCGCCGCAGGGCATCCGCCCGTCGCGCTGCTCATCGTGCAAGGCACGGCCGATGCGACGCTGACTCCGCGGCTCGCAACCGACTTGCATGCCGCGCTGAAATCAAAGTATGCAGCGCGCGACGCGCAGCGATTGCAGCTGATCCTCGCGGACGGCATGTCGCACAACGTGACCGCTGCCAGCAGCATCGGCGATTTGAGGATGTGGACGGGAGACTGGTTCAACCGCTGGTAGGCATCGGAACGCCGCTGCTCTCACGCCCTCGCGACACTGTGCGTTCGATTCTTGATGCCAGCCGTCGTGTTTGCCAGGACAACAGGAAATACCGATGGAACATCCGACCCAGCCTTTCCAGACGCGCCACACGCGATCGTTTGGCATCGTCGGACTCGCAGGAGTTGCCGTGTTCGCGACGGTCTGCCTCGCGGTGCAGTTCCTGCGGACGGACCTGGACTGGATCGCCGCGCCGTTGAGTTACTACCTGGTCGGTCCCTATGGCGACGCGGTCCAGGCGGTCTATGTCGCGCTGGCCGTAACGCTGGTCGCACTCGGCATCGGCTTCTATCGCGAGCTGTCGCCTTCGGCGCGCAGTGCGGCGCCGTTGCTGCTGTTCGTCGTGAGCGCGGTTTCGCTCGTGGTGACTGCGCTGAGCGAGGCGGCCAAGACCCGCGGTCAGGCCGCGATGTGGGAGTGGGTTCATCTGGTCGCGGCGCAGACCACGTTCCTGTGCGTCACCGTGGCGATGCAGCTGCAGTCCTGGCGTTTGCGTCATGACGAACGTTGGCGCCGGCATTTCGGGTTCGCGTTCGTTTTGGCGTCCGTGGCATTCGTCGCATTACTGGTCTATGCGCTCGGCCATCTGTCGCCACGCGGTTTGCAGCAGAAAGGCGTCATCACGTTGATCGTCGCCTGGCTCGCGTGGGGTTCGCTCAATCTGTGGCGCGGTGCTCCGCCTGGCAGCAGCGAAGTCCGAACCGACGCTTAAGCTTTCATTTCCCCGGCCCATCGCGCCATCGTGGGTGCCGGGATGAATTTGAAATGTCGATCTGCGCGTTTCCCGTTCGTCGTATGGACAAGAGTTGGGTTCAGCGCACCGAAATCCTTCGGTGCCCCGGCTCCGCAACAAACAGGAGAGACACGACGATGCGATTCCTTTCAGTGATCCGGATCAACGAGAACTCGGGCCTGCAGCCCAGCGAACAGCTCATGGCCGACATGGGCAAGCTGATGGAAGAGATGACCAAGGCAGGGGTGCTGCTCGACACCGCCGGGCTCACGCCCACGTCGAATGGCGTGCGCGTGCGGCTCGCCGGCGGGAAGCTGAGCAAGGTGGACGGCCCGTTCACCGAGACGAAGGAGGTGCTCGGCGGCTACGCGCTGCTTGAAGCGAAGTCGAAGGAAGAGGCGATCGCGTTGACCGAGCGCTTCCTGAGAGTCCATGGCGACGAATGGAACATCGAGTGCGAAGTGCGCCAGCTGATGGAGCGTGGTCCGGACTTCCGCTGCGTGGCATGACACGAAGCGCGGAGCCGCGCCTTGCGTGCGGCTCCGACGTTTCCGCGCGGCGCGTCTGGGGCGGCGCGGCGGCTTTTGCGCGTGCTCGGCCACAGCGCAGCCACCGCGCAGGATGAGCGCGGCGAAGAGGAGCGCCGCGCCGGGCGCTGGTTCATGCAGGCCCGTCGACCAGTTCGAGCGCCATCGTCCGCGCGGCTTCGCGGATTTCGTCGCGGAAGGCGTGATCTTCGAACGTTCGCGCGAGGACCATGCTGCCCACGCATAGCGCGGTCAATGCGAGGCCGCGTTGCTGCGCATCGCCGTTGGCGTGCGGCATGCCAGCGGCGAACACGCCCGTCATCCCTTCCACCAGCTTGCGGTACGCCTCCTTGACGCGCGGACCGGCATGCGCGACGTCGGAAGGCAGCGAGATCATCGGGCAATGGCCGTCGACGTCGTCCAGGTGTATGCGTGACAGGTAGACGTTGATCAGCTGCCGGGCGAAGGTGCTGCCGCCGCTGCATGGATCGAACTCGACCCCGTCCCAGCGCGCCGCCGGGTTGAAGTGCTGATAGGCGCCCACGACTTCGACGAACAGGTCCTCCTTGCTGGGGAAGTGGTTGTAGAAGCCGCCGCGTGTCAGCCCGGCGTGGGCCATGATCTCGTCGATCGAGACCTCGACGAATCCGCGGCGATTGAACAGCGCGCGTGCGCTTTCGACGATGCGCTCGCGGGTCTTGAGTTTGTGTTCGGCGGTGTAGGGCATGGGAGCCATCCTGTGCGTATGGCGGTGAGTCTAGTCCGGGGCCTGAATATGTTCTTGAACATATGAAGCTTGTGCCTAGAGTGGGGCACGAAGGCAACCCCACCAACGAGAGACACCCGACATGAAGCTCTACTACTTCGAAACCCCCAACCCGCGCCTGGCGTGTGCGGTCGCTCGTCATCTGCGTCTCCCGCTGGACTATGTGCGGGTGGACGTGACCAAAGGCGAACAGCGCCAACCGGAGTACCTGGCCATCAATCCCAACGGCAAGGTGCCGGCGTTGGTGGATGGCGACCTGAAGCTGTGGGAGGCAGGGGCGATTGCCTGTCATCTCGCGCGCAAGGCCGGCAGCGATCTCTGGCCGAAGGATGAAGCGGGGCAGACCGAGGTCATCCGATGGCTGAGCTGGGAGCTGGCGCATTTCTCGCGGCATGCCGGCGGCCTGTATTTCCAGCGCGTGATCAAGCCGCGGCTCGGTCTGGGCGAGCCGGACGCAGCGGCGATCGAGGAGGCCACGCGGTTCTTCCATCAGTTCGCGCGGGTGCTCGACAGTCACCTCGAAGGCCGCGCGTACCTGCTTGGGGATCGCCTGACGCTGGCGGATTTCTTCGTCGCGCGGATGCTGCCGTACGCCCGGGAAGCGCAGATGCCGCTGGAGGACTACGCGGAAATCGTGCGCTGGCACGGACAGCTGATGGCTCTGCCGGCGTGGCGCGATCCGTTTCCGTCGGAACAGGCGCGGCGGCAGGCGGCATGAGGCATTGGACGCGATCAAGGACGGCGACGTGCAATACAGGTGATGGCGACCCTGCCAACCAGGAAATGGGACTGAGACGGTTACGTCCCGCGTCGATACCTCTGGACAACGCGACTTTGCGACAAGCCTCGAGCTTGCGATGTCGATCTGGCCCCGGCTCATTCGTCGTGTCGACAGGGGCCAGATCCGAAGCCGGGCAACCCGGCTGACTGGCGCTGACCATGCGACCTGCGGAAGACTCCGTCCGCAGGTCGTATCGACCATTGGCCAGGAGATTTGCCTTGACGACTCACCTTGATGCCGGCAAACGCTGGATAGCGTTGATCGTGCTGTGTCTCGGCGTACTGATGATCGTGCTCGACACGACGATCGTGAATGTCGCGCTGCCTTCGATCCGCGAAGATCTGAAATTCACCGGAACCACGCTGGTCTGGGTCGTCAACGCGTACATGCTGACCTTCGGCGGATTCCTGCTGCTCGGCGGACGCCTTGGCGATCTGTATGGACACAAGCGCCTGTTCCTCGTCGGCCTCACGTTGTTCACGCTGGCGTCGCTCGCCTGCGGACTGGCGCACACGCAGGGCATGCTGGTCACGGCCCGGGCGGTGCAGGGGCTTGGCGGCGCGGTGGTCACGTCGGTCGCGCTGTCGCTGATCATGATGCTGTTCACCGAGCCGGCCGAGCGCGCGAAGGCGATGGGCGTCTATGGCTTCGTCTGCGCCGGCGGCGGCAGCATCGGCGTGCTGCTCGGCGGTGTGCTGACCAGCACGCTCAGCTGGCACTGGATCTTCCTCGTCAACCTGCCGATCGGCCTGCTCGTGTTCGCGTTGTGCGTGAAACTGATTCCGGCAGTGCGCGCGCCGGGGCAGACGCAACGACTGGACTTTGCGGGCGCGATCAGCGTGACCGCGTCGTTGATGCTCGCGGTCTACGCGATCGTCAACGGCAACGAGGTCGGCTGGCGTTCGTCGCAGACGCTGGGTCTCCTGGCCGCCGCCCTGGCGTTGCTGGTGGCGTTCCTTGTGATCGAATCGCGCGTGCGCGCGCCATTGATGCCGCTCGGCATGTTCCGCCTGCGCAACGTCGCGACGGCGAACGTGATCGGCGTGCTGTGGGCGGCGGCGATGTTCGCGTGGTTCTTCATCTCTGCGCTGTACATGCAGCTCGTGCTCGGCTACGGACCGATGCAGGTCGGGCTGGCGTTCCTGCCGGCCAACCTGATCATGGCGGCGTTCTCCCTCGGCCTGTCGGCGAAGCTCGTGATGCGCTTTGGCATCCGCAAGCCCATCGGTATCGGTCTGCTGCTGGCCGCCGCGGGTCTCGCGTCGTTCGCGCTCGCGCCGACGAACGGCGAATTCGTCGCACACGTGCTGCCGGGCATGGTGCTGCTCGGCATCGGCGCGGGCATGGCGCTCAATCCGGTGCTGCTCGCGGCGATGAGCGACGTCGAGCCGGGTGAAGCCGGCCTCGCATCCGGCCTGGTCAACACGTCGTTCATGATGGGCGGTGCATTGGGCCTTGCGATCCTCGCCAGTCTCGCAGCCGCGCGCACCAGTGTCTTGAGCGAATCCGGCGCTGCACCGACGATGGCAGTGAATGATGGCTATCACCTGGCATTCCTGTCCGGCGCGATGTTTGCAGCCTGTGCTGCGTTGCTCGCGCTGCTGCTGCGGCGTGGGCCGCAGGAGTCGGCGCAGGAAGCGCAGGCAGATGTGGAGTCCGGCGATATCCAAGCGTCGCTGGAATGATGCAATCGCGAAGTCGGAATGACACCCGGCGCGGTATACCGGAAGCGAATCTCGCAGACGGCGTGCCGGGATCTCCGCGAGTCGTGCGCGAGGCGCGATGAACGGAGTCCAGCCAAGCGGGCAGGTTTGGCATAGTGGCGCGTCGCGCACGTCTCATTCGTCTTGTTGCCGTTCCGGAGATTCTCATGGCATCCCGAAGTGTTCTCGTGCTGGCTGGCTCTCTGTTGCTGGGTCACGTTGTTGCAAATACCGCCATTGCGGCATCGAAGCCGGCGCAATCGGACAGGCTCGTCCCTGTGTCGGCGGACGTGAAGTTGCGCGTGATCGAGAGCGGCCCGGCGAAATCGCAGCCGATCGTGCTCGTTCCGGGTTGGTGCTTCACGGCCGACATCTGGCACAAGCAATTCGCTGCGCTGGGCGATCGCTATCGCCTCGTCGCATTCGATCCGCGTTCGCAGGGCCGCTCGACGATCCTGGATCATGCGAACAGCCCGGATGATCGGGCCGAAGACATTTCCCGCCTGATCGCGGCATTGCATCTGCAGCAGCCGATCATCGTCGGCTGGTCGCAAGGCGTGCAGGACGTCGCCGCTTACGCACTGAAGTTCGGAACACACGACGTCGGTGGACTCGTGCTGGTCGATGCGGCGGTTTCCGGCGGCGCGGAAGCGCTCGATGGCAAGGCGGCGGGCGAGGAACTGGGTCGCATGCCGATCTACGCGAGCTCGCCGCGTGAATACCTTCAGGCGATGATGCCGTACGTTTTCAGGAAGCCGCTTTCGCCGAACGAATTGTCCGACATCGTGTCCGCGGGCCTGCGCACTCCGAGCAGTATCGGCGTGGCGAACCTGACGCTCGATTTCTTCGGCAAGGATTATCGGCGGGCGTTCGAGCGCATCGACGTGCCGACGCTCCTGGTCGTCGCCGGCACCGCGCCGGACAAGGACGTGCAGATTCGGCAGCCGATCCCGAACGCGACCAGCGTCGTCGTCGATGGCGCCGGTCATGCCGTGTTCTACGACGAGCCCGCGAAATTCAACGACGCGCTCGTGCGCTTCGTCGAAGCGCGTGTCGCGGACCGGGCGAAGCGATGACCGCCGGCGATCATCGCCGCTCGCTGCGCTCGAGGCGATTCAGGCGCGCTCGGCGCGATTCAGGCGTTCATCGAACAGCAAATGGAACGCCGCGCCGGCCTGGTCGTCCAAGCCGGCACTGCAAGGCGTTCCCGGGGCCAGAAAACGTAGCTGACCCGGTTTACTGCTGCGCAAGCCACTCCAGCACGCCGCCATGCTTTGAGCACGTGCTGTTGCTCCGCTTGCTGTAGCTGTACGTCAGGTCGCGGCATTGGGCGCTGGCTTCCAGTCCACCGTCGTCCTTTGCCTTGGGCTCGGCCTTTGCCTTGGGTTCTACCTTTGACACACACTTGCCGTCGGCATTGACGTGCCCGAGCGCCGCGCCGGATTGCCCCTGCGGTCCGGCAGCGCGCAAGGCACAGCCGGCTCCTTCGGCGGCTCCTGCGAATGACGATGCCGCAGCGAAGGCCAGGACCGCTGCGCAGGCCGTAAGACGGAAAACATTGCTGTTCATGCCTCAACCCCCTTCGTGGACAAGCGCATGGGTGAAAGCATATTGCGTGCCATTGAGAGCGAAATAATGCTGATTTTCGTGTAAATATCGGCGAAAACCCGATCCCATTCAGTAAAACCGCCTCCATGCATACGCCGATATTCCAGATTGACGCTTTCACCACCCGCCGGTTTGCGGGAAATCCCGCCGCGGTGATGGTGATGGATGGCTTCCCGGATGAAGTCCATTGCTGCCGAAAACGACATGGCCGAAACGGCTTTCCTCGTCATGGAAGGTTCGTGCGTCGTCCATCTGGAAAGCAAGGTGGGGATCTGAGTCGTGGCGCCGCCGCCGACATCCCCGTCGGCGGCGGTGCGCGACGCTGACGTCAGCGGTCGTCGCGCCCCGGGTTCTTCATGCCCGGGTTCGGGTTGGTCCTGTTCGGATCGTTGGGCTGGTTGCCCTGCGAGTGGCGATGCTTGTCGTCGTGCTGGCCGGGCATCTTCTGGTCGGGGCTGTGCATCGGCGCGTGCTTCTGCGGGGACGTCTGCGGTTTGTTCTGGTGACCCATGATCGTCTTACCTCCTCAGGGGCGATGGCCCGATGACCATCGGCAGCGAACTGCCCGCAGACCCTAGGCTTGTGCAATCGACTCGGCAATGAACCCGCGTCGTTCAGGATGGCAACGATTCATGTTGAAGTGAAGGAAGCGTTGAGCGCGCGTGAAGGCCCTGCGGATTCGCGAGTGTTCGGTGAGACAGGCGGCGTGCCGCGGCGCGAGATCAGCACGAGAGGATCGCCTGGCGCCGCTGCAGGAAACGCCGCACCGCTTCATCCCGCTCCAGGCCGATCGCAATCTCGTATGCATGATGCGCGTCGCCATCTGCACCTTTCCTCGCCAGCAGTTCAGCACGCGCAGCCCAGTACGGTTGATAGTCGGCAAGCCGAGCGTCGGCGGCGATGTCCGGCATCGCGGCGAGCGCGGCGTCGGCGCCATGCAGCTCAGCGATCGCCAGCGCGCGATTGATCGCTACCACCGGTGAAGCGGTCAGCGCCGACAATGCATCGTAGAGTTCCAGCACCGCGTCCCAATTGGCGCGTCCCGTCCGGCGGCGATCGACGTGCGCCGATTGCAACGCGGCTTCGAGTTGATAGCGGCCGATCGAGCGGAATCCGCTGGCGCGCCGGAGCAGGACCTCGGCCTCGTCGATCATCGCCGCGTCCCATGCTGACGTGTCCTGCTCGGCGAGCGGAACGTAGTCGCCCTCTGCATTGCGCCGCGCGCGGCGCCGTGCTTCTGCATGCAGCATGCACGCGAGCAGCCCCAGCGCCTCGGGTTCGTTGGGCAGCAGCTCGACCACAAGCCGCGCCAGGAACGTCGCCTCCTCGGTAAGGTCGCGTCGCACGACATCGGCGCCGTCCGGATCGGACCAGCCTTCCGCGAATGCGGCGTAGATCGCATCGAGTACGGCAACGAGCCGGCTGGCGAGTTCCTCGCGTTCCGGAATGCGGAACGGAATGCCGGCCTGGCGGATCTTGTCCTTGACGCGCACGAGACGCTTGCCCATCGCTGCCGGCGACATCAGGAATGCCGAGCCGATCCGCTTCGCATCCAGGCCGAGCACGGCCTGCAACATCAATGGCGCGCGGATGCTGGCCTCGATGGCCGGATGCGCGCAGGCGAACAGCAGGGCGAGGCGCTGGTCGGGGATATCACCGCCATCCGGCACGGCAGCAAAGTCCTCGGCGAGCCGCTGCAGGTCCGCGGCCGCGGTTTCGCCGATCCGTCGGTGGCGTGCACCATCGATGATCTTCCGGCGCGCGACGGTCAGCAGCCACGCTTCCGGATTCGATGGACAACCGCTGCGCGGCCATTCTGTCAATGCGCTGGCGAACGCGTCCGACAAAGCATCCTCAGCCGCAGTTACGTCGCGCGTGCGCGCCGCGAGAAACGCGACCAGCTTGCCGTAGTTGCGGCGCGCGACGGCTTCCGCCGTTCCGCGCGCCGCAGCATCGCGTTCGCCCGCCGCGTTCAGGCGATCGACCCCTGACGCAGCCACGCGTAACCGCCGAGGGAGATTCGGTCACATGGCAGCATGGATCTTCTCGCGGTCCGGCAATCCATAGGTCGCCATGTCCCAAACCGGACGCACCTCGACAATGCCGTGTCCGGAGCCCGGGCAGCGTGCCGCCCAAGCGATCGCGGCGTCCAGATCGGCGGCCTCGATCAGGTAGTAGCCACCGAGTTGTTCCTTCGATTCCGCGTACGGTCCATCCATCACTTGCGGTTTGCCACCCGACAGGCGCACGGTCGTCGCCGACGCCACCGGCTGCAGCCTGTTTGAACCCACGAGCGCGCCGGCTTTCCTCAGCGCCTCCGTATACGCGGCGTAGGCGGCCTCGCCCTGCTTCTGTTCGGCCTTCGTCAGCGTGTTCCAGCCGTTCTCGCTTGCATACAGCATCAACAGGTATTGCATCGGGAATCTCCTTCGTGATGGTCGGCGCACCATACGCCGCCGACATGATGACGACCGAGGAGGCGGCATTTGGACAGCCTTGTCGCGAACGCGCAATCGTTCGCTGCGATGGCATGCCATCGAGTTCGTCGAAAGGTCGGCTGCAGCGGGCGAGGACTCGGAGGCGATCCGGCAGGGACAAGGAGAAGCGACCGGAGTAGATTGCCCGTCGACGACCATCCAGAAGGGCGGGCAGCGAGAACATCATGGCAACCGGTTGGGCAGGCGACGGCGCCGTACAGGACCAGATCGACGCGACCGTCAAGGAGGCGATCGAACGCGCTCGCAGCCAGATGCACAAAGGCCCGAGCCTGAAGCATTGCGAAGAGTGCGACGCGACCATCCCCGCAGCACGGCGCAAGGCTGTGCCAGGCGTGCGCCTGTGCGTGGCCTGCCAGGACGCGCGCGACCGCGAGCAGCGCGGCGCCAGCGGCTACAACCGTCGTGGCAGCAAGGACAGTCAACTGCGCTGATCGAAAGTCTCACAGGTACACATTTCGACCGATCGCATCCGGTTCGGCACGTCAGGCCTCAAAAGCGCTCGCCGACCGGCAGATACCGCCATTCCCCCACTGGCATCTTGCCCAGCGGAATCTTGCCGATGCGGATGCGCCGGATCGACACGACATCCAGCTTGACCTGCGCGCACATGTCGCGGAGCTGCCCGCCCTGTACCGCTTTCAGTGCGAAGCGCAGGCGGGTCTCGTTCTGCCAGCTCACCTTGCACGGTGGCAGTTCGCGGCCTTGATAGCCGAGGCCGTGATTGAGGCGGCTCAGTCCCCAGGGCGCAATTTCGCCGCTGACCTCGACGATGAATTCCTGTTCGATCTGGTCGCGGTCCTCGGTGAGGCGGCGCCAGATGCGGCCGTCCTGGGTCAGCACCATCAAGCCGCTGCCTTCCCGGTCGAGTGGCACCAGCGGCGTCAGCCGATGGAAGTGGCGTTTGAGCAGGCGGATGCCGGAGGCGTCGTCGGCCCATCGTGTCGCAGTGGTCACCAGTGCCGCGGCGGGGTTGTCGCCGCTGATCGCATCGAAGCCGGCCGGTTTGTGCAGCAGCAGGGTCGCTGGCTCCGGGGTTTCGAGACTGGCAGCCGGGTCGATCTCCACGATCTCGATCGACACCTTGTGCTGCGGTTTCTCGACGACGTGCCCGTCGACCGACACCCAGCCACTCTCGATGTAGCGCTCGGCCTCGGCGCGTGAGCAGTGCGCCAGTTCGGCCACGCGTTTTGCAAGTCGGACCGGATCGGGCATGGGGCAATGACCAGCGAGGCAGGACACGCAGTGTAAGGCGTGGAAAGGTGAGGGAGGTCAGAAAAACGTGTGGCCCGGATCATCCTGGCGCAACCTGATTGCCCTGCCGCGGTACTTACCCGTGGCCTGTGCAGACAGGTCCGAAACCCCTACTTTCAACCGGACCCACAAGGAACGTCACATGCCCACGCACCAGAGCCACGCTGCCCGTACCATGCCGAAAGCCCTGCTGGCTCTTTGCCTGCTCGGTTCCAATGCCGCCGTTCATGCCGTTGCTCCCGTCGTTTCATTGAATGTCGCCAACAGCGGAACGGGCGCGTGGCTCATCAATGGCCAGAGCAATCCGAGCTTGGTCCTGCTGCGAGGGAGCACGTACGAGTTCGTCATGCAGAACGTCAGCTCGATCCATACCTTCAACATCAACACGATCGATACGACCGGCTTCGGCAGCCAGTACAGCAATGGCGTGACGAACAATGCTGCAACGGGCACGACGACACTGACCTTCGTGGTTCCTGCGGATGCGCCCGACAGCCTGCACTACAACTGCAGCAACCACACCGCGATGAACGGGCCCATCACGGTCGTGACCGACCTGATATTCGCCAACGGTTTCGACTGAGCGCCAAAGGGAAGGTCTGAACAAGTCAGAGCTCGTCATTCCGGCGAAGGCCGGAATCCAGTTTTTCGACGAGTTGCCGTAGAGCTGGATCCCCGCTTTCGCCGGGATGGCGGCTTGTCAGAGGTCCCCAAAGGGGCGAAGAACGTAGCGAAGGCAACTATTCGGATCTGTTCGCCTTCGACTCTTCCTTCGCTGCCGCGCCGAAATCGACGACCGTGTTTGCAGCAGGGAATTCCATGCGGCGCGTCCGCGCTGCATTCTGCGGCTCGGGAACCCATGGCTCGCTCTTCGCGAACGCGTCCATGGACGGATAGGCGCCGATCGCATCGAATTGCGCGATGACATAGGGCATGCCTTCGCCGGCAAGAGGAGCATTGCCGTTGCTCACATGGAAGTGGAGATGCGGGCCGGTCGAGTCGCCGGTATATCCGAGGGCAGCGATGACCTGGCCGCGGCGGACGTGTTCGCCCGGGTTTGCGCGCACGCTGCCGGGCCTCAAGTGCTCGTAGGTCGCGTATCGCCCCTCGCCGAGGTCGAGTGTCACGAAGTTGCCACTGGCGTCCTCGAGGGCGTTGCGAACGTCGGACAGGATCGGGCTCTCTGCCATGGAGTTGCGCGTCGCGACTACGGTGCCATCGGCAACCGCCAGGACATCCTCGCCGTATCCATACCAGTTTGCGACCTTCGCTTGATCGCCGCGCGCGTAACGACCATCGCTGTCCAGTTTCATCCAGTCGATCGCGAAGCGTGCCGGTATCCGGACACGACCGTCGATCGCGAAGGTCACGCGGCGATGTCCGCGACGCGCCGCCGGGTCGTAGATGGCGATCCATGGTCCGCCACGCAGCGGGGGACCAAGGGCCGGCACCGGATGCGGGTCCACGGCAGCGTCTCCGCCTTGTACGACCACGTGTTCGCGTCCGGCGGGCTCTACCACATCGAATGCGACGCGGTGCTTGAGCATTCGCGGTATGGCGGCAGCCTTGTCGAGTGAGGTTTCGATGTAGACCACCGCGTGCATGCCGGGCGCGATCACGCGTGTCGCCCCGGTCTTTCCGGCCCCCGGAATGCCGATCCTTCTTGCGAGCGGGTCACCTTGCCACGACGCCAAGGGCGCAGCAGTCGTGCCGGCATCCAGAACGTCCAGGCGCGTCAGCTCGAGGTCGACGGGCGCGAAGTTGGTCAGATGGAGTTCGTAGACCAGCTGTCTTTTTCCATCGACCATCACCGGAATCGGAGGCGAGGGCACCTCGAGATCGAACGATTGCCTGAGCGGCTGCGTTGTTCCGGCAGAACCCGAAATCGATACGGATAGAAACACCGCGGCCAACAGAAGTCGCATCGTCATCGCCCTGGAATGGAGTGGATCGCCTCGCGCATCGTACTCGACCAGGAAACGGAGCCGGAGACTTCCGAACGATCATCGCGACCTTGAACGCAGCACACCGCATCGTCTCCACTGATGCAGTGCGCTTCAGCTCATGACGTTGCCTGTCGCAACGCCTTCAGGTCGATCTTCTTCATCCGCAGCATCGCGTTCATGGCCTTGCGCGCCTTGTCCGGATCGGGGTCGCCCAACAACTTGGGCAACTCCGTGGGCACGACCTGCCAGGACAGGCCGAAGCGGTCCTTCAGCCAGCCGCACCGCTGCGCCTTCTCGTCACCGCCCTTGGACAGGTGGTTCCAGTAGTGGTCCACCTCATCCTGCGACTGGCAGTTGACGACGAGCGAGACCGCCTCCGTGAACTTGAAGATCGGGCCGCCGTTCAACGCCGTGAAGTCCTGGCCGTCGAGCTGGAACGCGATCGTCATCACCGAGCCCTCGGTCTTGCCGGAGACCTGCGCGCTTTCCTTGTTGTAACGGGTGGCGGTCAGGATCCGCGAGTTGGGGAAGACCGAAGCGTAGAAGTTCGCGGCTTCTTCGGCCTGAGTGTCGAACCAGAGGAACGGAGTGATTCGCTGGAACCTGGCTTGCATGGGTTTCTCCTCGCTGCGCGGTTGATTCACGGGCGCCTGTGCCCAGTGCTCACTACTGTTGGACGAACGGAGGGGCGCGAGATCGACATTTCCCCGTCGGTTGAAATGATCCGGGCTCGTCGGGATGGAGCGGGGAAGCGATGGCATCGGTTGGGCTGGGTTCTGGCACATACGCGCGTGGTTCATGCCGCCTATGATCCGGGCTCGTGTGCCGGGATCGGCTCGCCTCGAAAGTGGGGCGAGCCGCCCTCCGATTGCCGCGGCGGCGAAAGGGCAACGGTCCGTTGCCGGTCATGGCATGTACGCAGCATCGGAGTTGACCGTGCGAATCCTATTCACCTGTCTGATCTTCACGCTAGCCGCGATCGGGATAGCGCACGCCGACTGTTCGGTGACCAGCGGTGCCACGCGCGCGCGCCTCGTCGAACTCTATACCAGCGAAGGCTGCAGTTCGTGTCCGCCGGCCGATCACTGGTTGAGCGCGCTGCCTGCGGGTACCGGGCTCGTGCCACTCGCGTTCCATGTCGATTATTGGGACTCGCCCGGCTGGACGGATCGCTTCGCCGATCCGCGTTTCACGCAGCGCCAGCGCGCGCTTGCGGCGCAGTCGAACGGCGGGATCGTCTACACGCCGGAGGTGGCAGTCGATGGGCGCGAGTGGCGCAATTGGTCGTCGGGACGGCCGCCAGCCACGGGCGTGGCGCAGCCCTTGGGTCTCGCCTTGCACGTCGATCCCGGGCAGCCGCTGCATGTTCGCCTCGACACGACAGTGGCGGATGGCGTTGCCTCCGCTTACGTCGCCTACTTTGCACTCAGCGAGGACCAGCTCACATCGGCAGTGCGCGGTGGCGAGAACCGTGGCGTGGAACTTCACGAAGATCACGTCGTGCGCGCGTTCGTCGGTCCACTGAAGCTCACGCAAGCGCAGGCAGCGATCGCGATGCCGGCCGGCGTGCGCGTCGAACATGCGGCGGTTGCGGCGTTCGTGCAGCGCGTCGACGATGGCGAGGTCGCGAACGTCGTGCAGCTGCCGCTGGATCGATGCGTGGGCAAGGATTGATCCACTCGGCATCGTCGTCGCCCCGCGGAGGCTGGACCGACGCCGCGCACGTTGCTGCTAGCGCCGCGCGCTCCTGCTGCCGCGATCCATCTCGCGCAGGCGTTCCTCGATTGCGAACACATGCGCGTCGTGCTCGCCGAGCGCGCGCAACGCGTCGGCCAGATGCGTCAGGTAGTCCCGGTTGAGCCCACTGGGCCCTACGGCGTTCGCAATGTGCGAGGCAATCTCTGCTTCAGATGCAGGACCGAGAAAGGCCGCGTTGGTCCCGGCTGCGATATAGACCAGCCCCTCCGCGCTGCCGCCGTCACTGAACTCGATCGTCGTCGCATGGCGCAGGTAGCCGTTCTTCTCGCGATGGTCGAGATGGTCGAAGACTTCCGGCGTGATCAGGTAGGCCATCCCGGCGCAGACCGCGCCGGGATCAGGGATCAGGGTGACCACACGGCCCGGCGCGTCCGGCGTGCCGCGGTGGTCGTGCGAGCCTTGCCAGAAGCGCCGCGACCAGTCCCGGATCCGCGCCGGGCGCCGTTCGAGGTACGGAAAGTCCGCCTTGTAGATCAGCGAGCCGTAGCCGAACAGCCACACTTGCGCGTGATCGTCGAAACGACTCATGCGCTGATTGATCGCGATGGTGTTCGTGGACATGCGAGACGATAGGGAATGCGTGCCGCGCAGTTTACAGGGGTGTTTTGTCCACGAGATGCGCAACGGTCGCTCGACAACAGTCGCTCAACAATGGCCGGCCCTCGCGCACGCGGCGATGCCCGCCCGCCTACTCAAGCGGCTGCGCGCCGCTTATCCTGTGCACCCGCGTGGCCATGGCGCCACCCGCTACTGTGACCAGGCCCATGAAAGACACGCTTCCTGATCGCCTCTCCGTGAATCCGAAGAGTCCGTACCATGATGCCGACGTGCTCGCACGCGGCATTGGCATCCGCTTCAATGGCGTGGAAAAGACCAACGTCGAGGAGTACTGCGTCAGCGAAGGCTGGGTGCGGGTGCCGGCCGGCAAGGCTCGTGATCGCCACGGCGATCCGATGACGATCAGGCTCAAGGGTGAGGTCGTGCCATATTTCCTCGAAGCGCAGGAGGCTCCATGAAGTTCATGATGCTGGTCTACACCGACGACGCATTGCTGGATGCGCTGCCCGCGGGTGAGTTCGACACGATGATGCGCGGCTGTCTCGAGCACGCCGATGAACTCCGCGGTGAAGGCCATCTGATCGAGTCGCAACAGCTGGAGTCAGGCGCGACCGCGAAGTCCGTGCGCGTCCGCAACGGCCGCGCGACGGTCCTCGATGGACCGTTCGCCGAAACCAAGGAAATCCTCGGCGGCTTCAACCTGATCGAGGCCGCTGACATGGACGAGGCCGTGCGCATCGCATCCGAGTTCCCGTGGACGCGTACCGGTTGCATCGAGATCCGGCCCGTGCGGGACCTGATGGCGGTGCGGAAACGGGTTGGGTTGTGACGTGCGGGAACTGAGCGCAATCTGCCTTTGGTAGGAGCGGCTTCAGCCGCGATGCGTTTTTCGGAAGCGTCCCCAAGGGCAAGAACATCGCGGCTGAAGCCGCTCCTACGGGTTGGGTTCACCGCGGAATCCATCCCGTCACACCCGGAGTAGAATCACTCCGACTCGCGATCCGAGGGCGGCATCCGTGACGATCGGCGACGCGCTTCTCGCAGCCGCGATGACCTTCGCGGTTGCTGCGATACCCCTACCTGGCGGCGCAGAGGAGGTGGCCATGTCCCTGAGCCTGAGCTCACCGGCGTTCGCACCGAACGCGGCGATCCCCGCACGCTGTACCTGCGACGGCCACGACAGGTCGCCGCCGTTGAGCTGGTCCGGAGCGCCCGCGGGCACACGCAGCTTTGCACTGATTGTGGATGATCCGGATGCGCCCGATCCGGCCGCGCCACGCATGACCTGGGTACACTGGGTGCTCTACAACCTGCCGGCCGAGACGCATGAATTGCCCGAAGCCGTGGGTGCGGGTCAGCTGCCGGTGGGGACGCGCGAGGGCATGAACGATTGGGATCGCACCGGCTATGGCGGGCCGTGCCCACCGATCGGGCGGCATCGCTATTTCCACAAGCTCTATGCGCTCGACACCGTGCTGCCGGATCTCGGCCGGCTGAGCAAGGCGCAACTGCTCAAGGCGATCGAGGGTCATGTGCTGGCGCACGCGGAGTTGATCGGAACTTACCAGCGCGGCCGTTGAAGGCATCTCGCTGACCTGTTGTCGCCCGCGTTCGGGTGTTCTAGCCCATTGGTCATGATCACAACGTGCGGTTCACCGACTATCGTGCGCGTCTGCACACGATGAGGTGACGCGCATGCAACGCATTCGATGGGTGGTGACGGCGGCGGTTCTTTGCAGCTCCAGCGCTTGGGCGGCTCCGGCCACGACCATGCCGGTCGGCGTGGATCTGGCTGGCATGGATCGCTCGGTGAAGCCGGGCGATGATTTCGATGGCCATGCCAACGGCGGCTGGCGCAAGACCGCAGAGATTCCGCCGGATCGTTCGAGCACCGGCATCTTCTACCAGGTGTTCAAGAAGGCCGAGCAGCGCAATGCCGACCTGATCCGCGAGGCCGGCAAGCAGGCCGGCGACGCGAGTGCGCGCCGGATCGCCGACTACTACGCGGCGTACATGAACGAGGCGGGCATCGAGAAGAACGGTCTCAAGCCGCTGAAGCCGGAGCTGGCGAAGATCGACGCGGTAAAGTCGACGACCGACCTCGCGCGCGTGCTCGGCGAAGGGCTGCGCGCGGACGTCGATCCGGTCAATGCGACGCACTTCGCGACCGAGCACCTGTTCGGCTTGTTCGTCGCGCAGGGCCTGGAGGATCCCTCCCATAACGTCGCGTATCTGCTGCAGGGTGGCCTCGGCATGCCGGATCGTGACTACTACCTCGCGACCGACAAGGACATGGTCGGGTTCCGCACGAAATACGAGGCGTACGCCGCGGCGTTGCTCAAGCTCGCCGGCGTGGCGGAAGCGGAAACGAAGGCGAAAGCCATCCTCGACCTCGAAACGAAGATCGCGAAGGCGCAGGCCAGCCTGGTCGACAGCGAGGACGTGCACAAGGCGAACAATCCATGGCCGATCGCTGCGTTCGCGAAGAACGCACCGGGGCTGGATTGGACCACGTATTTCAAGGCCGCTGGCCTGGACGGGCAGACGCTGGTCATCGCGTGGCAGGCCGACGCAATCCGCGGTCTGTCCGCGCTGGTCGCCAGCGAGCCGCTGCAGACGTGGAAGGATTTCCTGACCTTCCACGCGATCAACCACAGCGCGGGCCTGCTGCCGAAGGCCTACGCCGATCTCAGCTTCGAGTTCTACGGCCACACGCTGCAGGGGACGCCGAAGCAGCGCGATCGCTGGAAACGCGCGGTCGCTGCGACCAACAACGACCTCGGCGACGCGGTTGGCCAGCTCTATGTGAAGAAGTATTTCCCGGCGTCGTCGAAGGCGCAGGTACAGCAGATGGTGACCAACGTCCTCGCCGCGTTCGACGAGCGCGTCGACACGCTGGACTGGATGACCGCGGCGACGAAGCAGAAGGCGAAGGCGAAGATCGCGACGACCAAGGTCGGCGTCGGTTATCCGGAAACCTGGCGCGACTACGCCTCGCTCGAGATCCGCCGCGACGATGCGCTCGGCAACGCGCTGCGCGCCGAAACCTTCGAGTACCGGCATCAGCTCGCCAAACTCAGCCAGCCTGTCGATCGCGGCGAATGGTGGATGACGCCGCAGACCGTCAACGCGGTCAACCTGCCGCTGCAGAATGCGCTGAACTTCCCGGCTGCGATCCTCGAGGCGCCGTTCTTCGATCCGAAGGCCGATGCGGCGTCGAACTACGGCTCGATCGGCGCGGTGATCGGCCACGAGATCAGCCACGGTTTCGACAACACCGGCGCCGAGTTCGACGCCGAGGGCCGCCTCGCGAACTGGTGGACGCCCGAGGATGAAGCGCACTTCAAGGCAGCCGGCCAGCGCCTGGTCGAGCAATACAACGCCTACGAGGCGCTGCCCGGCCTGCACCTCAACGGCCAGCAGACGCTCGGCGAGAACATCGCGGACGTGGCCGGCCTGACCATCGCCTACGCCGCGTACCACAAGTCGCTCGGCGGCAAGCCGGCGCCGGTGATCGACAACTTGAGTGGCGACGAGCGCTTCTTCCTCGCGTTCGCGCAATCGTGGCGCAGCAAGACGCGCGATGCCGCGTTGCGCCAGCAGGTGGTCACCGACGGCCATTCGCCGGGACGCTTCCGTGCGCAGACCGTGCGCAATATCGACGCCTGGTACGACGCGTTCTCACCGAAAGCGGGCGAGGCGCTGTACCTCGAGCCGAAGGCGCGGGTGAGGATCTGGTAGTACTGTGACCGGGTACCTTCAACAGTGAATCAGGGGCCGCTCGCGTGTTCGTCGAAGCGGCCCCTGCTCCATGTTCCTGTGGCGTTCCACCGTGAAGGTCCGGCGTGCGACGGTGCTGCCGTGTACTGCTGATGTCCCCGTTACGCCGGTTTGCGATCGGCGTAGCGCGCGCGCTCGTCGCGGCAGTACGCGCCGCCCATCGCGAACTTGCGGCAGATCGCCGGGCGTTGTTCGTAGATGCTGCAGCACATGCGCGTGCGATCGAGCGCGGCGCACCAGCCGTCGTCACCGTGCCTCATGACCTCGACGCCTTGCGCGTTGCGTTCGACGAAGGCGCGCGGAATGGTGTCATCGGGCGCGATCGTCACGGTCAGCCGGCAGCACACCGCGTCGCAGGCGCTGCACGAGACCGTCGGATCGACGAACGCGTCGTCGACATGGATGGGGATATTCAAAGTGCATTCCCGTTTGCGGTGGACGTGCCGTTGATGTCGCGGCGGTAGTGCAGCAGGTGACCGCGGTACGGCGGTTTGTCGCCGGCGTCCATCGCGCTGCGTTCCTCGGTGACCGAGTAGCCTTGCGCGGCGAGGGCACGCGTGAATGGCGCGCTGTTGCCGCGCCCGGGGTCGGTGATCAGCACTTCCGAGCGCGCATACGTGTGGCGCTGGAGCAGCGCGGCCAGCAGCGCCGCGTGATCGCGTTCGTAGAGAATGTCACTGCCGATCACCAGATCGAAGCGGCCGAGCGCCGGCAGCGGCATGTCCCAGCGCAGTTGCCGGTACGCGACTGCCGGCAATGCATTCAGCGCGGCGTTGTAGGCGAGGAAGGGTTCGGCCAGCGGATGCACGTCGCTGGCCACGACGTCGGCGCCGCGCCTTTGCAGCACGAGACTCGCAAGGCCGAGTCCGCAGCCGATCTCGAGAATGCGCTTGCCGGCGATGTCGAAGTGGCTCATCGCCTCGGCGAGCAGGCGGCCAGCCGGCCAGATCTGGCCGAACAGGCACCATTGCGCCGACGAGATGCCGAGACGTTCGGCGTGACCGTCGGGGTCGGCAAACTGCTGGCGATCACTCAGCGCGCGGATGCGGTAGTCGTGGTCGCCAAGGTGGACGAGGTGCTGGCGGGTGTCGTAGCCCGGCATGATGGGCGCTCCCGTGGTGGCGTCGTCCCGCACGAGGCGAAACGGAGTACGCGGAAAGGGAGCGAGACGGCGCCAATGACGGCCGGACGAGACGCGCGGGAACTGCGTGCGCGTACATCTTACGCGTTCCTGGGGATCGGCGTTTCCCGAGCCTCCTAGGGGCCCGATGCGGGGCGAAGCGTGACGTTCACCGCGGCACCGTCACGCGCACCGCGCAACATCCTCATCGGACTGTTCCGGCGCGACGCGCGCGATCCACTCGGTCAGCGAGATCACCACGGACTCCAGCGCCTGCCGGGTCCGTACATCGACGAGCCGTCCTTGCTGATCGAACAGCGACTCCGCCTGGGCGACGTGCAACGCGGGCGCCGGCATGACCAGCGCTTCAGTCGCATTCAATACCTGTCGCAGTGCCGCCTGCGCGAGGCGCGTGCCCCAGCGTCCGCCCGATGCACCGACGATCGCCACCGGTTTGCCTGCGAGCAATTCCATGGGTGTGCCGCGCGAGAGCCAGTCGATCGCGTTCTTGAGCACGCCGGGCAGCGACTGGTTGTATTCGGGCGTTGCGATCAGCAGGCCATGCGCCGACGCAACCGCGTCGCGTAGCCGGCGCACCGGCTCCGGGCCACCACCGGTGGCGGACTCGAGATCTTCGTCGAACATCGGGATCGTGGCCAGCTCGTCGTAAAGCGTGATGCTCGTTCCGGCGGGCGCCAGTTCCGCTGCGGTTTCGAGCAGGCGGCGGTTGTATGAGCCGCGACGCAGGCTTCCGGAGATGGCGAGGATGTGCGTGGTGGTCGGTGCGGTGAACATCTTGGAAAGGTTGGATGGTGGGTTCATGACTCGGGATTTCCTGGATGGGAGATGGATCGAGGCGGTGACGCCTACGCGTCGGCCAACAGCAACAGCGAGGAAGCGAGCAGCAGTACGCCCATCAAGCAGTCGAACCCGCGCCGCACGCGCGGTCGCCGCAGCGACTCGCTCATCAAGACGCCGAGCGATGACCAGACGAACAGGCACGCGGCCGGGATCAGTACGAACAGCAGCGCAAGCCGCCAGGACACGCCCGGGCCGGCGCTGGCCTGCGTTGCCGAAGTCGCCGTGATCACCATGACCCAGCCCTTCGGATTGAGGAACTGGAAACCGAATGCGCCGAGGGCTCCGGCCCGCGGTTGTCCGGTCTCTGGCACGTGCGGTCCGGATTCGGTCGGGGAGATTGTCGGCGCGGTTTGCTTCGCGGCTTTCGGTGCGATCAGTCGACCACCGAGCCAGGCCAGATAGCTGGCGCCGCTGATCGCCAGCACGGTATTCAATGCCGGCCACCGGGTGAACAGCGCGCCGGCGCCCGCCATCACGATGACGAGCAGGGTCAATCCACCGGACACGACGCCGGCGATCGCCGGTACTGCTCCGATCACGCCCGACCGCGCCGCAGCGCGCAAGACAATCAGGTTGTTCGGACCCGGCGTCAGTGCGGCGACCGTGATCAGTCCTGCGATTGCGATCCACGATGTCATGACCGTTCTTCCGGAATGCCCGTGCATCGATGGGCGTGGCTGGCGCTCTGCATGGTGGTCCGCTCGGTGGTCTGTCCGAGCACCATGCTAGCCTCGGTAAATGGATCATTCTCGGCGATTTATGGTCCATAATTGAGACCATGAACGATCTGCCGCTCAATGCCTTGCGCGCCTTTGCGGCGGTCTATGCGCATCGGGGAGTGCGGGCGGCCGCGCGCGAACTCGACATCGCCCATTCCTCGGTCAGCCGGCATCTGGCCGAGCTTGAGGCATGGCTGGGTGTGACCCTGATCGAAACCGGTGCCGGCCGAAGCGGGATCGTGTTCACCGCCCAAGGCGAAGCCTTGGGCAAGGCGACTCTGGCCAGCCTGCGCGATATCGCCAGCGCCACCGCCTCGTTGCGCGAATCGAAATCGATCCACGCGGTCACGCTCTCGGCCACGCCGTCTTTCGCCGCACGCTGGTTGCTGCCGCGGCTTCCTCACTTCGAGGACACGCATCCCGGCATCGAGTTGTCGGTGCAGATCAACCAGAAGCTCGACGATCTCGATACCGGCGGCATCGACGTTGCGATCCGCATCGGGCGTGGCCCGTGGCCGGATTTCCATTGCGAAGTGTTGATGGACGATGAGCTCTATCCGGTCATGGGCCCGGCCCTGTACGAGCGCTCGGGCAAGCCGGATCAGATTGCCGATCTGGGCCGCCTGCGTCTGTTGCACGACCGCGATCCGAATGCCGGTTGGGAACGCTGGCGCGCCGTGCACGGCCCTGAATCGCTCGACGTCCTCGACGGTCCGCGCTTCGCTTCTTCCGATCTCGTGTTGCGTGCCGCGATGCAGGGTCAGGGCGTCGCTTTGGCCAGGCATCGGCTCGCCATCGAGGACGTTGCGGCCGGCACGCTGATCCGTCCGTTCGGCGATGTGAAGCTGGAGCTCGGGCCTGCGTACTGGATCGTGTTGCCGAAACGTGCGCGCGTGCGGCTGGCCACGCATACGGTGATCGACTGGCTGCGGCTCCAGGCCAGCGCGGCGTAGTGCGCTCCCACGCGCGGCGATCGGTATATGCTGCGCTCCGCGATCACCTCACGCGGGAGATTCGCCATGCCGCTGTCGCGTCGCTCGTTTCTCGCCATGCAGGGCGGTGCGCTCGGTGCCGCGCTGCTTCCTTCCGGTCTGCTGGCTGCCGTGCAGGCGAAGACGCCGCCCTTGCCGCCGCTCGATGACTGGGACAAGGTGCGCGCGCAGTTCCGGCTGTCGCCGGACTATCTGCACTTCGCCGGCTTCTATCTCGCCTCGCATCCCGAATCGGTGCGTGCGGCAGTCGACGGCTTTCGCCGCGCTCTGGACGAGAATCCGTTTCTGATTGTCGAGCACGGCATGTTCGAGTCGGATGCGGAGAATCTGCAGCGCAAGGTGCGCGAGGATATCGCCGCCTACCTCGGCGGACACCAGGACGAGATCGCGCTGACCCCGAACACCACGACCGGCCTGGCTCTGGTCTATCACGGACTGCCGTTGAAGGCGGGTGACGAAGTGCTGGTGACCACGCACGATCATGTCGTGCATCACGAGTCGATCCGGCTTTCCACCGAGCGCAATGGTGCGTCGGTACGCAAGATCACATTGTTCGACGAAGCCTCCACTGCATCGATCGACGGCATCGTCGCGCGCGTGCACGCCGCGATCCGGCCGCAGACGCGCGTGCTCGGCATCACGTGGGTGCATTCGAGTACCGGCATGCGCCTGCCGGTTCGCCAGATTGCCGCGGTGCTGAAGGACGTCAATCGCGACCGCGACGAGGCCACGCGCGTGCTGCTGGTCGTGGACGGTGTGCACGGCATCGGCGCGGTGGACGAAACCATCGCCGACCTGGGCTGCGACTTCTTCTGTGCCGGTACCCACAAATGGATATTCGCGCCGCGCGGTACCGGCCTGGTCTGGGCGCGTGCGGACAATTGGGCGCGCCTGCGCCCGCTCATTCCCTCGTTCTCGGATGCGGAGCTGTACGAGGCGTGGAAGCAAAATCGTGCACCGCGCGGACCGAACGTGGCCAACCGCATCACGCCGGGCGGGTTCCAGGCCTACGAGCATCAGTGGGCGATGGGTGCGGCGTTCCGCATGCACCGGCAGATTGGTCGCACGCGTATTGCCGAACGTATCCGCGATCTCAACGACCAATGCAAGCGTGGCCTCGCCGCGATTCCGAAGGTGAAGCTGCACACGCCGCGCGATGCCGGCCTTTCGGCCGGCATCTGCTGCTTCGAGGTCGAGGGCAGCAAGCCCAACGAGATCGTCGGGCGATTGCTGGCGCGCAAGGTCATCGCCAGCTCGAGTCCGTACGCGATCAGCTATGCGCGCCTGTCGGCCGGTCTGATGAATACGCCCGAGCAGGTGGACCAGGCGCTCGCCGCGGTGCGCGAGGCGACGAAAGCAGCGGGGTAGTGCGAGGGCCTCAGACCTCGCGCACCATGCCCGGCTGCGAGAGCGTGACGTTCGTGCCGAACCGCTGCTTCAGCGCCGCGGCGAGTACCTCTCGCGCGGGGTTCTCGCCGTGCACGAGCACGACCGGCGGATGGTTCGGACCGGATCCGTACCACTCCAGCAGGCTCTGCTGGTCCGCATGTGCGGACAGGCCGCCGATCGTGTGGATCTGCGCGCGTACCGGGATGTCGGCGCCGAACAGCTTCACGTGTTTCACGCCATTGACCAGCAAGCGGCCCAGCGTGCCGTCGGCCTGGTAGCCGACGAAGATCACATGTGATTTCGGATCGGCGAGGTTGTTGGCCAAGTGATGGCGCACGCGTCCGCCGTTGGCCATGCCGGATCCGGCGATGATGATCGCGCCGCCGTGCACCGCGTTGATGGCCTTGCTGTCGTCGACGGTGGCGCTGACGTGCAGGTTCGGCAGCTGGAACGGCTTGATGCGGCCCGCCCACACCTTCACCGCGTCGGGGTCGAACAGTTCCTCGTGGCGGTCGTACACGGCCATCACCTTGGCTGCCATCGGGCTGTCGAGGAAGATCTTCCACTGCGCCATGTTCCACAGCGCGAAATTCTCGGTGAACCAGTACAGCAGTTCCTGGCTTCGGCCGACCGCGAATGCGGGAATCACCACGTTGCCGCCGTCCGCGTGCGCTTTGGCGAAGATCTGGCCGAGCTCGGCGACGGTCGCGGCGCGGTCCTTGTGATTGCGGTCGCCGTAGGTGGATTCCATCAGGATCAGGTCGGCCGCTGGCGGCGCTTCGGGGTCGCGCAGGATCGGCGTGCCTTTCATGCCGATGTCGCCGGAGAACACCAGCGTCTTCGGCGCGGGATCGCTCGCGCTGATCTCGATGATGCTCGAACCGAGGATGTGCCCGGCGTCGTGCAGGCGGACCCGTACGCCGGGCAGGATCTCGGTGGCGACGTCGTAGGGCACCGGATGCAGCTGTTTTTGCGCCGCGGCGACATCCGCGGCCGTGTAGATCGGCTGTACCTCGGGCTCGCCGGAGTTGCGGTCGCGATTCGCGTGCTCGGCGTTCTGTTCGGACAGCGAGGCGGCGTCGAGCAGCATGATCGGCAGCAGATCGCAGGTCGCGGCCTGCGCGAAGATCGGCCCCTTGAAGCCGCGCTTGACCAACAGCGGCACGCGGCCGATATGGTCGATGTGCGCGTGGCTGAGCACCAGCGCATCGATCGTTGCCACATCGAACGTGAACGGTTCGAGGTTGCGTGCGTCGGAATCGCGGCCACCCTGGACCATGCCGCAGTCGAGCAGGATGCGCTTGCCCGCAGTCTCGAGAAGATGGCAGGAGCCGGTGACTTCGCCGCCCGCCGCACCGTGGAATTCGATCCGCATATCGTTGCCTCCCGGATGGAGAGCGCGACGTTAACATGCGCGCACGAAGATGGATCAATCGGTGATCGCAGCCGGATCGCCGCAGAGGGCGGGCCGGCTTGCGTTGCCGCGCACATGACCGCACATCGGGGAGTCGAGGCGACGAGGTGACGCGATGAACGACGACAAGCCGATCCTGATCCCGTGCCCGAACTGCGGCGCGATGAACCGCGTGCCACCGGCGCGTCTCGGCCAGGCACCCCAATGCGGTCGCTGTCAGGCGAGCCTGTTCTATCGAAAGCCGATCGCATTGACGGGAGCCGACTTCGACCAGCATGCCGTGCGCAGCGAACTGCCGCTGCTGGTCGACTTCTGGGCACCGTGGTGCGGACCGTGCCTGAGCATGGCGCCTGCGTTCGAGGCGGCAGCGAAGGCGCTGGAACCGCAGATGCGGCTCGCCAAGGTCGATACCGAGGCGGAACCCGCGCTCGGTGCGCGTTTTGGCATCCGCAGTATTCCGACCCTGGTGCTGCTGCACTCCGGTCGCGAGATCGCGCGGCAATCCGGCGCGATGGGCGCCGAGCAGATCGTGCATTGGGCGCGTTTGCAACTCGCGCGACCGTAGGCCGGCGCCCATGTCCTCCTTTCCCGATGATCCGCCGGTGCGCCCGATCGAACCCGATCCCGCCGATTGCTGCGGCGAGGGTTGTGCGAACTGCGTGTTCGACGTCTACGAGACCGCGCTCGCGCGCTATGAGGCTGCATTCGCTGCGTGGCGCGCGAGGCAGCGCAAGCCCGATGAGAGTGCGTAGTCCCGTCGCAGGTGCGCCATGACTTTCTGCCGATGGCGCGTGATCGCCTGGGCGTAGAATGATTGCTTTGTGCAAGAGCACTGATCCCATGCAGATTGCCGTCACGCGCGAGGTGAGTCCCGGCCTCGGTGCTTGCGAGCTCTCTTATGTGCCGCGCAGCGCGATCGATCTGCGTCTGGCCAACGAGCAGCACCATGCTTATCGGCAGGCGCTGGAATCGCTCGGTTGCCGCGTGCTCTCGCTGCCTGCGGAACCCGAACTGCCGGATTCGGTGTTCGTCGAGGATGTAGCGCTGGTGCTCGACGAGGTCGCGATCCTGACCCGGCCGGGTGCGCTGTCGCGTCGCGCGGAAGTCGCATCGGTGGCGAAGGTGCTGGCAGGCTATCGTCCGTTGCGTGCGATCGAGGCGCCGGGCACGCTGGATGGCGGCGACGTGCTGCGCATCGGCCGCACGCTGCATGTCGGGCAGTCGGCGCGCAGCAGCGCGGCCGGCTTCGGACAATTGCGCGACCTGCTCAGCGATGAAGCATTGTCAGGGCGTGGCTACGCCGTGCGTGCGGTGCCGATCCGCGGTTGCCTGCATCTGAAATCGGCGGTCACGCAGGTGACGGACGAAACCCTGCTGGTCAATCCGGCCTGGGTCGATCCGGCTGCATTCGCGGGTTTCCGCATCATCGAGGTCGACGTGGACGAACCGCATGCGGCCAACGCGCTGCGCATCGGTGCGGGCCTGATCTATCCGGCGTGTTTCCCGCGTACTCTGCAGAAACTCGCAGACGCGGGCATCGTCGTCACGACAGTCGACGTGTCCGAGTTGCAGAAGGCCGAAGGCGCCGTGACCTGCTGCAGCCTGGTGTTCGCGGACGCGGTCACGCATGGATGACAATCAGTTCATGTTTCGACGAGTCGCGCGCGACAGCGGGTTCTTTGCACTACATTCCCCCGCTGGACCTTGCCGCACCCGCTCTCTACGATCAGACAGATTTCCAACGAGGTATCCGATCTTGAAACGACTGCTTGCATCCTGCATCGCGCTTGCGATTTCCTCGGCTGCGTTCGCCACCGACGCACCCAACATTGATCCGAAACGCCTCTCCGACGAGGTCAAGACGCTGTCCTCGGACGCGTTCGAAGGCCGCGGGCCGGCGACGCCGGGCGAGACGAAGACCGTCGCGTATGTGATCGAACAGATGAAGGAGGCCGGCTTGCAGCCGGGCGGCGATCTCAAGAACGGCAAGCGCGGCTGGACGCAGGCGGTGCCGCTCGCGCGTGCCGAGATCAAGGGTACGCCGAAGCTGAGCGTCGCCGTCGGCGGCAAGGCGCAGGCGCTGACCCAGGGCGAGGAGATCGCGGTGCGTGCCGCGATGGACGGCTCGAAGACGGTCGCGATCAAAGACGCGCCGCTGGTGTTCGTCGGCTACGGCGTGACCGCGCCGGAGCGCAAATGGGACGACTTCAAGGGCATCGACCTGCACGGCAAGGTCGCGGTCGTGCTGATCAACGACCCGGACTTCGAGACCGGCGTGGGCGACTTCGGCGGCAAGGCGATGACCTACTACGGCCGCTGGACCTACAAGTACGAGGAAGCCGCGCGGAAAGGCGCGCTCGGCCTGCTGATCGTGCACGAAACCGATCCGGCCTCGTACGGCTGGAAGACGGTCAAGAACTCGAACACGAACACGATGTTCGACATCGTGCGTGACCGCCCGGCCTCGGTGCATCCGAAGCTCGAGGGCTGGATCCAGCGCGATCTCGCGGTGGATCTGTTCAAGCGCTCCGGCCTCGATTTCGACGCGCTGAAGAAGCAGGCGCAGACGCGCGAGTTCAAGCCGGTCGTGCTCAAGGACGTGACGTTCTCGGCCGATTACGCGGTCGATACCAAGCTGATCACTTCGCAGAACGTCGTCGGCCGCATCGACGGCAGCAAGCGCCCTGACGAGACCGTGATCTACAGCGCGCACTGGGACCACCTCGGCGTCGGCGAGCCGGACGCGAAGGGCGACAGGATCTACAACGGCGCGGTCGACAACGCGACCGGCACCGCGGCGCTGATCGAGCTCGGACGCGCGTTCGCGCAGGCGCCGAAGCCGGAGCGCTCGATCGTGTTCCTCAACGTGACTGCCGAGGAGAAAGGCCTGCTCGGTTCCGAGTACTACGCGGCGAAGCCGCTCTATCCGCTGGCGAAGACCGTCGCGGTGATCAACATGGATGCGCTCGACCCGAACGGACCGGCGCGCAACTTCTCGACGTCGGGCAGTGCGCAATCGGATTTGCTCGACCTGCTGATCGCCGACGCGAAGGCGGCCGGCCTCGCCTATGAAACGGATCCACATCCGGAGGCCGGCCATTTCTTCCGATCCGATCACTTCTCGTTCGCCAAGCGCGGCGTGCCGGCTCTTTCGTTCGAATCGGGCAACGATCTGCTGAATGGTGGTGTTGCCGCGGGTGAGGCGGCGCGCAAGGACTACGTCGCGAACCGCTACCACCAGCCCGCCGACGAATGGCAGGCCGACTGGACCTTTGCCGGCATGGCGCACGACCTGCCGATGCTCTACAAGGTCGGCGGCGATCTCGCGAATTCGAACCGCTGGCCGAACTGGGCGAAGGATTCCGAGTTCCGCGCGACACGTGACGCGAGCGCGAGCGAGCGGCGCTGACGCAGGCGATCGCGGCGGAGTCCGTCGCAACCGTCTGCCGACTGCAACGAGGTGAAGGGTCTGTGGCCGCGCCTGCGCGATCGAGCGCGCGCGGCCACGTCATGATCGACTGCTTTCCATCTGGAGATATCCCATGACCCATCCGCTCTACAACGCTTCCGTTCCGGTCTTCAAGCAGATGCTCGGCGGGCTCGATGCCATCCTGGCCAAGGCCGAAGCGCACGCGACGGAGAAGAAGATCGAGCCGGATGCGCTGCTGCAGGCGCGGCTGTTTCCCGACATGTTCACGTTCGTGCGCCAGGTGCAGATTGCGTGCGACTTCGCCAAGAGCGTGCCGGCGCGGCTCGCCGGCATCGATGTGCCGAGTTACGAGGACACCGAGCGTACGTTCGCGGAACTCCATGCGCGCATCGCGAAGACGCTTGCGTTCGTCGACGGCATCGATGCCGCGAAATTCACCGGCAGCGACCAGCGCGAGATCGTGCTGCGTCCCGGCACGCCGAAGGAGAAGCGCTTCGACGGCCAGGCCTATCTGCTGGGCTACGGCCTCCCGCACTTCTTCTTCCACGTCACGACCGCGTATGCGTTGTTGCGCCACAACGGTGTCGAGATCGGCAAGAACGACTACATGGGCGCTTAGTGAGAGACGCGCGGGCCACTTGGCTCGCGTTGCCCCGTCGCTGAAGCCGCTGCGCGCGGTGCGCAGTCGCAGGGTCCGTTCAAGCGGCAATCAACAGATCGAGTCGCGTCTTCCGTCATGCGCTAGCGCGCGCGGGAGGCGTGATGCCGGACTTGGCCGCCGAACGCAGGGCCCAGACAATCACGAATTCCGCAGCGATGAGCATCGCCGCCGCCCACGCGCCCACGCTGACGGGATCGTGGCCGCTGCCACGCAGCGCATAACCGAGACTCAGGAACGGCGCATTCCAGGCCAGCGTGCCGAGCATCGTCGCCGCGAGGAACGCTCGGGGTTCGAGCCCGAGTACGCCGGCAGGCATGCCGATGTAGATCCTCGCACACGGGATGGTCTGGCCGATCAGGGTTACCCGGAACGGGGCACGCCGGTACGCGCCGGTCATTCGCCGATAGAGCGATTCGTTGAGGAAAACATACCGCCCAAAGCGGATGACCAGCGCGTCGATACGTTGCTGGCCCAGCGCCCGGCCAAGACCGTACCAACCCAATGCACCGACCGTGGATCCGATCGTGGTAACCATGATCGTCAGAGCGAGCGTTCCACGATCGGAAGTGGTCATTCCGAGGAACAGCAGCAGGACATAGGACGGAACGACGGGAATGAACTTCCCGACGACGGCAATGCAGCCGACGCCGAGAAGACCGAAGCTGAGCAGCGCCGCGATGGCGTCAGGCATTTCCGCGGCCATGTCAGGCCTGCCCGAGCATGGAGGGCAGGCGCCGCGAGATGCGGTAGACCGAAGCCGGCGGAATATTGCGAAGCGTGCCGCCGCTGCGCGTCGCCCTGAGGCCGACACGCAGCGGACTGCCGATCCAGGCGCGAAAGAACGAGATCGTATCGGCGGCCGGAATGGCGATTTCCCGGACATGTGCGCTGGAATGACGGTATTTCGGCAGCATGGCGTGCCATCCAGAATGAACGTCCGTTACCTGTGGGGTACGCACATCCCGCCGGAGAAACGGATCGATATCATCCGGCGGTCTGACCGAACGCTGAGTCCGGCAGATGCGTTATGCGTTGCCCCGGTTGAACGAACATGTCATGCGTATGCACGAGCAAGCCTGTCGTGGAGACGGGCTGTGTGCGCGGACGTACTTCGCTGCATGGCCAGCGAAGCGCTTCCGTGCAAGGTTGCGGCAATGCACAGGCGATAAGTAGGGTTGGCTACGACGGAAGCGGATCGGACTATGCGTGTCCTGCTGGTGGAAGACGAACCGGGAATGGTCGCTGCGCTAAGTGTTGCGCTGGCGCGCCATGACATGGTCGTCGACCATGCCGGGAACCTGGCGCAGGCCAGCGCGATGGCCGCCGACGGGGTGCACGACGCGATCGTGCTCGATCGCCAGCTGCCGGATGGCGATGGGCTGTCGTTGATTCCGAAGCTGCGTGCCCGCGGCAATGCCGTGCCGGTGCTCGTGCTCACCGCGCGCGGCGACCTCGTCGACCGGGTCGCAGGCCTCGACCATGGCGCGGACGACTATCTCGGCAAGCCGTTTGCCTTTGAGGAATTGCTGGCGCGGTTGCGCGCGTTGATGCGCCGGCCCGCACAGGTGCAGTCCGACATCGTCCGGGTCGGACGTCTCGCGTTCGATTTCAATCATCGCGAAGTGAGTGTTGCCGGACACCCGCTGGACCTGCGGCGTCGCGAGTTGCTCGTGGTGGAGGCGCTGGTGAAGCGCATGGGACGCATGGTGCTGCGCTCGGTGTTGATGGAAGCCGTATTCGGCATCGATGACGAGATCCAGTCCAACGCGCTCGATACGCATATATCGCGGGTGCGTCGAAAGTTTGCCGATACGGATGCCGGCGTCACCGTCCACGGCATTCGCGGTGTCGGTTATCTGCTACGCGAAACGCCATGAAGGGACAGCGCTCGCGTTCCCTGAAATGGCGTCTGGTCGGGCGTCTGGTCGTCTTCGAAACGACGTTGATGACCCTGTTCATGGTGCTGGTAGTGGGTGCGTTGTGGGGAACTGGCTATCTCGTCGACGACTACGAAGGCGGCACGCTCGACGTGCTCAAGGAAGCCGTCGCGCGCGATGCCAGCGGCGAGCTGGAATTGCGGCCGACACGGGAGCTCGCGCAACTGCGCGCGAATGCGTCCGATCTGTGGTTCGTCATCCGCGACAAGCAAGGTCATCGCTTGTCGGAGCGCTCCGTGCCGAAGGAGTTCGCGCCGCTGCTCGGCGTGCTCGATCGCATCAGTCAGGCGAGACTCGACGTGAATGCAGGGCGGCATGATCGACGGCCGGATGCCTTGGTCAAATGGGAGAACTCGGCTGCGGGTGAGGTGCAGATTTTTGGCGGAACGCAGGGACAGATGTCACTGGGCAGACTGATCACCGGTGTGTCCATGGGTTACCTGTTTGTGATTCTTCCGCTGCTATTCCTCATGGCACTCGCTGCGCTGGTGGTCACGCCACTCGTGGTTCGGCGCGCCATGACCGGGCTGGGCGAGGCTGCCGCGCAGGCTGAACGCATTGATGTCGATCAGCGCGGCGTGCGCCTTCCGATCGAAGACGTTCCGGTCGAAGTCGCTCCGCTGGTCAAGGCAGTGAACGATGCGCTGGGACGTCTCGACGAGGGCTACGAGAGACACCGGCGCTTTCTTGTCGACGCCGCGCACGAGTTGCGCACGCCGATCGCGATCCTGACTACGCGACTGGTGTCGCTTCCGCCGGGACCGGACAAGACGCGTCTGCTCGAAGATGCCGCGCGTCTTTCCACGTTGGCGGGGCAGTTGCTCGACCGGCAACGGCTCGATCAGCAGCGGCATCATTTCCTGGGCATCGACCTCGTCGCGATCGCGCGCCGGGTGGTGGCCGATCTCGCACCGCTGGCCTTCGCCGCCGGCTACGAAATGGCCTTTGATGCCGAATGCGGGCATCTCGAGGTGCTGGGAGACCAGACCTCGATCGAGCGGGCATTGACCAACCTCGTGCAGAACGCCATCGATCACGGTGGACGATGCGGGACGATCGCCGTACGCGTCGCGCGCGCAGGCTGCATCGAGGTCAGTGACGAAGGGGCTGGCATTCCGGTCGAGCAGCGCGAACGGATCTTCGAACCATTCCGCCGCCTCCGTGCGGACGGTCGCGGCGCCGGCCTCGGCCTCAATCTCGTGCAGGAGATCATGCGTCTGCACGGGGGGCATGTCGCCGCGGTCGACGCGGCGTCGAGAGGGGCCTGCCTGAGAATGGTTTTTCCACCGCTTCGAAACGCCATCGCCTGACCGCTTGCATGCCGCGGCGGCGGCCTCGTCGCGGGCAATGCTGATGCAATGTCCATAAGCACCATAGCAGCCTGCTGTCCTGATCGGATGAGGCCATGGTTCGCGGCCGAATCGCACGTAGCGGGACTGACCCTCGTGAACACGATCGCGCGGCAGTGTGCGCAACGCCTGCTCGCGTCCGGCCAAGACTCTCTGACACTGATCCCATTTGGAGAAGACCATGCGATTGACTGGAATCCTGTGCGCGCTGGCCATGCTGGCGGCGATGCCGGCGAGCGCCGCCACCACGATCAAGATCGCCACCGTTGCGCCCGACGGCACGGCCTGGATGCGTGAACTGCGCGCGGCGGCGGAGGGTGTCAAAAAGCGCACCGACGGCCGTGTCGAGATCAAATATTGCCCGGGCGGCGTGATGGGTGATGACGCCACGGTGCTGCGCAAGATCAAGATCGGCCAGTTGCAGGGCGGTGCATTCACCGGAGGCTCGTTCTCGCTGTTCGCCAAGGATGCGCAGATCTACAGCCTGCCGTTCATGTTCCGCAGTCAGGAGGAGATCGACCAAGTACGTGCCAAACTCGATCCGCTGCTCAAGCAGAGCATCGCCCAGGCCGGCTGGGAATCCCTGGGCATCAGCGGCAGTGGCTTCGCTTACCTGATGAGCACACACGCGATCAGGAGCCGCGACGATCTCCGGGCCGCGAAAGTGTGGGTGCCACTGGGCGATCCGGTGGACGAGCTCGCGTTCAAGGCGGCTGGTGTCACTCCCATTCCGCTCGCGCTCGCCGACGTCTACACGAGCCTGCAGACCGGATTGATCGATACCGCCGCGAACACGCCGTCGGGCGCGATCGCATTCCAGTGGCACACCAAGATCAAGCATTTCGTGGACGTGCCGCTAACCTATGTCGTCGGCATTGTGGTCGTCGAAAAGAAGATCTATGACGGCATCGATGCGGAGGATCGCAGGGCGCTGTCGGAAGAACTCACCGCGGCATCGGCGCGGCTCGACAAACTCAGCCGCGACGACAACGCCGGTGCGCGCGAGGCGCTCGAGCGACAAGGCATCACGGTCTTCACGCCTGGCGCGGACGATCGCAAAGCCTGGGAAGCGGTCGGCACGGAAGCCTACAGACAGGTCGTCGCCAACAACCTGTTGACGCCCCCGTTGCGCAAAGCGCTTGAAGCTGCGCTCGCTGAGGTCCGCGGCAAAGCGGCGAGGTGATGCCCGTCGACTACGCGGCCGCGCGGCGACGCCGCGATGTGCGGTCACTCGCGCGCGTCGACGCCAATCAGTCCTGATCCGTGGTCGCGCGCACCATGCGGAACTCGACGATGGCGTTGCTGCCGGGCGTCACCGGAACGCTCTTCGGGGTGACAAATTCAAGATGCCCCTGCGCATCGCGCAGCGTCGCGCGCAGGCTGTAATGCGCGCCCTGCTTGATGTCCGCGGGGGCGTAGGGCAACGCAAAGTCATAGGGCGGTCCGTGGAGGTCGCCGAAACTGCTGTGCGCGACGGGTGAAGGCGCATGGGTGGAATCGTCGGCTATCAACTGCACCTCGAGCGTTGCACCCGGAGGCAGCAACATCCGCTCCAGATACGAGGCGCGCCCGTGGAGCAGGGTTGTCGGCGTGACGGCGCCTTTCGATGCGGTACTGCCTGCGACGGAGTTGCGCGGTGACGTCGATTGGCATGCCGTCATCAACATGGCAAGCAGGAGTATGGTTGCGTGACGCATGGTAGACCCTTCGCAGCGGATCATGGGAGCTGCGTTTTACACTGTGCAGCGGCGCCTTGCATCCACCTCCGTGAGGCGGTGACGGCATCCCGGCAGAACTCATACCTGGTTACCCATGCAGCAGAGCAATCTTCCCGGTTTCGATCCCCCCGCGCGGGAAGTCCACAACCTGTTCTTCGCGCTCTGGCCCGATGAGTCGACCCGGCAGCGGATTGCGCACGCTGCGGCAGGGCTGCAGCGCGAACAGAATCCGTACGGCCGCTGGATCAAGCCCGCTCGCTATCACCTGACCCTGCAATTCCTGGGTGAGCATGCTTCATTGCAGCCGAAGCTCATCGATCGAGCCAGTGCCGCGGCGGCCCAGGTGCGTGCCGCGCCGTTCGACCTCGTGCTCGACAGCATCGGCAGCTTCGTGAACGCGAGGATTCCATGCTGGCTCGGCTGCAGCGAAGTGCCCACAGGATTGCAGATCTTGTTCGACGCGTTGTCGGAAACCCTGCGCAGCAACGGATGTCGCATCACCCGCGCCACGCGCCTGGTGCCGCACGTGACGATCCTGCGCGATGCGGATCGGCAGGTGCATGCGCACCTCGAGTCCGCCGTGCGCTGGCGCGTCGACGAATTCGTGCTGATCGACAGCCAGATCCAGCCGTTCATGCCGCATCGGATACTCGGACGCTGGCCGTTGCTCTGAGCAGCTTTCGATTGCCCGCCGATCCGTGTCGGCATGGTCGGGGCCGCCTTGTCGTGCCAAGCGATCGGAGGCATGCTGCGCATTCGCGGGACATGTCGTGAACGCCGGTCGCATCGGAGCAGGGGGCGGGCCATGGTCTTGTCGACACTCACGCAGGCGGTCGCCGGACCACGAGCAGGGCTGGGCGCGCCGCGGCGTCTCGTCCATCTCGTGCTGGTGGTGCTGGTCGATGCGGTGCCGTTGGTCGGGATCGTCTATTTCGACTGGTCGGTCGCGCGTTGCCTGATCGCTTTCTGGGGCGAATCGATGGTGCAGGGTGTGCTCGTGCTGGCACGCATCCTCATCCACCGGGCAATGACGCATGACAGCGGATATTCGACCGGCGTCGCCAGCCTGGGAGTCGTCGTGAATGGTCACCGGGTGACGAAAGGGTCGTACCCGATGCTGTTTGCCGGCACGACGTTCGGTTTCTCGATCGTGCACGGAATCTTCCTCTTCGTGCTGCTGCTGGTTCTGGGCGACGGCATCGGCCAAAACACCGACTGGACTGCCGGCGCGAGCGATTTTTCGCTGCTCAAGGGCCTCGGGCTGATGGCGTGTTTCCAGATGCTGGACTTCCTGCACGATCTCGTCGGTCTCCGGCATTGGCCATTCGCATGGATCAAGGCCATTGTCGATCGCCTGCAGACGCGGATCGTAATCCTCCACATCGGCATCATCGCGGGGTTTTTCGTCATCGCATTCCTGCATGTCCAGTCGCTGACGCCGATCCTCGTGGCGGTCGTGGTGATCAAGACGCTGGTCGACCTGGCTGCGGAAAGCGGATGACAAAAAGCAGAATGTGGTGATGCCGCTTCGACGATGGCGGAGGGTGACACGCGACTGTCGTCGGCGCGGTCCAGGCTGATAGGTCCAGGCAGAGGAGACCACCATGAACACCGAGCAGATCGCGCAGAGACTCGTCACGCTGTGCCGTGAAGGGAAGTTCGAGCAGGCGCATGACGAACTGTATGCGGACAACGCCGTCAGCATCGAACCGGATGGGCTGCCGCCCGGCGCGCTCGGCAGCGTCCAGGGACTGGCTGCGATCCGCGACAAGGGCCGCCAGTTCCAGGAGCGCACCGAGGCGGTCCACAGCATGGCGGTCAGCGAGCCATTGATCTCCGGCAACTGGTTCTGCGTGACGATGACGATGGACATCACGATGAAGCAGTACGGCCGCATGACGATGGGCGAGATCTGCGTCTACCACGTGCATGAAGGCAGGATCGACCGGGAGCAGTTCTTCTACGACGTGGGTTGATCGCGATTCCCGAGGCCGGCGCACGTAGAATGTGCGCATGCGCCTCAACAAACACATCGCCGAGTCCGGCTACTGCTCACGCCGCGAAGCCGATCGGCTGATCGCGGAAAAAAGGGTCACCCTCAACGGAAAGCCGGCGGGCATCGGCACCCAGGTCGAGGAGGGCGACGACATCCGCGTCGACGGCCAGCCCTTGCTCGCGCGGCGCGCGGCGGGCAAAACGCGCCAGCACGTCTATATCGCGCTGAACAAGCCGGTCGGCATCACCTGCACGACCGAGCGCGAGGTCGGCGGCAACATCGTCGACTTCGTGGACCATCAGCAGCGGGTCTTCCCGGTCGGGCGTCTCGACAAGGACTCGGAGGGGCTGATCCTGCTGACCAGCAACGGCGACATCGTCAACGAGATCCTGCGTTCGGAGAACCGCCACGAGAAGGAATACCTCGTCGCGGTGAACAAGCCGGTCACGCCGGAGTTCCTCGCCGGCATGTCGCGCGGCGTGCGCATCCATCACCAGCTGACCAAGCCGTGCAAGGCGACGCGGCTTGCGAAGTTCGGCTTCCGCATCGTGCTGACCCAGGGCCTGAACCGGCAGATCCGCCTGATGGCGGCCGCGTTCGGCTACCGCGTCACGCAACTGCGGCGCGTGCGCATCGTCAACATCAAGCTGGGTGCGCTGAAGGTCGGGCAGTGGCGCAACCTGACCGATGCCGAGCTGCGCGGCTTGCTGCCGGAGCGCACGGCCTGGTGAGCCGTGCGCCCAGGCCCTGCGATCAATCGACGTTGAAGCTCTGCAGGCTGACCGGCGTGGTGCCTGGTGAGAAGAACACGCCGTCCGCCCAGATCGCGACGGGGTAATTACCGTTGGGCTGCTGCGCTCCCAGCGGCTGGCGCAGCGGTTGGACGGAGGTGATCGCGCACGACACGCTCTGCGTTGATGCCGGCAGTACGAACGGCGTGGTCGTGCGGAATGCGATCCAGTTGTTCGCATCGGTAGCGCCCTGTGCAGCATTTGCGCTGCCGAGCGATGCGCCGCTGCAATCGGTGGAGGCATGGGCCGAGCACGTCATGCCGTACGTGCTGCTGGTGTTCGCCTTGATCTTGATACCGAACGAATAGTCGCTGCCGCCGGCGAGCGAACCGATGCACTGCTTGACCGACAGGTTGCCGTTCATGCCGTTCGCCGTCGACATCGCGAGCGCGCCGGAACTTGCCGACCCTTCGGCGTCTTGTGCCGCATCGCGCCAGAAGCTGGTCATGGTCGTGTCGGCCGTCCAGCCGGTGACGCCCTGATCGAAGCTGCCGTTGACAATCATGTTGCTGGGCGTGGCCGAGCAGACGCCGCAGGCAAGCAGCGCCGACAACGCAGTCATGCGTATGAAGTTCATCCCAATCCCCTGTTTGATAAAAAAACGCAGCGTTCCGAGCGCTGCGTCGGCGTCGATTTTGCCAGATTCGGTGGGAGGTCCAATAGTGGAGATGCGGCGATTGTGCAATGTGTAATCTGCGGTACCCACGATGATCGGGGTAGTTGCACAAGGCTGGATGGCTCGCGCCGGTGGCCGCTGCACTGCCTCTTGATGTCGGCACGTCGACGATTCATTCTGGACGCTTCGTCACTGGAGGGCATGGCATGAAGCACGCGGGTGTTGGAACGTGGGTCTTCTCGATGCTGCTCGCTTCGCTCGCTCCGGCAGCGCAGTCACAATCGCCCGCGCCGGATGAAGCGACGTTCCGTGCGCTCTACAAGCAGCTTGTCGAGATCAACACGACACTGTCCGTCGGCAGCTGCACGGAGGCCGCCAAGGCCATGCAGGCGCGCCTGATTGCCGGCGGCATTCCGGCAGCGGACACGCAGATCCTCGTGCCGCCGGGCCGGCCCAAGGACGGCAACCTGATCGCGACCTACAAGGGCAGCGACCGCAAGGCCGAACCGATCCTGCTGCTCGCGCACATCGACGTCGTCGAAGCGAAGCGCGCGGACTGGATCCGTGATCCGTTCAAGCTGGTCGAGGAGGGCGGCTGGTTCTACGCGCGCGGCGCCAGTGACGACAAGGCGATGGCCGCTGTATTCACCGACAGCCTGATCCGCTACCACAAGGAAGGCTTCAAGCCGCGTCGCGATATCCGCCTCGCGCTGACCTGCGGCGAGGAAACCTCGGACACCTTCGATGGCGTGTCGTGGCTGCTCAAGGAGCATCCCGCGTTGCTCAAGGCCGCCTTCGCGCTCAACGAAGGCGCGGGCGGTGAGCTCGACCAGCACGGCAAGCCGGTTGCGCTGCAGATCCAGGCTGGCGAAAAGGTCTATCAGGATTTCAGGCTGGAAACGACCGACGTCGGCGGCCACAGCTCGCGCCCGACGAAGAAGAACCCGATCTACGAGCTCAGCACCGGGCTCGCGAAGATCGGCGCCTACCAGTTTCCGATCAGCCTCAACGAGGCGACGCGCGCGTACTTCAAGGCGCAGATCGAGCTGGCGCCACCGGCCGTCGCCGAGGACATCAAGGCCGTGTTGCGCGATCCGCCCGATGCGGCCGCCGCGGACCGGCTGTGGGCGATCAATCCCGGCTGGAACAGCATGCTGCGCACGACCTGTGTCGCCACGATGGTCGATGCCGGCCACGCGCCCAACGCACTGCCGCAGCATGCGGGCGCGAACGTGAACTGCCGCATCCTGCCGGGTGTGCCGCTCGATGCGGTCAGGAACACGCTGGCGCATGTGATGGGCGATGACAAGGTCACGATCAAGGCGGTGGGCGAACCCAGCCCGGTCGGGAACGTGCCACAGCTCACGCCGGCGATCATGGATCCGGTGCGCAAGGTCGCCGAGGGCATCTGGCCCGGGATCGCGATCGTGCCGACCATGTCCACCGGTGCAACGGACGGAAGATTCCTCAACGCGGCGGGCACGCCGACCTACGGCCTTTCCGGGATGTTCCACGACGCCGAGGGCAGCCACGCGCACGGCCTCAACGAGCGTATCCGGGTGAAGTCGCTGATGGACGGGCGGAGGTTTCTCTACGAGATCGTGAAGGTGTACGCGAACGGGGAGGGCTGAGCCCGTCGTTGACCATGCGTCGGCCGGGGAGGGCTCCCCGGCTGCCCGGACTTGCCCCGCCCGCCCGCAGGGTCGACACTATGGCCTGCCGAGGGGGCACAGGGACGCACGGTCGTGAACACGCTCGACATGTTGAGGGGTATTTTCCGGGCCGCGCGTCTGGAGCGCGACCGGCGTGAGAGACCACGCACGAATGCACGCAAGGGAACCCGCGTGCTGGTTGTTGACGACTCGCCGACCATTGTCGCGATGCTGCGCAAGCTGCTGCAGCAGAACGGTTTCATTACGTTCGAGGCCGGCGACGCGGAGCAGGGCGTGGTGCTCGCCCGCACGGAACGGCCCGACCTGATCTTCCTCGATATCGTGCTGCCCGGCATGAACGGGTTTGCCGCATTGCGCATGCTGCGCCACGACCCGCGCACCGCCGACATTCCGATCATCATGATCAGCGGCAACGCGCAGGCGACCGAGCAGTTCTACGCGCAACGCATCGGCGCCGACGACTTCATGAAGAAGCCGTTCACGCGCGAGGATGTGTTCGCACGCATCGAGCGTCTGCTCGACGCTGACCTTGCCCCACGGCGGCACGCGGCCGCGCTACACGCGGCCAGCTAGGACAGCAGGCGTTCAAGACCGGCGAAAGCGCTGATGGAGAAGCGGGCGCGCATTCCCGATTCGGGCTTGCACGGCCGCGCCTGAGCATCGCGCGCGTGGAAGCCGCAAGTCGAACGATAGCCCGCAGAGGAAACCGGAACACTTCCGGTCAGCTTCCTCCGCCGTTGCTCTCGCGTGTCTGCGGTTTGCGGGGTTCGGGGAGCGACGGAACAATGAACCGACTCAAGGTGCCGTACCGACCATCCAAGTGTGATGACCTCAACACACACAAGATAACCCGTTTAGGGCTTGATCTGCTCCGTCACGATTTTATCGAGCTTCGATAAACTGATGCCACCGAGCATCCGTTTGACCACCTTTCCTGCAGGGTCAACGAGATAGGTTATCGGCCGCATTTGCATGCCATATGCCGACGACTTGAATTCTCTTGGCGTCAATTTCTCACTGAGCTGAGCAACCGGGTAGCCCACTGGATGGGCGATAACAAATGCTCTCAGTGCCTCGGCGCTGATATCTTCATCAGTTAATCCAATGGCTACCACGTCTTTGTGTGTCGCAACGAACTTTGACAGGTTTGGCATCTCTTCAAGGCAAGCGCTGCACCAAGTCGCCCACCAGTTGACGATGACCCATTTACCGCGCTGCGCCTGCAGGTCGAAGCTGCCATTCTCGACCGTTGTAACCACAATCGTGGCTGGCTGCGCAGCAAGAGTGCTGGCATCAGACAAAAGAGCCATCAGAAGTAACAGCAAAATTCCGATAATTCGCGGCATGCTCGATCTTACGAATTGTTATGGATGCTGCCGGAAAGGCTCGACGGGTCGATCTAATCCGCCAATGCTGCGTTGTGATAGACCTCCTGCACGTCATCCAGCTCTTCCAGCCAGTCGAGCAGGTCGCGCAGAGTCTCTTCGGTTTCGCTGGTGACCGCGACGCGGTTCTCCGGCCGCATCACGACATCGGCGCGCAGCGGTTCGAGGCCGGCTGCAGTCAGCGCCTTCTTGACCGCTTCGAAGTTCTCGGGCGCGCACAGCACAACGCTCTGGCCGGCTTCGGACTGCACATCGTCGGCGCCGGCATCGAGCGCGACTTCGAGCAGCCTGTCCTCGGCGCCCGCTGCGCTGGTGTCGAACGCGAGTTCGCCGAGGCGCTTGAACTGGAACGCGACCGAGCCGCTGGTGCCGAGATTGCCGCCGTGCTTGGACAGCGCATGGCGCACGTCCGATACGGTGCGCACCGGGTTGTCGGTCATCGTGTCGATGATCAGTGCAACGCCGGACGGGCCATAGCCCTCGTAGCGCAGTTCCTGCATGTCATCAGCGCCCTCGGCGCCGGAACCGCGCCGGATCGCGCGCTCGATGGTGTCCTTGGACATGTTCGCCGACAGCGCCTTGTCCACGCCCATGCGCAGACGCGCGTTGGTCGCCGGGTCACCGCCGTTGCGCGCGGCGATGGTGATCTCGCGGATCAGCTTGGTGAAGATCTTGCCGCGGCGCGCGTCCTCGGCGTTCTTGCGGTTCTCGATGCTCGGGCCTCTGCCCATGGGGAATTCCTGCGGTTGCTGCGGTGGTTCGGGTCCGCGCTCGTGCGTCGCGCGGGTGCGCAGGATACTGCGACTGGCGACCCGCCGGACACCCTCGACAGTGTCCGGTCGTCGTGAAGATCAAGCCTTACAGTGTGCAGCCGGCTGGCATGGGGCCGATGCGTGACAGGTTCAACGAGCCGCTGGCGCCGGCGTTTGCGCCCGCGGTGAACGCATAGCTCAGCGTGGCGGAATTGCAGCTGTGGAATACGAGGCTCGCGCTGCCGACGGGAACCGTCGAGGTGGTCGCCGCCTGGTTGAACACGCCGCCGGTGGTGTTGTAGATGCCGATGTTGGTCGATGAGGTGGAGCCGGGAGTGAAGATGGCCTGCAGGGTGTACCAGTTCTGGCCGGCCGCGCCGCTGCCTTGGCCCGCGTTGGTCGCGAACGTGTACCAACCCGCAAACAGCAGGTTCTGCAGGGGATTGATGTCGAGGACCAGGCCTTGGCCGCTGGTGCCGATATCGGCCCAGGCGCCGGCCAGCAGGTAATCCGACGCGGCGCTGCCATTGTTGCCGGTCTGACCGCAGGTCACGTTCGAGTCCAGACGGCTGAGCGGGATCGTGCCGCTGCGGCCGCTGCCATCGGAGAAGGTGTAGTTCAGCGAGCCATGCGTGCAGTCGCTGAACTGGATCGTGGCCTGCCCGACCGGTGCGGTGGTGGTCGCGAGTGAGGAGGCGAACCGGCCACCCTGGGTCAGGTAGATCGGCATCGTCGAGGACGGGCTGGCGGCGCTCACCTGGCCCTGGATCGTGTACCAGCGTTGTCCGCCGGGGGCGGTCACATCGTAGGTGTACCAGCCGGCGAACAGGAGACCGGTGCCGGTGCCGTAGAAGTCCGGATCGACCTCCATCACGAGGCCTTGGCCGCTCGTGGCCGGATTGGCCCAGGAACCGGTCATCCCGTGCTGGTTGAGGTTCACCGACGTCCCGCTGCCGTTGCCCCATGCCGCAAGCAGCTTGGAGACGTCGATCGAGCCGAGTCCGGTCACCTGGTCATAACCGGGACCTACCGCGTAACCCTGCAATCCACCGCTGAGGCCGCTGGGGCCGGGTGTGCTGTTGTTGCACATGCTCGGTGTCGACGGCGTGCAGCTGCCCACGCCACTGCTGTCGACCGTCACGTCGTGGAACACGCCGTTGGCCGGAGTGGCGGCGAGCGCATACAGGCGCGGGTTCAGGTTTGCCTGCGCGGAGCCGGTCTTCTGGTTCAGCAGGGCCGCGATGCCGGCCATGCTCGGCGTCGAGGCCGACGTTCCGCCGCTTCCGAGGTAGTGAAACTGGCCATCGCTGCCGACGACGCAGGAGCCACCCTGCGCGGCGATGCAGGTGAAGTAACCCTCGCGAATCGAGGACGCGAAGGACACGTCCGGGGTATAGCGGCCGAGGCGACCCGGTACGCCGGGGCCTGCCTGCCACGAGGGGGTCGGAATGAAGGCGCTGACGCCGCCCCCGGACGCCGCGACCTGCGAGGCGCCGGTCGCGCTCAGCGGTTCATTCCAGGCGCCCTCGGGAATGTAACCGAGCGCGGATCCGTAGCCGGGCCCGTTGCTGCCCCAGTACATGCCCGGATTCGACCTATCGGCAAACTCCGTGCCGCCGACGCAGGTGACGTGGCCGCTGGAGCACAACAGGTTGGTGCTCACGCGCTCGGTGGTGGTGGGCGTCGAATCGAGGCTCGCGCAGCCGGCCACGCCGCCGTCGCCGGAAGCGACGAACACCGAGATGCCTTCCATGGCCGCCTGGCTGAAATAATTGTCGAGGTAGGTCGCGTTGCCCGAGGTGGCGTCGGCCTCACAGCTCGCAAAGCTGATGCTGAGGATTTTCGCCGGAACCGGATTGGTGTCGATCGCATAGTCCATCGCGATGAAGACGCCATCCATGTTGTTCGTGGTGGTGCTGACGATCAGGTCGATGGCCGCGCCGGGCGCCACGCTGCTGGCGCGCTGCACGTCGAGCGTCGCCTCGCCCTGGTCGGCGACCGCGGCACTGGGCTTGCTGCAGCTCGGCGTGCCGGTCGTGCTGCAGGTGGATGCGGGCGCTCCGGGGTCCGTCCCGGTCGTTGGGACGATGACGGTCGGATACTTCGTGGCGAGTCCGGCCTTCGATTGGAAATTCTGGATGTCCGGGTTGTACACGCGCTGGCGACCGACGATCGCGATCGTCTGCCCGCTGCCATCGATGCCCTGCGCCAGTACCGGAACGTCGTAGATCGTCGAGAAGTCCGCCGGGAAGATTGCATAGCTGCACGGACCGCCCGCCGGCGGGCAATTGGTCAAGGCCGGTTGCGGCGCTGCATCCTGACGGATCGCGGCCGATCGCGGAGCGCTCATCCGGTGCGCCGGCACGAGCTTGATCGCACTGAGCCCGGTCACGGATTGCACGGCGTTGGCGAACGCGGCCGGAATCTTCGGCAGATCCGTGTTCGCGATGCGCTTCTCGGCGCCGGCCTGGAAGTAATGCAGCTCGGTGCCGAACGCTGCGCCGACATTCGCGGTGCTGCCGCTGAAATGGATCCGCGTGCGGCTGCTGGCGACCGCATCGACCTTGAGCCCCTGCGCGCCGAGCCATCCCGACAGCGCGTCGATGTCGTGCTGCGAGGCGCCGAAGCGCTCGCCGATCTCGGCGGGCGTCAGCCAGCGGTGGTAGTTCGGCGACGCCGGATCCTGCTGCTCCTGCAGGTATCGATCGAACGCCTGCTGGCGCTCCGGCGAACGATTGAGGGTCAGTGACAGATGCGCGAGCGGCAGGTCCGCAGGAACCGCGCCCTGGTCGCTCTTCGCTTGTGCCCACAGCGCGCGATGGCCGGACAGTGCCGTGCGCTGCGCGTTGTCGACCGGCCCCACGATACGGTCCGCGCCCGCGGCGTGCGCAGCGCCGCCGACAAGAACGCCGAGGCAGAGCGTGCCGATCGCAATCGCCGACACCCGCCTTGCTGAAGCGTTCTTGCGCGAAACGTGGGCAGGTACCAGCAATCCTTTCACGGGAATATCCTCCTGACTCATGCGGATCTTGATGGGTGATCGGGTCGAATCCGTTACCGCGCGTTGAGCGCGGGAGCGGTCTTTCGGAGCGAACCGTAGCAGCGCGCACCGGGTTTGGGAACGGAATCCCGACGTGTCGTGGGGTCGATCCTGAACGGCACGATCGACACCACGACTCGATCGGGTGGTCCTCCGACCGCTACCATCCGCATTGCCTTGCAGGGGAATCATCGATGTCCGATACCGTTGCGGCGCCGCGTGCGCCCGGCTTCCACTACTACGACCTGTTGGTGGGCGGCATGGTCGCCGTGCTGCTGTGTTCGAACCTGATCGGGCCGGCGAAGGTCTGCACGCTCACGTTGCCGGTGCTGGGCGCGCTCAGTTTCGGCGCCGGCAACCTGTTCTTCCCGGTCAGCTACATCTTTGGTGACGTGCTCACCGAGGTGTATGGCTACGCGCGCGCGCGCCGCGCGATCTGGGCCGGCTTCGGAGGGCTCGCGTTCGCGAGCTTCATGACCTGGGTCATCCTCGGCATGACGCCGAGCGCGAGTGAACCCTACAACACGAAGCTGCAGCCGGCGCTCGAAGTCGTGTTCGGCAGTACCTGGCGCATCGTGCTTGCCTCGATGGTCGCGTACTGGCTCGGCGACTTCGCCAATTCGTACGTGATGGCGAAGATGAAGCTGTGGACGCGGGGTCGCTGGCTGTGGACGCGCACGATCGGCTCGACCGTGGTCGGGCAGGGCATCGACAGCCTGACCTTCTATCCGGTCGCGTTCGCAGGCATCTGGGAGGGGCAGACCATCGCCAAGGTGATCGCGTTCAACTGGGCGATGAAGGTGTTCGTCGAGGTCGTGTTCACGCCGCTGACCTACGCGGTGGTCGGATTCCTGAAGAGCCGCGAAGGCGTGGATACCTTCGACCACCATACCCACTTCACGCCGTTCAGCCTGCGCGACGAGGGTGATCTGCACCGTGCGCGCTAACCACGGCTGCCGTGGAGATGTGCGGTCGTCCGCTCGGGCAGTTTCGGACTCTCGCGCTGCAAAACCGGAGCACGGCGCCGCTGGCTTCGCCGCGAGATCGTGAAGATCTACGTCAACGCGTCGGATTGAGCGACGCGCCGTCGTGGCCGCAGCGCACGCAGTGCGCGCTCCCCTGCGCGCTCCAGCCCCGCCTTGGTCCTGTCGATGAGTGCGTTGTGTCGCACTGGTCCAGGGTGCAATCCGAGCCGGCGCAGGCGGTGGTTGAACCGGTGCGCGTCGCTCCATACGTCCGATTGCGGCGTGCGGAACGTCAAGGCGAAGGTGATCGACACCGCCGGCCCCGTATGCACAAGGTGCGGTGCGATGAAGGGATGATGCACGCCCATGCCGGGTTGCAGTTCAAAGGCCATCGCTTTCGATTGCAGCGCCTCACGATACGGCGGCCGGCACGCGTCCGCGCTGGCGAACAGGAGATCCTTCTGTGCTGCGGACATCACGTCATCGTCGAACGGATCCCACAGCTGCACGGTTTTCGTGCCGCGGATCTGGAACAGGAAATTCATCTCGCGATCCATGTGGTACGGCGTCACCGAATCGTGCGCGGAGATGAAGGTGTAGGTCGAATACCAGTTGATCGCCGGGTCCAGCGCTTCGGTCCAAGCCGCGACTTCCCCGAGCAGACCCTCGATCACCGGCTGGTATTCGGGATCGCGCTCGGCGTTGTAGATCGCGATATACGCCTGCCTCTCCTCGAGGTGCGTGATCGCGTCTTCCAGGGTGAGATTCCCGCGGTAGCGATCGAGCGAGGAGTCGAAGTGGGTACCGTCAGGCACGACGCCGAAGCGATGCTTCACCTGGACTTCCGGCAAGCGACGGCACAGCGCGAATAGCGGGTCGAGTGCGAACAGCGGATGTTCGGCGAGGCGATGTTCGACCGGGTACGGCAGCCGGTTGTAGGACGAATCCAATAGATCCGGCCTGAGATCGAGCCACGGTTGCGGTTCGCATCGCGCCCGCGCCACGAGGGCGGCGCAACGATCCCTTGAGATGAATTCACCGAGCATGGTCGAGCCTGCTGCGCTGAATCATTCGCTGCGTGGAGCCGAGCCTTCGCGACTGGACACATCCAACGCGCAAGAGCCAGGCTCCCGGTCATCGTATCGGCAGTCAATCTGGCACGCAATCGGAGGCCGGATGATGTCCGGCAACGGGCGTGCGCAGGCCTGACAGGATGTGCGGCTCCCGCGCGGCCGGCTCAGCCTGCCGCGCGCACCAGCTGCGCTCCGACGCGTTGACGGAACTCCCCGCGCAGCAACCACAGGCTGAGCAGGGCCTGGCAAGTCACGGTCGCGACCGACAGGAACCACACCTGCTTCAACTCGAAGCCGGGACGCGTCGAGAGCCAGAACGCAGGCAACGCGAATGTCACCAGGCGCGTGGCGCTCGAATACAGCGGCGGCAGCGTGTTGCCGAACGCCTGGAACATGCCCGAGCAGCTGAAGATCAAGCCTTGCGCCACGAAGTTCCACGAGATGATGCGCAGGTAGTCGGCACCCACCGCGATCACCGCCGGATCGCTGGTGAATCCGTGCACCAGCCATTCCGGCCGCCATTGGCAGAACAGCGTGAGCAGCAGCATGATCGAACTGCCGAGCAGCGCCGCATTGCGGAAGGTCTCGCGCACGCGCGGCAGATGGCCGGCGCCGACGTTCTGGCCGGCCAGCGGCGCGACCGCGAACGCGACGGCCATCGCCGGCAGGAAGATCGCCTGCATCACGCGCGAGCCGACGCCGAAACCGGCCTGCGCCTCCGCGCCGAACGGCCGGATCACGAGATAGATGATGCCGAGGAACACGAACAGGATCGCGAACTCGCCACCCGGCGGCAAGCCGATGCGCAGGATGCGCTTCCAGGTCGCGAAATGCGCGCGGCACTGTGCCGCGTCGAAGCGCACGTATTTTTCGAGGCGCACGAAATACAACGCCATCATCACGACACCGGCCGCGATCGAGATCGAACTGGCAAGGCCGGCGCCGGCGACGCCGAGCGGACGGTGCGTGATCCAGCCGGCGATCAGGATCGGTGCGAGCAGGGCATTCAGCAGTACGGTCAGCACCTGCACGATCATGCCCGGCTTCGCGATGCCGGTGCCACGCAAGGCCGAGCCCATCGCAACCAACGCGAACTGCAGCCCCATGCCCGGCAGGAACCAGTGCAGATAGGTGGCGCCGGCGGCGCTGGTCGCGGCGTCGGCACCGAGGCCGCGCGTGTACGGTCCAGTCACCGCATAGCCGACCACGAGCGTCACCAGCATGCAGGCGCCCGCGATCAGCAGGCTCTGGTTGAACACGAGGTTCGCATCGGCCGGATCCTTGCGCCCGACCGCCTGCGCGATCAGCGCCATCGTGCCGACGCCGAGCACCTGGGTCAGCGCCATGATGATGAACTGCACGTTGCCGGCGGTGCTGACACCCGCGATCGCGGCATCGCCGAGCTGTGCGACGAAGTACAGGTCGACCAGCACGTACAGGGTCTGGAACAGCATGCCGATCGCGATGGGCGCCGCGAGGCGCACGAGATGGCCGGAGATCGGGCCTTGGGTCAGGTCCTGCATGATCGATCCTTCGTACCGTGGGTTCGGGTCGCGCCGGATTCTGCTCCGGTCACGGCGTGCGTGTCTTGTACCTTTCGGAAATCGTCCAGCCTGCAGCCTTGGGTTTGCCGCGGCCGGATGGATCAGCGCCGGCGGCCGGATACGACCGGCACATGCCACACCGCGTAGCGCGGCGGCGTTCCGATGTCGTCGATCATCGCATTGAAATCGCCACGCACGTCGATGGAATCGCGTCCGGTGGCTTCCGCCAATGGTTCGACGTAGCCGTCGCGCCATGCGCGCAGGATGCCGGCGAATGTCTCGCGCGGAACGCGCAGGGTATCGACGACAATGTAGTCGATCGCGATGTCGGCGTAACCGCGCTGCTGGAGCAGCGGCGGTGTATGCCGGCCGATCCGGCCGTCGCAGCCGATGCTCTCGAGGTAGGGCAGTGCGGTGTCGACCCAGAAACGGTCCGGGTCGCGCGTACCGCGCGGCATGCGCAGCATGCCGTAGTCCTCGGACAGCAGATGCAGCCAGCCACCGCCCTTCAGCACACGGCCGATCTCGTCGAGCACGCGCGGGAAGTCCGGCACCGCCTGCGACATGTGGCGGCAGACCACGAGGTCGAAGCGCGCATCGGGATAGTTGAGGGCGAATGCATCACCGACCTCGTAGCGCACGCGTTCGCCCCATCCGGCGCTTTCGCGGCGTGCGATCGCGAGATTGCCGTCGAGGATGTCAACGCCGACGAGGTCGGCATGCGGATACCGTTCGGCGAGACGCCGCGTGATCTCGCCGGTGCCGCAACCGAGATCGAGGATGCGCGGCGCGACCGGGAGGTCGTAGCGGTCGAACAGCGCCTGTTCCTGCGGCCAGATCGCCTGCGCCTGCAGCGCGAGGTTGCGCGCCATCGACTCGTCGCCCATCTGGCGCGCCTGCGGGTTGCGATCGATGCTCATGCTGGCTAGTTTAGCCATGACGGCATCAATGCGATCGGGTTGATCGCACGCGCGGCACTCCAGCCATGCTGCCGCCGATCAATCCCAGGAGCATGCATGGATCAGACGGACGAGCGTCGGCTCGACGAGTTGAGGTCGATGTGCGCCGATGAGCGTTACCTCGAGGTCGTCCTGCGGCATTGCCCAAGCATCGACCCTATCATTGGCAGGGGCCGCTTCAACGCGAACATCCATCCGTGCGACCAGATGCTGCTGCACTCGCTGCGCCACCATCGCGACGCCGGCGCCGCCTTCAGCCAATATTTCAGCATCGCCTTGCAGCAGTATGCGAGCGCGCGCCAGATCATGACGATCTTGTTCGGTGCCGATGCGGCGCGCATCGACGTGCTCGATTTCGCTTGCGGATATGGGCGCCTGCTGCGTTTCCTCGGCCTTGCGATGCCGACGTCCCACATCTGGGCGTCGGAGTTGCAGGCCGATGCGGTCGCATTCGTGGCGGATGCATTCGGCGTGCAGACCATCGCGTCACATGCGGATCCGGCGCAATTCACGCCTGGTCGCCAATTCGACTTCATCTGGGTCGCGTCGCTGTTCTCGCATCTGCCCGAGCCGCTGTTCCATGCGTGGCTCGCGAAACTGGTCTCGTTGCTGACGCCACGCGGCGTGCTCTGCTTCAGCGTGCGCGACGCGGCCCTGCTGCCGGTCGGCGAGACCTTGCCGTCTTCCGGCATTGCCTATGCCGAGCGCAGCGAGAACGCGGAACTCGACGCGGACATCTACGGCACGACGTATGCCGATGAAGCCTTCGTACGCCGCGCGTTGCACGCGGCGACCCACGACGCGCGGCCGCTGCATCGTCTGCCGAGGGCGCTCGCCAACGAACAGGACCTGTATGTCGTCGCCGCGGATCCGCAACGCGACCTGTCGACTCTTGCCGCGTTCCGCCGCGGCCCCTGGGGCTGGCTGGATCGGCGCAGTCTGTCTGATTCGGGCCAACTGGCGCTGCAAGGCTGGGCGGCATCGCTGGACGATGGCGCCGTCGAGTGTGTCGAGATCGATATCGACGGCCGGATACACCGTTGTGCGACTGGCATCTCCCGACCAGATGTAGCCGCGGCCTTTGCAGATGCGCGACTGGTCGATGCCGGCTGGGAATTCCGCCACACGCTCGATGCTGACACGCGTGCTGTACGGATTGCCGTCAGCGCGTGCGCGGGACACGGGGAATCAGCGCTGCTGTATGTCGGGACTGTCTGCGTGGGTTGAGAGGCAGGTCCAGCGCCGATTCAGCCACAGTGCACGGCAGCGAGATCGCGTGCGCATGATTTTCGATCTTCTTGCTGAAGCCGTTGGTCAATCGCGTGAAGCGATGCATAGGCGCGCGCATCGATCTGGCGCTCGACGAAACCGGTTGGGACATGCGCCTTATCAGGGGTCGCCGGCACTCGCTTTGTCGCACCGACAAACTCGCTTGGGTTGTTTGGGCCTTCACCGATCAGCTTGACCCGCATCACATAGTCCACATTCGCACTGAAAGCGCTCGACAGCCGTCGCGGCTACCACCATCTATCAAATACGCCAATCCACTAGTCGACAAAACGGCCGGATACCGAGACGCCCGACAGTGATGCGCTTGCCAAGCTATTTGAGAGATTTATCGCGAGGGAACTTTTGCTGCGGATCATGACGTTCCATCGTAAATTTCATCCACAGATATATCGCTTGAAAGGGTGGAAATATAAAAAAATCGTAAAGCGTTGTGGATTATCGGACATTAGACAGCCCATATCCGTGGATTGGAGTTGACCCATCGAAGAGGGGCTGTTAGGGTCGCTAATACGACCAGAGATCTAGTTATACTAGGTCTTAAGGATGATGTGTCGCTAGGTCTCAAGTCGGGGATGATTCATCGCAACGACTGGATCAAGGGAGGTGCCACTCATGTTGCCGTCCTCTAAGCGTCTGGGCTTGAGTCTGGGTTTAGCTGTTTTATCGACCTTGTCATCGACCGCACTCGCGCAGAACAACGAGCAGGTGGGTCAATTCACTACATCTGATCACGCGGTATTGCCGCCGTTGTACGAAGTAACGCCTTTGAAGGAAAAAGAAGGCCATCGGGACAAACCGCTGCGCATTCTGATCAATCCCGAGGCGGCCGCATCACGACCCGACGCCGCGGCGCAGACAGCAATCGTTCCCGCTGTAGCCACCGTCGGCAGCGTGGTCAGCTTCGACGGTCTTGGCGTCGGCGGCGGTTACACGCCGAACGCCGCACCGCCCGACACCAACGGCGCGATCGGCGATACGCAATACGTGCAGTGGGTCAACGAATCATTCGCCGTGTACGACAAGAATACCGGTGTGCTGCTTTATGGTCCCGCGGCCGGCAACACGCTGTTCCAGACGCTCGGCGCGAGCCATCCGTGCGCCGTGAACAACGACGGCGATCCCATCGCGCAATACGACAAGGCTGCCAAGCGCTGGGTCATGACCCAGTTCTCGGTCACCGGCGGCAGCACCTCCGGCTACTGGCAATGCGTCGCCGTGTCCAAGACCTCGGATGCGGTCACCGGCGGTTGGAACGTGTACGCGTTCAACTACGGCACCACCGACTTCAACGACTATCCGAAGCTCGGCGTGTGGTCGGACAACTACTACATCACGTTCAACATCTTCGCCAACGGAACGACGTTCAGCGGCACCAAGTTGTGCGCCTACGATCGTCAGTCGATGTTGAGCGGCCTGCCCGCCCAGCAGGTCTGCTTCCAGCTCAGTCCCGCCTACGGCGGTCTGCTGCCCGCAGACCTGGACGGCTCCACCCCGCCCCCGGCAGGATCGCCCGAGTACTTCCTCGCGTTCGACGTCAACTCGCTGCTGCTGTGGAAGATGTCGAACATCAACTTCACCACGGCGACGGCAACGTTGTCGGCTCCGCTCACCATTCCGGTGGCGGCATTCTCGGCCGCCTGCAGCGGTGGCGGCACCTGCATCCCGCAATTTGGCACCTCGCAAAGGCTCGATTCGCTGGCCGATCGCGTGATGTACCGCCTGGCCTATCGCAACTTCAGCGATCATGAGGCGCTGGTGGTCAACCACGCGGTGACCGCGGGCAGCAGCACCGGCACGCGTTGGTACGAGATCCGCAGCCCGAACGCCACCCCGGCCGTCTACCAGCAGAGCACCTACACGCCCGATGCGTCGCATCGCTGGATGGGTAGCGCGGCAATGGACAAGGTCGGCAATCTTGCGGTCGGCTACAGCGTGTCCAGCAGCGCGATCAACCCGGGCATCCGATTCGCCGCGCGCGCGCCCGGCGATCCGCTCAATGCCCTGGGTGCCGAAGTCCTGATCAAGGACGGCACCGGCTCGCAGACCACGGGCTTGAGCCGCTGGGGCGACTACAGTTCGCTGACGGTCGATCCGGTGGATGACTGCACCATGTGGTACACCCAGGAGTACCTGCAGAGCAACGGCACGTTCAATTGGAGCACGCGAATCGGGCACTTCAAGTTCTCGACCTGCGGCACCGCGCTTACGCCCGATTTCTCGCTCACCGCGACGCCGGCGAGCCAGACCGTGGTGCAGGGAAGCGGCACCAGCTACACCGCGACAGTGGGCGCCGTGAACGGATTCAACGGCACGGTGAACTTCAGCGTGAGTGGCTTGCCAAGCGGTGCCGGTGCCTCGTTCAACCCGGCCTCGGTGAATACTTCAGGTTCGTCCACGATGAGTGTAACGACCGCGGCTACCACGCCCGCTGGCAGTTACCCGCTGACGATCACCGGCACCAGCGGCAGCATCGTGCACACCGCGAGCGTGACCTTGGTGGTCAACACCGCACCGACGCCTGATTTTGCGATTACGGCGACGCCGGCCTCGCAGAGTGTGGTCCAGGGCGCGGGCACCAGCTACACGACCAGCGTCACCGCGTCCGGCGGGTTCACCGGCACGGTCACCTTCAGCGTGAGCGGTCTGCCCTCCGGAGCCAGTGGCAGCTTCAATCCGACCTCGGTGAACACCTCGGGATCGTCGACCCTGAGCGTGACCACCGCGGCAACGACGCCTACCGGCAGCTATCCGCTGACCATTACGGGCACCAGCGGTGCCATCGTCCACAGCGCCAGCGTGACGCTGGTGGTGACCGCGACGGTACCGGTCGACTTCTCGCTCTCGGCCACGCCATCGAGCCAGTCGGTCGTCCAGGGGGCGGGCACCAGCTATACCGCGAACATCACCCGCACCGGCGGCTTCAGTGGCGCAGTCACGTTTTCCGCCACAGGGCTCCCGGCCGGGGCTGCGGCGAGCTTCAGCCCGAACGCGACCACCGGCAACTCGTCCACCATGTCGGTGACCACGAGCGCGACCACGCCAGCGGGAAGCTACGTCGTGACCATCACCGGTGTCAGCGGCAGCCTGACGCACTCCACCACGGTCACCCTGGCGGTAACGGCGGCGGGTTCGGGCGACTTCACGCTCGCGGCCACACCGGCATCGCAGTCTGTCGTAGCGGGTGCGCGCACGACCTACACGGTCACGATCACGCGCAGTGGCGGATTCACCGCCGGCGTGACGTTCAGTGCGAGTGGTGTGCCGACGGGGGCGACGGCGAGCTTCAGCCCGAATCCCGCTACCGCTACGTCGTCCACGCTGACCGTGCAGACCAGCTCGAGCACCCCGGCTGGCTCGTACCCGATCACGATTACCGGTACCGGCGGCACGCTCACGCATACCGCATCGGTAACGCTCGTGGTCACTGCGGGCCAGTGCAATGGCGATTGCCAATAGCACAAACCTGATGTGAAACACATACGACTGGCCGCTGCGATTTGCAGCGGCCAGTTCGTTTTTGGCAGGCACGCCTTGCTCTGCTGTGGCTCGTAGCTGCCGCGATGGCGCTCACGTGGCCCGCGTGACATCGCCGTAGATTGGAGCCAGGGCAAGCGGGCCGATGACCGTTTCGTACGCCCCAAAGCGCCGAATCCTCAACCTTCGACCCGCACCAGAACTGGCCGGGAGTCAATGTCGCGCGGGCTTCGCGGCTTATCCGCTACAATGCGCGCCCTCGCAATACCGGCAACCCCATGATCGCCTTCCGAAACTTCGCCCTGCGGCGCGGTGAACGCCTGCTGCTGTCCGACGTCGACCTCACCCTGCACGCGGGTTCGCGCGTCGGCGTGGTCGGCCGCAATGGCTGCGGCAAGTCCAGCCTGTTCGCCGCGGTCATGCGCGAGGTCGAACCCGATCGCGGCGACCTCGACCTGCCGAGCCGCCTGCGCCTGGCCAGCGTCGCGCAGGAAACGCCGTCGCTGCCGGATGCGGCGATCGACTTCGTCGTCTCGGGCGACACCGAGGTCCACGCGATCCTCGTTGCCGAAGCTGCGGCGATGGCCGCCGAAGACTGGGACGCGGTTGCGGTGGCACACCAGAAGCTCGCCGAGATCAACGGCTACGACGCGACCGCGCGCGCCGGCCGCCTGCTGCACGGCCTCGGCTTCAAGGCCGACACGCATCAGATGGCGGTGTCCGAATTCTCCGGCGGCTGGCGCGTGCGCCTGAATCTTGCGCGTGCGCTGATGCAGCCGTCAGACCTGCTACTGCTCGACGAGCCGACCAACCATCTCGACCTTGACGCGGTGCTCTGGCTCGAACAGTGGCTGCTGAAGTATCCGGGCATGCTGCTGATGATCTCGCACGACCGCGAATTCCTCGACGGCCTGTGCACGCACACACTGCATCTGAACGAAGGCCGCGCCAAGCTCTACAGCGGCGACTACACCGGTTTCGAGCGCCAGCGTGCCGAGCACCTGCGCCAGCAACAGATCGCGTTCGAGAAGGAACAGACCGAACGCGCGCACCTGCAATCGTTCATCGACCGCTTCAAGGCGTCCGCAGCCAAGGCCAAGCAGGCGCAGTCGCGCGTCAAGCGCCTGGCCAAACTGGCCGGCACCGAGGCGGTGCGCGCCGAACGCCAGATCCGCATCAACTTCGCCGAGCCGGCGAAGATTCCGCATTCGCTACTGCGCCTGAATCACGTCGATGCGGGCTATGGCGAAACGCGCATTCTCGGCAACGTGAAGTTCGGCCTCGAAGCCGGCGACCGCATCGGCCTACTCGGCCCGAACGGCGCGGGCAAGTCCACGCTGGTGAAGACCCTGGTCGGCGAGCTGCCGCTACTCGACGGCGAGCGCACCGCGCATCCGGACATGGTGCTCGGCTACTTCGCCCAGCACACGGTCGAATCGCTGCACGAAGGCCAGACCCCAATCGACCATCTGCGCGATATAGCACCCGGCGTGTCGACGCAGGACTTCCGCGATTTCCTCGGCCGCTGGAACTTCGCTGGGGATCGCGCGTTCGAGGTCATCGACGGTTTCTCCGGCGGCGAACGCGCCCGCCTCGCGCTGGCGTTGATCGCTTGGCGCAAGCCGAACGTGTTGCTGCTCGACGAACCGACCAACCATCTCGACCTGGAAATGCGCGAGGCGCTGGCGGAAGCGCTCAGCCTCTTCGAGGGCGCGATCGTGCTGGTTTCGCACGACCGACATCTCACGGGCCTGGTCTGCGAAACGTTCTGGCGCGTCGCCGACGGCAAGGTCGAGGAGTTCAAGGGCGACCTCGACGAGTACGCGGCCTGGCTGCGTTCGCGCGGCTCGAATACGGCGGAGCAGGGCGGGCGCAAGGCCGCGAACGAATCGGCTTCCGATCAGCGCCGCGCGGCGCGTAGAGTAGCCTGATCGAACGGCCAGATAGCCCGCAATGACGACCAAAATTGACAACGCCAAGCTCGACCGCGTCGTCGCAGAGGCGCGCCGTGCCGCCGAGCAGCGTGAGCAGGGTTATCGCGAACGCGCCTTGAAGATGTATCCGTGGGTCTGTGGGCGCTGCGCGCGCGAGTTCACGCGCGCGAACTTGCAGGAGTTGACGGTCCATCACCGCAACCACGACCACGACTACAACCCGCCCGATGGCAGCAACTGGGAATTGCTCTGCGTGTACTGCCACGACAACGAGCATTCGCGCTACATCGACAACGTCGGCGGAGTGGAATCGGCCGGTCACACGCCCGCGGCGACAGGCAATCCGTTCGCCGACCTCAAGGCCCTGTTGAACCGCGGCTCCACGAAGTAGCCCGCGGCGCATGGCTTCGATGGATGGCGACGCGGCACTCGACACCTTGTTCCTGCCGCTCGCTTCGGGTGCGATCCGCTTGCCGGACGATCGCGGTGCGCTGTTCCTGCGAGCACGAGCCGGTGCGTGGTTGCATGCGTGGCCACGCGAACGGTTCCAGTGTGAACAGACGTTCAAGCCGTCCGCCGATGCGTTGATGCGAGCGGGCGTGAACCTGGAGCCACCGGGGGACGCGCAGCGGTTTCCGCTCGTGCTCGCGCTGCCACCGCGCCAGCGCGAGGAAGCGCGCGCATTGCTCGCGCGCGCAGCGCGACATTCGGCGCAGGGCGGCATCGTCGTTGCCAGCCAGTTGAACAACGAAGGTGCGCGCTCTGGCGAGGCCGATCTGGAACGTCTCGCCGGCTCGATCCAGAGTCTTTCGAAACATCACTGCCGCGTGTTCTGGACGGCGCCACTTGGTGGCAACGTCGATTGGGCTCTCGTCGACGAATGGAGCGCGCTCGATGCATCGCGGCCGATCGCCGATGGCCGGTTCGTCAGTCGTCCCGGCCTGTTTGCCTGGGATCGCATCGACATGGCGTCCGCACTGCTTGCCGTGCATCTGCCTGACACGCTGGCGGGTCGCGTCGCCGATCTCGGCGCAGGCTATGGCTATCTCGCTGCCGAAGTCGTCCGACGCTGCCCGCGTGTGACCGCAGTCGATCTCTACGAAGCCGAACAACGTGCGCTGGAACCGGCACAGTCCAATCTCGCGCGGGTCGTTCGTGACAGCGCGCGCGATGTCGCGCTGGACTTCCTCTGGCATGACGTGACCACGGGCCTGCCGCACCGCTACGACGCGATCGTCAGCAATCCGCCGTTCCACGAGGGCCGCGCGGACCAGCCCGAGCTTGGCCAGGCGTTCATCGCGACTGCGGCCGATGCGTTGGCACCGGACGGTCAGCTCTGGCTGGTCGCGAATCGCCATCTGCCGTACGAGGCGCTGCTCGCCGCGCGCTTCGTTGAAGTGCGCCCGGTCGTCGTACAGGATGGCTTCAAGGTGATCGCGGCGAAGGGCCTGCGCCGATGAAACTGGTGAAACTGATCGCGAACCTCGGCTACGGCAGCCGCAGGGAAGTCACCGCGATGTTCCGCGAAGGCCGCATCACCGACGTCGATGGCGAGGTGCTGTACGCCGACGACAAGGTCGAGCACGCACGTATCCGCATCGATGGCGAACCGCTCGATCCGGCACCGGGCCTCGTGTTGATGATGCACAAGCCCGTCGGCTACACGTGTTCGACGCGCGATGCGGGCCGCATCGTCTACGACCTGCTGCCGCCGCGCTGGCGTTCGCGCGATCCGGCGCTATCGACGGTCGGCCGGCTCGATCGCGACACCTCGGGCCTGCTGCTGTTCACCGATGACGGCGCACTGCTGCACCGGATCATCTCGCCGCGCGCGCAGGTCGTGAAGATCTACGAGGCGACGCTGGCCGAGGATCTGCGCGGCGACGAGGGGACACTCTTCGCGAGCGGTACGTTGATGCTCGAGTCGGAAACGACCCCCCTCGCGCCCGCTCACCTCGATGCGCTCGGCCCGCGCCACGCACGATTGTCGATCGGCGAAGGCCGTTACCACCAGGTGCGCCGCATGTTCGCCGCGGTCGGCAACCATGTGGAGAAACTTCATCGGATCTCGGTCGGCGCTTTGGCGCTTGGCGACCTGCCGCCGGGTGAGTGGCGCGCATTGGGCGCCGACGAGATCGCGTTGATCCTGTCGAAGTCAGCCGGGTAGCGCTCCCTCGCGCGCGCATTCCTCGACAGGCATCGCGAGGACCGGAGTGGCTACCGTCGCCTGCGGATCGCGTCGGCGCGCGAGCAAGGCGATCGCGATGGCTCCAGCGATCAGGCCGACGTAAAGCGTCGCCAGCCGCCACAACAGCAACGCCGTCGCCAGATCACTCGCCGGAACCCTGGAAACGAGCGCTGCGCTCAATCCCAGCTCCGCACCACCGCCGCCTGCCGGCACGCCGGTCCATTGCGCCGCGTGAGTGACGAGCGCCTGCAGCGACAGGGTGAGCGCAAAGGAAACGTGGTGGCCGAGCAACGCCAGCGCCAGCCAGAGGACCCCGTAGCGGGTCAGCCATTGCAGCGCCGTCAAGGCGAACACACAGCCGAGGAACAGCGGACCACCTGCGGCGAGCACACGGAATTGCACACGCAGGTTTGCGCAGAATTCGTGCGCTGCCTGCTCATGTCGTCGCAGGGCAGGCCAGCGCGTGCTGACGGCATTCGTCAGAGACAGCCATGTCCTGTGCCATTTGCGCCGCACGAGCAGCGCGGCGAGCACGAGTGTCAGCGCCAGCCCCGCCGTGGCGGATGCAAGGATGCTCCAGGTTTCCGGCACGTTGGATCCGTACAGGACCATCCCGGCAAGCGGCAGCGCCAGCGCGAAGAACATCAGGTCCAGTCCCTGGTCCGCCGCGGTGAGCGTCGTGGCGCCGCTGGCCGAAGCGCCGGCGCGGCGCAGGTAGTACACGCCGGCCGCGTAGCCGCCGACGCCGCCCGGCGTCGCCATGAACGCGAAATCCATTGCCAGTGAAATCCCGAGCGCCTGCGGGAAGCCGGCCGGCACATCCAGCCGGTGCAGCAGCATGTGCAGCTTGACGGCCCTGAACAGCCAGCTCGCCGCGATGACAGCGAACAGCGCGATGTACCCCGACGTGGGGAAGCGCAGCATCGTGGACAGTATGTCCCTGCCGCCGAGCAGGACCGGCACGGCCAGCGTCGCGCCGAGCGCAGCTGCGACCAGTACGCCGCCGACGTGGCGCATGCGGAACGCGCGCCGGCCAGGGCCTTTGTCAAGATCGAAATAGGCGTTCACGACGCACGCAGCTTTTGTTTCGAGACGTAGCGTGTGCCCAGCAGGATGTCCCACAGCGGCGTGGTGACTCCGAAGTTCGCCTCGGGATGACAATGATGAATGTGATGGGCGGCAGCCCAGCGCCGGGCCAGGGGGTGCTGAAACCGTCGGATGTGGATGACGAGGTGGCTCAGCCCGTAGGTCGCATAACCGGCCGCCAGGGCGCCGGCGAGCAGCAGGGCAAACGTCGTGGACACGGCCACCGCCAGCAGGCCAGCCAGTCCGAGGATCAGCAGGGGCGACACGAAGAAGGGCAGGGAGTCGTATCCCAGCGGTTGCTCATGGTGCTTGCGATGGCCTTCTTCCGTCACTCGCACCGGTCCGTGGAACAGCCAGCGGTGGAAGCAGTATTCGACGAAGCTGAAGAGCAGCATGCCGGACAGCAGGGTCACAAGCGCCGCGAGGGGATGGACGTCATGGCGCCGCAAGCCCGCGCAGAGCAGCACGATACTGATCGTGAAATCCGCCATCAGTCCGGCCCGGCTGTTCGCTGGCGTCGTCGACATCCGCGCGATGGACTGCGCGATCCGGCAGAATGGACGCAGGATCGCCGCTCCGCGTGTGGGCGGGCTTGCAGCGGGTGCGGCCGGGGAAGTCGCCTTCACGACCTGCGTTTTCATGCTCATGCGTCGAAATCGTCGTCCTGGCAGAGCCGCGCCCGATCAGTCGCGGAAATTGTCGAACTGCAGCGGCACCTCGAGCTCGCTCTTGCGCAACAGCGCGATCGCGGTCTGCAGGTCGTCGCGCTTCTTGCCGGTGATGCGCAGCTTGTCGCCATTGATCTGAGCCTCGACCTTGAGCTTGGCCGCCTTGATCTGCGCAATGATCTTCTTCGCGATCGGCTGTTCGATGCCCTGCTTGACCGTGATCTTCTGCTTCGCGGTCGCGAGGTTGATCTCCGGTTCGGCGACGTCGAGGCAGCGCACGTCGATGCTGCGCGCGGTCAGGCGCGCGCGCAGGATGTCCTGCATCTGCTTCAGCTGGAAATCGCTCGGTGCGGAGGCGGTGATCACGAAGCCGTCGAGTTCGAAACTGGCGTCGCTGCCCTTGAAGTCGAAACGGTTCGACAGCTCGCGGTCGGCCTGGTCGACCGCGTTGGTGAGCTCGTGCTTGTCGACCTCGGAGATCACGTCGAAGGAAGGCATGGGATTGGGTCCGCGTTGGCGACAGCCGACATTCTAGCCACAGTATGTGCGACGCCGCGAGCCGTCAGGCGGCGGACTCGGGGGCGAGTGGTGATTTTCGGATGCGATCGTGTAGAGTAAATCGTCCACTCGTGTACACGTACACCGCGGAGAGCGGTCCTTGGAAAATGCAGAGCAGGAACTGACGGTTCGTTGCTGTATCGTCGGCGGCGGCCCGGCCGGCATGATGCTCGGTCTGCAGCTCGCGCGCGGTGGGGTGCAGGTCCTGGTCCTGGAGAAACACACCGATTTCCTGCGCGATTTCCGCGGTGACACGGTTCATCCCTCGACGTTGCAGATCATCGACGATCTCGGTCTGACCACACGCTTCAATGCACTGCCGCTGCAACGCGAGAGCACGCTCGCCATACAGTTTGCGGATGGCATGCTCGCGTTCGGCGATTTCAGCGGGCTGCGGCCGTTTCCGTATATCGCGCTCGTCCCACAATGGGATTTCCTGGACCTGCTCGCCGACGAGGCGCGTCGCTGCGCGAATTTCGAGCTGCACATGCTGACCGAGGCAACCGGGTTGATCCACGACGGGAATGACGCGGCAGGCCGCGTGGTCGGCGTGCGTGCACGCACGTCGAGCGGCGCGACGCTGACCATCCATGCGGATCTCGTCGTGGCCGCGGACGGCCGCGATTCGGTGCTGCGCAAGGCTTCCGGTTTGCCTTCGCGTGATCTGGGCGCGCCGATGGACGTACTGTGGTTCCGGTTGCCACGCGAGCCCGGAGATCCGGGCTACACGCATGGCGTGGCCGGACGAGGTCAGTTCATCGCGATGATCCAGCGCGGTGACTACTGGCAGGCTGGCCTGGTGGTCGCGAAGGGGCGTGCCGAGGCGCTGGCCGCCGCGCCGATCGCTGAATTCCGAGCACTGCTGGCGCGGACCGATCCAATCCTCGCGAAGCGAGTCGGCTCGCTGGAATGGAGCGATGTGCACAAGCTGACCGTGCGCGTCGAACGCCTGCTGCGCTGGCATCGTCCGGGGTTGCTCCTGATCGGCGACGCTGCGCATGCGATGTCGCCGATCGGCGGCGTCGGCATCAATCTCGCCGTCCAGGATGCAGTCGCGACCGCCAATCTGCTGGGTCCGGCACTGCGCGGCGACGCGCCGATCGAGGACGTGCAGCTCGCTGCCGTGCAGCAACGCCGTGAATGGCCGACGCGCGTGATCCAGTTCATTCAGACGCAAATGCAGCGACGCTTGATCGCGCCGGCTCTGGAGGCGCGGGGCGGTCCTCCGAATGCACCTGCCATCCTGCGTGCTCTCTCGCGCTTGCACGTATTCCGCGCGATTCCGACCCGAGTGTTCGGCCTCGGGTTTCGCCGTGAACGCGCGCAATTCGGCGTGCGTTCCGAATGAAGCACGCGGTCGCCATGGATATCCCTTGCGCCATAGCGGATGTGTTCATCAGCGTCCGGGCCGTTTCGGGGAGAATCGCGGAATGAAAGGACGCATAGCTTGTCGGTTCGGGGTGGCTTGTCTGGTCCTGATCTGCACAATGGCATCGGCGGTGGCGCAACCGCTGAGTCGCCGCGTGCACTTCGACGCTGCCGACTTCCGTGTCGTCGAAGTCGATCTCGCGCATGACCGGCTCGAGCTGCATTGGCGTGATGCGCAAGGGCAACCATTGGCGAGCATCGACGGGTTGCGCCACTGGGGGGACGGGCAGGGCCGCGAGCTGCTGTTCGCGACGAACGCGGGCATCTATGATCGGCAGTTCCGGCCGCTCGGCCTGTATGTTGAAGAGGGCGTTGCGCTACGCCCTCTGAACACCGCACGCGGCAGCGCAGGTGCCGGCAACTTCTCGATCCAGCCGAACGGGGTGTTCTACGTGGACGCGCGGAACCACGCGGGTGTCGTCGCGACGTCGGACTGGCGCGAACGCAGGATCGAGGCGCGGTTGGCGACGCAGTCGGGGCCGATGCTGGTCGTCGATGGCGCGATCAATCCCGCCTTCGACGAGCAATCCGACAGTCTGAAATGGCGCAGCGGAGTCTGCGCAAGAGCGCCGCAGCAAGTCGTGTTCGCGGTCAGCGAGGCGCCGGTGACGTTCCATGCGTTCGCGCGCCTGTTCCGCGACGAACTCGGCTGCCGCGACGCGCTGTATCTCGACGGCACGCTGTCGCGGATCTACACGAAAGCCGATGGCTACACCGGCGCGGCGGCCGTGATGGTCAAGCCGTACGCGGGGATGTTCGCGGTGTTCGTCGACAGACGCGCAACGGAGTAGCCACTGCCGCTGCGGAGCGATGCGCCCCGCGCGACATCTGAGACGCGGTCAATGCCCTTTCGCGGCCTTCTTCGCGTTCTTCTCCGCTTTCTTCTCCTTCATCGTCTTTGCCGGCTTCTTCTTGTCGCTCTTTTTCTGGTCCATGCCCTTGCTCATCGCGGCCTCCTCGGCTCTCGTGGACGGAACGGATATTGGGTGCGGTGTATCGCACAGGGCAAATCCTAGCCACTTTTGTGAAAGCGTCAATGTGTCGCGGTAACGGCGCGCCTGGCGCGATCGGTCGTGCCGCCGATGCGCGGTGCTGCTTCAGGGCTGGTCAACCCACATCGCTTGCCAGCCTGCGGCACCGAGTTTGCGCAAGGTCTCGATGTTGCGGCGATAGATCGCGTCGGTGTCGGCCATCGAGGCGACGGCCTGGTCGATGCTCGATTCGCGGAGCAAGTGCAGGATCGGGAACGGCGAGCGGTTCGTGCAGTTCTCGACCGCATCGGCCGCCACGTCTGCGAAGCGATAGTCGGGGTGGAAACTCGCGATCTGAAGTTCACCCTCGAGTCCGATGTGGCGCAGCACGGCGTCTGCGACATCGAGGAAATCGTTGAAATCCGCGAAGTCGCCGAGCACGAACGGATGGATCAGCAGGGTGGTTTCGCAGGCCTGCGGATCCGTGTCCTGCAAGCGCTGCAGTTCGTCGCGAAGATCATCGGCGAGGCGGGTCGTGTCGCGCGCATGGCTGACATGCAGGCGCAGACGTTGCTGCACGAACGGCGCACGTGCGAAAGGGCACAGGTTGAGACCGATCACCGCGCGTTCGATCCAGCGCTGCGTCGCGGCGATCACTGCGGCGTCGGTGAGAAGCTGTTCCGCTGGAAGGCTCGGCGAAGAACCGCTCATCGCTCAGATCCTCGCGACACGCACGTTGCGCCCCTTGATCTTTCCCTCCCGCAGGCGCGTCAACGCCTTGCCGGCATGATCGCGCCGGATCGCGACGTACGCGCGCGTCGCGAACACATCGATCTTGCCGACCGCATCCGCGGGCAGCCCGGCGTCGCCGGTCAGTGCGCCGAGGATATCGCCCGGGCGCATCTTGTCGGTGCGTCCGGCGTCGAGGCGCAGCGTGACCATCGCGGCCTGCAGCGAGTCGTTTCCCTTGCCGGCGAGCGCTTTCGGCTGCAACCAGCGCAGCGGCGTGCCCTGGCGTGTTTCCAGCGCCAGCGCACGCGGCATCTCGCGCGGCGTGACCAGGCTGAGCGCGAGACCGCCGCGACCTGCGCGTGCGGTGCGGCCGATGCGGTGCAGGTAGATGTCCGGATCGGGCGGCAACTCGTAGTTGATCACCGCGCCGAGCTCCTTGATGTCGAGGCCCCGCGCGGCGACATCGCTGGCCACCAGCACGCTGCAGCTTCGGTTCGCGAAGCGCACCAGCACTTCGTCGCGGTCACGCTGGTCGATGTCGCCGTGCAGCGCCAGCGCAGTGATGCCGGCCTTGCCGAGCGATTCGGCCAGGTCGTCCACGTCGCGCCGCGTGTTGCAGAACACGACACTGGATTCGGGCCGGTACTCCTGCAGCAGCGCCGCGAGCGCAGCCGGTTTGCGCGCAAGTTCGACCTCGAAGAACACCTGCTCGACCGCGGGCTGCTCGGCATGCGCAGCAACCGTGACCTCGAGCGGATCGCGCATCAGGTCGCGGCCGATCGTGCGGATCTCCTCCGGATACGTCGCCGAGAACAGCAGGGTCTGGCGCTGCTTCGGCGTCTTGCCGACGATCTCGCGGATCGGCTCCTCGAAGCCCATGTCGAGCATGCGGTCCGCCTCGTCGAGCACCAGCGTGCGCACGTGCGTCAGATGCAGCACTTTCTTGCGCAACATCTCCTGCACGCGTCCCGGCGTGCCGACGATCACATGCGAATCCTTGCGCAGGGATGCGAGCTGCGGTCCGAGCGCGACACCGCCGGTCAACAGCAGCACCTTGAGGTTCGGGATCGCGATCGCGAGCCGGCGGATTGCCTTCGCGACCTGGTCGGCCAGCTCGCGCGTCGGGCACAGCACCAGTGCCTGCGGACGCACATGTGCCGGGTCGAGCCGCTGCAGCAGGCCGAGCCCGAACGCGACGGTCTTGCCGCTACCGGTTGGCGCCTGCGCGATCAGGTCGCGCCCGGCCAGGATCGCGGGCAGGCCTTGCGCCTGCACCGGCGTCATCTCGGTATGGCCGAGACCTTCGAGTGCCTGCAGCAGGGCGGGGGAGAGAGGGAGCGAGGAAAAGGTGAGCATGCGACATGATCGCAGTTCCCGGACGGTGGCGCATGTAATCGCATACGCCGGCCTCGCAACCTGGCCCGCTCGCGGTTAGGCTGCGCCGCTGGTCCCTGCCACGAGCGAACCGTTCCGTATGCGAATGCCATTGTCGCTCTGGCTACGTGTTCCGCTTGCCACGGTGCTGATCAGTGCGAGCACGCTGGCGCATGTTGTGCCACTGTTCGCGGTCACGCTGGTCAAGGCCCTGCTGCCGCTGCGCTTGGTGCGGCGGATCTGCAATCCGATGCTGGCAGGGATCGCCGAGAGCTGGATCGGCTTCAACAGCCGGCTGATCGGTGTTTTCACGCGGACTCGTTTCATGATCGAGGGCGATCACGACTTGCACAGTGATGGGCACTATCTGGTGATCGCCAATCACCAAGGTTGGGTCGATATCCCGGTGTTGCAGAAGGTGTTCAACCGGCGCATTCCGCTGTTGCGCTTTTTCCTCAAGAGCCAGTTGTTCTGGGTGCCGCTGATGGGGTTGGCGTGGTGGGCGCTCGATTTCCCTTTCATGAAACGTCATTCGCGCGAAGCCGTCGCGCGACGGCCAGAGTTGGCTGGCCGCGATATCGAGGCAACACGGCGGGCTTGCGCGCGCTTTCGGGAAATCCCGGTGTCGGTGATGAATTTCGTCGAAGGCACGCGCTTCACAGAAGCCAAGCACGCAGGGCAGGAGTCTCCGTATCGCTTCCTGCTGCGGCCGAAGGCGGGTGGCATCGCGTTCGTGCTGGATGCGATGGGTGAGGGGCTGCAGGCCATCTTGGACGTGACCGTGGTCTATCCGAACGGTCGACCGAGCTTCGCGGATCTGTTTGCGGACCGCGTCGGCGAGGTTTCGGTGAATGTGCGCGAGCGACCGATCCCCGCCGAGTTCATCGGCGCCGACTACCAGAACGATGCCGCGTTCCGCGAGCGCTTCCAGATCTGGATGAACGCGATCTGGGCCGAGAAGGACGCCCTGATCGCGCGGTTGCACGGCGTCGAAGTCGGCTGAATCGGCGGTTTGGGCGCTCCACAGGGTAAACTGGCCGGCTGCGTCTGCGCCGCCCCGTGGCGCTTGACCTTCGCTCCACTGCCCAAGAGTTCCATGAAAACACCGCAAGGCCTGCAGGCGCTCATCGACGATGGCGTCATCGATGAAGTCATCCGTCCGCTCAAGAGCGGCAAGGAGGCGTCTGTCTACGTGATCCGCTCGGGCGATGAAATCCGCTGCGCCAAGGTCTACAAGGACATGCGCCAGCGCAGCTTCCAGGCGCGTGCGCAGTACCAGGAAGGGCGCAAGGTGCGCGGCAGCCGCGAGGCGCGCGCGATGAGCAAGAGCACGCGGTACGGCCGCAAGGAGCAGGAAACCGCCTGGAAGAACAGCGAGGTCGATGCGCTGTACCGCCTGGCGGCTGCCGGCGTGCAGGTGCCCCGGCCGTACGGGTTTTTCAATGGCGTGCTGGTGATGGAGCTGGTCACGGATGCGGAGGGACGTTCCGCCCCGCGTTTGGGCGAGGTCGAGCTTTCAGCCGAACAGGCGCGCGCTTACCACACGTTCCTGATTCGCCAGATCGCACTGATGTTGTGCGCCGGCCTGATCCACGGCGATCTTTCCGAATACAACGTGCTGGTCGCGCCGCACGGCCCGGTCATCATCGATCTGCCGCAGGCGGTCGATGCGGCTGGAAACAACAGCGCCCTGGCGATGCTCGAGCGCGATGTGGCCAACATCAGCGCGTGCCTCGGCCGATTCGCACCGGAGTTGCTCGCCACCGACCATGCCCGGGAGATGTGGGCGCTGTTCGAAAACGGTGAACTTCGACCGGACAGCGAGCTGACCGGGCTGTTCGCGCATGACGAAACGCCGGCCGATGTCGCCGCCGTGATGGACGCCATCAACGACGCGCGCGCTGAAGCGATCATCCGCCAGCAGGGGCGTGAGGCGGCGGCTGCAGAGTAGCGACACGGCGCGTTTTGAAGCCCTCCCTTCAAGGGGCGAGTCGGGTGGGGATGGTGTTCGCCGTAGGCATCGCGGTAGGCATTTGTGCCACTTCCCCTCACCCCGACCCTCTCCCCGGAGGGGAGAGGGAGAACAACCGCCACCTCTCACCGGAGAGGGAGTAGCGCTCAGACTGCTCCGCCGCAAGCGTGTCCCGAAGCCCACGCCCATTGGAAGTTGTAGCCGCCGAGCCAGCCGGTCACGTCGACGACCTCGCCGATGAAATACAGGCCCGGCACACGTTTCGATTGCATCGTCGTTGAAGACAATTCATCGGTGTCCACGCCGCCGAGCGTGACTTCGGCGGTGCGATAGCCCTCGGTGCCGCTCGCGACCAGCGGCCAGTCGCCAAGCAGATCCGCGATCGTACGCAGCTCGGCCTCGTGGTACTGGCGCATCGGCTTGTTCGCGAGCCAGTGCTCGCACAAGCGCTGTGCGAAGCGTTTCGGGATGCAATCAGCGAGCACCGTCTTCAATTCGCTCGCAGGGCGCTCGGCGCGCTGCATCTGCAGCCATGTGAACGTGTCCTCGTTCGGCAGCAGATCCAGGCGCAGGTCGTCGCCGGGATTCCAGTACGAGGAAATCTGCAGGATCGAAGGCCCGCTGATGCCGCGGTGCGTGACCAGCATGAAGTTGCGGAAGCTCACGCCATTGCAGCGCGCCTCGACCGGCAGCGCGACGCCGGCGAGATCGGCGAGGCGTTCCTGGTGCTTGCCGCTCAAGGTCAGTGGCACGAGGCCGGCGCGCGTCGGCAGCACGTTGTGGCCGAACTGCCGCGCGAGCTCATAGCCGAAACCGCTCGCTCCCATGCTCGGGATCGACAGGCCACCGCTGGCGACGACCAGCGCCGGCGCGGTGAACGCGCCGCGCGCGGTGTCGACGTGAAAGCCGGCGTCGCCATGGCGCACCTTTTCTATCGAGCAGCTCGTCTCGATGCGCACGCCGGCCTCCGCGCATTCGTCGAGCAGCATGCGCACGATCTGCTTCGAGGAATCGTCGCAGAACAGCTGGCCGAGTTCCTTCTCGTGGTACGCGATGCGGTGGCGCTCGACCATCGCGATGAAATCGGCGGGCGTGTAGCGGGCCAATGCGGACTTGCAGAAATGCGGGTTCGTTGACAGGTAATTCGCCGGCGTCGCGCCAGTGTTGGTGAAATTGCAGCGTCCGCCGCCCGACATCAGTATCTTCTTGCCGACGCGGTTCGCGTGTTCGACGACCAGCACGCGCCGACCGCGCGCGCCTGCCGCGATCGCGCACATCAGGCCGGCCGCGCCGGCGCCGACGATCAGGACGTCGAATGATTCCGCCATGCGCTCAACGGGTCGTCGCGACTGGGGCGATGCGCACGATCGGATCGAGGCTGATGGCGGCGCCGTCGTCGCCAAATATCTGCACCTGACCATCCTGGATCATGCATTGCAGGCGCATGCCGCGATCGGCCGACGCGGCGAGCGCGTCGCTGGCGGCCGTGGGGATATCGATCACGGTGAGATTCTTTGCACGCGACAGCGTCGCGCTGGTTTTGTCCCACCACAGATCTGCGGCACGGCCCCCATAGTTGACCACCACGACCTGGCGCGCTCGGCCGCACGCCTTGCGCACGCGCTGCTCGTCAGGCTGGCCGAGCTCGATCCACTGCTCGATCTCGCCGGTGCGGTCCTTGCGCCACAAGTCCGGCTCGTCGTCGCTGCTGATACCCTTGCCGAACTCGAGGCGCTCGTCCGCATGCAGCGCGAACGCGAGCACGCGCACCATCAGGCGCACGGCGGTTTCGGACGGATGCCGCGCCAGCGTCAGAGAGTGGGTCGCGTAGTAGTGGCGATCCATGTCGGTGATCTGCAGCTCGACCTTGTAGATGGTGGCGTTGAGCGCCATGCCTTTCGTCCCTGGAAACAAAGCGGCGATTGTAGGCGTTGCCCGTCCGGCGCGGGTCGCGCATCGCTACGCGCAGTCGATCACGGTGACCGGAATGGAGGCGCCCGATTCGCCGAACCATGCCGCGCGTTCGTCGCGGCAACCGTCGCCGCCCATCGCGAACGCGGCGCAGATCTGCGGGCGGCGCGCGTAGATCGTGCAGCGCATGCTGTGCCGGTCGAGCGCCACGCACCAGCCATCGTCGGCTTTCGCGACGATCTCCAGGCCATGTTCGTCGCGATCGCTCGCCCACAGCGGAACCGAGTCGCCGGGCAGCAACAGCACGGGCAGCCGGCAGCAGACGGCCTCGCAGTCGGCGCAGCGGATCGCGGGGTCGATGGGTTCGGCGTGGGAATGGGAATCGGTGTACATGACCGTCCATTATCATGGTTTCCGCGGCCCGTGATGTTACGGGCCACCTTCCGCACCGACCGATCAGCGAGCAGAGGCTGCGTGCCCGGACAATATCCCTTGCGCAATGGCGTGGCGGCGAGCGCGCTGCAGCTTCCGCCGGGCGCGTGGTCGACCGTGCTCGATTGCCTGTGCGCGCATTTCCCGGCGATCAGCCGGGAACGGTGGCTGAGCCGCATCGAGCGTGCGCGCGTGCTGGATGCGTCCGGCGTGCCGATCGACGCACACACGCCGTACCGGGTCGGTATTCGCATCCACTACTACCGCGAAGTCGCGTCGGAGGCGCCGATTCCATTTGCGGAAACAGTGCTGCATGCCGATGCGCATCTGGTCGTCGCCGACAAGCCGCATTTCCTGCCGGTGACGCCGGCCGGCATCCACGTCGAGGAGACCTTGCTCGCGCGCTTGATCCGGCGCCTCGGCAATCCGGAGCTGGCGCCTTTGCATCGCATCGACCGCGGCACTGCGGGGCTGGTCCTGTTCTCGGCGGATCGCGACAGCCGCTCGCACTACCAGGCGCTGTTCCGTACCCGCCGGATCGAGAAGCGCTATGAGGCGTTGGCGCCGGCGCTGCCGCAGCTGACGTTCCCGCTCACGAGGAGCAGCCGCATCGAGGCCGGCGAGCCGTTCTTCCGGATGCGCGACGTCGCAGGCGTACCGAACGCCGAAACGCGCATCGAAGTGATTGCGTGCGAGGGCGACATCTGGCGCTATGCGCTCTATCCGGTCAGCGGACGCAAGCATCAGCTGCGCGTGCATATGGCGGCGCTCGGCGCCGCGATCGTCAACGATGATTTCTATCCGCGGCTGGCCGACGCGCGTGCTCCCGGCAGTGCCGACGACTACAGCCGGCCATTGAAACTGCTGGCGCAGGCCGTCGACTTCATCGATCCGCTCAGCGGTGCGGCACGGCGATTCGAGAGCCGGCTGAGCTTGTAATTCACGCCGGCCCGTTCAGACGCATCGCCCGGCGATGCGGACTTCCCGCGCCAATGCGCCGCCGATCCAGTAGCAGAGATCCGCCGGACGCTCGACGCCCCAGACCACGAAGTCGGCGCGTTGGCCGACCGCCAGCGTACCGCGATCGGCCAGACCGAGCGCGCGCGCCGCGTTGATGGTTGCACCACGCAATGCTTCCTCCGGTGTCAGGCGGAACAGCGTGCAGGCCATGTTCATCGCCAGACGCAGCGACAACAGCGGTGAGGTACCGGGATTGAGATCGGTCGCGATCGCGATCGGCACACGATGCGTGCGAAACGCGTCGATCGGCGGCAGTTTCGTTTCGCGCAATGCGTAGAACGCACCCGGCAGCAGCACCGCGACGCTGCCGGACGCAGCCATCGCGAGCACACCGGCTTCGCTGGTGTATTCGAGGTGGTCGGCCGAGAGTGCGCCGAATTCCGCGGCGAGCGCGGCGCCGCCGAGATCGGACAGCTGATCCGCGTGCAGCTTCACGCGCAAGCCCAGTTCACGCGCCTTCGTGAACACGCGGCGCGTCTGCTCCGGCGTGAACGCGATCTTTTCGCAGAACGCGTCGGCCGCGTCGGCAAGCTGCTCGCGAGCAATCGCCGGCAACATGACCTCGCAGACCTGAGCGATATAGTCGTCCTGGCGCCCGGTGAATTCCGGCGGCAATGCGTGCGCGCCAAGAAAGGTCGTGCGCACGCCAATGCCGAGTTCGTCGCCGATGCGACGCGCGACACGCAGCATCCGGCGTTCGCTGTCGAGATCGAGGCCATAGCCGGACTTGATCTCGAGCGTTGTCACGCCATCGGCAAGCAACGCGCGCGCACGCGGCAAGGACTGCGCGAGCAGGGCGTCTTCATCGGCAGCGCGCGTCGCACGCACGGTCGACATGATGCCGCCACCGGTGCGCGCAATCTCCTCATAGTTCGCGCCGTTCAGGCGCTGCTCGAATTCACCGGCGCGATCGCCGCCGAATACCAGGTGCGTGTGGCAGTCGATCAGGCCCGGCGTGACCCAGGCGTTGCCGGCTGATGCCACCTGCGCCGCGAGCCGATCCGGACGATCCGGAAGATCCGCCTGTGCGCCGGCGAACGCCAGCACGCCATCCTTCCACGCGAGTGCGCCGCGTTCGATCGCGCCGTAGGGCACGCCGTTGTCGGTCATCGTTGCGAGCCGGCAGTCCAGCAGCAGTCCGTCCCAGTGCATGCTCATCCGGCGGCTTCCTTTGGGGACAAATCGGATTTCGACCAGGTGTTGGCCTGCTCGAACTCGGCGACCAGGGCCGCCACGCTCCAGAAAACGATGCGTTGCCGCCGTTGCAGCGGTAACGGCCACTCGTGTTGCGTAAACCGTTCGATACGCGTGGTCGGTTCTGCTTGGTTCATATCCGCTAGTGTCGCGTCTGCGCGCGCGCGCGCCAAGCGATGGGGTGGAAATGACGCCGTTGCGCGGCTAGGCTCGCCGCTCCGCCCGCACGGATTGGTCATGGACGTCAGCCAGCATTTCGCCGATCACGCCTGGTTGCCGCACGGCTTCGCGGCGGACGTGCGCATCGACGTCGACCGGGGGCGCCATCTGCCCGGCGCATTGCTCGCCGTCGAGGCGGGCGCCCCGCGCGCAAACTCCGCGTACCTCGGTCGCTACGTCGTACCCGGCATGCCGAATCTGCATTCGCACGCGTTCCAGCGTGCGATGGCCGGACTCGCTGAGAGGCGTGGGGAAGGCGAGGACAGCTTCTGGAGCTGGCGCGAGGTGATGTATGCGTTCGCCGGGCGCATCGGACCGGACGACCTGCGCGCGATCGCGGCGCAGCTGTATGTCGAGATGCTGAAGGCGGGCTACACGCAGGTCTGCGAGTTCCACTACCTGCATCACCAGCCGGACGGAAAGCCCTATGCCGATCCGGCCGCGATGTCGCTGGCGCTGGTCGAGGCGGCGCACGAGGCGGGCATCGGCCTGACCCTGTTGCCGACGCTGTATATGACGGGTGGCTTCGACGGACGTCCGTTGACCGAGCGCCAGCGTCGCTTCGGCCACGATGTCGACGGCTATCTGTGGCTCGTCGAACAGTTGCGGGCGCTGGAGGCGCCGATGGTGCGCGTGGGCATCGCGCTGCATTCATTGCGTGCGGTGCCCGAGGATGCTCTGCGCGCGGTCCTCGACACCGATATTGCGCGCAGCGGGCCGATCCACATCCATATCGCCGAGCAGATCGGCGAGGTGCAGGACTGTCTCGCGATCCGCAACGCGCGTCCGGTCGAGTGGCTGCTCGATCACGCCGCCGTCGATTTTCGTTGGTGCCTCGTGCATGCCACGCACATGACCGAGACGGAAACACGGCGTCTCGCCGCAACCGGTGCGGTGGCAGGTCTCTGTCCGACTACCGAGGCAAATCTCGGCGACGGGCTGTTTCCGCTGAAGGCGTACCTCGATGCCGGCGGTGCGATCGGCATCGGCTCGGACAGTCATATCTCGGTGTCGCCGGTCGAGGAACTGCGCTGGCTCGAGTATGGGCAACGGCTGATCACGCGTCATCGCAATGTCAGTGCGAATGCGACGATGCCGAGCACTGGCGAGATGCTGTTCGCACGGGCTCTCGCAGGTGGCGCGCAAGCTGCTGGCGCAGCGGTTGGCCGACTCGAAGGCGTTGGCCCCGAGTCGTCGTCGCACGGCTCACGTGCCGACCTCGTGGTACTCGATGACGCCTCACCGTTGCTCGCCGGCCGCGATCCCGCACATGTCGTCGACACGTGGCTGTTTGCTGGCAACACGAACCTCGTGCGCGACGTGATGGTCGCCGGCGACTGGGTCGTTCGCGATGGCCGTCATCGCGACGAGCAGCGCATCGCCACGCGTTACCGCGAGGTCGTCGAGCGACTCGCGCGCACGGGCTGAAGCGGCGCGTTCAGGCGCGCGCGCAGGAAGTCGGCAAACACGCGTAGTTTCGGCGCGAGCTGAGCGCGACTCGGGTAGTAGAGGTAGAAGCCGTCGTACGGCGGCAGGAACGCATCGAGCACGCTGACCAGGGTTCCTGCCGCGAGTTGTTTGCGCACCAGCGGCTCCATCGTGTGCACCAGGCCAACGCCATGCGTTGCGGCACGCAACAACAGCGAGTGGTCATTGCAGATCACGCTGCCTTCGACCCCGATCTCGAACCAGCGCCCGCGTTCGCAGAACTCCCACCGATAAGTTGCGCCCCCCAGCGAGAAGCGGGAGCGCAGGCAGTTGTGCGACTGCAGCTCGCGCGGATGCTGGGGCGTTCCACACTGGGCGAAATAAGCCGGCGCCCCGACCACGACCGAACGCTGCGCGCCGCCGAGCGGCAACGCGACCATGTCGCGCTGCACCTTCTCGCCGAGCCGGATGCCGGCATCGAGACCCTGGGTCACCAGATCATTGAGCGAACTGTCGACATGGATGTCGAGGCAAATGTCCGGATAGGCCGCGAGGAAATCCGCCAGATGCGGTTCCAGCAGCGCCGGCACGCCGACCTGTGGCGCGGTGATGCGCAAGGTGCCGGCGGGCCGCTCGCGCTGCTGGCGCAGGTCGCCGATCGCGGTATCAATCTCGGAGAGCGCGGGTTCGACGCGCGTAAGCAGCGCGGCGCCGGCCTCGGTCAGTCCGACGCGGCGTGTGGTGCGGTTGAGCAGGCGCACGCCGAGCCGGGTCTCGAGCCCGCGGATCGTCTGCGACAGCGCGGACGGCGAGACTTCCAGCTCGCGCGCGGCGCTGGTGAAGCTGCCGTGTGCAGCGACCCGTGCGAACGCGAGCAGCGCGGGGAGCTGGTCCGGAGTGATTGTGAAGGAGGGCTTCATGACGCATGCGCATCGTCGGGGTTTTTCGACGCAGTCGCAAGGCGCAGGATACGCGTCCTCTCGTTGCAGGAATTCCCACGATGAAAACCCTCGACAGCCGTGTGGCGCTGGTCACCGGAGCCTCGTCCGGCATCGGCGAGGCGACCGCGGTCGCGTTGGCCGAAGCGGGCGCCAGGGTCGCGATCGCGGCTCGCCGGCGCGATCGCCTAGACGAACTCGCGAATCGCCTACGCAAGCTCGGCGCCGAACCACTGGTGCTGGAGGCGGATCTGCTCGACGAGCACGAAGCGCAACGCATCGTCGCCGAGACCGAGGCCCGGTACGGCAGACTCGACATCCTCGTCAACAACGCCGGTGTGATGTATCTGGAGCCGGTCGCCGACGCCGATCTCGGTCGCTGGCGCCGCATGCTGGAATTGAACGTGCTCAGCCTGATCGCGTCGACGCAGGCCGCATTGCGCGGCATGCGCGCAAGGGGCAGCGGCGACATCGTGAATATCGCCTCGACCGCGGGTCGCGTCGCGAATCCGAACGGCGCTGGCTACTCGGCGACGAAGTTCGGCGTGGTCGCGTTTTCCGAGGCGTTGCGTCGCGAGGTCCATCGCGACGGCGTGCGCGTCAGTGTCGTCGAGCCCGGCGCTGTCGCAACGGAATTGCGCGATCACATCGGCAATCCGGCCGTGAAGGAGGCGATCGAAACCTGGGCCGAAAGCCTGCGCCAGCTGCAGCCGGCCGACATCGCCGAAGCCATTCTGTTCTGTGTAACCCGGCCGTCGCACGTCAGCATCAACGAGGTGCTGATGCGGCCGACCGATCAGGAACGTTGACAAAGGAGCTTATGATGAAGATGCGAACACTCGGCAACACCCTGCAGGTTTCAGCGATCGGCCTCGGCTGCATGGGCCTTTCGGATTTCTATTCGAGCAGCGAGCACGACGACGCGGCCGGCATCGCGCTGATCCGCCGCGCGGTCGATCTCGGCGTGAGCCTGATCGACACGGCCGACATCTACGGGCCGTTCACCAATGAAGTACTGGTCGGCAAGGCGCTCGCCGGCATCCGTGACCGTGTCGTGCTCGCAACCAAGTTCGGCATCGTGCGCAGCGAGAGCGGCGAACGCCTCGGCGTAAACGGCCGGCCCGAATACGTCCGCGCCAGCTGCGAAGCCTCGCTGCGTCGGCTCGGCGTCGACCACATCGATCTCTACTACCAGCACCGGATCGATCCGAAGGTGCCGATCGAGGAGACCGTTGGTGCGCTCGCCGAACTCGTGAAGCAGGGCAAGGTGCGCCATGTAGGCTTGTCCGAAGCGTCGGCGGCGACGATCCGGCGCGCGCATGCCGTGCATCCGCTCACCGCGATCCAGAGCGAATACTCGTTGTGGAGTCGCGATCCGGAGGACGAGATCCTGCCGCTGTGCCGCGAGCTCGGCATCGGCTTCGTCGCGTACAGCCCGCTCGGTCGCGGTTTCCTCGCCGGCCGATTCAGGAAACTCGAGGATCTCGCCGCAGATGATTGGCGACGCGGTTCGCCGCGTTTCCAGGGCGACAACTTCGCGAAGAACCTCGCGCTCGTCGAGAAGATCGAGGACATCGCCGCCGAGAAGGACTGCACGCCGTCGCAACTCGCACTGGCGTGGCTGCTCGCGCAGGGCGATCACATTGCGCCGATTCCGGGCACGACCAGCATCGAGCGGCTCGAGCAGAACGTGGCGGCCGGCGCGTTGACGTTGAGCGCGGCGGAACTCGCCGCAATCGACGCGATCGCCCCGCAGGGCGTCGCATCCGGCGCGCGCTACCCGGAGGCAGCGCTGCGCGAACTGAGTCGCTGAATGCCGCGACTGCTCAATGCGCGTCGACGCGCAACATGCCGGCGACGGCGGCGTAATCGCCGTCGTTCGGCTGCTGGCGGATGCCGAGCAGGTGCATGAGCAGCGGATACACGTCGACGTTGTCGAACTCCGGTACTACGAGCCCTTGTTTGAACCCCGGGCCGTGCGCGATGAACAGCGCGCGCATGGCCGGATCGTCGCTGTCGTAACCGTGCTCGCCGGCCGAGAAATGACCGCCACTGGTTTCGTACTCGTGCGAGGTGATGATGCCTCCATCCTTGGCGAGGCAGAGCAGGGCCGGGATGCGCGGATTCGTTCCGTAGTGCAGGCGCGCGGGCATCTCCGACTTGCGCCAGCACTGCATGTGCGCATGCGGCGCGAGCAAGGCGCGCTCCACATCCGCAGTCTTGCCTGCATGCGGCACGATGCCGGCGAGGATGCCGTAGTTGACGACATCGACATCGGCCAATGGCAGCACGTCGTCGAGGTAGGTGCGACGCTCGCGCGAAGTCGCGGTCATGCCGTGGTCGGACACGATCACCAGGTTCGCGTGCGCGAACAGGCCGCGTCGCTTCAGGCCGTCGACGAGGTGCGCGAGCGCGGCGTCGACTTCGCGCAATGCGGCATCGACGGCGGGCGAATCGGGGCTGTTGTCATGCCCGGCGTGGTCGACCTGCTCGAAGTACAGCGTGAAGAACGAGGCGCGCTGCGGCACGGGCAGGTCGATCCAGCGCAGCAGCTGGTCGACGCGCTGGTCCGGCGTCAGCTTGCCGTCGAACGGCAGCCATTTGCTCGGCCGCACACCCGCGATCGCGATGTCCGAGCCCGGCCAGAACATGGTTGCCGCGTGCTCGCCGTGTTTCTCGACGCTGACCCAGATCGGCTCACCGCCCCACCATGACGGATCGCTGGTGGTCTTCGGATCCTTGTAGACGAAGACCTTGTCGCTGGCAGGGTCGACCATGCGGTTGTTGACGATGCCGTGGTGGTCCGGATACAGGCCGGTCACCAGCGTGTAGTGGTTCGGGAAGGTCAGTGTCGGGAATGCCGGCTTCATGGCCTCGGCACGCACGCCGTCGGCTGCAAGCGCGGAGAGTGTCGGCGTCTCGTGGCGATCGAGATAGTCGGCGCGGAAGCCGTCGATCGAGATCAGGATCAGCGGAGTCCGGCTGGATTCCGCGGCATTGCGCAGGGTCGCTGGCGCACAGCCGGCGGCGCAGAGAATCCAGACCAGTACCAGCAGGGCACGCAAACGCATCGCGGAATCGCCGAAAGAAAGGCCGCCTATCGTCGCTGAAAGCGATGACGGTTCCTACCGCCCTGCGGTACTACGGTCCTGAAAGAACGTGTCTCGCTCAAAGGCTCCCCCTCTCTCCGGGAGAGGGACAGACTCACGCACTGCGCACGCGCGTGGCTCCGAGGCTGCCGTCGATCCTCGCGATCGTCGGTGCGGCGACGTAGCGACCGCCCAGCGCCGGGTCGAAATTGCAATAGGTTTCGAGCAGACCGCCATAGACATGCAGGGTGACCGCGGCGCGGCGTGCCGACAGGTTGGTGCAGCGGTGTGCGTGGCCGGCGGTGCCGCGGAACGCGCAGGACTGGCCTTCCTCGAGCAGCGTCGTGCCGACGAATCTCGGCTGCGCTTCACCGCGCTCGTCGGTCGTGAGTTCGTAGTCCTCGACGCCCAGTGTTCCCTGCAGGACCATCTCGATGCCCCACAGGCCGGCATGATCATGGATCGGCGTCGAATAGCCGGCCGGCCAGACCATGATCAGGCCGGTGTAGCGGCCATCGCGCTCACGCTCATACAACCAGCGCGTGAATTCCTGGGGATGCTGGTCACACAACGCGCGCAATGCGCGGCGGTCCTTCGGCGAATACCAGACCGCATCGCACAGCCCGCCATGCACGCGCTCCAGCGAGAATTCCGGCCCATTCATGCACGAGGCCATGTAGGCCCGGACACTGCGCGTCACATCCAGATCGATCGGCAACATCTTTGCACCCCGAAGTTGTCGTTTCCCTGTGTGCGAACTGCATCACAGTCGTCGTTAAGCTCCCGCTAAGCTTTCAAGGGCGCTGCTTCGGCCGGATGGCCTGCATATGGAATTGACTTGAAGAATGATCTTCAATCGATTGAATAAGATTATTTTTATAACCGACGACCATCCTGACAGTGGCGGCGTCGGGAGATCGGATGTTGCAGCGCGCCATCGCCGTTGTATAAGGCAGCTCGCCAGCGATTCCCGCTGGGCGATCCATCCGGAGAGTTGCATGCGCCTGTTCGAACCGTTGACGATCGGCGACGTCACCCTGCGCAACCGCATCGTGGTGTCGCCGATGTGCGAATACTCCGCGGTCGACGGTATCCCGGACGATTGGCATCTCGTGCATCTGGGCAGCCGCGCGGTCGGCGGCACGGGACTGGTGTTTACCGAGGCGACCGCCGTGTCGCCGGAAGGGCGCATCTCGCCGACCGACACGGGCATCTGGAACAACCGGCAACGCGACGCTTGGGCACGCATTGCAGCGTTCATCACCTCGCAGGGCGCATTGCCCGGCATCCAGCTCGCGCATGCCGGGCGCAAGGCCAGTACGGCGGAGCCGTGGCGTGGGGGCAAGCCGTTGCCGAGCAGGCAGGGCGCCTGGACGCCGCTTGCGCCGAGCGCGATTCCCTTCGACGAGGGGTATCCCGTGCCGGTTGCGCTCGACGCAGATGGCATCACGAAAGTCATCGCGGACTTCCGGGATGCCGCGTTGCGCGCACGCGAAGCCGGTTTCCGCGTGATCGAGATCCATGCCGCGCACGGCTACCTGCTGCACGAATTCCTGTCGCCGCTGTGCAACCAGCGCGCCGATGACCACGGCGGTTCATTGGAGAACCGCGCGCGGTTATTGCGCGAAACGGTCGCCGCTGTGCGCGAGGCATGGCCGGCGCCACGGCCGCTGTTCGTGCGCGTGTCTGCGACCGACTGGATGCCCGGCGGCTGGGACATCGATGAATGCGTGGAACTCGCGCGCTGGCTGAAGCGCGACGGCGTCGACCTGATCGATTGTTCGTCCGGCGGCGCGGTGCCGCATGCGCATGTGCCGGTGGCGCCGGGGTATCAGGTCCCGTTTGCTGCGCGCATCCGCCGTGAAGCAGGCATCGCTACCGGTGCGGTCGGATTGATCACCGATGCGAAGCAGGCCGAGGCGATCATCGATCGCGGTGACGCCGATCTCGTCGTCATGGCGCGTGAACTGCTGCGCGATCCCTATTTCCCGCGCCGTGCGGCGGCCGAGCTGGGCGTGAAGCTGGAGCCGCCGCCCCAGTATCAGAGGGCCTGGTAGAGCGTTGGCGCGGTACGTCGCACGATCCGTCGGATCTCAGCCGAACAGCCGGACGGCATGCGCGAGCCACAGTGACAGCGTGCCCAGGCTGCCACCGATCAGGGTCGCCGCAAGCACGTCGCTCGGATAGTGCAGGCCGAGCACGATGCGCGACATCGCGACCAGCACGGTGAACGGCAGCAGCAGCGGTGCGAGCACCGGAAAATACGCGAGCGCGACCAAGGTGAAGCTGACCGCGTGCAGGGTATGGCCCGAGGGGAAGCTGAATTCGTCGAGCGGCGCGATGTAGGCGGTGATGTCCGCATGCGCGCGGAACGGGCGGGGCCGACGCGTCCAGCGCTTGAGCATCCGGTACATCGTCGCGGCGACGATGCCGACGCAGGCCATGTGCAGCGCCGCGTGCATTCCGCGAAGCCCGCCAAACGCCGCCAGCAACGCCATCAGCGCATACCAGAACACGCCGTCGCCGAGGCGGCTGATCACGCGGAAGAACAGGGTGAGCGCGCGAAGCGCACCCCACCGATTCATCGCGATGCAGAGCCAGCGCTCGCCGCTGCCGATTTCGATGCGTTGCCAGGTCGTCATGCCGCCCTCCGCAGCGAAAGTTCGCCGAGCAGATCAGCGAAATGGGTCGCAACGCTGGCCGTGCTCAATGCGGTGACCGCGTCGCGGGCGGCATCGCGCAAAGCCGGGTCGTGGCGCTGCGCGCGGCGTGCAACATCCGCGGCCGATGCGACGGCTGCTGCGATGAATGCGTCGTCGTCGCCACGCGGCACGCGGCTTCCGGCGCGCACGTCGTGGATGTGCTCGTGGGCTGCGCCATAGTCGAACGCGACCACTGGCACACCGCTGGCCAGCGCTTCGAGGGTCACGTTGCCGAAGGTCTCGGTGAGGCTCGGGAACAGGAACAGGTCGCCGGAGGCGTAGTGCCTGGCGAGATCCTCGCCACGGCGGATGCCCGTGAACACGATATCGGGATGCTGTGCGGCCAGCGTGGCCCGGGCCGGACCGTCACCGACGATCACGAAGCGCGCGCGTGGCGCATCCGCCTTGATCGCATGGAATGCACGCACCGCCAGCTCGAGGTTCTTTTCCGGCGCGATGCGGCCGACATGAATGATCGCCAGGTCGCCAGCGGCAAGTCCCCATTCCGCGCGCAGCGCCTCGTCGCGCCGGTCCGGCCGGAACAGTTCGGTATCGACCGCGCGGCGCAGCAGGCGCACATCGTGGAATCCGTTCGCACCGAGGAACTCCGCGAGTTCCGTGGTCGGCACCAGGGTCGCTGATGCACGGTTGTGGAAACGGCGCAGGTAGGCGAACACGATCGGGGTCAGGAAACTGAGACCGTAGTGCGAGGCGAAGTCGTCGAAGCGCGTGTGGAAACCGGTACAGGCCGGGATGCCGAGCCGGCGGCTTGCGCCGAGTGCGGTCAACCCAAGCGGACCTTCGGTCGCGATGTAGAGCACGTCAGGCCGACATGCGGACCAGCGCCGATGCAAGGTGCGATGCGCCGGCAAGCCGAAACGAAGGCCCGGGTAGCGCGGCAGGGACGCGCCCGGCAGCAGGACTTGCTCGAACCCGTCGGGCGGAACCATGCCCGGTTCGCCTTCCTGACGCGGCCGCACCAGTTCGACCGAGTGCCCCAGGCCTTGCAGCCCGCGCGCGAGCGACTGCACGGTCAAGGCGACGCCGTTGATCTCCGGTGGCCAGGTTTCGGTGACGATGGCGACGCGCATGGGCAGGGACGGCTCGTGACTTCCATGCAGGCTGGCGCCACTGCTTGAAGCGCGTATTGCGCTGGAGTGGCAGATCGATGACGGTCGCCGAGGGGATGTAACAACACTGTCATCTTGTCCACCTAGCGTGCGTGAATGTCCGGCAATCCAGCCACTTGCGAGCCAGTCCTGAGCCCCGCCTTCATTCGGGACGTGGCGCGCTCGCGCGCACGGCGCGCGCGAGCAAGGGCATTCTTCGAGGCCGCCGGGACGGCCCTGGTGCTGGGTGGCCTGCTCGCGATCCCGATGTTCCTGCTCGGCAGTCTGCTGCCGTGGGCCGGCTTGCCGCTGGCGGCATGGCAGCAACTCGGCATGCTGTTCGCCGGCACGCTGCGCGCAGCCGCGTGCGCCGTGATGGTGGCGGTTCCGCTCGGCATCGCGACCGCGATGTTCTGCGCGCATTTCTGCGCACCTCGACTGCGCGCATGGATCAAGCCGGCACTCGAGATCCTCGATGCATTGCCGACCGTCGTGCTCGGCCTGGTCGCGGTGGCGACATTGGCGCCGTGGTTGAAGGGCCATGTCGCGACCGTGCTCGGCCTGATCGTAGTGCTGCCGGCTTTGCTGCTCGCGGGCGGCATGGCATTCGGTGCACGTGGGCACGTCGAAGGCTGGCTGCCGTTGTGGCTGTTGCCGCTGGTGATTGTGGTAATGGCGATCGGTATCACGATGGCCGCTCGACACGAGGGCACGGCGATCGTGCCTTCCAGCCCGTGGAACGCGATGCTGGTCGGCCTCGCGCTTGGCTTCGCCGCGCTGCCGATGGTGTTCTCGGTTGCGGAGGACGCGTTGTTCCTGGTGCCGCGCACGCAGACGCAGGCCGCATTTGCGCTCGGCGCCACGCGTTGGCAGGCGCTCACTTCGGTGCTGCTGCCGGCAGCGGGTTCCGGACTCGCCGCAGCCGCCGTGCTTGGACTCTCGCGCTGCCTCGGCGAGACGATGATCGTGTTGATGGCCAGCGGCAACACGCCAGTCGCCGGCTTCGATCCGCTGGCGGGGTTGCGCTCGATCAGTGCGGACCTCGCGCTCGGCATGCCCGAGGCTGCGCCGACGAGCACCGCGTATCGAAGCCTGCTGTTGGCCGCGTTGTTGCTGCTGGCTCTGACCGTGCTGCTGAGCTCCGTCGCCGGCATCGTCCGCGAGCGCCTGCGCCGCCGTCTGCGAGCGGAAATGCAAGTGGCATGATGCGGCGACTCCTCGACGATGCCGGCACCTGGTTGCTGGCCGGAATGTCGGCGCTCTGTCTTTGCGCGTTGCTGGGCCTGCTCGGCTGGCTGGCGGTGGCCGGGCTGGCGCCGTTCTGGCCAACGCCGGTCGATGAGCTGCAACTGCGCGACGGGCGCCGCTTGCTCGGCGAGGTCGTCGCTGTCGATAAGGATGCGATCGCAATCCGCGGCAGCGAGATCGATCGCATCGGCGACGCGTACCAGCGCGTGCCAGCGGTGGATATCGCCCTGCGGTCGCAGCCGTCCGATGCGATCACGCTCATCTTGACCGATGGCCGGCGCCTGTTTGCGCGCGGCGCTGCGGCCCAGGAACCCGCCTTGCTCGCCAGCGCCAGCCGTCCCGCCGAATTGCTCAATGTGGTTCGCTCGAACGAGATAGGTCTTCCCACGCGCATCGGCCTGTTCGTGCGCAATCTCGGCCGCTTCCTCGGCACACCGCCGGCCGCATCGAGCCTCGCCGGTGGTGTGCTGCCAGCCTTGATCGGCACGGTCACGCTGGTGCTGTTGATGAGCGTGATCGTGATGCCGCTCGGCGTCGCGACCGCGGTCTACCTGCATCAGCGCCGCGGACCCGGTGTGCGCTTCGTGCGCGCCGCGATCAACACGCTGGCCGGCGTGCCGTCCATCGTCTACGGCGTGCTCGGCCTCGGTCTGTTCGTGCACGGCATCGGCGCCGGCATCGATCGCTGGTTCTACGCCGACCGCCTGCCGATGCCGACCTTCGGCAGCGGCGGTCTTCTCTGGGCCGCGCTGACGCTGGCGCTGCTGACCCTGCCGGTCGTCGTGGTCAGCGTCGAGGAAGGGCTCGCACGCATTCCCGCAAGCCAGCGCGAGGGGTCGCTCGCACTCGGCGCAACGCGCGACGAGACGCTGTGGCATCTGCTCCTTCCGGCCGCGCGTCCGGCCTTGCTGACCGGACTGATTCTCGCGATCGCGCGTGCGTCCGGCGCGGTCGCGCCGCTGATGCTGGTCGGCGTCGTCAAGCTCGCGCCCGCGTTGCCGCTGGATGGCACATCGCCGTTCCTGCACCCGTCGCGCCAGTTCATGCATCTCGGCTTCGAGATTTACGATGCCGCGCTGGCGAGTTCCGATGCGATTCGTGGCGTGCCGCGCGCGTATGCTTGCGCCGTGCTGTTGGTCGGCGTCGTGATCCTGCTGAACCTGTCCGCGATCCTGCTGCGCAATCGTCTGCGCGACCGTTATCGCGCACTGGAAACCTGAGATCCTTCGATCAATGCTGAGCACAGTACCCAAATCCTCGTCGAGCGTACCCGTGGAAGCCGCGCGTGATGAAGGCATCGCGCTGTCTGTGCGGGATCTTTCGCTCTGGTACGGCGCGCGCCAGGTCCTGGATCGCATCGATCTTGACGTTCCGGCGCGGTGCATCACCGCGGTGGTCGGCCCGAGCGGCTGCGGCAAGTCGAGCCTGCTGCGCTGCCTCAACCGCCTCAACGACGAGATCGCCGACAGCCGCGTGGAAGGCCGGGTGTTGATCGGCGATACCGACGCGTACGCGAAGGACGCGATGGTGCACGACCTGCGCCGGCGCGTCGGCATGGTGTTCCAGCGGCCCAATCCGTTTCCGCTGTCGGTGCATGACAACGTGGCGTATGGACTGCGCCTGCTCGGCATCAAGCGTCGTCGAGAGCTGGATGAGCGCATCGAAGCCGCGCTGAAAGCGGCGGTGTTGTGGGATGAGGTCGCACCGCGGCTCGACGACAGCGCGTTCAGCCTGTCGCTTGGCCAGCAGCAGCGCCTGGTGATCGCGCGTGCGCTCGCGGTCGAACCGGAGATCCTGATGCTGGACGAACCGGCTTCGGCGCTCGATCCGGTGTCGACGCTGCGCTTCGAGGAACTGCTGCATGAACTCGCACAGCGCCATACGCTGCTGCTGGTCACGCACAACATGCAGCAGGCCGCGCGCGTCTCGGATTTCACCGCGTTCCTGCATGAAGGCCGACTGGTCGAGTTCGGTGATACCGACGCGCTGTTCACCAATCCGCGCGAGCGGCAGACCGAGGATTTCATCACGGGCCGCTACGGGTAAGGTGCCGCGCTTGCGCGATGCGATGAAGCGCATCGCGCGCGGCGACGAACGCCGCACCATCCGCCGCGCAGCGGCGCTAGTATTACGGCTCGACAGATCGGCAAGACCCATGGACCGCCTTCATCTCTCTCAGCACATTTCCCGTCAGTTCAACAGCGAGATCGAGGATGTGCGCCGGCAGGTGCTCGCGATGGGGGGGCTCGTCGAGGAGCAGATCGCGGCGGCCCTGCACGTGCTGGTCGGCCGCGATGCGGCGGCTGCGACCGCGATCCGTGAGCGCGAGCGGCTCATCAACGCGGCAGAGCTCGCGATCGACGAGCAGTGCGCGTTCATTCTCGCGCGGCGCCAGCCGGCGGCATCAGACCTGCGTCTCGTGCTCGCAGTGATGAAGATGCTGGCCGACCTCGAGCGCATCGGTGACGAAGCCAAGCGCATCGCGCGCATGGCCGAGCATCTGGTCGGCGAGGAGGGCGGAGCGGATGTCACCGCGTCGCTGGCCGAACTGGGCAGCCTCGCACGCGGCATGCTGCGCGGTGCGCTCGATGCATTCGCGCGCCTGGACGAGCAGCTTGCGCTCGAGGTCATGCGTCGCGATCGCCATCTCGATGAAACCTACCGCGGGCTGTTCAAGGTGCTGGTCGCGCGCATGCAGGAATTGCCCGAGCAGATACCGACCGAGCTTGACCGTCTCTGGTGTGCGCGCTCGCTCGAACGAATCGGTGACCGCTGCAAGAACCTCTGCGAGTTCGTTCTGTATCTGGTGCGCGGCAAGGACGTGCGGCATTCCGGTCTGGCCAAATCCGACTCGGCGAGTTGACCCTTGCGTTCGGCGCGATCCGCCGCCATCCCCTATTGGCAATGATCGCAACACCTGAAATCAGCCTCGCCGTGCGCGCCGATGCACCCCGGATCGCGGCGATGTCGCGCGACCTCGTCGAACAGGGCCTCGGCTGGCGCTGGACGCCATCGCGCATTCTTCGCGTCATGCGCGATCGCGCCACCAATGTGGCCGTCGCGCGCGAAGGAGAGGGCATCTCCGGTTTTGGCATCATGCAGTACAAGGACGACGAGGCGCACCTGCTGCTGCTCGCGGTTGATCCTATGCGTCGTCGCAAGGGCATCGGCAGCGCTTTGATGGCATGGCTGGAGACGACCGCGCTGACTGCCGGTACCGGTTGCATCTATCTCGAGGCGAGGGCGCGCAACGCTGAAGCGCGTGCGTTCTATGGCCGGCTTGGCTACATCGAGATCCTGACGGTGCGCGGGCTCTACTCGAACAGCGAGGACGGGATACGGATCGCGAAGGACCTGTGGTCGAAGCCGCCCTCAGGCGGCTGAGATCGAAAGCGGTCATCCGACCGCTTGAGGGGCATGGATGCCGACTGGGCAGCGCTGCATGGACGGAAACTTGTAAAGACCTCAGCCGCCCTCAGACCGCCGAGATCGAAGCGCCCGTCCGACCACCGCTGATGGGCGGGCGGAACTCCGCGGATGGATGCCCGATGCTTGTGGCGGCTACGTGTTTCTCAGCGCCGCCGAGGCCCATCCCGGTCTCGCCTTGAACCGCTCGCCGTATTTCTGCGCAAGCGCATCGAGCTTCGCCTTTAGTGCATCGACGCCCGAATCGCGGACATGCTGGATCGGACCGCCGCGGAACGGCGCGAAGCCGGTGCCGAAGATCACGCCGGCGTCGAGCAGGTCGGCATCGTCGACGATCTTGTCGTTGAGGCAGGCGACCGCTTCATTGAGCAGCGGCAGGATGAGCCGATCTTCGAGGTCATCCGGTGCGACGTAATGCGGGTCGACCTCGGGCTTCTTCGGCTTGCCGTTTTCCCACTTGTAGAAACCCTCGTCGTCCTTCTTGCCGCGCTTGCCGCTGTTCACGAGCTCGCTGAGGCCGGGCGGGATGTCGAGGCCGAGGAACGGGCCGAGTTCGGCGCCGACCGACGCGGCGACATCGAGCCCGACCGTGTCGATCAGCTCGATCGGCCCCATCGGCATGCCGAACTTCTTTGCAGTCTTGTCGATGACCGGGCCGGGAATGCCCTCGCTGTACGCACGCGCGGCTTCCAGCATGTACGGCATCAGGATGCGGTTGACCAGGAAGCCCGGCGTGCCGGCAACCGGCACCGGCAGCTTGTCGATCGCCTTGCAGAATGCGAGCGCGCGCTTTTCGGTGGCTGCATCGAGTTCATCGTGGCGCACGATCTCGATCAGCGGCATCAGCGCGACCGGGTTGAAATAGTGCAGGCCGAGGAACCGCGCCGGCTTGTGCACCGCGGTGCGCAGCTCGTTGAGCGGAATGCTGGAAGTATTCGTCGCGAGCAGCGCGTCGGGTTTCAACGATGGCTCGGTCTTGCGATACAGGTCCTGCTTCGCCGCCAGGTTCTCGAAGATGGCCTCGATCGCGAGATCGGCGCTGGCGATGCCGCTGCCTTCGACATCGGCCCTGAGACGGGCCAGTGCGGGATCGATGCGGTCGGGTGTCTTCAGGCGCTTGGTGAACAGCTCCTTCGCGCGGTCCAGTGCGGGCTGCACGTATTTCATCTCGCGATCCTGCAAGGTCACGTCGAAGCCGCGCAGCGCACACCAGGCCGCGATGTCACCGCCCATCACGCCGGCGCCGACCACGTGCACGTGCCTGATGCCGTGCTCGGCACCGCCGCCGAGCGACTTCAGGCGCTCCTGCAGGAAGAACACGCGGATCAGGTTGTGCGCGGTTGGCGTGGCCGCGAGCTTGGCGACCGCACGCGCCTCGAGCTTCAGGCGCTGACCGATGTTCGATCCACCGCGCCGCCAGGTCTCGATCAGCGCGAACGGCGCCGGGTAGTGCTCCTTGCGGGCTTTGGCTGCAGTCTGCTTGACCAGGATCGGAGCGAGGATTTGCCGCGCCGGCCAGATGTTCGTCGCCCAGGCGGTCGCGCGCTGCGTGAATGCGCGTGATCGCGGATGCCTGATCAGCTCCTTCGCGGCGTCGACCAGCAGTTCCGGCGAGGTCAGCGCATCGACCAGGCCGATTGCCTTCGCGTTCGCGGCCGACGCGTTGCGGCCGGTCAGCATCATTTCCAGCGCGGCCGGCGCGCCGATCAGCCGCGGCAGGCGCGCGCTGCCGCCCCAGCCCGGGAAGATGCCGAGCTTGATTTCGGGCAGCGCGATCCGCGTCGACGGATCACGTGAGGCGACACGGTAGCGGCAGGCCAGCGCCATCTCGGTGCCGCCGCCCATGCAGTAGCCATGGATCGCCGCGACGGTCGGGCAGGGCAGCCGGCTCAGCTTCTGGAATACGCGTTGGCCGTTCTCCAGCGCATCGAGCACCGTTCCAGTCTTCTCGAAGCTCTCGAATTCCTTGAGATCCGCACCCGCGACAAAGCCCACGGTCTTGCCGGAGCGGATCACGATACCCTTCGGTGGCTCGAACGAGAGTCGCTCGACGATCTCGGACAGCTCGTCGAGCACGGCGCGGCTGAGCGCGTTCACCGGGCTGCCGGCGCGATCGAGGGTGAGCACAACGATGCCGTCCTCGTCACGGGCGCTCTGCCAGTGCTGGAAACGCAGGCCTTCGAACATGAGCGGCTCCGGGAAGCTCAACAGGGATGGCTATAATCCCGGCAAGCCGTACGCCGGGTCAACGAGGCAGGGGAGACGCGTGTGGTCGAGAAAACAGCCGAGTTGCCGGTCACGCAGAAGCTGCTCGACCGCATCGTGCAGTCGCCGCAGCACCTGATCGTGCTGGAAACCGCCAATGTCGCGGAAACGCTCGCACAGATGCGCACGCTGGCGATGCGCGGCGGCACGTCCGTCTACGTCTGGAGCCCGGATACCGGCATCGCCTCGTTGCGCGAGAGTGGACTGAACGTGCCAGGCTCCAAGCGGATCGCCGACGCGTTGCGTTATGTGCTGCAGAGCATGCATTTCGGCATTTATCTGTTCGTCGACTTCGCGGCGTACCTGCGACCGGTCGACACCCTGCTGTTGCGACGCATTTCGCGCATGCAGGCGATCAACGAGCGCAAACTCGTATTCGTCGGCAGCCAGTTGGAACTGCCCGAGGAACTGGAAGGAATGTTCGAGCGCCTGACGGTCGAAACCGAGCATCAACACCACCTGCGCTTGCGCGACGGTCGCTGGGTGCAATGATGGCGGCGGTCGGCGACCATCGCGGCGCTGCATTGATCGTTGCGGCCGGGCGCGACGATCGCCGCGTGTTGTTCGACGTGCTCGACGCGCAGGGATTCGACGCGATCTATTCGGCGAAGGATCTTGTGCAGGCACGTGGCTTCCTCGAACAGAACGCATGTGTCGACCTCGTTCTGCTCGAATTCGGCGACAACCCGCGGGACACGCTGGCATTCTGCGAAGAGTTGCACGACCTCGATCCCGCCGCGCCGGCGCCGATCATCGGCATTCTCGGTGGCCGCGGTGGTCCGCTGCGCTGGGACAGCCGGCCGCCGGGCCTGGTCGAGTGGATCGCGAGCCCGGTCAAGGCCGACGACGCGGCGGCGCGTATCAAGGTCACGCTGGCCGCGCGCAGCACCGGTGTTATACGCAATGCGTCCGCCCCGGCTGCCAGCGAGCGCTACCAGTTCGCGTTCGACGGCAACCTCGATGAACTGGCGATCGTCGATCCGGAGACCCGACGCATCCTCGACGTGAATACCGTGTTCGTGCAGCGGTCGGGGTATTCACGTGCGCAGATTCTCGCGGGCTCCATCGATGGATTCAGCGCGACGCTGTCGCCGGATCGTCGCGCCGAGATGATCCAGAAGCTTGGGCGTGAAGGCAGCGTGTCGCTGCGCGGCCGCAAATCGCGTGCGGACGGCTCCTCGTATCCGGTCGATGTGCACGTGCGCGTGGCGGTGCAGGACGGTCGCGTCGTGCACTTCTACCAGTTCCGGGAACTCAGTGAACTCAGCCGTTACCAACTGGCGCTCGCCGCGCTCGGCCAGCTGACCCGGACGGAATCGCGCGAGGAGGGGTTGGATATCGCGTTGCGCGCGATGATCGACTGGCTGGCGCTCGATTTCGCCGCGGTCGTCGAGGCGCCGCCCGAGAGCGCCGGCGAATTCCATGCGTTGGCGGTCTACCATCGCTTTGGCCCTGTCGAGGGGGGCTCCGATCCGCTGCTCGGACCAAGTCTCAAGCACGTGCTCGCCGGCCGGGAACTTGTGCAGACCACGAACGCGTGGCGCACGGCGAACGATGATGCGTTCGTGCGCGAACGGCGTTTCGAGTGCTGGATCGGCCTGCCGTTGACCGGCGAGCGCAACGCCTGCCTCGGCGCGCTGCTGCTCGCCCGGCGCGAGCCGCTGGCCGGCGACGGCGCCGCACTCGACGCGTTGCGCGTGTTCACGCATGCGCTGGCGCTTGAACTCGAACTGCGGCGTACCCGCGACCAGGGCCGCGCGATCGGCTTGCAGGATCCGTTGACCGGCTTGCCGAACCGCCTGCTGTTCAACGACCGCTTGAACTCGGCGATCCAGGAAGCACACCGCACCAGCGAGATGTTCGCGGTCGTGTTCGTCGACCTCGACCGCTTCAAGAACATCAACGACTCGCTCGGCCATGCAGTCGGCGACCAGGTGCTGTCGGCCGTGGCCAAACGCTTGCGCGGCAGCGTGCGCGCATCGGATACCGTCGCCCGTTATGCCGGCGACGAGTTCACGCTGATCCTGCGCCATATCGTGCAGCGCGAAGATGTCGCGCGCATCGCCGAAAAGATCGTGCGCGCGATGGAGGTGCCACTGCAGCTAGCTGGCGGCCTCGAACTCAGCATGACCGCGTCGCTCGGCCTCAGCTTCTATCCGGACGACGCGACCGACGCGGAACGCCTGCTCAAGCACGCCGACGTTGCGATGTATTCGGCCAAGGGCATGGGTCGTAACAACTTCCAGGCCTACGTCGCGGTACCCGAGGAATCGCACCAGCAGCGGCTCGCCTTGGAAGCGAAGCTGCGCCAGGCCGAAAAGAACGGCGAGCTGCGCGTGTTCTACCAACCGCAGATCGACGGCCAGACCGAGGACATCGTCGGCATGGAGGCGCTGATCCGCTGGGAACATCCCGAGCTCGGCATGATCAGCCCGGGCTTCTTCATTCCGCTCGCCGAGGAATCCGGCCTGATCATCTCGATCGGCGAATGGATCCTGCGCGCGGCCTGCCACGATGCGCGGCGCTGGCAACTGCGCTACGGCCTGCCACTGCGCATCGGCGTGAATCTCTCGCCGCTGCAGCTGCGCCAGCCGAGCCTCGTGCAGGTGGTTGCGGCCGTGGTCAGGGAGACCGGCATCGATCCGCATCTGCTCGATCTCGAGGTGACCGAGAGCATCAGCGTGAAATCGATCCCGAACCTGCTGGAAACACTGCACGCGCTGCGCGATCTCGGCTGCAGCATCTCGATCGACGATTTCGGTACCGGGCAGTCGTCGCTCGACTACATCAAGCGATTCCCGGCGGACCACATCAAGATCGACCAGGCCTTCGTGCGCAACATCGGCGTCGATCCGGACGATGAGGCGATCGTGCAGGCGACCATCTCGATGGCGCATAACCTGAACCGAAAGGTCGTCGCGGAGGGAGTAGAGATCGAGCAGCATCTCGACTTCCTGCGCGCGCAGGGCTGCGAAGTGCTGCAGGGATTCCTGTTCTGTCGACCGCTGCCGGCGGCAAGTTTCGACAACCTGCTGCAGGAGCGTGCACGACTGCTCGGCAGTGCGCCGGCGCCATCGGCCAGTGCTTGAGCCCCGGCAGCGCTGACCCAATCTGGAATATCCCTGCGGCGCTGAAGATCGAGCCACGGGGGCGCGGATGCGCCCATGCACCAGTACGCTGCGGACGCAACTGCGCGACGATGCGCCGGATCGGCCTCGTCGGAGGCGTGCTTTGGCGTGGCTGCGGTTTCGTGAAACTATTTGCGCCATGCATGGTCAAGGCTGTATGCCTGACCGTGTCGGCAAACAGGGAGAACGGCCCGGATGGGCGAAAGCGACTTGGATCAGGCGCTGGTTGAGCGTGTCCAGAACGGCGACAAACGCGCGTTCGACCTCTTGGTCAGGAAATACCAGCACAAGCTGGTCAGTGTCATTTCCCGCTACATCAACGACTGGAGCGAGTGCCAGGACGTTGCGCAGGAAGCGTTCGTGCGCGCGTATCGCGCGATTGGCTCGTTCCGCGGCGATGCGCAGTTCTATACCTGGATCTACAAGATCGCGATCAATACCGCGAAGAACCATCTGGTGTCGCAGGGCCGACGTCCGCCGACCGAGGACATCGCGGTCGAGGATGCGGTCCAGTTCGACGGCGCCACGCGCCTGCATGAATCAGCGACGCCCGAGCGCGAACTCATGCGCCAGGAAATTGAACGAACCGTGTTCGCCACGGTCGAAGCCTTGCCCGAAGAGCTCAGGACCGCGATCACGCTGCGTGAAGTGGACGGGCTCAGCTATGAAGAGATTGCGGAAACGATGAACTGCCCGATCGGCACGGTCAGGTCTCGCATCTTCCGCGCCCGCGAGGCGATCGACGAGCAGTTGCGCCCGCTGTTGTCGGAGAAATAGGACGTCATGAACCAGCAGATCCACGAACAGCTCTCGGCGTTGATGGACGGTGAACTGGAGCGCGACCAGACGCGTTTCCTGCTCAAGCGTCTGACGGCCGATTCCGAACTTCCGGTGCGCTGGACGCGGTATCACGTCGTGCGCCAGACGCTGCGCCGGCAGGAAGTCGTTGCGCTCGCCCCCGGCTTCCCGGGCGCAGTGATGGCACGGCTCGAACTGGAGCCGGTCGTTCACGCGAGCGGCACCAGTGCGTGGTTGCGCTGGGGTGCCGGCGGCGCGATCGCGGCGTCGGTTGCGGTCGCCGCGCTCATGCTGACGCGCCCCGTGATGGAAACCGGTCCGGTACCGACGACGCTGGCTGCCAAGGGGACGCTGCCGCAAACCGGCGCGATCAGTGCCGCAACGGTCGCCGCGACGACAGCTTCGGGCGAATTCCGCCCGCCGCTCGTCGCGCCAAATTCTCCGGTCGAGGCCGCGCCGGCCAGCTTCGGCACCGATCTGGTCGAACCCGTCGTGATCGATCCGCGGCTTCAGTCCTACCTGATCCGCCACTACCAGGCGGCGGGTGCGGCGGGGCAGTCGAACTTCGTTCCCTACGTCCTGCTCGGCACGCCGCAGCGTGAAGGGGTGGCGCAGCCCGTTCCGCAGAATCACTGAGCGATGCGCAGGATTGTCGGCGCCGTATCGCCAGGCAGCACCCTCCCATCGTTTGTCGCTGCCACGCGCAGCATGGCGCCGCTTCCTGCATCGCAATCCAATACGCGCAAACGCAGGCACAACGGGTTCTGGCGCCGTTCCGGTATTTTCTTCACCGCGCTGCTTGCATTGCTGCAGGCCTCCCCGCTGCTGGCGGAACCGGGTGACGCGCAGGATCTGCTCACTCGCATGTCGAAGGCCGTGCGCGAGCTGGACTACCAGGGCTCGTTCGTCTACGAGCACGACGGGCGGATCGACGCGTTGCGCATCTTCCACGCCGGCGGCGCCAACGAACGCGAACGTCTGCTCAGCTTGAGCGGCCCGCGCAGCGAGATCGTGCGCAGTGGAAGTTCGATCACCTGCCTGCGGAACGGTGCGCCGGCCGTGTTGCTGCCCAACCGCATCGGTGCGCGGCTGCTGCCGCTGATCCCGGATACCCGCGGCCATTCGTTCGGAAATCTCTATCTGCTCGACGTCGGCGGTGAGGACCGCGTGGCTGGCTATCGCGCGCGCATTGTCGATGTCGCCCCGCGCGACAACTACCGCTACGGTTATCGACTCTGGCTTGAGGAGGCCACTCACCTGCCGCTGCGTTCGGCGATCGTGGACAGCGCGAAGCGCACGTTGGAGCAATTCATGTTTGTCGCGCTCGATGTCGGCGCTGCGCCGAAGGAGAGCGACCTCACGCCAGGCAGCGCTACCGACGTCACTGCATCTCCTGCCGAAGCACCGCTCGGCCGAGCGCCACTATGGCGCGTGGCCGAGCTGCCGCCTGGTTTCGTCTTCGCGGGCGCCCAGCGCCCGGCGCAGGAGCCGAACCAGGCGGAACATCTGATGTACACGGATGGCCTTGCAGATGTCTCGGTCTACGTCGAGCCGCGCGATGGCAACACGCCATCCGCTGCGGATCGCATGCTGAAGCGCGGCGTGCTCGGCATCTATTCACACGATACCGGCGCGTGGAAGATCACGGTACTGGGAGACGTGCCGCGCGTGACGCTGGAGCGCATGGCGCGCTCCGTGCAGGCGGTCGCTGCACCATGAGCGCTGAAGCGAGCCTGAGTGCCGCTGCACTCCGTCATGGAAATCTGGAACTTTGATCGGCGGGCCCCATCAAATCGGCTGGTCGATGGCAGGGCCACCTGCAGAATACGATCGCATCGAATCAATCCTTCAAGGGAAAAGACGAGGTAGATGTCATGATGAACATCAGGAGCGGGATGCTCTCCCGCTGGATCTGCGCGCCGCTGTTGCTGGTGCTGGCCGCGGCCGCCACCGCGAACGCCGCCGACCTGCCGGACTTCACCGGCCTGGTCGAGAAATACGGCCCGGCGGTTGTCAACGTGCAGGCGACCGGCAATCCGGATGCGCAGGCACAGAATCAGGATCCGAACGACCAGCAGGACGTGCCGGAGATCTTCCGCCGCTTCTTCGGCCCGATGCCGCAGCCACGTGATCGCGGAACACGCGTATCCATGGGCTCCGGCTTCATCATTTCGGCCGATGGCTATGTCCTGACCAACAACCATGTCGTCGACGGCGCCGATCAGGTGACGATCCGCCTGTCCGACCGCCGCGAACTCGACGCGAAGGTCGTCGGCACCGATGCGCAGTACGACATCGCGCTGCTCAAGCTCAGTGCGACGAACTTGCCGGTGGTCAGCCTCGGTGATTCGAAGAGCGTCAAGGCCGGCCAGTGGGTGGTCGCGATCGGCTCGCCGTTCGGCTTCGACCATTCGGTCACCGCCGGTATCGTCAGCGCGATCGGACGCCAATTCGGCGGTGCCGACCAGCAGTACGTGCCGTTCATCCAGACCGACGTGCCGATCAACCGCGGCAATTCGGGTGGCCCGTTGTTCAACCTCAACGGCCAGGTCGTCGGCATCAATTCGCAGATCTTCTCGAACACCGGCGGCTTCATGGGCGTGTCGTTCGCGATTCCGATCGATATCGCGATGAATGCGGTCGACCAGATCAAGACCAGCGGCCGGGTCAGCCGCGGCATGATCGGCGTGCAGATCCAGAACGTCGACCGTGCGAACGCGAAGGCGCTCGGCCTGCCGCGCATCGGCGGCGCGCTGGTCAACAAGATCACACCGGGCAGCAGCGCCGACAAGGCGGGCGTCCAGCTCGGGGATGTGATCCTCGGCTTTGCCGGCCACGACATCGTGACGTCGGCCGATCTGCCTCCGTTGGTCGGCTCGAGCAAGCCCGGCAGCAAGGCGGACCTGAGTATCTGGCGCGACGGCAAGACGCTGACGATTCCGGTCACGGTCGGTGAACTGCCGACCGACAAGGAAGCGCTCGCAAGCGCGCGCGGTGGTGCCGCGCCTGCAATGGCCGGCAATCCGCTGGGCATCGTGGTCGAGGAGCTGACCGCGGACCAGCGCAAGCAGCTCGGCATCAGCAACGGCGAGGGCGTAGTCGTCACCCGCATCACCGGCTCGGCCGCGCGTCGCGCTGCGCTGGCGCCAGGCGACGTGATCCTGATGGTCGGTCGCAAGCCGGTGAAGTCGATCGCCGACTTCAATGCGACGGTCAAAGGCGCCAAGCCCGGCGACTCGATCATGCTGCTGGTGCGCCGCGAGGACCAGACCCAGTTTCTCGCGTTGACCGTGCCGACGGAGAAAGACAAGGGCTGATCGGTCCGCATTGATCCGCAACGACGACGGGGCTGCCGAGGCGGCCCCGTTTCTTTTGCGTCGCGGTCGCGTGAACAGCACCCGCCGTGCGTTTCTGCGATAATCCCGCCCTTGTGTCGATTGACCTCCGTGGCCGAAGGTCTGTTGGCAAATCCCCCAGCAGGCCGCGTTGTCCCGCAGGGCCGGGTCGGTTTGCTCGCAGGGCGGCGTCATCGTTCGGTCGTGTATCGGCATACACTCCCTCACTCTTCCTTGCCCTGCGAGCAAACCGATCCCGGCGCAGCTTGCTGGGGGAATTGTCAACAGACCTATACCCGATGCTTCATATCCGCAATTTCTCGATCATTGCCCACGTCGACCACGGCAAATCCACGCTCGCGGACCGCATCATCCAGATCTGCGGGGGCCTGACCGCGCGCGAAATGGAAGCGCAGGTGCTCGACAACAACCCGATCGAGCGCGAGCGCGGCATCACGATCAAGGCGCAGTCCGTCTCGCTGCCGTACACCGCGAAAGACGGCACCACGTATCAGCTCAATTTCATCGACACGCCGGGCCACGTCGACTTCAGCTACGAGGTCAGCCGCTCGCTCGCTGCTTGCGAAGGCGCGCTGCTCGTCGTTGATGCGGCGCAGGGGGTCGAGGCGCAGTCGGTCGCGAACTGCTATACGGCGGTCGAGATGGGGCTCGAGGTCGTTCCGGTACTGAACAAGATCGACTTGCCGACCGCCGATATCGACCGTGCCAAGGCCGAGATCGAGGCGGTGATTGGCATCGATGCCGAGGATGCGATCGCGATCAGCGCGAAGACCGGCCAGAACGTCGAGGCCGTGCTCGAGGCGATCGTCGCGCGCATCCCGCCGCCGAAGCCGCGCGACACCGACCGCCTGCAGGCGCTGATCATCGATTCCTGGTTCGACAACTACCTCGGCGTGGTTTCGCTGGTGCGCGTGATGCAGGGCGAGATCAAGCCCAAGGACAAGCTGCTGGTGATGTCGACCGGCCGCTCGCACGAAGTCGATTCGGTCGGCGTGTTCACGCCCAAGCGGCTGGCCAAGAGCGTGCTCGGCGCGGGCGAGGTCGGCTGGGTCACCGCGTCGATCAAGGATGTGCATGGCGCACCGGTCGGCGACACACTGACCCTGGCAGGCAAGCCGGCGCCTGCACCGCTGCCGGGCTTCCAGAAGATGCAGTCGCGCGTGTTCGCGGGCCTTTTTCCGGTGGTTGCGGACGATTACACCTCGTTGCGCGAGGCGCTGGAAAAACTCAAGCTCAACGATGCCGCGCTGAACTTCGAGCCGGAGACCTCCGAAGCGATGGGTTTCGGCTTCCGCTGCGGCTTTCTCGGCTTGCTGCACATGGAGATCATCCAGGAGCGGCTCGAGCGCGAATACGACCTCAACCTGATCACGACCGCGCCGACCGTCGTCTACGAGGTGCTGCAGACCGACGGCAAGGTGATTTCGCTGGACAACCCGGCCAAGTTGCCGCCGACGCAGAACATCGAGGAAGTCCGCGAGCCGATCATCGTCGCGAACATCCTGACCCCGCCAGAGTACATCGGCAGCGTGATCAAGCTGTGCGAGGAGAAGCGCGGCGTGCAGCGTTCGATCAATTATCTGGCGACCCAGGTGCAGATCAGCTACGAGCTGCCACTGGCCGAAGTCGTGCTGGACTTCTTCGACAAACTGAAATCGGTGTCGCGCGGTTACGCATCGATGGACTACCACTTCGATCGCTTCCAGGCCGGCCCGTTCGTGCGCGTCGACGTGCTGATCAACGGCGACCGCGTCGACGCGCTCAGCCTGATCCTGCACCGGTCGAGCGCGGATCGCCGCGGCCGCGAGCTGGTCGAGAAGATGAAGGACCTGATCCCGCGCCAGCAGTTCGACGTCGCGATCCAGGCCGCGATCGGCTCGCAGATCATCGCCCGGTCGAGCGTCAAGGCGTTGCGCAAGAACGTGCTGGCGAAATGCTATGGCGGCGACGTCTCGCGCAAGCGCAAGCTGCTCGAGAAGCAGAAGGAAGGCAAGAAGCGCATGAAGCAGGTCGGCAGTGTCGAGATTCCGCAGGAGGCTTTCCTCGCGGTGCTGCAGATGGACAACAAGTAGACACGGCCGATCCGCGGCCCCGGCGCAGGGCGCGCCGAAGCAGAAAGGAACAACCATGGATTTCGATTTTGCATTGTTGCTGGTGGTGCTGACGGCCGTCGCCGGCGTGATCTGGCTGCTCGACTGGCTCTTGCTCGCCGGCGCGCGCAAGCGCCGCGCCGAGGCGATCGAGGCGATGACCGCGTTGTCGCCGGAGGAGCGTGCGGCACGTTCGCGCAACATGCTGCAAGAGCCGGTCGCGGTCGAGTACGCGCGCTCGTTCTTCCCGGTGCTGCTGCTGATCCTGCTGTTCCGCTCGTTCCTGGCCGAGCCGTTCAAGATTCCGTCCGGCTCGATGATGCCGACCCTGCTGGTCGGCGATTTCATTCTCGTGAACAAGTTCGCATACGGCATGCGCCTGCCGGTTCTCAATACGAAGGTCGTCAACATCGGCGAGCCCAAGCGCGGCGACGTGTTCGTATTCCGCTATCCGGAGAACCCGAAAGAGGACTACATCAAGCGCGTCATCGGCCTGCCCGGCGACGAGATCACCTACCGCAACAAGACGCTGTACGTGAACGGAAAGGAGGTCGTGGAGACCGACCTCGGCGCGTACACCGGCGCGTCCGAACCCGGCCGCAGGATGGATGGTGCGCAGGTGAAGCAGGAGGATCTCGAGGGTGTCGAACATCGCATCATGGAAATCCCTCAGGTTTGGGTCGGCCACGAGGGTAGCTGGAAGGTGCCCCAAGGCATGTATTTCGCGATGGGCGACAACCGCGACAACAGTCTCGACAGCCGCTTCTGGGGTTTCGTACCGGAGGCGAACCTGGTCGGCAGGGCGTTCCTGATCTGGATGAATTTCGGTGATTTAAGCCGGGTCGGAACTCTGATCAAATAGCGGCTCGCACAACCATCCTCGCAACGAAACCAAGCCGGCTGGCGAAGGGGAAACGCATGAACATGCATCGCAAGGTCAAGGGAATTACGCTGATCGGGTTCGTTATCGTGCTTTGCGTGCTCGGGTTCTTCGCGTATCTGGCGATGCGCTTGATCCCGATGTATGTCGAATATTTCGGGGTGGTCAAGGCGATGGAGCAGGTACGCCAGGAAGGCGGTGCCGGGCAAAAGTCGCTCGACGAGATCCGCCGCGACTTGAGCTTCAAGTTCAGCACGCAATACGTCGACGACGCCAGCGTTCCGCCGTCGGCTATCCAGCTCAAGCGCGAGGGTGGTGCCTCCACGCTGCGGATCGCCTATGAGAAGCGCGTGCCCTTCATGTACAACCTCGATCTCGTCGGCAAGTTCGACAAATCGATCAGCCTCACCAACGCTGGTGGCGAATAGCACAATCCTCGGCCATCGTTTCGTCGATCCGCAGCTGCTGGAACGGGCGCTGACGCATCGAAGCGCAGGCCACGCGAACAACGAACGCATGGAGTTCCTCGGCGACGCGCTGGTCAACCTGTTCGTGGCCGAGCTCGTTTACGAGCGCCATCCACGCGCGGACGAGGGCGAAATGACGCGCCTGCGCGCTGCGCTCGTCAACGGCGCGGCACTCGCCGAGATCGCACGAGCCGAGGAGATCGGTGAGCGCTTGCATCTTGGTCCAGGCGAACTCAAGAGCGGTGGTTTCCGCCGTGATTCGATCCTTGCCGACGCGTTCGAGGCGCTGGTCGCCGCTATCTACGCCGACGCTGGCTGGGCCGTCTGCCGCGACCTGGTGCGCCGTCTGTTCGCCGAGCGCGTCGCCGCCGGCGCACATACCCCGAAGGACGCGAAGACGCGCCTGCAGGAGCTTTTGCAGGCGCACAATCTGCCGTTACCGGCCTATGATCTGGTTGGCAGCAGCGGAGAGGATCACGCACGCATATTCGACGTGACGTGCCGTATCACCGACCTCAGCGTTTGCACGGATGGCAGCGGTTCCAGCCGCCGTGCCGCCGAGCAAGCCGCAGCAGAGCGCGCATTGGCTGCCGCACAGAAGGCGCTCGACAATGAACAGTGAAACCACGCCATCCGCACACCGCTTCGGTCGTGTCGCGCTGGTCGGCCGGCCGAATGTCGGCAAGTCCACGTTGCTGAATGCGCTGCTCGGCACCAAGCTCAGCATCGTCACGCCGAAGCCGCAGACGACGCGGCACCGCATCCTGGGCATCATGACGCGTCCCGATGCGCAAATTGCTTTCATCGACACTCCCGGCCTCCATCAGGGCGGCAAACGTGCCCTCAATCGCCAGCTCAACCGGGTTGCACGCCAGGTACCCGATGAGGCCGATGTGCTGGTGCACCTGATCGACGGCGTGCGCTGGCGCGACGAGGATGAGGACGTCTGGAAGCTGGTCTCGGCACTGCAGGCGCCGTGCCTGCTCGCGGTCAACAAGGTCGACAAACTCGCGGACAAGAAGGCGCTGCTGCCGTTCGCGGCCGAGATCACGCGCGAGCGCGGCTATGCCGCCGTGCATTTCATCGCGGCGCGGCGCGGCGATGGTGTTCCGGCGCTGCTCGACGATCTGGTGCGACGGCTGCCCGAAGGTGCGGCAGAGTATGCTGAGGACGAGTTCACCGACCGCAGCGAACGCTTCCTCGCCGCCGAGCTGGTGCGCGAGCAGCTGATGCTGCAGCTCGCTGCTGAACTGCCTTACGCGATCGCGGTCGAGATCGAACGCTTCGAAGATGCAGCAGATATCACCCGGATCGGCGCGGTGATCTGGGTCGAACGCGACGGCCAGAAGGCGATCGTGATCGGTGCCGGCGGCGCCCAGCTCAAGAAGATCGGCAGCGCTGCGCGGCGCGCCATGGAACGAGTGTTCGACCGCCGCGTCTTCCTCGAATTGTGGGTGCGCGTGCGCGAGTCGTGGAGCGACGACGCGATCGCATTGAAGCAGTTCGGCTACAGCGAATAGTCGCTGTCGGCAGCGCGACGATGCGCATCGAGCAGCAACCCGCATTCATCCTGCACGCACGGCCCTATCGCGAGACTTCGCTGCTGCTGGAGGCGTTCACGCGTGATCATGGTCGCGTCGGTCTGGTCGCCCGCGGGGTGCGACGCGAGCGCAGCCGGATGCCGCGTGGCGTATTGCAGCCGCTGCAACCGCTGTTGCTCGGCTGGATCGCGCGCGGCGAGCTCGGAACACTGACCGGCGCGGAAGCGGCCAGCACGCCGTTCGCGCTTTCCGGCGAGGCGCTGCTCGCGGCGATCTACATCAATGAACTCGTATTGCGGCTCAGTGGTCGCAACGACATCCACGCGGACGCGTTCGCGGCCTACGCGCTGTGCCTGGCACGGCTCGCCGACAACGCGGACATGGCGTGGACGCTGCGCCGCTTCGAACGCGATCTGCTGGCTGACCTCGGCTATGCGCTTGCATTGACCCACACCGTGGGTGGAACCCCGATCGAGGCCGACGTGGACTATGCCTACGATCCCGACGCCGGAGCGAGGGAGTGGCGCGTCGGCTCGATCCAGCCGCGTGTCGCCGGCGGCGCACTGCTCGCGCTCGATCTGGACGAATCGCCGACAGCCGACCAGCTCGCACAGTTGCGGCGACTGGTCCGCGCGGTAGTCCGCCACCTCGTCGGCGGTGAACTCAATGCATGGGCGCTGTCGGCGCGGCCCTCGGGCAGCGCTCCCGCATAGGGTTTGTTGACACTCCCCGGCTGGTCGCGCCGGAATTGTCGACGAACCCGGCCTTCAAGGCGCGAGCATCGCGCGAACGCGTTCGCAGGCTGCCAGGAATCCTGCAATCGCGCCGCGTGGCCAGGTCGGCGCATCGAGCGCGGCACGCAAGGCAGCGGCCTCGCGTACCAGCGCCGGCACACCGCAGAAGCCGGCCGAGGCATCGAGCCGGTGCAGGCGGTCGCGCAGCGCGCCTGCATCGCCGCGTTCGCTGATCGCGGCCAGCTCGGTCGGCAGCGTCTCCAGCTCGCGCACGAACAGGCCACGCAATACGGAGACGATGGCGCCGTCGCCGCCTGCCGCGGCGAGCGCCTGGCAGTCGTCGATCCAGTCACCTGCGCAATCCGTTTTCGCGTCGGCCCCAGCAGCGGGCAGATGGCGCGCGAGGGCCCCACGCAAAGCATCGATGCCGAGCGGCTTGACCAACACCTCGGCGAACCCGGCATTCCGCAGCGCTGCATGTGCGCTCGGATCGTTGTCCGCGGTCGTCGCCAACGCGACGACGTGCTGCGACGGGCCGGGCAGGGCGCGGATACGCGCCAGCGCCTGTGTGCCATCGAGATTCGGCATGCGTGCGTCCAAAAGCAACAGATCGAACGCAGCAGACTTCGCGCGATCGAGCGCCAATGCGCCGTCCGACGCTTCGACGCAGTGGACGCCTGACGCATGCAGCGCCTCGACGAAGAACCGCAACGTGAGTGGATTGTCGTCGGCGACGAGGATGTGCGGTATGGCCAAGGCGAGCATCCGGGTGGCGATGGCTGGCAGAATGGTCGGCGATGCGAAACTCGTCAATGCCGAAATCGTGGATGCTCGTCGCGGCAGGCGTTCTTGCACTCCATGGCGTCGCGGCGCAAGCGCGTACGCTGATGCTGACCGCCGAGCGGCTGAGCTCGCCGCAAGCGCACGCGAGGTCGCTGCACGTCGCGATCGACGAGCGCGCGGATACCGCGTCGCTGCGGCTCGGCGCCGACCGCATCGACATTCCGCTGCTCGCGCTTGCTGGCCGGCTCGATTGGGGCTGCCCGCTGCGGCGCGACGACGACGGCGCGCTGACCTGTTCGGGTCCGGTCGCTTTCGCAGCCGACGGTTCCGCTGCACAAGCTGCGGACTTCGCGGTGCGTGTCGCCAGCGACCGCATTGAGTTGGCGCTTGCGCGCGATGGCAGCCGCGTCGCGCTGACGATTCCGCTGGCCGCGGGTGAGCCCAAAGCCTCGTTGCAAGAAGTCCCGGCAGCGTGGCTGAAGGCACCGCTTGCGCAAGCCTGGCATGGCGGGGAGCTGCGCGACGGCATCTTCGATGCGGAAATGAGCGCGCACGCCAACGGCAGGATCGAGGCGACATACCGCGCCACGCAGTTGGCCTTCAACACGCTCGATGGCACGGTATCCGGCGATGGCGTGGCCGTTGCGGGGCGCGTCGAGTGGACGGATGACGAGTTCTGGCAACTGTTGGTTGATGCGAATTTCGGCGGCGGCGCGCTGCATATCGGTGCGTTGCATGTCGCACTGCCGAACACGCCGGTCGCCTTGAATCTCGATATGGGCGCCGGCGACGACAACCGCTGGCATGTCGAGCGTTTCGCCTGGCGCGACCCTGAGGCGCTGATGCTGGAAGCCAGCGGCGAGATCGAGCCGTCCGCACTCGCGCCATTGCGCAAGCTGGCCCTCCGCGTCGAGCGGGCGCATTTTCCATTGGCGAACGAGCGCTACGCGAAAACGCTGCTCGCAGCGCAAGGACTCGGCAAGCTCATGCTGACGGGCGATCTTGTCGGCGAGTTCGTCTTCGATGGCAACGCGCCGCAGCAGGTGGCGCTGTCGACGGACGCGCTCGATATCGACGATGGGGCGGGGCACGCGGTTCGCGGCATTCGCGGAGGTTTCGATTGGTCGCTTGCAGGCGAGCGGCCAGCAACGACATTGGCCTGGAGATCGGCGCGAATCGGGGATCTGGCAGTTCCTGCCTCGACCTCCCGATGGCAGTCGAGAAACGGTTCCTTGCTTTTGCTGGGTGCACTCGAGACCAGGCTGTTTGGCGGCAAGCTCAAACTGCAAGACCTCATGCTGCATCCCGCATCGGGCGAGGGCGAGCGTGTCAGCACCGCGTTCGCGCTGAACGGCGTCGGTTACGACAGCAAGGACGGCTCATTGGCCGCCGCGCACCTAGCCGCGGAAGGCCGCCTGCGGATCGACGGCAACGCCGACGCGCCACGTGTGCAGATCGACGCCGAATTCCACGGCGGCGAAGCGCTGGCCGGTCCGGTCTACGTGAAGCTGCCCGACACGCCGGTCAAGGCCACTCTGGATGCAACCCGGGACAACGCACGCTGGCGAATTGATGCGTTCGACTGGAATGATCCCGGCACGCTCGATCTGCACATGAACGGAGAGATTTCCCCAGCGCAAACCCAGCCGATCAAGGCGCTCGTGCTCGATGTACGCAACGCGACGCTCGGTCCCGCGTTGGATCGCTACGCGCGCAGCTGGCTCGCCTCCAAGGGCTACGGGGAACTCACCGCCGGTGGGGCGCTGTCGGGTTCGCTGCAATTCGACGCCGGCGGCGTGCAGCGATTTGCCTTCAACGCTGACCGGATGAATCTGCGTGATGGCGCCGGTCGTTTCGCATTCGCCGGTGTCGATGGTGGTGTCGACTGGGATTTCCGTGCCGACAGGCCGCCGACCACGCTCGGCTGGTCTTCGATCGAGCTGTTCAAGATTCCGCTCGGTGCAACCAGTGCGAAGCTGGAGTCGCGGCAGACTGCGATCACGCTGGCGCAGCCGCTCGCGATCGACGTGCTCGGCGGCCAGGTGCGCCTCGAAAAGCTCAGCCTGCAGCCACGTTCACCACGTGGCGAGCGTTATGCCGGGTCGTTCGCGATCGCCGGCATCGAGATGGCACAGCTCTCCGCGGCGCTCGGCTGGCCGCGCTTCGGCGGCAATCTTTCCGGTGGCATCCCGGAAATCGAGTTCGCCGGCGATACGATCGAGCTTCACGGCGGTCTCGATCTCTATGTGTTCGACGGTCACCTCGGGGTCAGTGGACTCACGCTGGAACGCCCGTTCGGCATCGCGCCCTCAATGGGTGCCGACATTCATTTCGAGAATCTCGACCTCGACCAGGTCACCAGCGCATTCTCGTTCGGCGGCATGAGCGGCCGGCTCGCCGGCACGATCGGGAAGTTGCGCCTGGTCGACTGGAGTCCGGTCGCGTTCGACGCGTGGCTGCGCACGAGCGGCGGCGGGCGCATGAGCTACAAGGCGGTCGACGACATCACCTCGATCGGTGGAGGCGGCGGCTTGTCGGCGAGCCTGCAGACGATGGCGCTCAAGATCTTCGATACGTTCGGCTATCGTCGGCTCGGCATTCGTTGCCGCCTGCGTGACGAGGTGTGCACGATGGGCGGTATCGACCCGATTCCCGCCGATGCCGGCGCGACCGGTTCAGCCAACGACGGCTACACTATCGTCGAAGGCTCGGGCTTGCCACGGATCATGATCGTTGGCCACCGTCGCCGTGTCGATTGGCCGACCTTGGTACGCCGCCTGCAGGAAGCGACGCACGGTCAGGCGCCGATCGTTAATTGAAGAGTGCGGCCATGAATGGCCGCTGTTTGATCCTCGTGTTCAGGACGAACGCACAAACGACGGAAAGTGCGGCCACGGACGGCCGCTTCTTGATCCTTGCGTTCAAGGATGAACGCAGAACCTACGGAGAAACGCATGCGCAAGTTCGTCGTCTGGGCCGCACTCGCCACCACGCTCGCGCTGCCGACCGCCTGCGTCACGATCAATGTCTATTTTCCCGAAGCGGCGGCGGAGAAGGCGGCCGAACAGTTCGTGGACAAGGTGATCGGCGAGAAGGCGAAGGAGCATTCGCCAACGCCGGCCGAGCAACCGCCGCCGGGCAAGTCGCCGGGCGCGATGCTGCTGGACTTCGTGATCCCCAGCGCCTACGCGCAGCAGGCGAACGTCAATATCCAGACGCCGCAGATCCAGGCGATCCAGACCCGCATGCAGCAGCGGTTTTCCTCGTCGCTGTCGAAATACTGTGAGAGCGGAGCGGTCGGTTTCACGAACGACGGCCTGGTCGCTGTGCGCGACGCATCCAGCATTCCGCTGGCCGAACGCGCCGTCGTGAACACGGCGGTCGCCGACGAGAACCGTGATCGCCAGGCCGTCTACCGCGAGATCGCGCTGGCCAACGGCCACGCCGAGTGGGAAGCGCAGATTCGCAGCACGTTCGCAAAGCAGTGGATCCAGCAGGCGCATGCGGGCTGGTACTATCAGGACCCCAGCGGCACCTGGAAGCAAAAGTGACCGCAGGATGCGGTCATCCCGTGCAGGCCATGGATGGCCGACGACACGGGATCCAGTGACTGGACATCGTCATCCCGTGCAGGCCATGGATGGCCGATGACACGGGATCCAGCTCCTGCCTTCGAACGAGCAGATTTCCCATTCCGCCCACCTGCTCCGGTGGGCGCTTTATTTTTCATCTCATGCAAACGAACGAAGTCGACATTACCGACCTTTCCCATGACGGCCGCGGCGTCGCCCGCATCGACGGCAAGACCGTGTTCGTCGCCGGCGCGCTTCCGGGCGAGCGCGTGCGGATCAAGCTCACCAAGCGCAGCCGTCATTTCGATGAGGCAAAGGTCGAAGAGCTGCTGACTCGTTCGCCGGATCGCATCGAGCCGCGCTGCGTGCATTTCGGCACCTGCAGCGGCTGCTCGTTGCAGCACTTGCCGCCGGCCGCGCAGATCGCGGCCAAGCAGCGCGTGCTCGCCGAGAACTTCGAGCGCATCGGCAAGGTCGCTCCGGAGCGCTGGCTCGATCCGCTGACCGATGAGCCCTGGGGTTATCGGCGCAAGGGTCGGCTTTCGGTCAAGTGGGTTGCGAAGAAGGACAAGGCGCTGGTCGGCTTCCGCGAGGACAACCCGCGCTTCGTCGCGGATCTCTCGATCTGCCACACCTTGCTGCCGGAAGTCGGCGAGCGGCTCACCGCGCTTGGCGAGCTGGTCGGTTCGCTCGAGGCCAAGCGTGAGATCGCGCAGATCGAGATCGCGGCTGGTGACGAGACGGTCGCGCTGACATTCCGCAATCTGCAGCCGCTGTCGCAGTCGGACCGCGATGCGCTGGTTGTGTTCGGCCAGACCCACAGTCTGGCGATCCTGCTGCAGCCGGGCGGCCCGGACAGCGTGACGCCGTTGTGGCCGGACGAGGTGCCGCTGTCGTTTCGCATCCCGGACTACGACATCGACATTGCGTTCCGTCCCCTCGACTTCATCCAGGTCAACGCCGGCATGAACCGGCGCATGATCGCGCGTGCGCTCGAACTGCTCGATCCGCAGCCGACCGAAACCGTGCTCGACCTGTTCTGCGGACTCGGCAACTTCACGCTGCCGATGGCACGTCGCGCCGGAGCAGTGGTCGGCGTCGAAGGCGAAGCGGCGCTGGTCGCGCGCTCGCGCGAGAACGCCGCGCGCAATCGCATCGGCAACGTGGAGTTCTTCGCGGCCGACCTCGCCGCGGACACGCACGACACGCCGTGGGCGCGCCGGCGTTTCGACAAGCTGCTGCTCGACCCGCCGCGTTCCGGTGCAGCCGCGGTGCTGGAATACCTGCCACGCAAGGAAACGGCACGCGTCGTCTACGTGTCCTGCCACCCCGGGTCGCTTGCCCGCGACGCCGGCATCCTGGTCGAGCGGCACGGTTTCCGCCTGACCGCGGCTGGCGTAATGGACATGTTCCCGCATACTGCGCATGTCGAATCGATCGCGCTTTTCGAGAGGTGATGTTTGTGCGTTCGTTCCTGAGCGCGAGAATCAAGAAGCGGCCGTCCATGGCCGCGCTGCTCACCAAAAGCCATGCCCATTGAGATCGAGCGCAAATTCCTCATCACCGGCGATGCATGGCGTGCGGATGTCGCGCGCAGCGAAACCATGCTGCAGGGCTACCTGGCCGGACCGCCCGCCGCACGCTGTTCGGTGCGCGTGCGCGTGGCTGGAGAAAGCGCCTTCCTCAACATCAAGGCGGCGGCGCCGGGCGTCGTGCGCGACGAATTCGAATACGCGATTCCGCTGGCCGACGCCCGAGCCATGCTGGCGAAGTTGGCCGGCGATGTCGTCGAAAAGCGGCGCCACCATGTAGAGTTCGACAGTCACGTTTTCGAGATTGACGAATTCAGTGGCAGCAATGCCGGATTGATCGTCGCCGAACTCGAGTTGGACACGGTCGAAGCCGCATTTCCGCGACCGGCATGGCTGGGGCGTGAGGTCAGCAACCTGTCGCGCTATTACAATCTGAACCTCGCGATGCATCCGTATTCGCAATGGAGCGTCGCGGAACGCAACGCGGATGACGCCCCCTGACACACTCATGACGACATGCTGATCATCGGCCTTCCCGGCAAGACCCTGAGCGACGCGGATCGCGCGCGCCTCGCCGTCCCGCAGGTCAGTGGGGTGATCCTGTTCACGCGCAACTTCGGAAGCCGCGATCAGGTCACCGCGCTGATCGACGACATCCGCCTCGCACGGCGGGACCCGTTCCTGGTCTGCGTCGACCAGGAAGGTGGCCCGGTGCAGCGTTTCCGCGACGGCTTCACGCGCCTGCCCGCGCTGGTGCAGATCGGCGAACTGTATGCGCGCGATCCGCGCGCCGCGATCGCGCATGCCGAGGAACACGCCTGGGTGATGGCGAGCGAAATGCGCGCGATCGGCATCGACCTGAGCTTTGCGCCGGTCGTCGATCTGGCACGCGGCAATCGAGCGATCGGCACACGCGCGTTCGATGCCGATCCGCAGGTTGCTTCCGAACTTGCGCAAGCCTATCTGCGGGGCATGCGCCTCGCCGGCATGGCGGCGACACTCAAGCATTTTCCCGGACATGGTTCGGTCGCCGAGGACACGCATTTCGATGCGGCGATCGATCCGCGTCCGCTCGACGAACTGCGCGCGACCGACCTCTTGCCGTTCGCAGATGCGATCGCGGCCGGCGCCGAAGCGGTGATGATGGCCCATGTGACCTATCCAGCGATCGACTCCCGGCCGGCCGGTTGCTCGCGGATCTGGGTCGAGGACGTGCTGCGCGGCGAGTTCGGCTTCCGCGGCGCCGTGATCGGCGACGACATCGGCATGGCTGCTGCGGAAGCACTCGGTGGCATTCCCGCGCGCATCGAGGCCCATCTGCTTGCGGGCTGCGATCTGCTGCTCGCCTGCGGCCCGGCGATCGTCGATGAGGCGATCGCGGCAAGCGCGCACGCGACACCCTGCGATCCGGATCTGCTCGCCACCCTGCAGGGCGAGGTCGCGCAAACCTGGGACGCGCTGACCAGCAACCCGCAACGCGACGAATTCATCGCGCGGCTCGCCACGCTCGATGCCGCGCAGGACACCCAAGGCCGACCATGACTACAACCACGTTATCTCGCGCGCTGACCCATGCCGACCGCATCCACGATCAGGCCGTGCTGGTCGAGGCGATCACGCGCCTCGGCGGTGAGATTGACCGCGCACTCGATGGCCACCCGGCTGTCTATCTCACCGTGATGCAGGGTGCGCTGATCTTCGCCGGTCAGCTTGCCACCGCGATCTCGGCGCCGCTCACGTTCGACTATGTGCACGCGACGCGCTACCGCGGCGCGACGCGCGGCGGTGAACTGCTCTGGATCAAGCAGCCGGCGACGTCGCTGGCCGGCACGACCGTGCTCCTTGTCGACGACATCCTCGACGAGGGCCACACGCTGAAGGCGATCCGCGATTTCTGCCTGGAGCAAGGCGCCACACGCGTGCTGCTGGCAGTGCTCTGCGAGAAGCGTCACGGCCGTTGCGCGGAGGGCCTCAAAGCAGACTTCGTCGGTGTCGAAGTACCCGACCGCTATGTGTTCGGCTACGGCATGGACTATCACGAACTGGGACGCAATCTTCCGGCGATCTACGCGGTGGACGCATGACTCGACATATCGAACTGGCCTTGATCGGCGGCACCGGCCTCTACCAATTCCCAGGCCTCGACAAGATCGAGCGTCATGCGGTCGACACGCCGTACGGGCCGCCCTCCGACAGTGTTGTCCTCGGCCAAGTCGGCAAGCACCGCATCGCGTTTCTCGCGCGCCACGGCGAGTCGCACACGATCCCGCCGCATCGAGTGAACTACCGTGCAAACGTGTGGGCGCTGCATCATCTTGGCGCGCGACGCGTGCTCGGCGTCAACGCGGTCGGCGGCATACGCGGCGACGTGGGGCCGCGCGTACTGGCCGTTCCGGACCAGATCATCGATTACACGCATGACCGCCTGACCAGTTATTGCGACGTGGCGGGCGCGGAAGTGCGCCATATCGATTTCAGCGAACCGTACTCCGCCGGGTTGCGCAAGGACCTGCTCGCGGCGGCGTCGCAGGCCGGCGTCGCCGTTGTCGATGGCGGGTGCTACGGCGCCACCCAGGGACCGCGTCTGGAAACCTGCGCCGAGATCGTGCGCCTGCGTCGAGACGGTTGCGACCTGGTCGGCATGACCGGCATGCCGGAGGCAGCGCTCGCGCGCGAACTCGGACTCGACTATGCCTGTCTGGCGCTGGTCGCGAACTGGGCGGCCGGCTGCGGCGGCGAGACCGAGATCAGCCTGCCGGAGATCTTCGCGAATCTCGCGGCGATGACGACGCAGGTGCCGCGTCTGATCAGCGCGTTGCTCGCAACCTGAGCACTGCGGCACCTCTTCTGGCTGCGACCTTGTGCCGCCCGTCGGCATGACCTCCAGGTGTTGCGCACTGCGACTTGATTTGTTCCGTTAAGCAATTGTTATACTCGAAACGCGCGGCTCAACAGGCGGGAAATCCGGAGCCGTGCGTGGTTCCAATCAGTGAGGGGCTTCATCGATGCTTACCGGTACAGTGAAGTGGTTCAATGATGCCAAGGGGTTCGGCTTCATCGCCCCCGAGGAAGGCGGGGAGGATGTGTTCGTCCACTATTCGGCCATCAATTCACAGGGGTTCCGCACGCTGCAGCAGGGACAGCGTGTCAATTTCGAGATCGTCCAGGGGCCGAAGGGCTCGCAGGCGTCGGGCGTGCAGCCGATCAAGTAGATCCGACGACATGTGCTCCAGAAGCCCCGCCATGCGGGGCTTTTTTTGTCACAGACGCGCGCACTGCGCCTGCCACAGGCCGCGCAGCGCGGCCGCGAAGTCCGCAGCCTGAGCATTCGCATCGCACAGTTGCGCGCGCACCGTGTCACGCAAGCCGGCGCGATCCGCCCGCAGCGCGCCAGGATCCACCGCCAGCCTTGCTGCACATGCAACGTAGTCATCGCGTGAACGCGCGACCCATTCGTCACGACCGAGCCGCCACAGCAGGCTCGCGCTCTGCCGGCTGACGAATGTCGCGCCGGGCAAGGTGACGACCGGGCAACCCATCCACAGCGCGTCGCAGGTCGTGGTGCAGCCGGAGAACGGAAACGGGTCCAGTGCGACGTCGATGCGCCGGTACGCCGCAAGCAGTTCCTGATAAGGCAGTTCACCCCCCAGCTGCAGGCGCGCCGCGTCGACACCGCGTTCGGCAAAGCGCTGCGCGATGTGCGCGCGGGTTTCCGGTTCGCCAAGATGGCGCGCACGAAGCTCCAGCCTCGATTCGGGAACGCGACGCAGGATGTCCGCCCATGCATCGATCACCCCGTCGTTGAGCTTAGCGAGACGGTTGAACGATGCGTACACCGGCGGACCGGCACCATCGTGCAGCGGCGAGGGCGCATCGTCCAGTGGCGTGTAGCAGAACCGGCCCGATGCGAGGCGAACCACGCGCTCGGAATAGCGTTGGGTCGAATCGGCCGGAGTCAGCCACGCGTCGCTGAACCAGGCGTCCATCGCCGGCACCGCGGTGGTGTCGAACCAGTCGAGCCAGCAGACCTGCACGGGTGCGACGCGCTGCGCCAGCACCGCCAGGCGGTTGCCGGTGGAATGGCCGGCGAGGTCGACCAGTACATCGAGCTGGAGCGCACGCAGGCGCTGCAGCAACCGCGCATCGTCCAGCCCGCTGGCATCGACCGCCTCTTCGACAAGGGTCTGCAGGCGCCGCCCGGCAGCATCCTGTGCGGGCTCCAGGCTGATCAGCAAGTGACGATGCCGGGAACGGTCGAAACGCGCGAGCAAACCGTCGAGAAATGTCGCCACGGGCCCCGCCGCGATACGTGGCGACAGCCAGCCAATGCGCAGTGGCTGTTCCGGATCACACGCCGATGCGATGGGCGGCGGTCCGAACGCATGCAGGTGACGCTGCGCGAAATCGCGATGCGCGGCGAACAGAATCTCATTGTCCTGCGCCGGATCGTAGTGCATCAGCACCAGATGACGCGCGGCAGTCTCGGCATCGCCGTGGCGCAACAGTTCGCGATAACCGGCGAGGCCGGCTTCGACATCGCCACGGTCGATCAGCGACGCGGCGCGTATCTCGCGCGGCATGCGTTGCTGCGGGCGCAAGGCGAGTGCGTGTTCGCTCCAGCGCAGCGCGTCGCTAGGGCGACCCAACAGGTGCGCGGCTGCGGCCAGCGCGAGCGCCGCATCGTAGTCGTCCGGGTGGCGTTGAAGGAACGCACGCAGGAGTTCGCCACGCTGATGCAGCGCGCCGGCAGCGGCGAAGTCCGCGACCACGGCGCGGAACGCTTCGCGCGCGTCGAGCAGTATCGGGTGATTCGCCTCGGCGTGTGCACGATCGGGATCACCGGCGAGCAGCAGACCGCGCACCAGCGCATGGCGTAACGGGGCCAGCTCAGGGCGCTCGTGTGCCAGCGCTGCGAAGATCTCGATGGCTTGCGGCAGGTGGCCATCATCCGCGAGCCGTACGGCCGTCGCGAACCGCTGGTCGAACGAGGAAGTCGCGACGGTCATGCCGGCACGATAACTGCCCGCACGCGATGCCGCTACGCCGCGAACTGCAGTCGCGCGAGTTCGGCGTAGAGACCGTCCTCGCGCACGAGCTCTGCATGCGTGCCTTGAGCGACGATGCGACCGCCGTCCATCACCACGATGCGGTCGGCGCGCTGCACGGTGGCAAGCCGGTGCGCGATCACCAAGGTGGTGCGCCCGCGCATCAGGCGCTCCAGCGCGTGCTGGATCAGATGCTCGGACTGCGCATCGAGGCTGGAGGTCGCCTCATCGAGCAGCAGCACCGGGGCATCACGCAGCAGCGCACGCGCGATCGCGACACGCTGCTGCTGGCCGCCGGACAGGCGCACGCCGCGTTCGCCTAGGTAGGTGTCATAGCGTTCCGGCAGCACATCGAGGAAGTCGTGCGCCTCGGCCAAGCCCGCAGCGGCGACGATTTCGTCGAGGCTGGCGCCGGTGCGGCCGAAACCGATGTTGTCGGCGGCGCTGGCGCCGAACAGCACCGGATCCTGCGGAACGAGCGCGAAGCTGCCGCGGAGTTCCGGCAACGCGAGTGCGCGCAGGTCGGCGCCGTCGAGCGTGATGCGCCCGGTCAGCGGATCGTGGAAGCGCAACAGCAGCTGGAACACGGTGGTCTTGCCGGCGCCGGATGGACCGACCAGCGCGATGGTCTGGCCAGGTTCCACGGCCAGCGAGAAATCATGCAGCGCGGCGCGGTCCGGGCGCGACGGATAGCGGAACTCGACCTGTTCGAAGCGGATCGCGCCGCGCACGGGTTGCGATAGTGCCTGCGCCGGTTGCGGCGAACGGATGTCCGCGCGGGTGTCGAGCAACTCGCCGATGCGGCCGAGCGCACCGGCCGCGCGCAGGATCTGCCCCCAGACCTCAGTCAGCGCGCCGACCGAGCCGGCCGCCAGCACCGCATACAGCACGAACTGGCTGAGCACGCCGACGGCCATGGTGCCGGCGATGACCGCCTTGGCGCCTGCCCAGAGCACTAGCGTGATTGCACCGAAGCTCAACAGGATCACCAGCGCGGTCAGCGTACCGGTCGTCGCGATGCGCCGGCGCGCGGTCGCGAGCGCGCGGGCGACCGCGTCCGCGTAGCGCCTCGATTCCTGTGGCTCGCGCGTGTAGGCCTGCACCGTATGCACCGCGTTCAGCGCTTCGGCCGCGGTCGCCGACGCATCGGCGATGCGGTCCTGGCTCTCGCGCGAGAGTCGCGACACGCGACGGCCGAAGATCACGATCGGCAGGACCACGGCCGGAATCACGAGTACCGTGAAACCGGCCAGACGCGGGCTCGTGAGCATCATCAAGGTAGCGCCGCCGATCAGCGTGACCACACTGCGCAGCGCAACCGACAGGGTCGAACCGACCACGGTCTGCACCAGTTCGGTGTCGGCGGCGAGGCGCGACACCAGTTCGCCAGTACGCGTGCGCTCGAAGAACGCCTGGTCAAGTGTGAGCAGATGATCGTACAGGCGCCGGCGCAGGTCTGCGGCGACCCGTTCGCCGAGCAGGCTGACGAAGAAGAATCGCGCGGCGGTCGCAACCGCGAGTACCGCGGCAACCACGAACAGGCCGAGAAAGCTCGCGTTGATCGCTGATGCATTCGCCTGCGTGAAACCGTGGTCGATCATCACCCGCACGGCCTGCGGCAGGATCAGCGTCGCAGTCGAGGACAGTGCGAGAAAGCCGAGCCAGCCGATGATCAGGCCGCGGTACGGCTTGAGGTACGGCAGGAGACGGGTCAGCAGACGGATCTTGCGCGAGGAGTCGGCGGGCTGATCGGTCATCGGCGCAGTAGGGGGTTGAACAGGATGACGAGGTGCGGGCGGACGCCGGGCGTTCAAGTCGGCGAATCGACCGTGCCGCGGCCACGCGTAAGGTCACGCACGTATGTCCGCAGCTCGGCAACCCGTGATGTCGGCAGATCGATGTGGAGTTCGGCGCCGTCTGCGGACGCGGCCTCGGCGTGTCTGGCCGCATCGAAGTCGCGCAGCTTCGCGTACAGCGTCGCGGCCGCCGCGTAGTCACAGTGGATGACGACACGAGCTCGTTCGACCAGCTCGCGCTTGGCGGCGAGGCGCAGGCATTCCGCCGCGCAGCCCCCATAAGCGCGCACGAGGCCCCCGACGCCGAGTTTGATGCCGCCGAACCAGCGCGTTACGACAACCACGACGCGGTCCAGTCCCTGGCCCTCGATCGCGGCGAGGATCGGCCGGCCGGCACTGCCGCCGGGTTCGCCGTCGTCGCTGAAGCGATAGTTCGCACCGATACGGTATGCCCAGCAGTTATGCGTCGCATCGCTCGCACTGACCCGCGCGACATGGGCGAGCGCGGCGTCTGCATCGTCGACGGGGGCGGCCTGGGCGAGGAAGCGGCTCTTCCTGATTTCCTGCTGCAGGCGAGTGGCGCCATCCAGCGTGAAGGTCGTGCTCATCGGCGCATAGTGTAACGCGCCGCATGCGCCGTCGTGGCGTTTAGTCCAGCAAGGGCCGCAGCTCGTCCGGCAGTTGCCAGTCCGGGTGCGCGAGCCGGAACAGCCGCAGGCTCTCGGTCGCCTGCTGGCGGCGGCCCTGGTGCAGCAATTGCCGGATGTGCGCCAGCCAGTCCTCGGGTGCAAGCTGCATGTCGCGACGCAGTTCCACCGAGCCCGACGGAGAGGGCGCTGCGCCGGCGCGCGGGGCGGCTGGCATTGCCTGGTCGAGTTCATCGGCGGCGCGCGTCTTGCTTGCACCAGCCGCCTGCGGGGCAGGTGTGGACCGTGTTGCGGCATCGCTGCGAGGCTCCGCTGCGGCCGGGAACGGCGCTGGTACAACGGGTGATGATGCGGGTTCCGTCGCAGCGGGCGCGGCCGCGGGCAACGGCGTCGGAGATTTCGCCGTGCTCTTGCGCGCGGAGGACGCCGGCTTTGCTGGTACAGCGATTTGCGCCGGTACCGGTTGCTGCACTGACGCGGGTGGGGGCGCGTTCTGTGCCTCGTTCGCGTGTTCGCGCCGACGCGGGGCCGCCTCGGTGATCGGCTCGACCGGCACGACATTCGGTACCGCGTGACCACCGTACTGCGTCTGCTCGCGCAAGGCATCCTGGCCCATGTGCCAGGCAATGCCGGCCGCGAGCACGACACCCGCGGCTGAGCCGAGGCCGAGCAGCCAGCGCTGCCGGCGCGGAGGTCGGCCGTGGACCGCGCGCGCGGCTTCGCCGAGCACGGCACGGTCGAGCCGACGCGGCGGGTCGACGCGCGACAGGCGCCGGTACAGTGCGCCGAACTCGCCGCCGTCCTCGCCGAGCAGGCGATCGAGGTCGTGTTCGCGGTCGCGCGGCAAAGTCATGACGCGAACCTCGCGCGGATGCGTGCCAGCGCGTAGCGCAGGCGTGATTTCACGGTTTCCCGGCCAGCGCCCGTGATCTCGCCGATCTCGTCGAGACCAAGGCCGTTTTCGACGCGCAGAAGGAAGGCGACGCGTTGCTCGTCGGGCAGATCCTCCAGCGCGAGTTGCAGGCGCCGTCGCTGCTCGAATTCGCTGAGCACGCGTTCAGGCTGCTCCGACTCGGGCGCATCGAGATTGCGCAGCACGCTATCGGTCTCGTCCGGCGATGCCTGTGGACGCTGGCGCCGGAAGCGATCGATGACGAGGTTGTGCGCAATCTGCAGCAGCCAGGTCGTGAACTTCGCGTCGGGCCGGTAGCGCTCGCGCGCGGCGATCAGCCGGCTCCAGGTTTCCTGGAACAGCTCGTCGGCGTCGGCGCGATGACGCAGGCTGCGCAGCAGGAAGCGGTACAGCGTGCCGCGATGGCGCTGATAGAGGATCTCGAAGGCGAGCAGGTCGCCTTCGGCGTAAGCGAGCATCAATGCCTCGTCGGTTTTCTCGTCCCCCATGCGATCAGGTTAAGGCAAATCGATGGCTGTCGTCACGGAGAAGGGAGCGGGTTCGTTGAAACGCGACGCGCACCTTGTCGGGGTTGAGCGCGTGCCAGCTTGCCTCCAGGCCATCATCTGCGATCATGTGGATGTTCAGGAGAACCGCGTGACCGCACCTTCGCCCCTTGTTTCGATCGACGATGTGATCGAGCGCATCCTGGCACTTGGCGGCGACCGGCTCGCGGTTGCCACGCCGCTCGGGCTCGGCAAACCGAATCATCTGCTGAACACGCTGTATCGGCGCATCAAGGCGGAGCCGGAACGTCGATTGACGATCTTCACTGCGCTCTCGCTCGATCCGCCGGAAGCTGGCAGCGATCTGGAACGTCGTTTTCTCGAGCCGTTCCTCGCGCGCCAGTTCGGCGTGGACTATCCGCGGCTCGACTACGTGGTCGACCTCAAGGCGAACCGCCTGCCAGCGAACATCTGCATCCTGGAATTCTATTTCCAGTCCGGCGCGATGCTGCGCTCGGCGCGTGCGCAACGCGACTATGCGAGCATGAACTACACCCACGTCGCCCGCGATCTCGCCGACGGCCAGACATTGCACGCGATCGTGCAGCTCGTCGCGCGGCGTGGCAGCGGCGGCGCCGCGCGCTACAGCCTGTCCTGCAATCCCGATGTGACCCTGGATGTGCTCGACGCAATCGCCGCGCGCGGCAAGCCACGACCGTTCGTCGTCGGCGTCGTGCATCCGGACTTGCCGTTCCTGGGCGGCGACGCCGAGGTCGGAGCGGAGTTCTTCGATGCGCTGATCGAGGAAGGCGAGCCGAAGCAGCCGCTGTTCGCGCTGCCGCGCGGCGCGGTCGATCTCGCCGAACACGCGATTGGCCTGTATGCCAGTACGCTGGTGCGCGACGGCGGCACCTTGCAGATCGGCATCGGCGCGCTGTCCGACGCGATCGTGCAGGCGTTGCTGCTGCGCCATCGCCGCAATGCCGAGTATCTCGACCTGCTGCGCGCGCTGCACGGTGGAAACACTGCGACGGACGAGCTGGTCGCGCGCTGGGGCGGCGTCGCGCCCTTCGCGCGCGGACTCTACGGCGCCAGCGAGATGGTCATGGATGGCTTCATGCACCTGCGTCGCGCCGGCATCCTGACCCGCAAGGTCTACGACGATCCCGATGTGCAGCGGGCGCTCGACGCAGGCGTCGCAGTCGAACCCGAACGCCTGCGTGGCGGCCACTATCTCAAGGGCGCGTTCTTCCTCGGCTCGAAGGAATTCTATGCATGGCTGCGCGAGCTCGAAGGCGAGGACCACAGCGGGCTGGTGATGAGCCGTGTTTCCGACGTGAACCAGCTCTATGGCGGCCGCGAGCGGCTCGACGCGGCGCAGCGTCGCGACGCGCGTTTCTTCAACACCTGCATGGTGGCCAACTTGCTCGGCGCCGCCACCTCGGATGCGCTGGAGGATGGACGTGTGGTCAGCGGTGTCGGCGGCCAGTACAACTTCGTCGCGATGGCGCACGCGCTCGATGGCGGCCGCTCGGTGCTGCTGCTGCGCGCAACGCGCGAAAGTGGCGGTCGTGTCGAATCGAACATCCGTTGGAACTACGGACATACGACGATCCCGCGGCATCTACGCGATATCTACATCACCGAATACGGAATCGCGGACGTGCGCGGAAAGTCGGATGAGGCCTGCATACGCGAGATGCTGGCGATCAGCGATGCGCGTTTCGTCGACGAACTCGCTCGCACGGCGATCGGAGCTGGCAAGCTGCCGCGTGATTTCCGCGTGCCGGACGCCTGCAGACGCAATACACCGGCGACGCTCGCCGCGAACCTCGCACCGTTCGCGACGCGTGGGCTGCTGCCATCGTTTCCGTTCGGCAGCGATTTCACCGTGATCGAGCAGCGCCTGTTGCCGGCACTGCTCTGGTTGAAACGCGCCATGGGTGAACGCCGCTGGCCGGCCTTGCTTGCAGCGGTGGTCGCGCCCGGCAACGCTCCTCAAGCAGAGGAATGCTTGAACCGGCTGCAGTTGGGGGCAGGTGTGCGCTCGCTGAGCGAGCGATTGCTTGCCCGCACCGTTCGCGGCGCGCTCGCGCGAACCGAACGCAGGTGACACCGACACTGGACGGTAGCGGCCGCCAAGCGCGAGTCGCTACAGCGGAGATGCTGTCAGGGCATGCCTAGGGGCCATGCGACTACCGCGATGCCGATGCGCAGACAGTGCGGCTGAAGAGAGGTCCCGGGCCCTGTGTTCCATGGGCATCGAAATTTTCGCGCAACTCCTTTTAGCCCGGGACCAAAATCGTTGCTTCGGTACGGACGACGCAGCGGTCGATTATCCTTGCGAGCCAATCGCGACGGCGAGCAAGCGGATATCGAACTGCCGGCGTGCCGAGATCGATCAATCGAAACCGTCGCAGTAGATCGAATCCTGCTGCAGCGCCGTCATGTCCACACCGGCATCGAGGAACCGGAATATCTGCGCGGTCGACCAGTTACGCAGAGAGAAGATGGCTTGTGAAGGGACGCCGCCGACACTGGCAGTCACCCGGTAGCAGCCGGCGATGCTGTTTGCGGTTGCGCTCACGGTCACTAGGCCACTCGTATCCGTCACGGCCTGGACACTGGTGCCGGATGAGGAGCCTGAGGTCAGCACCGCACTTGCCCCTGTAGGGGGCGCAGCTACCGTCACGATCACGCCTTCCATCGGCGTGCCAAGCATGTCAGTGACCTTGGCAATCAATGGCGCGCCGAACGGCGTACCCACTTGGGCGCTTTGCGAACCCAGCCCGGAAACGTGGAGTTGCGTTGTGGGGTCCGTAATTGCACCAACATTCAATGTCACGTTAGAAAATGTAACGGTAGGCATCAGGTTGGCCGTCAACTGGTTCTGCGGGAGATCGAACAGCTGGATATCGACATTTCCGCTGACCGTGGGGCCCGTGTCATAAATGAGGGTGAGGTGATAAGTCGTTCCGTTGACCGGAGCAAGGCTGACTAGCTGCGCTGGAGCGGTCGTGCTGGAGCCAAGCACGGTGGCACCGGAGCGCAGTGCTATACCGACATTCGTCGTAGCGAGCGTGCCGAGACCCAGCGAGCCTCCGGAATTGATGTCGACACCGACGGTATTCCTCTTGTTGGGAACATAGGGCGTGGGCAGTGTCTGGCTGAAGTAGCCACCGTTGTTAAAGAGGCCGGCGACGTTGACACCGAGCACACCGTTGATGTTCGCGGTCCGCGCAGTGGAATCGATCGTGAGCGTGGGTGGGGCCAGGAGAGCCACGGCGCCGTTGAATGTTCCCGTCCATGGACCAAGGCTCGCGCCGATTCCAACGTTGGTACCCGATCCTCCGATTGGGCCACCGCCGACGCTCCCCGCATTGCCGGGTACGGAAAAATCACCATTGGGGACAGCAACGGCCCCCGCATGCGCGAGCACGGAAAGGGCAATTCCCGCGACGCCAATGAGCGCGATGATCGTGCGGCTCCGGCTCGTTTTTGATTTATCAGAAGCAAAAGTCAATTTTTTCGAATTGACCATGCAGTTCGGATAGATCATGGGTCAGTCTCCCTTGAGTGCGCGTGAATACGATTTTGATCAAAGCAAATCATGCCCGATGAAATGCGTTGCGCAGGGCGTCTCTTATTGAAAAATATATCATGGCTATTGAGCGACAAAATACCGCCTCAATCGCCAATATCCGTTTTAATGAATGAGAAAAATCCGCTGACGTAAAAAATCAATATGAATTTGATGCCTTTCACGGCGGCGACCCTCGCGATTTTACCAGTCTAACAATAGATATACATGCTGTAATTACTTACAGGTTTTTTTGCTCACATGTTTTGAAGTTATATTGAATGGCCTCAGCAGCATGGAACGCCGCGGGGGCCCGGGAGGGCATGCAGAATCGTCGGACTGCTTGCCCTCCCGGAGACTTGTTCGTCGGTCTGGCAGCTTTGTCGTTACGCAGCCCTTTCTTGGGATAGCCGCAACACCGTTCCGCAAACAGCCTGTTGGGTTGATTCGTCCAGGGGCAGCCGGAATGCGACGCTCATGACCCTGCCGATTCGCTGAGGTTGCCCCAGCCTCTGGACCGCGAACCCAAGCTGCCGCAGCATGCGTTCGACGGCGGTACTGGTGACGCCGACGATCGCATCGAGGCCTTGAGCAACCCCGAAGCGCAGCATCGCTCGCAACATTTCCGTGGGAAGTTCGCTGAAGCCGTAGCTGGTGCCCGCATGATGCTCAGCGACGGCGAAGCGACTGATTTCCCATGTACGCGCATCGGCGGGAGCAGGTTCACCGTCGAGCAGCATTGGAAACACGTCGCGCAGCATGTACGGGCCCATGGTCGGCAGCATCCGCCAGCATCCGATCGCCGTATCGCGGGCAGGATCGCCACGAACTACCAAGTAGTGCGGTCCGATCAAATCGTACCAATCATGTTCACGACCATGTTCGCTGCGAACCTGCCATCCGAGACGGTCGTGAAAAACGCTATGACGTAGCCGAAACATGCTATCGAGCAATGCCGCGTTGAGCTGGCCTTGGCCGGCGCGATCAATGATTATCTGGTTCATGTTGGTCTCCTCCGCGGAATTGCGGGGAGCCAACAAAACGCGAGGGCTGCAAGAAACTGCAGCTGCAAATTCTTACAGGTGCGGAGAGCGCCGCGAGGAGCGGCCGTCGGAGATTACGGATTGATCAATCCGAGCACGATCGAGCGAGCGATCGCAGCCTGCCGACCGCTCACGCCGAGCTTGCGCGTGGCATTCTGCAGATGAAACACCACCGTGCGTTCGGCAACGCCGAGCAGACGGCCGATTTCCCAACTCGTCTTGCCCGCAGCCACCCAGTGCAGACATTCGAGTTCACGATCGGTCAAGTGCGGCAGCGGGGGCAGGGCCGCGTCATGCGCATAGCGATGCCCTGCTTCGTGAATGCCATGCGCCAGCAGATGCAGCTGCGGCGTCATCGTGCGCACGTCGTCGGCCGTCATGTCCGTGCTCGACGCGAAGGACACCAGCCCCCAACTGCAGCCGAGTCCATGTATGGGGATGCTCAAGCCCGACTTGAGGCCGAACTCGCTCGCTTCCTGAAACATGCAGTCGACGGACGTGCTGCGCCTGTCGGTGCATCGGACAGATGCGCGCTGTGAGGATGGCCAGAGGAAGGGCGTTGCGTGGGCTTGGCAATGCGCAATCACCGGGTCGATGTGAAGGTAGCCACTGGCGAAATAGTGCCGCACCCAATCGGCAGGGTAGCCACCCAACATGTATTGGCGCTTGCGATCGTCCATGACCGGCAGATCCAGCGCGTACATCCAGTAGTCGAAGCCGAGCGCGTGCGAAAGACGGTCGACTGCGGATGCCAGGAGATCCGATGTCGTGCAGTCGCGCAGCGACTCGAGATGATCGATGTCGATCAGCGTCAGCGCATGCCGCGGCTCCGCAAGAGTTCCGGCGCCCAGCGCCAGCGCGTGGTCGACCGGCAACAGACGATCATTGCCATGCAAAGTCCCCACGGCCCCTCCACCGTTGTGCCTGCGCCACAACCTAGTCCTGCGGGACGTCTACTTCAATGGCGGGCGCATGTTAGCTCCGCTTAGAAGCGCGGGAACGAACAGGCGATGCGAACTCCGTCACGATGGTGACCACAAGGGCCTGCCGGCGCGCCGAAAGCTGACGGAAATGGTCGAGCAGGGTCTCCTCCTGCAGCGTGCGTGCGTAGGCGTCGAGCGCGATCGCAGGGACTTCCGCCGCCGCGCTGATCCGCGGGGACTTCCGGCTCGTATTGCCCGTGGCCAGCCACTCGAACGACACCCTCGTCACCTGCGCCACGAGTACCAGGTTTCCGAGTGACGGCTGAGTGCCGCTCGGGTGCTCCCATTGAGCAACAGCGCTGGCGCTGACACCTACGGCGTTGGCGAGTTCGGTCTGAGAGAGATCCGCCCGGTGACGCGCCGTGCGCAGCCGATCGCTCAGCTCTTCGCGGCCGCGCTTGTTAGCAGAACTATTAATTTTCATGAAGCGCTCCTTCTTCGTAAGTGGAGCTTCATGGTTCCGGCGCCGAAGATCAAGGACCTGGCTTCGCTTGAGCGCAATCGCGGGTGCTGAAAATGTTGGAGGACAAGTGGCGGAGAGAGTGGGATTCGAACCCACGGTGGTATCGCTACCACGCCGGTTTTCAAGACCGGTGCCTTAAACCGCTCGGCCATCTCTCCGTATTTCGTCGCGCCGCAGGGCCGGCGCCGGTTTGACCGAGCATCCTGCCCTGGAATTTTACCCCAGCTGGCGCGACGTGGGCTGCCCAACTGCGGTATGGTCGCCATGAATTGTTGGGGAACAATCTGGGGGCTTCATGATTAGCATCGTTCTTGTCGATGACCATGAGCTGGTGCGCACCGGCTTTCGCATGATCTTGTCGCAACAACCCGGTATCGAGATCGTTGGCGAAGCGGCCGACGGCGAACAGGGGCTCGCGCTGATCCGACGCATGAAACCGGATGTCGCGCTGGTCGATGTGCACATGCCGCAGCTCAGCGGCATCGAGCTGACCGATCGCGTACGCAAGCACAAACTCGCCACGCGCATCGTGATCCTGACCGTGGTCAACGAGGCGCCGTTTCCGCGGCGCCTGATCGAGGCGGGGGCCAGTGGTTACCTGACCAAGGGATGCGCCGCGGATGAGCTCGTGCGCGCAGTGCGTCAGGTTGCGGATGGCCGGCGCTATCTTTCGCCGGATGTCGCCGAACTGCTCGCGCTCGGTGCGCTCGACGGACATCCCGGATCTCCGTTCGAGGCATTGTCCGCACGCGAGCTCGACGTCGCGATGATGCTTGCGCAGGGGCAGGACATGCAGCGCATCGCAAAACGTCTCAAGCTCAGCGCGAAAACGGTTGCGACCTACAAGTACCGTTTGTTCGACAAGCTCGGCGTTGGAAATCCGGTCGCGCTCGCGCATCTTGCGCATCTGCACGGATTGCTGGACGACCGCGCCCACGCGCTCGCCGGCTGAAACCGCGCGCATTTCGGCGCGCGGTTTCAGTGGACTCACTCCGGTTTCGATTCGGCAGCCGGTGATTTGTCGACGTCGGTCTGCGCAGGATGCTCCTTGATCTCGATCGGCGGCCGCGCGACCGGCGGATTCAAGTCCGGCACGACAGCTGGTCGCGGCAACGGCAGATCGAGCGTCCGTCCGTGTTCCGGCGCGATGGAGTCAGACTGAGGCGTGGCCGGCCCCGGCTGCGGGCGCGGCGGAACATCTCTTGTGACCACCGGCGCAGACGGTGCAACGGGCGCGGCCATCGGAGCGATCGGTGCAGGCACGGGTGTCGCAGCAAATGCAGGCGTCGGACGCGCATCCGGTCGCACTGGCTCAGGAACGACCGCTGGTCGCTCGACATTCGTGGCGGCCGCTGCATCGCGCGGCGGCGCAGCGAACGGTTGTGCCTGTGGTGGAGTGATGGTCGGCGCCGGCGGCATTGGGGCTGAGGCCGGTGCCGGTGCCGGTGTCGACATCGGCTGAGCCGGCGCCGCTGGCTGCGTGGCCAGCGGCAAACGCGGTTCGATCGCCGGCGCAACGCTCGCGGGCTTCTCGATGCTATCGTCGGCGCGGCGCTCGGGAGCGGAGACGACCGGGTGCGCGACGGGCGCCGTGGTCATCTCGGCGGCCGGTGTTGCAACGGCCGGCTTATCGAATCGCGGTTGCGCAGCGGCGACTTGCGCTTTGGCATTCGCTTGCCGCGGAGCCCTGGTTTCGCGGCTGGCATCCTCGTCATCGACATCCGCGTCGTCGACATCCGCGCGAACCGCAGTCGAAGCCTCGATGTCGCTCGTGCCCTCCGAAGGGCCATCCTTGCGACGGCGACGCCCACCGCGACGACCGCGGCGACGTGAGCGCATCTCGTCGCGCACTGCGGCATCGCCGGACGGCTTGGCTTCCGTTCCGGCCTGGGTCGCTGGCGCAACAGGCAGCTCTTTCTCGACTTGCGATGCCGGCGCCGCTGTCGCCGCGCGTGCGGCAGGAGCGATCGCGTCCGCGGTCTGGCGCGGAGCCGCGTTGCCGGGACGCGCCTCGATAGTCGACCGCGGCTCGGCGACGACCGACTGTTCGCCAGTCACGCGTCCCGGGCCGCGTTCGTCGCGACGATTGCCGCGGCCTTGCTGCTGTTGTTGTGGCTGTTTCTGGCCACCGCCACGTTGCTCGCCGCCGGGGCGGCCATCGCGCCGACCCTGCGGCTGCGCAATGTTTTCAGGGCGTGCACGCTGGGGTTGTGCAGGGCGATTCTGCGACGTTGCCGGACGCTGCTGGGAAGCAGGGCGTGCAGGTTGCGGACGCGTCGCCGCCGGCATCGGCGCCTTTTTCGTGGCCGGAGCCGGTGCAGGCGCGGACGCGCCGCCACGGAACCAGCCGACGAAGCGTGCTAACAGACCACCGGCGGCAGGTGCCGCGGGGGCCGCTGGCGCTGCAACGGGCGCTGGCGCGACAGGCTCCGGGCGCTCGGGCGCGGGCGTCGCACGCACCACGCCGGCCACGGCCGGCTGCTCGGGTTCTTCGCTCGGGCGCAGCATCGTCGGCAACGGCTTGGGCGCAGCCGGCGTCGTGCGCTGGTAGCTTGGGCGCGTTTCCTCACCGATGTCGGCGGCGCGCAGGCGCTGGATTTCCAGATGCGGTGTTTCGAGTTGCTCGTCGGCGACCACGATCACGTTGACGTCGTGGCGTGCCTCGATCTCGGTCAGCTGGCGGCGCTTCTCGTTGAGCAGGAAGTTCGCGACGGTCGGCGGCGCCTGCACCAGCACCTGACCGGTGCTGTCCTTCATCGCGTGCTCCTCGACCAGACGGAGCGCGGACAGCGACAGCGATTCGACACCCCGGATGCGGCCGTGGCCTTCGCAACGCGGGCAGATGATCTGCGTGGATTCGCCGAGGCTCGGGCGCAGGCGCTGGCGCGACATCTCGAGCAGACCGAAGCGCGAGATACGGCCGACCTGCACGCGTGCGCGATCGAGCTTGAGCGCATCCTTGAGCTTTTCCTCGACGTCGCGCTGGTGACGCGGCGAATCCATGTCGATGAAGTCGATCACGATCAGGCCGCCGGCATCGCGGATGCGCAGCTGGCGCGCGATCTCGACCGCGGCCTCGCAGTTCGTGTTGAACGCGGTTTCCTCGATGTCGCTGCCCTTGGTCGCCTTCGACGAGTTGATGTCGACCGCGGTGAGCGCCTCGGTCTGGTCGATCACGATCGAGCCGCCGGAGGGCAGGCGCACGGTGCGTTCGAACGCGTTCTCAATTTGCGTCTCGATCTGGAAACGCGAGAACAGCGGCGTGGTGTCCTGGTAAAGCTTGAGCTTGCGCAGGTTGTTCGGCATGACCTGCTGCACGAACTCGCGCGCGTCCTGGTACAGCTCCTCGTGGTCGATCAGGATCTCGCCGATGTCGTTGCGCAGGTAGTCACGCAGCGCGCGGATGATCAGCTTGGATTCCTGGTAGATCAGGAACGGGGCAGGGCGCGACTGCGCGGCCTCGGAAATCGCCTTCCACAGCTGCAGCAGGTAGTCGAGGTCCCACTGCAGCTCTTCGGCGTCGCGTCCCATGCCGGCGGTGCGCACGATCAGGCCCATGTCGTCGGGCACCTGCAGGTGGTCGAGCGCTTCCTTGATGTTCTGCCGGTCCTCGCCCTCGATGCGGCGCGACACGCCCCCGGCCTTCGGGTTGTTCGGCATCAGCACCATGTAGCGGCCGGCGAGGCTGATGAACGTGGTCAGCGCGGCGCCCTTGTTGCCGCGTTCCTCCTTCTCGACCTGGACGACGATCTCCTGGCCTTCCTTGAGCAACTCGCGGATGGTGGCCTTGTTCGGATTCGCGCCCGGGGTGAAGTACTGCGCGGAGATTTCCTTCAGCGGCAGGAAGCCGTGGCGGTCGGCGCCGTAATCGACGAAGCAGGCTTCCAGCGAAGGTTCGACCCGGGTGATGCGGGCCTTGTAGATGTTGGCCTTCTTCTGTTCCTTGGACGGGATTTCGATGTCGAGGTCGTAAAGGTTCTGGCCATCCACGATCGCGACGCGCAACTCTTCCCGCTGAGTCGCGTTGATCAACATGCGTTTCATTGTCGTTTTCCTGTGTCGGCGCTCAACTGTCGTCGGCGCTGCGCGTTGTCGCGCTGCGCGATGCCCGCATTTCGCGGGCCGACGGCGGCAGGTGCGCCTGGGTTTCCAACCGGCGCTTCCGCGCGCCGGCACTTGTTGGGTTGCTGCGTCCCCGTGAACCCGCGCCGTCCTTCCGACGGCGAGCAATCCACGACCCGAGCCATTACGATGAGCCTCTCGCTCCTGCGCGACGCTCCGACGGAGTACCGACGGCGCAGGGCGCGAAAGGACGCAACGGACGGGTGCGTCATAGGCTGTACCGTACTCCCGCGGATGGGGTTCGGAACGGCGCGACACGCCTGTCCAGCATATCAGTTCCGGGAAGATTTTTTCAATGAAGACACAGACTTCGGCGACAAATCGCGACGCCGACTCCATCCAGGAACCGGCGGCTGAAAGCCGCTACCGTCGTTCCTCGCCCGCGCAGCGGGAGAGGGGAGGACCATCGGCGAACGCCGATGGTGGGGTGAGGGGAAGACCGCACAAGTTCAGGAACAAGCCATGAGCAGCGAGCTCGGGCGGTCCTCTCCACGGGTGCATACGGTCGCGGTTCCCGACGATCGCGACGGCCAGCGCCTCGACAACTTCCTGGCCGGTCGCCTGAAGGGGGTGCCCAAGAGCCTGATCTACCGGATCTGCCGGACCGGGCAGGTGCGCGTGAACGGCCGCCGTGCCAAGCCCGACCAGCGCCTCGCGAGCGGTGATGAGGTGCGCATCCCGCCGGTACGGGTCGCCGAACGCGGCGAGGCCGAGGCGCCGTCAGGCGGCCAGATGAATCGGATCGAAGCCGCGATCATCCACGAGGACCGCGAGTTCCTGGTGATCGACAAGCCTTCCGGCATCGCCAGCCATGGCGGCAGCGGGGTCAGTTTCGGCGCGATCGAGCTCTTGCGTGCGGCGCGTCCGCGCGACACGCTGGAACTTGCGCACCGGCTCGACCGCGATACCAGCGGCGTGCTCGTGCTGACCCGCAAGCGTTCCGCGCTGGCCGCGCTGCAGACCGAAATCCGCGAGGGTCGCGTCGAGAAGCGCTATCTCGCGCTGATCCAGGGCGCGTTGCCACAGGCGCGGCTGACCGTCGATGCCCCGTTGCGCAAGTCCGTGCTGCAGGGCGGCGAACGCATGGTCCGCGTCGACACGGAAGGCAAGGAATCACGCTCGCGTTTCAGCGAACTGGAGCGTTACGACGGCGCCAGTCTCGTCGAGGTCGCGCTGGACACCGGCCGCACCCACCAGATCCGCGTGCATGCCCAGCATATCGGCCATCCGCTCGCCGGCGACGAGAAGTACGGCGAACGCGAATTCAATCGAAGAATGCGTGATAAGGGATTGAAAAGGCTATTCCTTCATGCGGCGCGATTCGAATTCAGCCTGGGCGATCGCGCCTACAGCTTCAGCGCGCCGCTGGCCCCGGAACTCGCCGCCGTGGTGGACGCCCTGCAGTCACGGAAATAGGCGCGGGTACAGAAACGCCCTGTGTCACTGTGCCGTCGCCGATGATGCGGATTCGTTGGTCATCGCGGCGATGACGCCTGGCGCCGCCACCACTTCCTTGCCCCGCGTCCAGCGCCATTTCAGATTCACGCCGAGCGTGCCCAGCACGATCAGCGCGACACCGGCCCATTGCACCGGCCCGAGCGCATGGCCGTAAAGCAGGAAGTCGAGCAGCAACGCCACCACGGGATAGACGAAAGCCAGTACCGCGATGGTGACCACCGGAAGCCGCGGGTAGGCGGAATAGAACAGCACATAGCAGATTCCGCTGTGGATCAGGCCCAGGCCGGCGAGCCAGAACCAGTGTGGTCCGGCGTGCGCGATCGGCACATAGCGGGCGAATGGCGCCAGCATCGCCGCTCCGGTCAGGCACTGGATCAGCACCACGGCGAACGGCCTGTCGCGGCTGATCCTGCGCGACAGCAACAACGAAGCGCCACAAAGCACCGCCGCGATGAACGTGAGGCCGACGCCGATCAGGTAGTTCGCGTCCGCCGTCCCGACCAGTTTGAACGGATCGGCGGAAAGCGCGACGCCGATGAAGGCAAGTGCGGTCCAGCCGTAGTCGGCCGGACGCGTGCGCTCGCCGAAGCAGAGTGCGGCCAGCCCGAGCATCGCGAACGGAAAGAAATGGTAGACCAGGGTGGCGACGCTGATCGACGAACGCGCCATGCCGGCGAACAGCGCCACCCAGTTCAACACCAGCAGCACGCCGCTGACAATCGCAGCCTTGATCAATGCGCGTTCTGCGAGCAGCCCGCGGAAATGGCCGCGTGCGATGCCCCACACGATCAGGAACAGGCTGCCGAACACGCAGCGGAAGAACACGGTCGTGATCGAGTCCTGGCCACCTTCGTGGGCAAACACGCCGACGGAACCGATCAGGATTTCAGCGATCAGCAACTGGGTGAGCGCGGTACGCGATTCGCGGCTTGCAGCAGCACTCATGCGGAGGCGCTCCAGTGGAAAGGGCGCAGATTAAGCCGGTGCCGACGACCAGTACAGATTCAGGTACCATCGATTTTTACCAGTACAGATCAGATGGCCGACAACCTGCTCTATGCGCGTCTCGCCGAGCACCTGCGCCGACAGATCCGGCGCGGCCAGCTGCGTGCAGGTGAACGTCTACCGTCGCTGCGCCGGCTCGGTCGAATGCAAGGCGTCAGCGTGGCGACCGCAGTCGAAGCCTATATGCAGCTCGAGCGCGAAGGCCTGATCGAGGCGCGATCGCGTTCGGGGTACTACGTGCGCTCGTCGACCATGCCGCTCCCGACCGCCGGAGCGATGCATCGCATCTCCCGCACCCCGCAGGCGGTGCGCAATCCGGTACTGCTCGGAGTGCTGGATGTACTCGCGCGCGAAGACGTGCTTCCGTTGCACGCGGCCACGCCTTCACCCGAGCTGTTGCCGTGCGCGGCGCTCGCCGCGACGACAACGCGGGTGCTGCGTCGGAATCCGGATACGGCCTTGGGCTACGCGCCGCCGCAGGGCATTGCCGACCTGCGCAAACGCATCGCATGGCGCTACGCCCAGTGCGGGGTCGATGTCGATGCAGACGAGATCATCGTCACCGCCGGCGGGATGGAAGCGATCAGCCTGGCGTTGCGTACCGTCACGCAGCGCGGCGATGTGGTGGTCCTGGAAACACCGACGTACTACGGCCTGCTGCAGGCCGTCGCGGCGCTCGGCCTGCGCGTGATCGAAGTGCCGAATCTGCCCGGCACCGGCATCGATGCCACTCGCTTCGCCGAATTGCTCGATCGGCACGTCGTGCGCGCGGCCGTGCTGATTCCGAACTTCAACAATCCGATGGGCAGCCTGACCGGCGACGGCGACAAGCGTGCGATCGTCGCCGCCTGCGCCGCGCATGGCGTGGTGCTGATCGAGGACGACCTGTACGGCGAACTCGCCTATTCCGGTGAACGTCCGTCGCCGCTGCGCCGCTTCGACGAGCATGGCTGCGTTCTCACCTGTGGATCGTTTTCCAAGAGCCTTTCACCCGGCCTGCGCGTGGGTTGGGTGCTCGGTGCGAATCGCACCTCCGACCTGTTGCGTGCGAAATGCTTTTCGACCGTGGCGACCGCGACGCTGCCGCAGCTCGCGGTTGCCGACTATCTGTCGCGGCATGATTTCGAGCGCGCATTGCGTCGCCTGCGCCGCGCGCTTGCCGACAATGTGCAGCGCTGCCGCGATGCCATAGCGCGCCATTGGCCCGAGGACACGCGCGTTTCCGAGCCTGGCGGAGGCTTGGCGCTGTGGGTGGAACTACCGCAGCCTATCGAGGGACAGGCGCTGTTCGATGCCGCGCTGACACATGGAATCGGCACCTTGCCCGGACATCTGTTCTCGAGCCGGGGCGACTACCGCCATCATCTGCGCCTGAGCTGCGGTCTGCCATGGAGCACCAGGATCGAAAGCGCACTGCGCGAACTCGGCGCGCTCGCCGGCAGGCAACTGCGCTGACGGGAATTCGCGAAGGGCGGTCTTGCGGACCGCATTCAGGCACCGACGCGCAGATCCTCGATCTTCGCGGCGCAAATGAAATCGTTGAGTGACAGACCACCGACGTCATGCGTCGAATAGCGCACGACACAGCGGTTGTAGCCGACTTCGAGATCGGGATGATGATCCTCGCGATGCGCGATCGAGGCCGTCGCGTTGACGAAGGCCATTGTGTGGAAGTAGTCGGCGAAGCGGAATTCCTTGCGGATTTCGCTGCTGTCCGCAGTGAGATTCCAGCCCGGCAGATTGGCCAGATAGGCGTGGACCTCGGCATGTGAAAGGCCCGCCTCCTTGCCCTTGCGCGGCACGCAGTGCTGCGCGCGCAGCGATTCGATGTTCGTGTCGGTCATGACGGGACTCTCGTTGGGGTGCCGCAGCTGGCGGCTTGCGCAAAGTATAGTTCCGGATGACGTGGAAGCGATTCAGGACTAAACTGGTACGGTATTGATGACGGACATCCATGTCCGGAGAAAAGCGGCCATCCGGGCCGCATTCTTCAACAAGGCAGAGCCCTTTTCATGATTTCGCTTTCCGCCAATGCGCAAGAACACTTCCGCAAGCTCATCGAGCAACAGGCATTGCCCGGGCTGGGCATTCGCGTCGTCGCCGTCGATGCGGGCACACCGAAGGGTGATTGCCAGCTCGAGTTCTGCGAGCCATCGGACCGGGATGGCAGCGAGTGGGAAGTCGAGTGCGAAGGCTTCTCGCTGTACGTCGACGCGGACAGCGTGCCGTTCCTCGACGGCGCGACCGTCGACTATGCGCGCTCGGCAACCGGCGGCGAGTTGACGATCCGCGCACCGGCGCTACGCGGTCGCGTACCCGGAGAGGATGCCAGTGTGGTCGAGCGCGTGCGCTATGTGATCGAGTCCGAGATCAATCCGCAGCTCGCCTCGCACGGCGGGCGCGTCGCCCTGCGCGAGGTCACCGCCGAGGGTGTCGTCGTGCTGCAGTTCGGTGGCGGCTGCCACGGTTGCGGCATGGTCGACGCGACCTTGCGCGGTGGCGTTGAGCGCACGCTGAAGGCGCGCGTGCCGGAAGTGAGCGGCGTCGCGGATGCCACCGATCACCAGACCGGCAGCAATCCGTACTACAAGCAGCAGGCGAAAGCCTGAGGTGGCCGCGGCGGTTCCGCCGCGCGCCAAGGCAAGACGTCAATCGCCCTGCATGTGCCCGTGCAGATCGACAAGCTTGCTCTCCGGCAGGCTTGCGAAATAGGTGGCGACGTTCTCGATGTCCTGATCCGACAGCGTGGCCACGAAACCGGCCATGATCGGATTCGTGCGGCCGCCGGTCTTGTACTCGTGCAACGCGCGTGCGAGGTAGTCGTGGTACTGGCCGGCGAGGCGCGGGTACTGCGGGTCGGTACCGGCATTGCCGTCGGCGCCGTGGCAGGCCTGGCAGACGACGGCCTTGGCCTTGCCGGCCTCGATGTCGCCCTTGGCGAAGGCGGAGCCGGCGGAAACGGCGAGCGTCGTGATCAACAACGATGCGAGGAAACGCTTCATCTTGGGACTGTCCTGGTCGGGGCGGCTGGTGCGCGTCACGGCGCGAGGCCGGAAAGGTAGGTGGCGATGTCGCGGATGTCCTTGTCGGACAGACTCTCGCCCTGCGCACGCATCGTCGGATGGGCGCGTTCGCCTTTCTTGTATTCGGTCAGCGCACTGACCAGATAGTCGTAGTTCTGGCCGCCGATCTTCGGCACGTGATAATTCGGATACGCGTTCTTCCACCCGGTGATGCCGTGGCAACCGCCACAGGTGTAGACCAGGGTTTTGCCGGCCGCTGCATCGCCTTTTTCGGCGGCGGCGCAGGGCAGGGCGGTGATCAGCAAGGCAACAGCAAGCAGAGGCGCTCGGGTCATTTTCTATTCCGGGGCGGCGATGATTGGACTTGTCGAACGGATATCCCCGGAAGTATAGCGTGTCGTTCGCGCTTTCGGTCCACCCTGCGGCGACGCTGCTGCCGCGAAGCGGCGCAATCACGCCGGTCGAAGTCTGCGCTGTTGCGCAGATTCGACAACGGGACAGGCTGCTGCAACCTTTTCGATCGAGCATGCATCCGAAGCCGCAGCCAGCGTGACTACCGGCTCACGTAATTTCACGCGAGCGCGATCACGATTCGACCGCGCGTCAGCGAAGCCATACCCGATCCATGCCCCCCGAACCCGGGGCCGACCTGTCGACCAGCGTCATTGCAAATATCGATGGGCTATTGCACATGCGTAGTGATGTAGTTTAGTATAACACCGAGATCGTCTTCCTCAGGCCGACTACCATGTCACCGAATCCCGTTCAGAACTCGTTTCCCCGGGCGCTGCGCCACGTCCGTCATTCCATGCTGTTCTCGGTACTGAGCCTGCTGGTCGCCTGCAGCGGCGGGGGCGGGTCCCCCAAGGACACCAATGCGGCCGCGCATGCATCGATTCCGGTCGAAGTCGCCGCGGCCAAGCATCAGTCGGTCACCGCGAACTATTCGGGCACGGCAACCCTTGAAGCAGTTGGCGACGCCCAGGTCGTGGCGAAGACCACCGGCATCGTGCTCAAGCTGATGGTCGAGGAAGGCATGCACGTGCAGAAGGGCCAGGTGCTCGCACTGCTGGATGACGACGTCGCCCGTAACAAGCTCGCCCAGGCGACCGCCACCTTGAAGAAGGCGGAGGCCGCGTTCGACAAAGCCGAGAAGGGCTTTGCGCTGAAGATCACGCCGCGCAACCAGTACGACAGCGACAAGTACGATCTGGAAACCCAGCGCGCGGTCGTCGCGGGCTCGCAGCTCGATCTCTCCTATACACGCATCGTAGCGCCGATCTCCGGCGTCATTGCGAAGCGCTCGATCAAGCTGGGCAATCTCGTGCAGACCAATGCGACGCTGTTCGAGATCGTCGACATGGACCCGCTGCAGGCAGTGCTCAACGTGCCCGAGCGCGACCTCGACACGCTCAAGGCCGGCCAGCCGGTGCGCATGAACGTGGATGCGCTGCGCGGCAAGACCTTCGAGGGCACCATTGCACGCATCGCACCGGTCGTCGACGCGGCCAGCGGCACGTTCCGCGCGACCTGCGAATTCCGCGACACGACACAGACGCTGAAGCCGGGCATGTTCGGCCGCGTCGAGGTCGCCTACGACCAGCGCCATGATGCGCTGGTGGTGCCGCGCGCGGCGATCGTCGAGGAGGATGGCGAGAGCTCGGTGTTCACCATCGAGCCCGCGCCGGCAAAACCTGCAGCGCCGAATGCCGCCAAGGGCAAGCCCGGCGAGGCCGTGGCGGCCGAGACCGCCAAGCCGGCGGCGCCGTCCTTCGTCGCCAAGCGTCGTTTCGTCAAGACCGGTTATGCCGAAGGCGACCGCATCGAGGTTCGTGAAGGCCTGCAGGACGGCGAGCGCGTGATCACGATCGGCCGCAACGCGGTGCGTGACGGCACCGAAGTGCAAGTGATCGACAGCACGCCGACCGCAGTGGCAGCGGTGAACACGGAGAAGAAGCCGTGAACCTGCCCGAGCTGGCCACGCGCCGGCGCGTCACCGTCGGCATGCTGACGGTGACGCTGGTGCTGTTCGGCCTGATCGGACTCGCCGGGCTCAAGGTCAACCTGCTGCCGGACCTTTCCTATCCGACGCTGACCGTGCGCACCGACTATGAAGGCGCCGCGCCGCTCGAGATCGAGAACCTGATCAGCCAGCCGGTCGAGGAAGCGGTCGGTGTGGTGAAGAACGTGCGCAAGGTGCATTCGGTGTCGCGCACCAGCCAATCCGATGTCGTGCTCGAGTTCACCTGGGGCACCGACATGGACATGGCCAGCCTCGAGGTGCGCGACAAGCTCGATACCGTGCAGCTGCCGCTGGAAGCGAAGAAGCCGCTGCTGCTGCGCTTCAATCCGTCGACCGATCCGATCCTCCGGCTCGGCCTCAGCACCGCCGGCGACAAGGAAGCCGGCGAAGCGCAGCTCAAGCAGCTGCGCCGGTTCGCCGACGACGATCTCAAGAAACGTCTGGAACCGGTCGCCGGCGTCGCCGCGGTCAAGGTCGGTGGCGGCCTCGAGGACGAGATCGACGTCTCGATCGACCAGCAGAAACTGGCGCGGCTCGGCATCGACATCAACGATGTCATCACGCGCCTCAAGAACGAGAACGTCAACGCATCCGGCGGCCGCATCGACGAGGGCAGCCAGCGCTTCCTCGTGCGCACGATCAACCAGTTCAAGACGCTGGATGAGATGCGCGAGCTGCTGATCAAGGTCGACGGCAACGTGCCGATCCGCCTCAAGGACATCGCCGAGGTGCGCCAGGGCTTCAAGGAGCGCGAGGGCATCGTGCGCATCGACGGTCGCGAGGCGATCGAGCTCGCGATCTACAAGGAAGGCGACGGCAACACCGTGAACGTCGCGAATGCGGTCAAGGCACAACTCGACAAGCTCAAGGAAATGCTGCCGACAGGCGCAAGCCTGACCACGATCGAGGACCAGTCGGTCTTCATCCAGAGCGCTCTCTCCGACGTGAAGAAAGACGCGTTGATCGGCGGCATGCTCGCGATCCTGATCATCTTCTTCTTCCTGGGTGATGCGTGGAGCACGTTCATCATCTCGTTGTCGCTGCCGGTTTCGTTGATCGCGACCTTCTTCTTCATGGGTCAGCTGCATCTGTCGCTGAACGTGATGTCGCTCGGCGGCCTGGCGCTCGCGACCGGCATGGTCGTCGACGATTCGATCGTCGTGCTCGAGAACATCGCGCGGCTGCGCGGCAAGGGCGCTTCCATCCTCGAATCCGCCGTGCGCGGCACCGCCGAGGTCGGCATGGCGGTGACGGCGTCGACACTGACCACGGTCGCGGTGTTCTTTCCGCTGGTCTTCGTGCAGGGCGTTGCCGGCCAACTGTTCCGTGACCAGGCCCTGACGATCACGTTCGCGATGCTGGTCTCGTTGGTCGTCGCGATGACGCTGATTCCGATGCTGGCGTCGCTGAAAGGCCGCTCGCCGCTCGCGTATCGCGAAGAACCCACGCGTGAGCCGCGGCCTTTGCCGAAGAACCGCATCCTGCGCAGTGTCACGATTGGCGCACGCGCGGTCAGCGGGTTCGTGTTCCAGCTGCTGCCGCGCGCATTCGCATGGCTGATTGCAGTCTGCTCGCGCCTGTTCGGAACGGTGCTGGGTCGCGTGCTGCGCTTCCTCGGTCGCGGCGTGACAGCCCCCTATGACCGCGCAGCCGCGTTCTACCACCGCTCGCTACCGAAGGCGTTCGAGCATCCGTGGCGTGTACTCGGTTTTGCCGCCGCCGCGCTGGCCAGCACCCTCGCGCTGGTGCCGTCGCTCGGTCTCGACCTGATCCCGCAGCTCGCGCAGGGCCGATTCGACATGACCGTGACCTTGCCGCCAGGCACGCCGCTCGTGGAAACCGACAAGCTGGTCGGAAAGATTTCCGCGGCGCACGCGAAGGATCCCGGCGTCGCCTCGATCTATGGCGTTGCCGGCGCGGGCACGCGGCTCGATGCGAATCCGACCGAATCCGGCGAGAACATCGCGCGTCTGTCGATCGCGCTCAAGGACGGCGGCAGCAAGGCGATCGAGGCGGCCGAGATCGAGCGGCTGCGCGGCGGGCTCACGCGCGCCGACGGCAGCGTGAAGTTCGCGCGGCCGCAGCTGTTCAGTTTCTCGGCTCCGCTCGAGGTCGAGATCCGTGGTTACGATCTGGACGCGCTCGCCAAGGGCGGCCAGCGCCTTTCCGAGCTCATGAAGGCATCGCCGCGCTTCGCCGATGTGAAATCGACGGTCGAGGGCGGCTACCCGGAAATCCAGATCCGCTTCGACCAGGATCGAGCCGCCGCGCTCGGACTTACCACACGCGATATCGCCGACCGCGTCGTGCGCAAGGTCAAGGGCGAGGTCGCCACCCGCTACGACTTCCGCGATCGCAAGATCGACGTGCTGGTGCGCTCGCGCGCGTCGGATCGCGGCAGCGTCGAGGACATCAGGAATCTCGTCGTCGGCTATGTCGCGGCAAAGGGCGCTTCGACATCGGGCAACGGCAACGCCAGCTCGACTGCCGGCGCGACATCCGCCTCGAAAGGAAGCTCGACGACACTCAACGACAAGGCGCAATCGAGCGCCGACACGCCGATCCGCCTTGCCGCAGTCGCCGATGTGTTGTCGACCGAAGGGCCGAGCGAGATCCATCGCATCAGCCAGGAACGTGTCGCAATCGTTTCGTCGAACCTGCGCTACGGCGATCTCGCCAGCGCGGTCGCCGAAGTCAATGACATCGTCGCGGCGCATCCGCTCGCGGCCGGCGTCAAGGTGCGCATCGGCGGCCAGAGCGAGGAACTGGATTCGTCGGTGAAATCGCTGCTGTTCGCGCTCGGTCTCGCGATCTTCCTGGTCTACCTGGTGATGGCGTCGCAGTTCGAATCGTTGCTGCATCCGTTCGTGATCATGTTCTCGATCCCGCTCGCGGCGGTCGGCGCGGTGCTCGCGCTGAAGCTCAGCGGCTCGGCGATCTCGGTGGTTGTGTTCATCGGTCTGATCATGCTGGTCGGCATCGTGGTCAAGAACGCGATCGTGCTGATCGATCGCGTGAACCAGCTGCGTGAGGCCGGCGTGCCGAAGCGCGAGGCGCTCGCGCAGGGCGCGGAGTCGCGCCTGCGCCCGATCGTGATGACGACGTTGTGCACGCTGATCGGCTTCGCACCGCTCGCGCTCGGCTGGGGCGATGGCGCCGAGGTGCGCGCACCGATGGCGCTGACCGTGATTGGCGGCCTCGCCGTGTCGACGCTGCTGACCCTGGTCGTGATTCCGGTCGTCTACGACCTGCTCGATCGCCGTGGCGATGCCTGGTATCTCGCGCGCGCCGAACGTCATCGCGCCAAGGCGACAGGCGCTTCTGCGCTCGTCCCTGATCGCGAAGGTCAAGAAGCGGCCGTCCATGGCCGCACTTCTCACAACAGCGGTCCTGAGGGAGAGCTGGCATGACACTCGCCGAGCTCAGCCTGAAACGCCCGGTCACCGCGATCATGTTCTTCGTGTCGATGGTCGTGATCGGCCTGATCGCGGCGTTTCGGTTGCCGCTCGAACAATTCCCGAGCATCGACGCGCCATTCCTGTTCGTGCAGATCCCGTATCCGGGCTCCAGCCCGACCGAGATCGAGCGCACGATCACGCGCCCGGTCGAGGAGGCGCTGGCGACGCTGCCCGGTATCAAGCGCATGAATTCGACGTCGGACGCCGAGTCCGCGCAGATCTTCATCGAGTTCAAGTGGGGCGAGAGCGTCGCGATCAAGGCGGTGCAGGCGCGCGAGAAGATTGACGCGATCCGGGCGGATCTGCCATCGGACCTGCAGCGCTATTTCGTCAAGAAGTTCTCGACTTCGGACGAGCCGGTGCTGCAATTGCGTATCGCCTCCAACGGCGCCGATCTTTCCAACGCGTACGAGTTGATCGAGCGCGAGATCAAGCGCCCGCTGGAGCGTATCGCGGGGGTGGCGAATGTCGACATTTCCGGCATCGGCAAACCCGAAGTGCAGATCGAGCTGTCCTCGGATCGGCTCACGGCGCACAACATCAACCTCAATGATCTGTACCAGAAGCTCTCGAGTGCGAATTTCGCGATCTCGGCGGGCCAGATCAGCGCAGCCGGAGCACGCTTCCGCGTGCAGCCGCAGGGACAATGGACCAGCCTCGACGACATACGCGCGGTTCCGCTCGATGCGAACGGCCTGAAGCTCGGCGATATCGCCACGATAACTCTGCGGCCTGCGCGCGTGGATTTCGCGCGCCGTCTCGACGGCAAGCCGGCCGTTGGCGTCGACATTCTGCGTGAGCGCAATGCGAATCTCGTCGATGTCGGCACTGCCGTGATGGCCGAGGTCAAGCGCATCCAGGCCTCGCCGGAGCTGCATGGGATCCAGGTCTACGCGATGGAGAACCAGGCCGACAACGTGACCGGCTCGTTGAGCCAGCTCGGCAAGGCCGGCCTCGAAGGTACGCTGTTGTCGGTTCTCGTGCTGTTCTTCTTCCTGCGTGATTGGCCCTCGACCCTGATGGTCTCGCTGGCGATCCCGATCTGCTTCGTGATGACGCTTGGCTGCATGTACTTCTTCGGCATCAGCCTCAACGTGCTGTCGATGATGGGTCTGCTGCTCGCGGTCGGCATGCTCGTGGACAACGCGGTCGTCGTCGTCGAGAGCATCTACCAGTATCGCGAGAAGCAGCCGGACAAACCGTGGTATTGCGCAGTGCAGGGCACCCAGGTCGTCGGCATCGCGATCGCCGCGGGAACCCTGTCCAGCGTCGTCGTGTTCCTGCCGAACATCTTCGGCGAGGCGAACAACATCTCGATCTTCCTCGCCCAGGTCGCGATCGCGATGTCGATCGCGCATCTCGCCTCGTGGCTGGTCGCGGTCAGCCTGGTGCCGATGCTGGCCTCGAAGCTGCCGCCGCCGAAGTTCCTCGGCCGCGTGACCGTGATCACGCGCCTGCGCGATCGTTATGGCCGCATAGTCGACTGGACGCTGCGCCACCGGCGTCTGACCGTGCTCGCCGTCTTCCTGTTGATGCTGGCGAGCATCGTGCCGATCACGCAGACCAAGACGGACATGTTCAATTCCGGCGAGTCGCGCCAACTGCGTCTGTCCTACCAGTTGAACGCGAATTACCGGCTGCAGGATCTGAAGCCCGCGGTCATGCGGATCGAGAAGTTCCTCGACGACAACCGCCAGCGTTTCGAGATCAAGTCGGTCTACACCTGGTATGCCGAGCAAGGCCAGGCGGTGACGCGCATCCTGCTGACCGACGCGGACCAGGCCAAGCGCAAGGCCAGCGACATCCAGGAGGAAATCCGCAAGGAACTGCCCACGCTTGCGGTCGGCAAGGTCGGCTTCGACAACAGCGGCAACGGCAATCTCAGTGGCGGCGTCGACATCTCGCTGATCGGCGATTCAATGGACCAGCTCCGGGAGCTTTCGCCCAGCGTGTTGACCATGCTGTCAAGCCTTCCGAGCCTGCGCGACGTGCGCACCGAAAAGGGCAACGGCGACCGCGAGGTCGCGACGCGCGTCGATCGCGTGCGCGCGAAACGATACGGTTTTGACGCGCAGAGCGTCGCCAACTACATCCAGATTGCGCTGCGCGGAATGCCGCTCAAGGATTTCCACGCGGACGACCGCACGTTGCCGGTCTGGCTGCGCTTTCAGGGCGCCGATACGCAGAGCATCGCCGGCTTGTCCGATTTCAAGCTGCGCGCGCCGGACAACACGCAGATTCCGCTGCTGTCGATGCTGCGTACGGATACGCGTGAAACGCCGTCGGCGATCCAGCGCGTCGACCGCATGACCGCACTCAAGATCACCGCGAACCTCGGCGAAGGCAAGACCATGCCTGAAGCGCGCAAGGAGATCACCGCCGCGATGAACGCGGTCGCGCTGCCGCCGGGTTACCGCTGGAGTTTCGGCGAGGGTTTCGACCGCGACGATCAGGCCGGCCAGCAGATGCTGTTCAACACGGGCGTTGCTCTGATCCTGGTCTATGTCGTGATGTGCGCGATGTTCGAGTCGCTGCTGTTCCCCGCGGCGATCCTGATGACCTTCGTGTTCTCGGTATTCGGCGTGTTCTGGCTGTTCTGGCTCTCCGGCACCACGTTCTCGATCATGGCGGCGATCGGCATCCTGATCCTGATGGGCGTCGTCGTGAACAACGGCATCGTGATGATCGTGCACATCAACCAGCTGCGCCATGAAGGGCATCTGCGCAGCGAGGCGCTCATTCTCGGTGCGAAGGAACGCTTGCGCCCGGTGCTGATGACCATGGCAACCGCGATCCTCGGCATGCTGCCTCTCGCGATCGGCGGCGCCGAGGCCTGGAGCGACGGCCCGCCGTATTCACCGATGGCACGCGCGATCGCCGGCGGACTCACGTTCTCGACGATCGTGACCCTGCTCGCGCTGCCGTGCATCTACTCGCTGCTCGACGATGCACGGCTGTGGATGCGACGCGTGATCGCGGATGCGCGAGCCGGGCGGGTGCGGACCGGTCAAGCTGCAACGGGAGCGACGCCGGTCTAGCGCCCGATCAGGATCTTCAACATGCGTCGGAAGGTGTCGCGATACGGCGGATTCAGCAACCCCACCGCGTTCCAGCGCGCCTGGTGGAACACCGGTTTCATGCGCGAGAACGTGCGGAAGCCGTCCTCACCGTGGTAGGCGCCCATGCCGGACGCGCCAACACCGCCGAACGGCAGGTTGTGCTGCGCGATGTGCAGGATCGTGTCGTTCACGGTGACACCGCCGGCCTGCGTGCGCGCGAGCACCGTGTCGATCGTGGCGCGATTCTCGTCGAACACGTACAGCGCGAGCGGGTGCGGATGCACGGCGATGTAGGCGAGCGCTTCGTCCAGCGAATCATACGGAACCAGCGGCAGCAGCGGCCCGAAGATCTCCTGCTGCATCACCGCCATGCCGTCGTCGACGCCGGTGAGCAGGGTCGGCGCGAACACGCGAGCCGCGATATCCGCGTCCGTGTCGCCGAACGTGTGTGCGGTCGCACCGGCCGCGACCGCTGCGTCACGCAACGAGACGAGGCGCGTGTAGTGGCGATCCGTCGCGATGCTCGCATACTGCGGGTTCGATGCGGGTTGCGGATACAGCTTCGCGATCATCGCCCGCGACGTCTCCACGAATTCGGACACGCGCGCGCGAGGCAGCAGCACGTAGTCGGGCGCGATGCAGGTCTGGCCGGCATTGACCAGCTTGCCGAGCGCGATGCGTTCGACCGCGTGTTCGAAGCGCGCATTCGGCCCGATGATCGCCGGCGACTTGCCGCCAAGCTCGAGCGTGACCGGTGTCAGGTTCGCCGCGGCCGCGCGCATGACCTCGCGACCGACCACGGTGGAGCCGGTGAACAGCAGGTGGTCGAACGGCAGCGCCGCGAACGCGCGCGCGACCTCGGCATCGCCGTTGACGACCGCGACTTCGCCGCCCGGGAAATACGTTTCGACGAGTTCGGCGAACAACGCCGAGAAGCGTGGCGTGAGTTCGCTCATCTTCACCAGCACGCGATTGCCGGCCGCGAGTGCGTCGGTGAGTGGCCCGGCCGCGAGATACAGCGGGTAGTTCCACGGCACGATGATGCCGACCACGCCGAGTGGCTGTGACAGGATCTCGGTGCGCGCGGGCAGGAACCAGAATCCGGCCCAGCGCCGGCGCGGGCGCATCCAGTGCCGCAGGTGACTGAGCGCGTGACGGATTCCAGAGAGGCTCGGAAAGGCCTCGTAAAGGTCGGTCTCCTCGGCGGGGCGCCGGCCGAAGTCGGATGCGATCGCAGAGGCGATCGCATCCCGGTTGTCGCGGATCAGCGCCTCGAGCGCGCGCAGGCGCTGCACGCGCGTCGCCAGATCCGGCGATGCGTCGCGCGTCTGCGCGGCGCGCATCCTTGCCAGCAGTTCGGACAGCGGTTCGTTCGTCACGTCAGAATTTTACGCCCAGTTCCACACCCCACATCCGGGGTGGCGTGATGTTGGCGAACGGCGTACCGAGCACGGTCGCGGTGATGTTGTTCACGCCCGTCACGTAGCGCTTGTCGAAGACATTGTTGACGAACACGGCGACGCTCCATGGCACGCCCGACGACGACCAGCCCAGGCGCAGATCAGTGCGATTCTGCGCCTCGCCGACTGCGAAAGCGGGCGTGACCAGGCAACCGCCCTGCACACGCGAATCGGTGTTGCAGCGCGTCTTGCCGCGATAGGCATGCTGCAGGACGAAGTCGAGATCCCCGTTGAACACGTCATGCCAGAGGTAGTCCATGCCGGCCGTGGCGGAGAACAGCGGTTCGCCAGTCGGCTGGCCGGACAGGTCCTTGCCGTCCGATGCGACGTAGTGCTTGTAGCTTGCGTCGATGTAGGCGCCGGCGAAGTTCAGGCGCAGGCTGTCGGTTGCCTGCCAGTGCGCTTCGGCTTCGAGTCCTTTCGCCTCCTGGTCGCTGACGGTGACCAGGTACAGGGGCAGGTTGCCGTTGCCGTTGGACACCAGCGACAGCGACTGCAGGTTCGAGTACTTGTAGTAGTAGATCGACGCGTTCAGCAGCAGGTGGTAGTCGGGAAAGTAGCTCTTGATGCCGGCCTCGTAGTTCCGCACCGTTTCCGGCTCGTAGTGCGAGCCCGGCAATGCGAAGTTGTAGCCGCCCGCCTCGTAGCCCTTGGTCACCGAACCGTAGAGCATCACGTCCGGCGTCAGCTTGTAGTCGAGCACGACGCGCGGGCTGGTATCGCTCCAGCTGTTGCTGACCACCAGCGGCTTGGCGGTCGAGGCCGGCGTGCCAAACTCGATATTGCCGTTGGTGCCGGGCTGCGCGAGAGGGGACTTCAGGACCTGGGCCTGATCGGGCGTGATGTAGCCGAGCGCCAGCAGCTCGGCCAGTGCGGCATCGAGCTCGGTCGCGGTGCGCACTGGGTTGTACCAGCTGAACTCGCGGTCGTCGCGGGTGAACCGGATGCCGGTGGTCAGGTTCAACTTGTCGGTCAGGTGCCAGATCACGTCACCGTACGCCGCATACGCTTTCGAGATGTTGTGGTTGAACATGCTCTCCCGCCAGGGATCGCCGAGCAGGCCTGGCGCGCCTTGACTGGTGAGATAGCTGTACAGCGTTCCATCCGGCGACACCGGCGTCGGCGACAGGTTCTTGATCACCGTATCGATGCTGTCGGTGAGCAGGTTCAGCTGGCTTTCCTGATGCGCGTTGTCGTAGTAGTAGCTGGCGCCCGCGACCCAGTCGACGAGAGCGTTCTTGCCCGACAGCTTGAATTCCTGCGACCAGCTGGTGTTCTGCTCGATATTCGCGTCGTCGAAGTACAGATTGCGGCGATTCGTGCCGTCGTTGTCCTCGCGGTTCAACGTCGTGAAGTGCCGGTACGCGGTGATCGACGTCAGGTCGCCGAATGCGAACGGATGCTCGACGCGCAGCGTGACGCCATCGAATTTGCGCGTTTCCCTGCCGTCGACCACATCGTTGAGCACGGGAGCCTTGAACGGATCGAGGTAAGTCGCCGGATCGGGCGGAAACGTCGGCGTCCCCGGAGCCGGCGGCAGCGGAACGATGCCGATCGCGGGCCGCGCGGGTTGGTTCAGCTTCTCGTGCTCCCAGGCCACGCGCACCGTGGTGTCGCCGGGCGCGTTCCAGCGGAATTGCGCGCGGAAGCCCCAATCGTTGTTCTTGTCGTACTGCTGGCCGGTCGCGGAGTCGCGCAGCCAGCCATCGCTCCGGTTGTCGACAAAGCTGAGGCGGAACGCCATGTCCTGGTTGATCGGCGCATTCAACAAGGCGTCGAGGTAGTTCGTGCCGTAGTTGCCGACGCGCACCAGCGCCTGCTCCTGCCAGGTGTTGCCCGGTTCGTTGGTGACGACGGAGATCGCGCCGCCCGCGCTGTTGCGGCCGAACAGCGTGCCCTGCGGGCCTTTCAGCACCTCGATGCGCTGCATGTCGTTGAACATCAGCAGCGCGCCGCCGGTCTTGCCGGTGTAGACATCATCCTCGTAGATGCCGATCGGCGAATCGGTGCCGATGCCGAAGTCGCTGATGCTGATGCCGCGCAACGTATAGCCCGGTTGCGTCGGCTGTTCGCCGCTGACGACGAGGCCAGGGATATAGCCATTCATCTTCGACAGGTCGGTCGCGGCCAGCGATTCGACCTGCTTCGCGGTGACGATCTGCATCGGAATCGGCACGTCCTGCACTTCCTGGGTGCGACTCTGCGCCGTGACCGTGATGTTGCCGAGCTGCTGCGCGCTCGCGGTATCGGTCGGGTCGGCCGCCTGGTCAACGCCGGTTCCTGCCTGCGCCGCGGATTCCGCCGCGTCCGTGGCCAGCGCACTGCCGCAGCAGAGCGATGAAGCGGCCGCACCCTGCAACAGCGCATAGCGAAGGCAGGCAACCAGCGGACGTTTGCGAATGATCATCGATTTCCCCTTCGTTCGGCCTATGAGCGAGGCTGGCTCACGGGTGGTTTCTGGTATGCGCCTGAATCGCACGCAGTCGCGCTTATCCGGCGTTGTTGCAATCCCCTTGCTGCGCGGCAATCCACGCGCGGATCAACTCGACGCCCTCGCGGTGCACGGTGCTGCGGCCGAGCTCGGGCATCATCACGCCGGGTTCCGAGGAACCCATGCGGTAGGGCAGGATCGAGTCAGCGGGCTTGCCGGGCACGATGTCGAAGAAGTGGTCACCGGTGCCGCGGCCGGCCGCAACCGGCGGCTTGCAGACGCCGAGATGGCGGTCGGCGGCTCCGCTGATGTCCAGCGTCAGTGCCGTGGTATTCGCCGCACCCTTCGGGTTGTGGCAATGGCCGCAATTCACGTCGAGATAGGCACGCGCGCGCGAATCCAGCGACTGCGTCGTGTCCATCCAGTTCACATTGCGTGGCGCGTCGGCCGCCGCCGGCGCGCCGCTCAGGTAGCCGACGCGAGCGAGGTGCGCGAGCTGGTTTTCGTTGCCGTCGGCATAACGGAAATCGCGGTTCAGATGCCGCGCCTTCGGCCCGATCGGGCCGATCGCGCGGGTGACCCAGTCACGCGCATGGCAGCTCGCACACTGGCTCTCGTCGGGCACCACATAGTTGAACGCGTCCCGGGCGCCATCGTCGGAAACCAGCTCGAGAGGAATCACGTCACCGGTGCGCGCCAGCACGGCGTCGGTCTGCGCGGCATTCCACACGTAGGGAAACGCGGTCCAGCCTTCCGCACGCCGCACCAGCAGGCGAGTCTCGACCAGGCGCACATGATCGAGGTCGATGCCGGACGTGCCGAAATCCCGCGAGACATCGTAGGTGCGTGCGACCGCGGCGCCTCCGCGCGCGCCCTGGTCTGGCAGAGGGTAGTAGAAGGTCTTGCTGATGATCGTGCCGACCGGAAAGTCGAATGCCTCGGTGGCGGAGTAGGTCGCGGAGACGCCCGCTGGCATCCAGATCGTGCGCAGCTTGTGCGCGTAGTCGGTGAACAGCGGCGTGTTGAGGTCGTAGGGCACGACGCGGTCGTTCAGCACGAGCCGCTTGCCGGCCACCTCCAGCACATGCCATTCGCCCAGGTGCTGCGGCCTGCCTTCCGCATGGAACAGCACCGGCGGGAGGGTACGCTGGCAGGCGACAAGGGCGAGGGCGGCGAGCAGTGACAGTGCGCGCACCGCGATGTTCCGGATCTGCACGCTAGGCCTTGCCCGCAAGAGTGACCGGCGGCAACTTCGACAGCGCGCACTGGTACGGCCTGGTGTCGGTGCTCGGATTCTTGTAGCCGCCCGGGCCGTCCGCGTTCAGCACGCCGACATCCCCGTTCTGCACGCAGATGCGGTCCGTTGCGGGCGGCAGCCCGTCGACCAGCGACTTGGTGTCGACGTAGCCATCCCAGACCACATCCGGGAAATGCCCGTTGATCCCGTACACCGCGCTCTTCAGCAGTTTCAGATCCATGCCGTCCGGCGCATCGCCACCGCCCTTGAAGCGGTTGTCGTAGATGAAGATGCCTTTCGGGTACGGGTTGTAGGCCGGGTCGACGCCGGTCTTGTTGTAGTAATTCGTCGAGAAATAACTCGAGACGATCACGTTCGCGGTGTGATGGTCGGCGATGTCGTTGTCGAAGATCTCCACGCGGTCATTGGAGTTGACGATGACGCCGGATCCGGCCGGGACGCTCGCGACCGCGGCTCCCTTCGCCGCGAAGTTGCCGGTGTTGTTGTCGTGCACCTTGTTCTTGAACACGCGCGAGTTGCGGCCCGCCTGTGACAGGTTCGGCATGTTGAACACCAGGATGCCGCCGGTGTTTTCGGTCGCGGTGTTCTCGTACACGTCGGCGTCGATCGAGTTCTCGATCTCGATGCCGGCGACGTTGCGCTCGGCGCGGTTGCGCCGGACCACGATGTTCTTCGACTGGCCGACGTAGATGCCCGCGTCGGATGCGCCGATCACCACCGAATCCTCGATCAGCACGTTGCGCGTCTTCACCGGGTACAGGCCGTAGGCGCCATTCGTGGTCTTCGGGCCATCGGTCCATTCGACGCGTACGCCGCGGATCGTGATGTTGTCGCCCTCGTTGATCTTCAGCGCATCGCCCTTGCTGTCCTCGAGCGCGAGGTTCTCGATCGTGAAGTCGCTTGCGTTGACCAGCAGTCCTTCCGGACCGACCACCTGGCCTTTGAACGAGAGCACGCTCTTGTCCATGCCGGCGCCGCGGATCGTGACGCCGTTGGTGCGCAGGCTGAGCCCGCGGTTCAGCGTGTAGCGGCCGGCCGGGATTTCGATCACGCTGCCCGGCTTCGCATCGAGCAGCTGTTGCTGCAACCGACTCTGGAAGGATTCGTCCGCACTGCTCTGCGGGGGTGGAGCATTTCCGCCGCAACCGGCGAGCGCCGCGGCAATGACGACGGTGGCACAAGAAACGCGCATGGCGAAGGCTCCCTGGACTGGCGCTGCTGGCGGCGCCCGTTGGGGCGCTCTGGCGCTGCGTCCGCACTCTCGGGCATGTCGGCGTATCGCGGGAGGGGAGGAATTTCCGTCGACGGGGGGCTAATCGGCCAACCGGCGGCATCCCTGGCCCGTCAGGCAACCGCCTGACGCGCCGCCTGCGGCGGCATCCCGGTCCAGCGCTTGAATGCGCGCCGGAACTCGCGCGGGTCGCTGAAGCCGAGTTCGCAACCGATCTCGGCCACGCTGAGCAGGCCGCCCTGGAGCAGATCGAGCGCACGCTCCGCGCGCACGCGGTCGTGGATCTCGCGGAACACGCAGCCGCGGTCGGCGAGACGTCGGCGCAGGGAACGCTCGCTGAGGTTCAGCGTGCGCGCCACGTCCGGCAGGCGCGGATGTTCGCGCAGGCGGTTGCGCAGGAGGTGCGCGACCGAGGCGACGATCTCGTCGCCGTGCGCGCCACCGCTGGCGAGTTGTTGCCGACACAGCAGCAGTGCCTGGGTCGCGGTCAGCGGGTTGTGGCTGGCGAGTCGGTGCTCGAGCCAGCGCGCATCGATCACCGCGCGGTTGTGGTCCGCACCGAAGCGGAGTTCACAGTCGAAGAACGCGGCGTAGTCGCGTCGGTGCGCCGGCGCCGAATAGGTCAGCTCCAGGCGCAACACGCCGAACGGCGGCCCGACCAGCCCGCGCGCGACCGCGAGCGAACTCGCGAACAGCTCCTCGCACAGGAACGGCAGCAGGTCGGGATCACGGAAACGCGGCCACGCAACCAGTGCGACTTCGCGTGCGTCGATTGCCTCGAAACTCACGTCAAGCAGGCTGCCACAGACACGATGGTGCTCGATGCCGACGCGCATCGCGTCACCGAACGTACGCGAGGTCATCATCGCGAGTCCGAGCAGCCCGAAACTGCCGACTGTCTCGTTGCAGCCGACATGCAGGCCGAGCGCCGGTTCGTCGAGCGCGCGCAGCGCACGGCGAATCACGATGCTGGCCTGCCGGTAGGACACGCGCAGCGTCGGGTCGGTGAGCTGCGCGACGCCGAGGCCGAGTCCGGCGAACCAGCTGTCGCAGGCGATGCCGCGCGCGACCGCGAGTTCGGTCAGGTGCACCAGCACGTTGGGCGGAATATCTGCCGTCGTGTAGCGCGCATCGGCGTCGCCCGCGTGCGTGACTTCGGCGGGCGCGACTGCGCTCATACCGTCTCCCATCGATGCTCTGCCTGTGCGTTCACCAGACCGCTATCTAGCACGCCGTCAGCAGTCATGGTTCACGCACTGCAGCATCACGGCGTGTAGCGCATCAGGGCAGCGTTTCCAGAACCGCGGCGAGCGCCCGTTCGACGCGCCCGTCCAGGGCGGCGTCCGTGGTCGGACCAAGCTCGCTCCAGCGGGTCAGCAGGGTCGCGACTTCCTGCGCCGGATTCGGCATCGTCGTGCCGCTCATCCGCGCCGACAGGCGACCGATTTGCCGCGTACGCCGCCGCTCGCGGTCTTCGTCCGGCGACTCGATGCCGGCGAGCAGTTCCAGCTCGACCAGCACGTCGCGGAATGCCTCGTCGTCATGCGGTTCAGTGTCCGCCTGCGCACTCCCAGCCGTCGCAGCGGCGAAACGTGCGGCCAGGACATCCACGGCGATCTCACCTGCGGGCGCGTGTTGCCATTGTTCGAGCAGCGCATCCACCGGAGTCGTCGACATCTCGGCCGCGCGGCACAGTCGGTAACGAGCCTGCCATGCATCGAAGCGCGCATGCCGCAGCGAGCGTTCGCGACGCTGCGCCGCGTCGCGCAGGCTGGCCTGCGCTGCGTCGAAGCGCCGTGCGAGATGCTCGTCGCGTACGCGCAATGCATCCCACGCGGCCTGCAGCCGTGCTGCCGCGCTGCGATCGGGTGTCTCGGTGACAGCGAGCGCTTCGAGTTCCGCGCACAACGCCTCGGCCTGCGCACGCGCATCCGCGTCACGTGCGGAGCGTTCGGCGCGCTCGGCGTCGAGTCGTCCGAACACTGCGTCGATCGCGGCACGGAATGCCTTCCATTGCGCCTGGTCGCGGGCGCGGCGGCCGTTTCCGGCCTGTTGCCAGCGTTGCTGCAACTCGCGCGCGGCAGCGACCGCACCACGCTGCGGCGTGCCCTGACCGAGCGCCTCGGCTTCCGCGATCAGCGCGGCTTTGGCGCGTTCGACGTCCTCGTCGCGGCGCGCGACACGCGCATCCAGAGCGGCGAGACTCGTTTTGAGGCGCTGCGCGAGCGCCTTGCGTTCGCGGGGTTCGACACGGTCCAGCCCACGCAGCGCGTCGGCGGTATCGCGGCGCAGTGCAGCGATCGCTGGCCAGTCCGTGCTGTCGTCGGCCAGTGCGCCGGCGCGCTCGAGCAGCGCGTTCACCTGTTGCGCATGCGATTGCCTGAGTTCCTGACGCTTCTTGAAATATTCCTGGGTCGGCGCGAACGCGGCACGGCAGGCGGCGTGGAAGCGGCGCGCCAGTGGCGATGGCCGTGCGGCATTGCGGCCTTCCACCGTATCCAGCCGCGTCCATTCGGCTTGCGCATCGCGCACGCGCGAAGCCACCGCATCCGGATGCAGGCCCGACGTCACCAGCGCTTCGATCTCGTCGCAGAGCTGGCGGCGACGCTGGTCGTCGGCCCAGTGCTGCCACTGGCTGAGTTCGGCATGGCGGTGCTCGCTCGCGGCGAGGTGCTGTGCGAGCGAGCGCGGCAGCGGCGCCTCGATGCGTCGGCGCAGATCATCGGCGCGCGATTTCGCCGCATGTGCGGCCACGCTCGTGCCGGAATCGATCGCCGCATCGAGCGCATGCAGTGCTTCCTCGAGCTCGGCGAGCAAGCTGCGCTGCTGTTCGCGCTTCTTGCGCTGCTCCGCATTCACTTCGTCGAGCGAAGCGGCAAACCGTGCCTGTGCGAGCAGCGGCGCGACCACCGCGTCGGCCGTCGCAGCCGCATGCGCAGCGACCGGTTCCGCGGCGTGGTCGGTCTCGTCGGCGGCAGGCGTCGTGGCGGCCGGCTCCTCGCCAGCCGGATCGATCGGCGGAGATTCCACGGCGGGCGCGGGCCTCGGGGCCGGCCCCGTGCGGCTCACGACGAGCAGCGCACGGGCCGCCTCATAGCGCGCGCGCAGCGGCGGCGCGACAGCCGCCTCGATTTCCTGCCAGCGTGCTGTGACTGCGGCTTCCGCATCGGCATGCGCCGGTTCGCGCACAAGTTGTTCGAGCTGTTCGCAGAGCAGCCGCGCGCGCTGTTCCAGCGTGGCATCGTCGCCGCGCGCGATACGCAGCGCGTCGATGCGCTCGCGCGCACGCCGGTTGACCTGTTTGTCGGACTTGCGTGCGCGCTCGGCGAGGCGTGCGAGCTGCGCTTCGTCATCGATGCGTTCGACCAGGGCCAGACGGATGCCGGCATCGGCATCCTCGATCGCGCGCTCGAGCAGCAGGGCAGGGCGCGTGACGCGATCCAGTGCCGCCTGGCGCAATTCGGGCTCGCGTGCGTGGCGCGCGATGCGTTCGATCAGTTCGTTGTCGTCCTGCGCCTTGAGCAGGCGCACGCGCTCTACGAGCGACGGGGCCGAGGCATGCGTGCCGGTGAGCAGGTCCAGCCACAGCGCACGCGCCTGCGCGCGCACGTTCGCTTCGGAATCGTCGTGGGCGAGACCCTGCGCGATGCCGGGATCGGCGAGGCGCTTCATCGCCGCGATGCGCACGTCGGCGTCGGCGTCTTCGCGCGCGAGACGGCCCAGGTTGGCGACCAGCTCGGCGTCCGTGTCGTGCACGACGGCCTTGCGGCGCGTTGCGGCGTCCTTCGAGAGCCAGCGCGGCTTGCTCAGAAAACCAGGCAGTTTCATCGGTGGGGATTCTTCAGAGCAGGTTCTTGATGATATGGAAGCCGGCCGCGTATTCGCCGACCAGCGTGCCAAGCGTGACGAACATGAAATTCAGCAGGGTGCGGGCGATGCGGTTCTTCCACCAGCCGCTCCAGTGCGCGACGTCATCGCGCAAGGTGTCGAAGTCGGCGACCCGCGGATGGCGCAGCCAAGCCTCGACGCCGGCGCTGATCGCCGAGGCCGGAATGCCGGGCCGGAACGGCTTCAGCGGCGCGGCGATGAACGCGGCGATCACGCTGAGCGGATGCGCTGCGGCCGCGATCGCGCCGAGTGCGGCGAATCCGCCGGTGAACAGCGTCCAGGCGAGCAGCGCGTCGGTGCCGGCGCGCACGCCACGCGTGAACGCGAAACCGATCGCCGCGGCGATGACCACGAAAACACCGATGGCTATCCACTTCGGCCAGCGCGATGGCGGCGGCGGTGTCGCCAGCTTTTCGAGCAGTGGTCCCGGCATCTCGTTCTGCATCGCGAGTTCGCGTTCGATGCCGGCAAGATGGCCGGCGCCGATCACCACCAGCACGCGCTTCGCGCTGCTGCCGGACGCCTGCTCGCGCAGACGCGCAGCCATGTAGCGGTCGCGTTCGCCGATCAGCGCGTCATACAGCGGCGGCGACTCGCGCGCGAACTCGTTGAACATGCTGCCGAGCAGGTCACCCTGCTTGAGCTTCTCGATCTCGTCCTCGCCGACGTCCTCGCGGGTCAGCACACTGGCGCCGAGGCCGCCGATGATCGAGAGCCGATCCAGGAAACCGACGCTGCGGTAGGCGCGCTTCAAGGTCACGCCGATCTCGCGGTCGATCAGCCAGACCGGAAGGCGGCGCGCGTCGGCGCCGTCGATCGCAGCCTTCATCTCGGCACCGGGCTCGATGCCGAACTGGTCGGCAAGCCGGCGCTGGAATGCGGACAGCGCGAGGTTCGCGGCAACCAGTCCGACCTTGCCCTGGCGGATCACCTGGAACAGGTCGAGTTTGCGGAACGCTTCAGGATCTCGCATCGACTGGAAGCGTGGCTCGCACAACTCCACCGCTACCGCGTCGAACGGCTCGCGCTCGAGGATCGCGCGCACCGCGTCGGCGCTGACCCGCGAAACGTGCGCGGTACCGAGCAGCACGTATTCGACGTCCCCACGGCGCACGTGCGCGACCGGTTGCCCGGTGAGCGCATCGGCTGCAGTGGCGTTGGCGTTGGCGGAGGGATCGGACATCGGCGGAAGGCCGGAAACCTGCGTATTCAATCGCGGTACCGCTTCGTCAGATCGGCATAGGCGTCGATACGACGATCGCGCAGGAACGGCCAGATGCGGCGCACGCTTTCGCTGCGCGCGAGGTCGATCTCGGCCAGCAGCAGTTGGCGCTTGTCGGTCGAGGCCTGTGCGAGGAATTCGCCTTGTGGGCCGGCGACGAAGCTCGAACCCCAGAACTGGATGCCGCGCGCGTCGTCCGGCGCGGCTTCGAGGCCGGTGCGGTTGCAGGCGAGCAGGGGCAGCCCGTTGGCGACCGCGTGGCCGCGCTGCACGGTGATCCAGGCGTCGCGCTGGCGATCCTTCTCGTCCTGCGCGTCGGCCGGATCCCAGCCGATCGCAGTCGGGTAGAGCAGCAGATCCGCGCCGGCCAACGCCATCAGGCGCGCGGCTTCGGGATACCACTGGTCCCAGCAGACCAGCAGGCCGAGCTTGCCGACCGAGGTCTGGATCGGCTCGAAGCCGAGGTCGCCGGGTGTGAAATAGAACTTTTCGTAGAACGCCGGATCGTCCGGGATGTGCATCTTGCGATACGTGCCGGCGATCCTCGCCGAGCGGTCGAACACGACCGCGGTGTTGTGGTACAGCCCGGCTGCGCGGCGCTCGAACAGTGAGGCGACGACAACCAGCTTCAGTTCCTCGGCGAGCTTGCCGAGGCGCTCGGTACTCGGCCCGGGAATCGGTTCGGCGCGGTCGAACTCGCCGACATTCTCGTGCTGGCAGAAATACGGCCCGTTGTGCAGCTCCTGCAGGAGGACCAGCTGCGCGCCCGCCGCGGCGGCCTCGCGCAGGCCAGCCTCGATCGCATCGAGATTCGCGTCGCGGCTGCCGCGATCGGTTTCCTGCAGCAGGGCGGCCTTGAGGGGGCTACTGGGCATGGGGTCGTCGTGAGGCTATGGAGCGAACCGGGAATGGTAGCGCGGATCGTCAAACGCGGTGTGGGTCACATTCGACTTTCGTTAACGCCGGAGTCCCGGAATGGCGCCACGACGGACGGCACAATGCGCGCTCGCCCGCCGCATGAAGCGGCATCGGCTCGCCACCGCAACGGCGATTCAATGTCGCTACCGCACCCCTATCGAGAGACGGCGCATCTCCGAACGCGCAGATGGCATGACCCCGGAACTTCACATGACGACCGTTGGCGGCGCCCCTGGACACGCGACGCGGGAGCGAGCGCTCATCCAGCGCACGACCCTCGATCTCAGTCCCTGCCCGACGTGGGTGTTCGATGCGGTGACGTTGCGGTTTCTTGCGGTGAACCAGGTCGCGATCCGTTTCTATGGTTTCAGCGAAGCGGACTTTCTTTCGATGTCGATCCTGGAGATCCACTCACCCGCCGAAGCGGGGCGGCTGGACGAGTGCGCCGGCGCGGGAGAACCGCCCCAGGCGATGAACGGCATCTGGCGCCATCGCACGAAGAACGGCAGCGAGATCGAAGCCGATCTCTTCGTGCAGGACCTGCCGCTGTGGAGCCGCAACGCGCGACTCGCGCAGGCGCGCGATGTGACCATCGAACGGCGTGCCATACGCGCGCTCGAAGCGAGTGAGCGGCGGTTCCGCGACCTGTTCGAGCACAGCACCGGCTTCATCTGCATACACAACTTCGACGGCATCCTGCTGGCGGTCAACCAGGCCGCGGCCGCAGCGGTGGGTCGCGGCGTCGGCGACCTCCTCGGCACGCCTTTGCACCATCTGTCCGCACCCGAACGACGCCACCTGATCGACGCCTATCTTCAGCGCATCGTGCGCGACGGCGAGGACGCCGGCTACCTGCGCGTGCAGGACCGCAACGGCGCAGACCTGGTCTGGCAATACCGCAATCGCGTCTACGCCGACGCCGATGGCTCGTCATGCGTGATCGCTCACGCGCAGGACGTTACCGCGATGCGCGCCGTCGAACGGGCGCTCCAGCTCAGCGAGCAACGCCTGCGCACGATCGCCGATACGCTGCCGGTGAAGGTCGCCTACATCGACATGCAGCAACGTTTCGTCTTCGCAAACGAAGCCTATCGACGATCGTATGGCGGCAGCGCCGACGAAGTCGCGGGCCGGCACCTGCGCGAGGTGCTCGGCGAGGAACGCTACGCGCAGCGCGCGCCGTTCGTAGAGCGTGCGCTGAACGGCGAGCGGGTCGTATTCGAAGACGAAAGCGGGGAGGGTGACGACTACCGATGCGTCGAGGCGACGCTCATTCCGGAGCTGGCCGACGATGGCGTGAGCGTGATCGGCGTGCACGCGATGATGCAGGACGTCAGCTCGAAGAAGCGCGAGGAGCATCGCCTGATCCGCCTCGCGCGCATCGACAGCCTGACCGGTCTGCTGAACCGCGCGGGTTTCAACGAGCGGTTCGAGAATGCGATCGCGCGTTCACGCGACCAGGGGTCGCTGCTGGCCCTGTTCTATCTCGACATCGACCGCTTCAAGCAGGTCAACGACACCCACGGACACGTGGTCGGCGATGCGCTGATCCGCGTGTTCGCAACGCAACTTGCCGCGAAGGTGCGCGCGTCGGACGTGGTCGCGCGGCTCGGCGGCGATGAGTTCTGCATCGTGATGGAAGGCGTTCCCGACGTGCCGCACGTCGAGGCGATTGCCGCCAAGCTGGTGTCGGCGATGAACCGGGAGTTCGAGCTGCGCAGCGAAGGCGTGTCGCTACCGGTGGGCGTGAGCATCGGCATCGCGCTCTGTCGCGCCGCGCCGCTCACCGCGACGGAACTTGTCGCGCGTGCCGATGCGATGCTCTACGAGGCGAAGCAGGCCGGACGCGGCACCTATCGACTGGCGCTGATCGGGGATCAGGCTGCGCTACGGCGTGATGGACAACGGCCCTGAGCGGTTGCGGAAACCGCAGGCCACAAGCCCTCGGAGGTTCGCCCTTCGATACCTCAGGGCGAACGGATGTCTTCAGAGATGGCGCCCGGCAGTGAGGGATTCAGGCAGCCAGTGACCCCGCCGGCAGCTGCATGGTCAGGCAGTGCACGCTGCCGTTCTGCCAGATCAGCGGGCGCGCATCGACCATGACGACCTCGCGGCCCGGATGCGCAGCGGCAATCACCTGCGCGGCGCGCGCATCGGCAGTGTCGCCATAGGCGGGCATCACGACCCCACCATCGACGATCAGGTAGTTCGCGTACGACGAGGCAAGGCGACGGCCCTCGTCGACGATCGCGCGCGCCCACGGCAGCGGACACAGGCGATACGGACGTCCGTCCGCCGTGCGCAGGCTCGCGATCTCCTCGTGCATGCGCGCGAGTTCGTCGTAATGCGGATCGGCCGGATCGTCACAGGTCTGGAACACGATCGCATCGTCCGGCGCAAAGCGCGCCAAGGTGTCGATGTGCGCATCGGTGTCGTCGCCTTCGAGGTAGCCGCGGTCGAGCCAAAGCACGCGATCGGCGTCGAATGAAGTCTCCAGCAGCGCGCTCATCTCCTCGCGCGACATCTGCGGATGGCGCTGCTGCAAGCAGCGCCAGGTGGTCAGGATCGTGCCCTTGCCGTCGGATTCGATCGCACCGCCCTCGAGCGCCCAGTCGATGCGTCGATGCGCGGCCGAACCGAACACGCCGCGCGCGACCAGCGCTTCGATCAGGCGGTCGTCACGGCCGCCCTCGAACTTGCCGCCCCAGCCGGTGAAGCGGAAATCGACGAGACGAAAGTCGGCGCCGTCGGTCAGCGTCAGCGGGCCGGAGTCGCGCAGCCAGGTGTCGTCGTAGGCAACCTCGACGAAGCGGAGGCGCGCAGCGTCGACGCCGGCAGAGGCGAGCAGCTGCGCCGCGCGGTCACGCACGAGGGCATCGGCCACGCAGACCAGCACCGGCTCGAAGCGCGCGATCGCGCCGACCAGCCCGACATAGGCGGTCTCGACCTGCGCCAGACGCGGCGCCCAGTCGGTACCGGCGTGCGGCCAGGCAATGAGGATCCCGGCCTGCGCTTCCCACTCCGCAGGCAGGCGGAAACGTCGGGTCATGGGATCAGGAGGCCGGGGCAGCGGCGACCGCGTCCGGCACGCTATGGATGACGCGGTTGCGCTCGAAGTAGACCGTGTAGCCGTTGTAGCGCCAGCGGTTGATGGTCGGGTGGCGCGGCTTGTCGCCGCCCGCGGCCGGAAGTTTCTCGACCGGCGCGCCAAACCGCTTCTCGACCTGGGCCATGCTCATGCCGCGGCTCGGTCCGATGCCGGCATCGGCCTGGTAGGCGGCCTTGTGATGGTGCTGCTTCTTCGCAGGCTGCACGTCCAGCGTGTCAGCATGCGCGGCAGGTGCCAGCAGGACGGCTGTGGCGAGGGTGGTCGCAGCGGCGAGAACGAACTTCACAAACATGGCTCAACCCCTTGTCATGAAAAGGAATACTCCGACAGCCGAGCGTCGGGACGCGCCTTTGTAGCAGAACCCGATGGATGGTTCCATGACGCGCGCTGCAGATGCGTCTCAGCTGAAACCCCACCGCCATTGTTACCCCCACCGTTCGCCCTGAGGTATCGAAGGGCGGACGGCGCGCGGCGCCGCCGTTCATGGTTCGATACCTCACCACGAACGGCTACACAACTTACCCGCGGCAGATGCACCTATGCCGCTTCCATCCGCAGGCCCTGCACACGCCGCAAAAGAAAAGGGCCGCAACGCGGCCCTTCACATCGGAATCCGGTAGCGGTGTTCCGCTCAGCGCTGACGCGCCTTGAAGCGCGGATTGCTCTTGCAGATCACGAACACCTTGCCGCGGCGACGCACGACCTTGCAGTCGCGATGGCGCTTCTTTGCGGACTTGAGGGACGACAGCACTTTCATGGAACGCCTCGCAACAGTTTCTGGACACGGAAAGCGCGGAATTGTAAGGGATTTGTTCCATCATGGAAAGTGGGGGAGTCGACTACGCTGAAAGGGGCGGTCGGGCCGGGGCAGCGGACGCCTTGGATTCCCCGCCGAAGTTGCATAGCGTAGCGGCATGCCGAAGGTACTCACCATCGAGGACGACGCGGTCACCGCACGCGAGATCGTCGCCGAGCTGCGCAGTCGCGGCAATGAGGTCGACTGGGTCGACAACGGCCGGGTCGGCCTCGAACGCGCGGTGGGCGGCGGCTACGACGCGATCACCTTGGACCGCATGCTCCCAGAACTGGACGGGCTGGCCCTGGTCACCGCGCTGCGCCACGCCGGCGTGCAGACGCCGGTGCTGATGATCAGCGCGCTCAGCGACGTCGACGAAAGGGTGCGTGGCCTGCGCGCCGGTGGCGACGACTACCTGACCAAGCCGTTCGCGCCCGACGAGATGGCTGCGCGCATCGAGGTGCTGCTGCGGCGCCGGCAGCCGGCCGCGCGCGAGACCGTGCTGCGCGTCGCCGACCTCGAACTCGACCTCATCGAGCGCAGCGCACGCCGCGGCGACCTCGCGCTGGAGTTGCTGCCGATCGAGTTCCGTCTGCTCGAATTCCTCGTGCGCAACTCCGGCCAGGTGCTCACGCGCACGATGATCTTCGAGGCGGTCTGGGGCTACCACTTCGATCCCGGCACCAACGTGATCGACGTGCACATCGGCCGCCTGCGCAAGAAGGTCGATCCGCCCGGCCTCGTGCCGCTGATCCGCACCGTGCGCGGCTCGGGATACCGTCTTGCTGAAACTGAGTGACCACTGGCGTTCCGCGACCACGCGCCTGATCCTGATCTACGGCGCGTTCTTCGCGCTGTGGAGCGTCGTGCTGATCGGCGCGGTGTACTGGGAAACCTCGCGCTATCTCTCCCGTGTCGTCGACGACATCGTCGAGCAGCGCGCGCGCTATCTGACCGCGATCGATCGCGAACGCCTGCCCGCCGCGATGGAAGCAACCGGCGCGCTGGACCTGCGCGGCGTGATGGCGCTCGGCCTGTTCGGCGCCGACGGCCGCTACGTCGACGGCAATATCGAGAAGATGCCTGCAGACCTTCCCGCCGATGGCGTGATCCGCGCACTGCCGCAGGGCCTGCAGCGGCGCGGCATGGAACACCGGGGGCCTGCACGCGGCTTGGCGTTGCCACTGCCGAACGGAGAACGGCTGGTCATCGCGCGCGACACCAGCGTGATCGACCAGGTCGGCGTGATCCTGCGTCATGCCTTGCTATGGGGCCTCACTTTGACGGTGATCCCCGGTCTGATCGGCGGACTGCTGCTGAGCCGGCGGCCGCTGCGCCGCGTGCGCGAGATCGAGTCTGCGATCGAGCCGATCGCGCGCGGCGACCTCGGCCGGCGCTTGCCGGTGTCGAAGCGTGGCGACGAGGTCGACATGCTCGCCGCGATCGTCAACCGCATGCTCGGCGAGATCGAACGCCTGATCGACGAGGTCAAGGGCGTCTGCGACAACATCGCACACGACCTGCGCACGCCGCTGACACGCCTGCGCACGCAACTGCATCGCCTGCAGCAGAAGGGCGACAGCTGCGAGGACCGTGCGCTGGTGATCGACCGCTGCGTCGGCGACGTCGACGCGCTGCTCGACCGCTTCCGCGCACTGCTGCGCATCTCCGAACTCGAAGACCTGCGCCGCCGCGGCGGCTTCGGCAGCGTCGACCTTGGCGAGATCCTGCGCCAGGTGCACGAACTCTATGCGCCGCTCGCCGAGGACAACGGCATCACGTTTCATCTCGATGTGCCTGTGCACGCTTCAATCCACGCCGACCCGCACCTGCTGTTCGAGGCCTTCAGCAACCTCGTCGCGAACGCGATCAAGTTCACGCCGAACGGCGGCAGGGTCAGCGTGAGCGCAAGCATCGAAGCGCAAGGCCCGCGCGTGGAGATCATCGACAGCGGCCCCGGCATCCCGAGCGGCGAACGCGACGCGGTGCTGCAGCGTTTCTACCGCAGCGAATGCGGACGCGAAATCTCGACACCCGGCTACGGCCTCGGCCTCAGCATCGTCTCCGCGATCGTGCGCCTGCACGGATTTCGCATGCAGATAGGGGAGAGTGAGAGCGGGGGTGCGCGGGTCAGTGTGGAGTGCTGGGGCGAGGCGATGTCGTGACGACGCAGGGACGTGGCTGGGCAATTCCGAGCGCTGCCTCGGCATATAGGTCTTGCAGGCATCCACCTCCAATGAGAGCATCGATCATCGTGCCACGCCCAGGGGAAAGGCTGCAGGATTGGTCTGCGGAGCTAGGCGGCGTGATCGTTTGATTCGAGTTGGACAATTCCGATTATCAGGGCCCGGGTGGCCACGTTAGGCTTCGAGATTAGGCTTCATTCTGAATCCGAATCGTAGTTAGACCGCACAGGGGGGGGCACGTGACGGAGGTCGAGAAAACTTCGAATTCCACGAATCACTACCTCCACTTGCATTATGGAATAGTAATTCTTTTGTATGCGATTGCCACATGGCTCGCTTACGCGCTCCTATCTATACCTGCAGCACATGCAAGCTTCATAGCGTCCCTTTCCAGCGCAGCAATTCTTGCCACGTTTGGTTCGGCCATCGCCACTATCGGCTCGCTCTGGACTGGCGACTACGCGAACAGGGCTACGCTCAACGTAGATATCTTGTTCCGAGACATCCTAAAACAAGACGCATGGAGGCGTTGGCCTTTCCTTTTGCGCGGTGGCAAAAAGAAATTGTTTGGCGGCAACATCCAGCAAGTCGAGCTGCGCAACCCAAAGATCCCTCTCAATGTCGGCTCGCATGACATTGAAGTTCTCGTGCCGACCGTGAAAGCTGACTTCTTTGATCTACCGCTATTCAAAAACGTCGTACCACTTTTGCGCTTCCGTGCGGCAGCGCATACAACAATTATCAATTCACCTCAGGACGACGTTTTTCCGAAAAATCAACTCAAGCCAGTTGAGCAGTACTTTGCGTACGAGTGCTTGACTGATATCTGGTGGAGCGTATTTGTGTTTCGTACAGCCAGGTACGTGGTGCACTTTGGCGCCGCACTTACCATCGCAAGTGCGGTCATGGGCGGGGCGGCCGCATTCGCAAGCGCGGTCTAACCGCTCATCCAAGCGGACGCACGAAAAAGCCGCGCGCGGCTTAACTCAAGCATTAGAGGTGCCGGAAATGGATGTAAGCACAAGAGCCTGCATCGCGTACGTGGCAGGCCGCTCAATTAGCGGCAAGGCTGGATCAAACGTCTATGATTACTCGCAATCACGGCATTACAGTGTAAGCGGAAACGTTAAAGGCAAAACTGTAAATGTCTATGATTATGAGCGAAGCTGTAATTTTTCTGGCACGCTCCCGTCACTGTACGACTATGGTCGTAGCGCCCATGTCAGCATAGACATTAAGGGTAAGCAGTTCTCTGGGTACGACTATGGCGATAGTCATCACTTCTCAGGCTCTGTTAACGGCGGGTCGGTCAATTTGTACGACTACGGCACATCACAGCACTATTCGTATAGTCTGTAATTATTCGTCCAGGCGGACGCGCGAAAAGCCGCGCGCTGTTTAATTCCAGCGTTATATCAGGTGTCGCTTGATTGCTTCTAGGGGAAATTGATGGCTACGCACCCATACATCTCCGGGCCTGGAAATGTCGCTCAGATGGTGACGCAGCTTCGGAAGTCGTTTCCAAATGTGATCACGTCGGAGACGGTCAAGAAACTTGGTATCGCTCCCAACAACGAGAGCTATGTAATCAATGCTCTTCAATTCGTTGGGGTAATCGATTCTGAGGGGAAAAAGACCTCATCCGCAGCAAAGGCTTTCTCACATCATAAGGACGAGGAGTTCTCTAAGGAGTTCGCCTCGCTAGTGCAGGAGGCCTACGCATCACTGTTCGAGCTTCATGGCGATAACGCTTGGAAACTGGACAGCGACGAACTAATTACATTCTTCCGTCAAAGCGATCAGACCAGCGCGACTATAGGAGGGCGTCAAGCCAGTACTTTCAAGGTTCTGGCCGGATTGTCGGGCCACGGAGACGTTCCAGAACCAAAGGCCAAGAAGGTCGGCAATGGAGCAAAAGCCGCTAGGGCGAGTAAGCCTGCCCAAGTGAAAAATGAGTCCAAGCCGAGTCCCAATGCGGGCGCTGGCAGTGCTGGGTTTCAGCGGAATTCTCTTGGCGGCGGAGTGGCTCTTACCGTCCGAGTGGAGGTAAACCTTCCAGCTGACGGCACCAAAGAAACGTACGACAACATCTTCAAGAGTATTAAGGAGAACCTGTTAGGTGGCTGATCTCCTTGAATGTTTCGAGAGGATCGTCCGGTCGGCAGGGTCTGTTACAGAGGCCCGATCAGACCCGATCGGCGGGTCGCATCCGTTTGATGACCGCAACATTCATACTAGGATTGAAGGAACGTCGAAGAAATTGTTTGATGATGGCCACTATGCATCGGCCACATTTGAAGCCTATAAGTTCATCGACAAAGAAGTTTCAGCATTGGCAGGAATTAGCGATTCGGGGGTGAAGTTGATGATGAAGGCTTTCAGCGAACAATCGCCGCTCATCAAACTCACAGACTTATCGACAATAAGCGAGAAAGACGAACAGGAGGGCTACAAGTTCATCTTCTCAGGGTCGGTCATGGCTATTCGAAATCCGCGAGGGCATGAGTACGGAGTTGTAGATTCGCCCACAGAGTGCCTGGATCATCTTAGTCTCGCGTCCTTGCTTCTGCGTCGGTTAGAGCGTGCCAAGAAATAGGTACAGCTATTGTGCGTTAGATGGAAAAGAACACGTGCGACGACAACCACTCATTGGATCCATTTGCATCCGTCGTGGCGTCGCGTCCGACGTCCCCAGTACTTGCTGCATTCGCGGCACGTACCTTCGCCGAAACGTTCGCGGCGGACAATCGTGCCGAGGACATGCAGATTCATCTTGCGTCGTCCTACGGTGTTGCACCGTGGACAAGAGAACTCACGGATCCCGATGTGGCCACTCTTCTCGCACACCGGGACCGCACGCTGGTCGCGTACGGGCAGCGCGGTAGGTTGGGGTGAGCCCGCGAACCCCAACGATTGTCGTGTCCGATGTTGGGCATCGCTAGGCTCAGCCCAACCTACTCACTGTTTCGAAGGGTGATCGATCACCGCAAGGCAACCGACGCATTCGACGAGTGAAGGAAGTCACCTCGGCCCGATCTTCGCGCCCGCAGACGCTGCCGCGCGGCGCCACGCCTTCATTGCACCAATCATGAAGTTTTGTTCATCGAATTGGCCCTTGGTTTGCCCGGGTGCGCGGCCTACTTTGATGCACCGCACCAGCACCCACTTCGGTACTTCGCATGATCGGCATCGTCCGCGTCGCGCTGCAGCGTCCTTACACGTTCGTCGTGCTCGCGCTGCTGATCCTGATCATCGGGCCGCTGGTCGCGCTGCGCACGCCGACCGACATCTTTCCTGACATCCGCATCCCGGTCATCGCCGCGGCGTGGCAGTACACGGGTTTGCCGCCGGACCAGATGGCCGGGCGCATCACCACCTTGTACGAGCGCGTGCTGACCACGACGGTCAACGACATCGAGCACATCGAGGCGAATTCTTACCAGGGCTTCGGCATCGTCAAGATCTTCTTCCAGCCCGGCGTCGACGTGGCGACCGCGAATGCGCAGGTCACCGCAGTGTCGCAGTCGGTGGTCAAGCAGATGCCGCCAGGCACGACGCCGCCGCTGATCCTCAACTACAACGCGTCGACCGTTCCGATCCTGCAGCTCGCGCTGTCCGGCAAGGGGCTTTCCGAGCAGAACCTCGCCGATCTCGGCCTCAACACGATCCGCACGCGCCTCGTCACCGTGCCGGGTGCGGCGATTCCGTATCCGTTCGGCGGCAAGAGTCGCCAGGTGCAGATCGATCTCGATCCATCCGCGCTGCAGGCGCGCGGCTTGTCCGCGCAGGACGTCGCCAACGCGCTCGCTGCGCAGAACCTGATCACGCCGGTCGGCACGCAAAAGATCGGCGCGTTCGAGTACACGCTGCAGCTCAACAACGCGCCGTCCGCGATCGACGACCTCGGCGACTTGCCAGTCAAGGTCGTCAACGGCACGACGATCTACATCCGCGACGTTGCCCACGTGCGCGACGGCAGCGCGCCGCAGACGAACATCGTGCACGTCGATGGCGCGCGCTCGGTGCTGATGTCCGTGCTGAAGAACGGCGCGACCTCGACCTTGGCGATCGTCGCCGGCATCAAGGCCAAGCTGGCCGAGATCCGGCCCGGTCTGCCGGACAACCTGGACGTCACCCCGATCAACGACCAGTCGCTGTTCGTGCGCGCCGCGATCAAGGGCGTCGCGTTCGAGGGGGCGATCGCGGCTGCGCTGACCAGCATCATGATCCTGCTGTTTCTCGGCAGCTGGCGCTCGACCGTGATCATCGCGGTGTCGATCCCGCTGTCGGTGCTCGGCGCGATCATGTGCTTCGCCGCGCTTGGCGAGACGCTGAACATCATGACGCTTGGCGGCCTCGCGCTTGCGGTCGGCATTCTCGTCGATGACGCCACGGTGACGATCGAGAACATCAACTGGCATCTCGAGCATGGCAAGGACGTCGAGACCTCGATCATGGACGGCGCCGCGCAGATCGTGACGCCGGCCTTCGTCTCGCTGCTGTGCATCTGCATCGTGTTCGTGCCGATGTTCTTCCTCGAAGGCGTCGCGCGCTTCCTGTTCGTGCCGATGGCCGAGGCGGTGATGTTCGCGATGGCCTGCTCGTTCATCCTGTCGCGCACACTGGTACCGACGATGGCGAAATACCTGCTGCACCCGCATGCGCCGAATGTCGATGCGGAAGGCAACCTGCTGCCGTTGCCGCCGACACGCAATCCGCTGGTGCGCTTCCAGCGTGCGTTCGAGGCGCGCTTCGAGCGCATGCGTGCGGGCTACCGCGAGCTGCTCAAGCTCGCGCTGCTCCATCGGCGCGTGTTCGTCGGCGGCTTCCTCGCGTTCGTGCTCGCCTCGTTCCTGCTGACGCCGTTCCTCGGCCGCAATTTCTTCCCCTCGGTCGATGGCGGCCAGATCCTGATGCACGTGCGCACCCAGGTCGGCACGCGTGTGGAGGAGAGCGCGAACCAGTTCGCCCAAATCCAGAAGGCGATCCGTCAGGTCATCCCGTCGCGCGAGATCGACGTGATGGTCGACAACATCGGCCTGTCGATCAGCAGCATCAACCTGACCTACAACAATACCGGCGTAGTCGGTACGCAGGACGGCGACATCCAGATCGCGCTGAAGGCAGGGCACAAGCCAACGGCCGACTACGTGCGCGAACTGCGCGAGAAGTTGCCGCGCGAATTCCCCGGCGTCACGTTCTCGTTCCCGCCGGCCGACATCGTCAGCCAGATCCTGAACTTCGGCTCGCCGGCGCCGATCGACCTGCAGATCCGCGGCGCGAACCTCGACGCGAACTTCGACTATGCGAACTCGCTGCTGCCGAAGATCCGCGCGATTCCCGGCATCGCCGACGTGCGCATCCAGCAGTCGCGGCAGAGCCCGGTGTTCAATGTCGATGTCGACCGCACGCGCGCACAGGAAGTCGGCGTGACCACGCGTGACGTCACCAACAGCCTGGTCGTGAACCTCGCCGGCAGCAGCCAGGTCGCGCCAACCTACTGGCTGAATCCGCAGAACGGCGTGTCGTATCCGATCGTGATGCAGACACCGCAGTACCGGCTCGATTCGCTGACCGCGCTCGCCAACCTGCCGATCAGTGGCAGCAGCGGGGGCTCTACGCAGGTGCTCGGCGGCCTCGCAAACTTCACGCGCACGACCGGCAACGCACTGGTCAGCCAGTACGACATCCAGCCGATGGTGCAGATCAACGCGACGACACAGGGCCGCGACCTCGGTGCGGTCACGGTCGACCTGCGCCGTATCCTCGCCGACAGCGTGAAGCAGGTGCCGAAGGGCTCGACGGTCGCGCTGCTCGGTCAGGTGCGCACGATGGAGAGTTCGTTCTCGGGCTTGCTGTTTGGCCTGCTCGGCGCGATCGTGCTGGTCTATTTCCTGATCGTGGTGAACTTCCAGTCGTGGAGCGATCCGTTCGTGATCATCACCGCGCTGCCGGCTGCGCTCGCCGGCATCGTCTGGATGCTGTTCGCGACCTGGACGCCGATTTCGGTGCCGGCGCTGACCGGCGCGATCATGTGCATGGGCGTGGCCACCGCGAACAGCGTGCTGGTGATCAGTTTCGCGCGCGAACGCCTCGACGCGATCGGTGACGCGACCGCGGCCGCGATCGAGGCGGGTTTCGTGCGCTTCCGCCCGGTGCTGATGACCGCACTCGCGATGATCATCGGCATGGCGCCGATGGCGCTCGGTCTTGGCGAGGGCGGCGAACAGAATGCACCGCTCGGCCGTGCCGTGATCGGCGGCCTGATCTTCGCGACGATCGCCACGCTGATCTTCGTCCCTGTCGTCTTCAGCATCGTGCATAGAAGGCACGGCGAGAAACCCGCGCCGCGCCCCGCACTCGGAGAACTCCATGTCGCCTGAACTTTCCGCACCGAACGTGTCGCGGCGCAAGCTGCGTCTGGCCGGCGTTTTCGCGGTCATCGTCGCCGCTGTCGTCGTTGTCACGGGTCTGGTTTCACGCGCGCACGGCGACGCACGCCTGCGCGAATGGACCAACGAGCAGTCAATCCCGACGGTCGCCGTCGTCTCGCCGGGCACGCAGGGTGATGCCGCGACGCTGGATTTGCCGGGGCGCCTGGAAGCCTATTCGCGTGCGTCGCTGTATGCGCGTGTCAGCGGCTATCTCAAGAGCTGGAAGGTCGACATCGGCGCGCCGGTCAAGGCCGGCCAGCTGCTCGCCGAGATCGAGACGCCGGATCTGGACCAGCAATTGCTGCAGGCACGAGCCGATCTCGCCAGCGCGAAGGCGAACGCCGATCTCGCGGTGACGACCGCGAAGCGCTGGCAGTCGATGGTCACCACCGGCGCGGTGTCGAAGCAGGCCGCCGACGAGAAGACTGGCGATGCCGCGACCAAGCAAGCGCAAGTCAAGTCGTCGCAGGCAAACGTCGACCATGTGCTCGCTACGAAGGGCTTCACGCGCATCGTCGCGCCGTTCGACGGCATCGTGACCGCGCGCAATACGGACGTCGGTGCGTTGATCAATGTCGGCGGCGGGGCAGGGCAGGAGCTGTTCGTGGTGTCCGACACCAGGAAGCTGCGCGTCTATGTCAGCGTGCCGCAGACCTATGTGCCGAGTATCCCGCCAGGAACGCAGGCGACGATCACGGTACCGGAGCATCCGGGCGCGAAGTACACCGCGACCGTCGAGTCGTCGTCGCAGGCGGTCAACGCAACCTCCGGCAGCACGCTGATGCAGCTCGCGGTCGACAACGCGAACGGCGAGCTGCTGCCCGGCGGATTCGCGAATGTGAGCCTCGACCTGCCGCGCAACGCGGCGGCACTGAACGTGCCGGCCAGTGCGCTGATGTTCGACAAGGCGGGGCTGCGGGTCGCGACCGTCGGTGCGGACAACAAGGTCGCGCTGAAGATGGTCACGGTCGCGCGCGATCTCGGCAAGGTGATCGAGCTCGGCTCAGGCCTTGCGCCGGGTGATCGCGTGATCGAGAGCCCGCCGGATGGCGTCGCCGATGGAGATGTCGTGCGGATTGCCGAGGCTGCGAAGAAAACGGACGCAGCGGGGAAGGGCGCCGGCGGCAAGGGGTAGTGCTTCGCAATCGACGATACGGTTCAAATGTTCGTCATTCCGGCGACGAAGAACATTGCATCCCCACAATTTGGAAGTACGCCGGCATTCGCTCCGAGAAGAAGGCTGTTCGCCCTGAGGTGTAGCCGCTGTGCAAAGTCTCCCGTTCCCTCAACGTGGGAAATGAGGGATTGCCCTCCCATGAAGAGCACGATCAGCAACAGGTAGACGAAACCCGCAATCCGCGCATAGCGGGCTTGTATTTCAACGTCAGATCGTTCATGCATGTCCCTGTTCCTTGCTTCTGTAGGCCACGAGCCGTGGCGGGGTCTCACTGGACATTCGGCAGCCAGAGCCCCACGACGGCTCCGAAAATGCCGGTCGCCATGGCAACAGTCAGCACCCCTAGCGTCGCCGCCACGGCGATGCGTTGCGGAGTGCGGCCGCGCTCTTTGGCACGCAAGTAAAGTTCGAGCACAGCCAGCGGCAGCAGGATATCTGCGAAAGATAGGAAGGTCAGGAACGGACCGGTGAACGTCTTCGGATCGAAACCGACCGGGCCGTGATTGAGCAGGATCCAGAACATCAATCCCACACGGAAGAACCAGACGCCATTCGCCGCCATGAATAGGCGCAGCGCCCATTGACGATGGACGGCGATCTGGCGCGCGAGCGCATGGCGCAGCGCCATCCCAGCGCACAACAGGATCAACACGGCATCGAAGGTGATGCCAAGATTCTGAGAAAGATCACCCGGGCCGCCGCCGCGAACCCACACCATGTACAGACCCGCAACGCAGGTAGCGGCGACACAGGTCATGTACACGCGCCCGTTCCAACGATGGAACGCCGGCGCACGCAAGCGGATTTGCGGAACGAGTTGGATGAGGCCGCCCAACGTGATGATGACGGCCAGCAGGATGTGCAGCGCGATAGTCAGATTGCCCGGAACATCGCCGGGAACATAACCATGCGGCATCACCTTGTTCAATGCGGCCCAATCCCCGCGGAGCGCAGCCCTGCCATAGAGAAGCAGGAGATAGACGACGAACAGTAATTGCCCGGTTGCGGCGACCGCAAACCAGGAGATCGCCGCAACCCGCAACGAGCGCCGGCCATCGGCCTGCGTGCCCGAGATGAAGCTCTTTGCCTTCGGTGGGGACTGATCCAGAAGTGCTCCAGTGGCAAGGTCCGGCATGTGGAGGCTGTCCTTATGCAAGCAGGTGCGTGGCTGGAGAATGGCCGATCGCCGCCGCGGCCAAAAGCGCTTCGCGACGAGCCGCGGCAGCGGATGGACGAATGACGACGGGGACGGACGAATGGCGGAATCAAACGCTGCCGATGGCGCAGTTGCGGCATCGATGCAGGTCTGACGATGCACGTAGCGAACTCGCGTTTGCTATCGTCGCGTCATGTCAATCGCAACGACCCCGCAAGGAAATCTGTCTCGCCTGCTTGGCTGGAGACGTGTAAGGGTTGTGCTCGGCGCCGCATTGCTGGCGAGCTTGCTGCTGCTACCGGGTTGGGAGACGCCTTACTGGACCCGCTCGGACGGCTGTTGCTGATCGGGTTGATCGAGTTGCTCGTCTTCGGCTTGTTCGAGCGATGGCCTGCGCGCCTGCCGCGCTGGCTCGCGCACTGGGCTCTGCAGGTGGCAGCCGTGGCATTTGCGGTGCCGCCAGCCGCATGGACGGCTTACACGCTGGCGCCGATCGGGCACCGCTCGCCGCGGTGAACGGATAGCTCGTATCTCACCGGTTTTGCGTCGACGACCATCCTCGGCCTGCTAGTGGCGCCTTGGATCACCGTTGCGGCGTTGTTGCGCCAGATTTCGCTTACATCCGGTACTGCAGCCCGACCGAGAACAGCCGCTCCGGTTCGAGCTGGAATCCGTTCACGCGCTGATACACCGGCAGCTGGATGAACGCAAAGCCGTCCCAGTGCGCGTTCAGGCGAAAGCCGATGCCGGGACTCAGGTAGGCCAGCGTCGCGCCGCTGTTCGCGACATCTGCATTCACGCCCGACTCGCGCTTCTCAGCACGCAGGTTGAACTGGAATTGTGGCGTGATCCGCGACCAGGCCGTGTAGCGCAGGCCTGCGGTCACGTTAACTCCGGTACCCGGGCGGAACCCGCTGTCGGAATTCAGCGGCTGCTGCAGGACAGCCTGCGCGAAATACCCGACCGATGGCCCGAGGCTGCCGAAGTCGTAGACACCCAGCAGCGCGTCCCAGGTTCCGGTGCCCAACTGCAGTCCGCGATCGAGCGGGGTGCCCGCCTGCGGACCGGCGTAGAAGTTCGTGCCGGTGCGACCGGTCGGCAGCTTCACGCCGAACAGCACGCCGAAGCCCGCTTCGGGACTGAAGCCCTGATAGCGCGCGGTGATGCGCGCGTCACCCATGCCGCTCGACTGCGAGTAGGAAAGCGCGGTGTCGCCGGGCGCGATCGTGCTGTGATAGCGGTCGAAGTAGGGTAACTGGACGTTGACGCCCCAAGCGCGCGACGGCGCGTAGTCGACGCTCAAGGTCGTGTTGCGGTTCACCGTGGTCTGCTGGATCTCGCGCTCGTTCGGCAGTTCCAGCGACGCACGGTCGACACTGTCGGTACCGGACCGCAGCTGGGACTGGTTGAAGTAGTCGTAGCGCAGATCGAAGCGCAGGCCGGCACCGACGGAGTAGCCCTGGCTCGCCCAGTCCGAGTTCAGCGTGCAGCCGCAGCTCGAACAGGCGGACGCGAATGAGGGCGCAAGCAGCGCTGCGAGAAGAAGCGGACGCGCCGCGGTTCCAGCCGGTTTCATTTCATTCCCTCGATCGATCGGATTCGCACGGGCGGCCATCCATTCTAGAACGTGTGCGCGGACGGAGCTCTGCACACAATGTCGCACCCGTGTCCTTCGACATCGCCACGTGCCCGCAGGGCGCACACCTGGCGACAAGGTCGCGAACCGTGTCAGTCGATCTCGAACGACTGAAGCTCGACGGGAATCGTCACGTTGATCGTGCCGAACATGCCGCTGCCCGGAGCGCCGTGCATTTCGCAGTGATATCCAACCGTGCCTGGAGTCGAAAAGGTGATGACCTGCGACCATAGGGCGGCACTGGGGTTGCCCGTTGGCGCAGTGCCACAGGCAACGGAGCAGTGGAACGTGGTAACGGCCCCTGGGTCGGACGTGATGTTGTGTTGCCCGCCGCCGTTCGTGAACGTCACGGTGTCGCCCGCGCTGATGTTCAGGATTTGCGGCGAAAACGTGAGTCCGTTCGGATTTCCAACGTTGACGTTCCAGTTCGTCGCCCAAGTCGACGCCGAGCCCAGCGCCAGCGTTGCAGCAACGAGTATCGAGCCGGCCTTGTGAAGTGTGGAATGCATGCGTCCTCCATAGTCGAATGAGCAGCCGCGGTTGTTCGGCGCGGGCACCTGACCCGTACCATACAGTTCGAAATGCCGGGATCCACTCCGGGGACTGGTCAGTGCTTCTGCCAATCCTCACGCCGCATCGATCGCTCCAGGTCGATGCCTGCGTGTTGGTCCTGCAAGGTGGTGCATTCCCTGCCTAATGCATCGCGCGGCCGAGCCTTGCGGCGGCCGGTATCTCCCCACACTCGCTGTCACGGTGCCGCAATGACTCCGCTGCGGCACAGACATCGATCGGCACGTCTGCGCTGTGCTGTGAACGACTGAGCAGCGCATGGACCCCGCGCGCGTCGAGGCCAGGATCGATCTGCAGCAGCAACGCGACCGCGCCGCTCACGTGCGCGGCGGCCAGCGAGCTGCCGGAGGCGTAGTCGTAATGCCCGTCCGGCTCCAGCGTCAGGACCTGATTGCCCGGCGCGACCAGAACAGCGGCGTTGGGCCGCGGATCCCCCGTGCTGACCACCGCGATCACGCCCGGCACATCGACCGGGAAACCATCCATGCGCCCATCCGGAGGCACTGCGCCGACGACGATCGCACCATGCTTGACCGCGTAGTCGGTCAGTTGCTCGAGCAGAGGATCGCTGGGGCCGCCGAGGCTCAGGTTGATGATGCGTGCGTTGGCGGTGATCGCCGCGCCGAGCGCCTGCGCGACCGTGAAGGTGTCGCAGCGCGCAGGGTCTTCTCCGGCCCGCAGCGCCCAGCAGGCGCGATACGCGAGCACGCGCGCGCCTGGGGCGATGCCGACGATGCCGATTCCGTTGTTGGCGACCGCGGCGATGACGCCAGCCACTTCGGTACCGTGCCGCTCGGCACCGACGGGGGTTGCGGCATTCGCGACGAAGTCACGCTGCTCGGCGATGCGCCCTTGCAGGTCGGGATGACCCGCGTCGACGCCGGCATCGATCAGCGCAATGCGAACGCCGCTGCCATCCGCCCAACGCTGCACGAGGCCCGCCTTGATCGCCGCAAAGCCGCTCTGCAGACCAATATACGGATCGTTGTACGTGCCCGGCGCTGCAGCCGGCCGCACGCCGTGCCTGGCGTTGGTGTGATCGGCAGCAGACAACGTCTCGAAGTATTGCTGTGGTTGCGCCAGGCGCACACGCCGGTCCGCGCGCAATCGGGCGAGCAGCTGATCACGATCAGCCGTCGCCGGGATTTCGTACAGCATGCAGCGCAGCCGCAACGGTTCGATCGTCCACGCGGAAATCTCCTGCAGCGCGTAGTCACGCGCCAGTTCCGCCGCAGTGGAGACCGCGCGCGAGCCGCCGGTGTAGTTGGGCAGACCGTCGTAGCCCCGCGGTGTCGAGCCGGCTGTCGCGATCGGTTCCGGCTTGTCGGCCAGCGCCACGATGATCGAGCGTGCTGCCTGCGCGGATGGCTCCGGTCCTGCAGTCGCGGCGCGCGCGGCAATGCCGAACACCGTGCATCCGAGCACAGCCCACATGAGCCTGGCAGCCAATGCCCTCATGCGGCGATTGTGCGGGAAAATGGACGCGCTCATGTGACGCCTAGTGCGAACCATCCGCGCCGGACGCGATCGGCTCGGCCAGCAGCACACCCTTCCCGGCACGAAGACGGGCGAGGGCAGCCATCGTCGCACGTGCCGATCCATCGGCCGACGTGGATTCGCTCACCGGCGCGAGCGCATAGATGGAATTGTCCAGGCTGCTCTCCACGATGCGCAGCCCGGCATTGGCCAGCAGCGTCTGCATTTCCCCGATCGTGAGGGTAGGGGCGGGCACGAAGCGGATCGTCGCCGGCGTCCCGGGAACGGCGGCGCGCGTCAATGTCTCATAGCGTGCGTCGGAATTCGCGGACGACGGGCGGCTGCCGCCATCGAAGCGGCCGAGCACGAGCGCACCGAGCACGGCCAGCGCGATCGATTGCGCGACCACCGCAGCAATCAGCGCGCCGCTGCGGTACGAGGTCGCGGCGCGCCTGCCGGCAATCCGCAACATGCCGCGACGGCTACGGTCCGGCGAAGGCACATCGTCGACCACGCTGCCTTCGTCATCCATGTCGTCAGCGTGCTCGTCGATGCGGCGCAGCAGCCGCTGCAGCGCCGCATGGGGATCACGCATCGGACGGGAATCAAGCGCCATGCCGGTGTGCAGCTGGGTCTGGAACGCGAACTCGTCACGGCACCCCGCGCAGACGCGCAGATGTTCATCGACATGCTGGCGCTCGATCTCCGAAGCGCTGCCGTTGACGACCAGCGGAATCAGGTCCCAAGTACTGCGATGAGAGAGGTCTTGGTCGATCATGTCGGCGGTCAGCCTTTTGCGGAGCGCGGGTTCGTGGCAGATTCGCCGCCGAGTCTGGGCAACGTGTTGCGCAGGCGCAGCCGCGCATGGAACATCCGCGCCTTCACCGTGCCGACGGCACAATGCATGATCGTGGCGACCTCCTCGTACGATTGCCCGAAGTAGTAGACGAGTTCCATGGTCATGCGTTGTTCGGGTGGGAGCAGCTTCAGACCGTGCGAAACCCAGTCGCGCAGCTCACGTTGATCGGCCTCGTTCTGTTCGCTCGGCACTTCTTCGAACGACACTTCATCGCCTGCGGGCTGCGTCTGCCGATGCGTCGGCAGCTGATCCCGCATCGTCTTGAGCAGGCAACGATAGGCAATGCTGACGATCCACGTGCCGACTTTCGAATCGCCGCGGAACTCTCCAGCCGTCCGCCACACCACCCACAACGTTTCGTTGACGATCTCGTCGACCAGGTTCCGTTGCGCCGTGTGGCGGGCCAGGAAACGAGCGAGCCGGCCGTGATAGAGGAGATAGAGGCGCTCGAACGCGTCGCGATCGCCTGTCGCGACCGCACGCACCCATTCGAGTTCGCGCGCATCGCCGGTTACGATCGGCTGCCCGCGAGAAGCGTCGTCGTTGCGATCATTCGAGGCGTCGTTCAAAGTGATCATCACCTAGGCACCGGCGAGCGGTCCTTTCGGCTATATATGTACCCATTGACCGGCAAAAGGTTGCGCGACTTGCGAAAGTCCTGGCACGCGATCCATTTTGCGCCCGCGGGCCGCGGGTTTCCCAGCGTTCGCGGCAGGCATCTTGCGGGGATTGCCGCCCTTGCGCTGCTGGGAGCCGGCGCGCAGTCCGAGGTCCGTGCCCAAGGTTGGGGCGGGGCGCTCGGTATCGCCAGCGACAATATCGACCGCGGATACAGCCTCTCAGCGGGCCGGCCGGCGTGGCTGGCCGACCTGCATTACGAATTCGGACCGGAATGGCTGATCGGCCTTAGTGCCAGCGCGGAGCGACCGCGTAGACAGGAGCCAGGCGCGCGGCTGGCGGTCTACATCGACCGGCGATGGCGTGTCGATGACGTCTGGGCGGCCAAGGCCGGTGTCGTCCACTACGACTCGCCGTGGAACGCCTGGCGCCGGCCACTGCGCTACGACGAAATCAACGTGGCGATCGGCTACCGGGACAGGTGGCGGGCGACGCTCGCGGTGTCACCCAATACACCCGAGCGGTACCTGTATCCGTACAGGCGCGCCCGGTCCGGCTTCGCCGCCTGGCCGGAGCTGACGTTCCATCAGCCGATCGTCGGCAGACTCTCCGCCGACATCGGCGTCGGCTACGCGTACCGGCAGCACGCTGGCGACCGGAACTATGGTTACGGCAACGTCGGAATCAGCTACGCAATCGGCGACACCTATCTGTATCTCTCGCGGCTATGGACGAACTCCGTGGCGCCGCCTTATGGCTGGAACGGTTACTCGTTGGAATCCGAGTCACGTGGGCGGTGGGTCGCGTCGGTGGTTTGGAGCTTCTGATAGGATATCCATTATTTTACATAATAGGCAGCTGTCCAGACCCTATAAACATGAATAGGGCAGCGGCGTAACCAAGGCTTTTTGCAAGGCGGAGTAGGGTGCGCTGCTCGTCCGCCTTGATCGTCTTTTCTGCCGCCGCTGCGAGAATCCATGCGGCGGGGTCTTCGCCCAGGTCGCGAGCCATTCGCTCGATCACGTTCGCTTCAGCGTTCCGACCGCCTTTCCAATGCGTTGCGCATGCACGTTCGACGCCTAGTGCGACGCATCCGGCATTTGCTGAGGTGTACCCCTTCCCGGCGCGCCATTTCTCGAAAAGCTGAAAAGTTACGCTCTGCACGTTGAAGACCTCTTGACATGGAGTGTTGACGGGGACTATACATGCCTCACTGTTGAAACGCTTTCAACATCAAGGGGCAGGGGCATGCACACACTCGTTTCCTTCACGGCCGGCGTTCTGCTGACCGTTCTCGGGTTCACCCTCGGATTACTTCAACGGCGGCCGGCGCAGCGTAGACCGGTTCCCCTGCCGTCTCGACCGTTGTTGCCGGTCGCCAATGGGCGGGGCAGGGCGTCGGCATGAGCACTGTCGCGAAGTCTCAGCACGACCTGTTCGCCCGCGAGCTGTTCAATCACTACCTCTCCGAATCCCTGTGGTTCGAGGTGTGCGGCTGGCGACATCTCGCCGCGCATTGGGCACGCATCGCGAACCGAGCGCTGCAATGAACGGCGTGCCGAGCGTACCGCTCGCGACCTGTGCGGATCGTCTCGCGCTCGGTGAAGCCTGGGCCTCGTCGCGTCCCGTTCCACACGGGATCGTGTGCATCGACTGCCAGCGCGAGATCGCGCCGCCACGCCGCTGCCTCGGTGAGTTCGACGCGCCGATTTGCATGTCCTGCATCGAGTCGTCGATTGCGGCGCAGCGTCGGAAGCCGGGGAGGGCGGTGCGATGAAGCACGTCACGCATCTGGAATCGAAGACCGCCGACGCATTGCGTGCCTTACGTCGGTTGGCGGCGGTCGCGCAGCGCAGCGGCTTCCTGATGCTCGCGATCGCCGCGGGCGAAGGCATCGCGTTGCTCGAGGACGCGCGCGCCCAAGAACTTCAGTTCCGCGACGATCGGGGGATTCCGCGGTGATCGATCGTTCGCCGATGCAGCCGGTGGCGCGCGATCCGTCGCGCGTGGATGCCGCTCAGGACTACGCCGCCGCACTTAGTGCGATGGACGCACCGTTCTACAGCCTGGTCCGCGAAAAGGCCATGAACCGGGCGCGAGCGGCGGCGCGTAGCGCCGCCGCCGCGCCGGGCCTTGTCCCTATAGAGAACAAGTCACACGGCAGCGACTTCCCCGGTCCTTGGCCGTTGCATAGGGCAGGGAAGACGCAGATCGATCCCCACGCCCGGCGCTGCAAGCGCATGCGGGGTCACGTCGAACATTCGATGCGGCTCTCTGAAAGCCAGCTCAGCCGTTCGGGTGGGTTTCGGTTTCGCCGACTGTTCGTGACGTTGACGTATGCCGCAGTGGATGGTTGGCATCGCAAGGACATTGCCGCTTATCTCAACACGGCGCGGACGTGGGCTGCGCGTCGTAAGTTCAAGCTGCGTTACACGTGGGTCGCTGAGGTTCAGAAGCGCGGCGCGATTCACTACCACGTATGCCTGTGGATTCCGGCACGGCATCGCTTGCCGACCGCCGACGTATCGGGCTGGTGGCCGCACGGCTGGTCGAACCTGACCGTAGTGAAGTCCGGCTGCGTGGGCCTGATGGCCTACCTGCGCAAGTACCTGTCGAAGATGGGCGCGGATGAGTCCATCGCGTTGCCGGTCGGTGCGCGCATGCACGGCTCAGGCGGACTGGATCGCGAACAACGTCGGGAAATTCGCTATCGCCTTGCGCCGTACTGGGTGCGCGACGCTCTGGGCACCTATGCGGACATTCGGCGAACGGTCGGCGGTTGGTGCGACCGCATTACCGGCGTGTTCATCGCGTCGCCTTGGAAAGTCGAGATTGATCGATCGGGCCTCGTGTGGGCCTTCAAACCGGCCGGCTAGACGGCCAATCACTGAGAGGAAACGGAAATGCAAATCGAAATTCGGGATCGGAACGTCGAAAAGGTGGTTCGGGTTTGGGAGGGCAAAGAGCGTGTGAGTTACACGCAATGGGCGCTGCTCTCGCAGGGCGGCTTCGTGCTGTCGTTCATCGTGCAGCACAACGCGGAAGCTGAGGCGTATGCGCCAGGGTTCTACGAGCTCGATCCGACGTCGTTCAGTTCGCAAAACGGCCGTCTCAGTGTTGAGCGGGTTCGGCTGAAGCCGGTTGCGAAAGCACAGCCGGTGAAGGCCTAAGCCGTGCTGGTGCAGGTCTGTCCTCCGTCTCAGTTTGATGTGGTCGGACAGACCTGCGCCGGCCCGGTTTGGGTCGAGTACGCGGGGGGATTGCCGCCTCTCTCTGCGGCGGACGGCCTCGAGATTTCCGGGGCGATTGTCGCTACGTGGGCTCTCGGGTTCGCTATCCGTTCTGTCGTGCGGTTGATTCGGAGGAGTTGAAATGTTTCGTTCGTTCGTTCGTAAGCTCGCTGCTGCGAGCTTTGCTGTTCTCGGCGCGGTCGCGGGCACGTCGATGCTGGTGTCGAAAGCTCAGGCCGCGGGTGGTCTGTCGGATGGTGTCGTCGCGACCATCACCAGCACGCAGGCCGATATCGTGACGATCGGTGTCGCGATCCTCGCATTGATGGTGCTGGTCGCTTCGATCGCGTGGATCAAGCGCGCGTTCAGCAAGTGACGTATCCGGGCGGTCTTCGGGCCGCCCTTTTTTCTTCGAGGGGAACGCGATATGACAGATGCAGTCGTTCAGACGCTGGTGGACGTGGGTCTCGATGTGGTGAACATCGGTGGTTGTTCGCTAGCGCTGTATTTGATCATTCGACTGATCCACCACATCGCGTTACTGGTTCAAAAATGACGACCCCGAGAGGATGGACGTATGGACGGCTATTTAGTTTTGCTGGCGGTGCTGCCTGCCTGCTGGCTGCTCTTTTCGGAGTGACGGCGAACGCGATCGACACGTCACAGTGCGGCTATTTGCGTTGTGAAGCGTTCATTGCTCCGAAGAACCCGTCAGATGTTGGTGATTGCAGGGTTGAGTTCAAATGCGATGATGGCGGTCCACAGACTATTATTGCCGTGCGTCGCTCGGTGGCTATGCCGTATTGTCCTGCGCCGAATCCCAATCCGTGGTTGAACACGACGGATAGTTTTCCTAAGTGCAATTGTGCCGCACAGCCGAATTTGCCGGTTGGTACTAATCTTTCTACACGTACCAATGGAAGGGCCTGTGTCGCGGGTTGTTCGTATCGTCCTGTTTCTCCGGTCGTGAATGTGTGCGCGCCGAATCATCCCGAGTCGTGTTCCGCTCAGGCTGAGTACAAACCTACGGGTTTTGATTGCGATCCGTTGGTGCCCGACGAGCCTAAACAGCCGCCGCCGTTGACGTGCGCGCAGCAGTATGGCGTTGAGGCGTGTTTGCAACCTCTCACGCCACCGCCTCCGTCGCCGCCGAAGATTTGCGGTTTTCGTAACGGCCAGTCGGTTGGTTGTACGAGCCCGAATGATCCGTGTGCCGAAAATCCTAACGGCTATCTTTGTGCGGGAAATCCACCGCCTAAGCCGAGTACGCCAGCGCCGCCGAATGTGTCCAAGCCGCCTGACTATACGAATTCAAATTCGACGTTCTGTTCAGGCGACAACTGCACGCCGATCATTATCAACATGGGTCCGCCGCCCGGTCCTCCATCATGTCCCGCTGGGACTAGCGGTGTGTATCCCGATTGCAAACCGGATTCGGGCTATTGCCCGGACGGGTCGACGCCGGTCGATGGCAAGTGTCCCGCTCCTGCTCAGAATTGTCCGGACGGCTCGAAGCCCGTGAATGGCAAATGTCCGGCGCCGAGTAACGGCAACGTGCAGTGCGCTGATGGTTCCACGCCTGTCAACGGCAAGTGTAAGGACAACTCGAGTGCGAAGTGTTCGAACGGTACTGATCCACAGAACGGGAAGTGTTATGACAACTGTCCGGACGGTACGCGACCGGTGAACGGGCAGTGCGGCGATCTTCCGTCGAATTTGCCGTGCCCGGATGGATCTCGGCCTGTGAACGGGCAGTGTTCGCACGGTGGTCCGAGCAACTGTAACCCGGCGACGGACCCGAACCAGTGCAATGGCACGCCCAAGGGCAATGCGGGCGGTGGTGAAACCTGCCGCGCACCCCCGTTTTGCTCCGGTGATCCGATCCAGTGCCAGGTACTGCAGCAGGCGTATAACACGCGCTGTGCCGTCGAGAACCTTGGCAAGTGGCCTCAGGGTGAGCCGGTGCCGGATGGCCATGACGGTGAGAGTCCCGGCGATACGCACGTCGTGCATGACAACAGTGGCGAGTTGTTGGGGCAGGTGAGCAGTAGCGGCTTTCTTGGCGGTGGCTCGTGTCCCAAGCCGCCGACGTTCAGTGCCATGGGGCATACGTTCGACTTCGCGTCGCAATCGTGGTGGTGCGATGGCCTGTCGATCTTGGGCGGGATCATTTTGTTCGTTGGCGCGTTTCTGTCGATGCGTATTCTTTCGGGAGGTTGAGCGATGCCGGTTTTGATTGCTGCACTTGTTGGCGCGCTCTGGAATCTGGCGCGTGCTGTTCTTCCGGGCATCGTCGGCAAGATCTTAATAACGCTCGGGCTGACGTTCGCCACGACAAAGCTGGTGCTCCCTGATCTGATCGCGTTTCTTCAATCGCACATGGGCGGCGTGTCCGGCGACGTGCTGGCGCTGCTCGGCTACCTCAACGTGGACAAGGCGATGGTGATGATCATCTCGGCGGGCGTGGCACGCACGGCGGGCAAGGCAGTGCTGTCCGCGAAGGCGGCGCCATGATCTATTTGCTGACCGGTCAGAACGGCCACGGCAAAACGCTGCGAGCGATGCAGCTCGCGTTGCAGGCCAAGCGCGAGGGGCGTGAGGTCTTCGTGTGCAACGTGAAGGGCGTCGACTACGAAAAGACGGGTTTTCAGGAGCTGGCCGAGTTCAAGGACTGGCAGTCGTTGCCCGATGGCGCGTTCGTGGTCGTTGACGAAGTGTGGAAGTTCATCCCGCCGTTGGGTCCGGGCAAACGCAATCCGGAGTGGGTCGAGCAGCTGGCCGTGCATCGACATCGCGGTTTTGATTTCGTGTTGGTTACGCAGCAGGGCTCGCAGATATCGACGTTCGTTCGTGGGTTGATTCATGAGCACACGCACGTCCGGCGTAAGTTTGGCTTTCAGAAAGCGGTGCTCCTCACATGGGATCGCTATCAGGCCTCGACGGCGAGCAATGCCGAGTTGAAGGAGGCGAGGCGGGCGGCCTTCTCGTATCCGCGCGAGGTATTTACGCTGTACAAGTCCGCGGAAGTGCATACGGTCAAGCGCTCATTGCCCTGGCAGGTTTTCGCTATTCCCGTTCTTCTTATTCTCGTCGTGGGAGCCATTTGGACGGTCTTTCACCGTTTTTCGTCTGCTGCGTTAGATAGCGGGAAGGTCGCGAGCGTAGCGACTGGGTCAGCGGGCGCGACCTCGCCGTCACCGCAGATCAAGAAGCCGAAGTCAACAGAGGACTATCTGCAGGATCAGGTTCCGCGTGTTGTAGGTATGCCATGGTCAGCACCGTGGCATGACGGCGCTAAGCCTTCAGCGGAACCGGATATATATTGCGTGCAGTCGGAGGCGAAGGGTTGTAGCTGCTACACCGAGCAAATTACGCGTCTGAACGTGCCGATCTTGCAGTGCTTGGCGATTGCTCGGGATGGCATCTACAACCCGTTTCGGCAGCCGGTGCGCCGTAGCTTGAATGTGATGGATCCCGGCCAGCACGATCCCATTGAGCGTTCATCGCGTACCGCGGTACAGACTGCTCCTGCAGGTGCGGTGGCTGAGAGTTTGCCGCCTGTGCCGGAACGTCCGTTGCGGCGTGCGCCGTTCCCGTCGTTGGAAGGGCGCACATTCGGAGGCGGCTAGACGGGCGCGGCCTCCGCGACTTAACGGTGAGAGTGCCGGTCTTCGACCGAGACCGAAACGGCGGGGGGTTGCTGAGGGCCCATTCGGCGCTGCGGAGACGTCTACCGTTCGACCGCCTCCTGATTTCGGGTATAAGGCTGCACTCCTCCCAAGGAAGCAGCGCGTCGTATGGCAACGATGGGAAGCCTGAAGTGGTCCGGCGAACCGCACCTGCCAACATGCCCGTTCCTCTAGTGGTCCCCAAAGCGTGGCATGTGTCGCGCCACCTGCGTGTGGCCTAGCTCTGACGTTTTGCGCGACACAGCCACCAATTTTCCATGCTAGATTTCAACTGACGCAACATGCGCGCGCGTCCTCGCGCGATCTGACATCAATACAAGGGAATGATGAATGCCACTCGATGCCCAGGCTAACGCAGATCGATCCCTTGGAGACTTTACGCCGCATCGAGTCATCAGGCGACTGATCGGGTTCTTCATGCTCTCGATGCTATGCCTGGCATGGAACAACGCAATCGCCGGCACCGGCTGGTGCAAGGATGACCCCGCCAATCCCAAGGATATGCAGGCCGAACAGCAGTGTCTCGTCCAGCAAGCAAGAACGGCTGCAAGTTTAGGTTCAGCTTACTTCGTCGCTCAGTGCCAGATCACTGCCTATGTGCAGGCGCCTGCCGGTAACGGCAGCGGAAGGTGGGGGTATGACTACCAGTTGGTTGGCGACCCGTTGCCTCCCCCGCCGAATTGGGTGCAGCAGTGGAGCTTCTACTGCGCGGCCACTCGATATTCGCCAGACGAGAACAACGGCAATCCTGCTTGTCATGGCAGCTGCGTCGGCGACCCCATCAATGCCGGCACCGCCGGCCTGTTCCTGGAGGAGACGGATCTTCATCTCGGACGTTGGTTGAACTTTACGCGCTACTACAACAGCGATTTGACGGCGGGCAGCACGATCGGCCATTTCTGGCGCCACACCTACTCACGCAAGGTGGACTATTCGGGCACGGCGCCCACGTCGGTGGTCGTGCGGCATGAAGACGGCAAGGGCATCCCGTTCTCACTCGCCGGCGGTCACTGGTCCAGCGACCTCGATATTCAAGATACGTTGACCGAGCAAGCGGATGCGAGCGGCAATGCGACCGGATGGACGCACGTCCGCGCCGATACGCTCAGCACGGAGCAGTACGACGGGACCGGCAAGCTGCTTTCCATCACGGATGCCCAAGGCTTTGTCGTCACGCTCACGTACAGCACGGCGAGCACACCGTCCACCATAGCGCCCGCCGCCAACTATCTCATCACGGTCACCGATCCCACGGGACGTGCGCTGCAATTCACCTACAGCGCAGCAGGCGCGCTCAGCACGATGACCGACCCATCCGGACAGGTGTATCAATACGGTCTGAGTAGCGACGGCAACGGCAATCTGGGTTCCATGACGTATCCCGGCGGCGCTTCGCCGCGCACCTATCAGTACAACGAGGCGGCCCACACCCAGAGCACGTCGTTGCCAGCGGCACTCACCGGCGTTACGGACGAGAATACGGCGCGCTACACCACGATTGACTACGACACGTCGGGCAATGCAATCGGCACGCAGCACGCCAATGGCGCCGACAAGTTCACGCTGGTCTACAACAGCGACGGTTCCTCGGATGTCACCGACCCGAAGAACAATACGACGCACCACACGTTTACGGTGGTGAACAACGTGGTGAAGGCATCGACGCTCAGCGGTCCGTCGATCGGTTTCTCCAATGGGGCCTCGCGCTCGTACGACAGCTATAGCAACCCGACGTCCATCACGGACTTCAACGGCTTTACGACCTGTTACACGTTCGATCAGACCCATGGGCTGGAAACGAGTCGGACTGAAGGCGTGACGACCGGCTGCAGCGGCACGCCCAGCGGCTTGAGGACGATACAAACGGACTGGGACACGAACCTCCGAATGCCGACGGAGCGTCGCACCTACAACGCCAGCGGTGGGTTGGAAGCGAGGACGCACACGGTCTACAACGCGCGGCGCCAAGTGACGGCCCGCTGCGAGATCGATCCGGCCGACACGGCGGCGATGGCCTACACCTGCAGCGCCACGACCGCGCCGGCGGCCACGGCGAAGGTCCGCCGCTGGGTGACGACGTACTGCGAGCAGGCCGATGTCACCGCCGGCACTTGCCCGCTGATCGGCCTGGTCACCTCCGTCAACGGCCCACGTCCGGCCGGCGATGTTGGCATGGCGGCAGGGCAGGACGATCTCACCATCTACACCTACTACCCCACCGATGATGCCACCTGCGCCAGCAACGGCGCCTGCCCGCACCGCCACGGCGACCTGTGGAAGGTCACCAATGCACTCGGCCAGGTCACCACGACTGTCAGTTACGACAAGAACGGCCGCGTCACGCGGATGCAGGATGCGAACGGCACGTTCACGGACTTCCTGTATCACCCGCGCGGCTGGCTGACCGATCGCATCGTGCGTGCCAGTGCGACCGGCGCGAGCGGGGCAGGGGACGCGACCACGCATATCGACTACGACGCGGTCGGCAACGTCACGAAGGTCACGCAACCGGACGGTGACTTCCTCGCCTACACCTACGATGCCGCGCACCGCCTGCTCAAGATCACCGATGCGCTGAACAACGTCATCGACTACTGCCCGGGCGGCGTCGGCACTGCACAGTGCCTGGATGCAGCCGGCAATCGCCTCGTCGAACAGGTCAAGGATCCGAGCGGCGCCATCAAGCGCAACCTCAGCCGCACCTACAACACGCTCAACCAGCTGACCCAGGTGGCGAATGCCGCGAACGCGCCGACGATCAGCTATCCCGCCAGCGGCGGCTACGACGGCAACGGCAACCCGACCCTGTCCACGGACGGCCTCGGCTACCAGACCCAGCAGGCCTATGACGGCCTCAATCGCCTGAAGGCGACGATCCAGAATTACAACGGCACCGACTTGGCGACGAAGAACACCGAGACGGACTACACCTACGATACGCGCGACAACCTCCGTCAGGTCACCGATCCAGATCTCATCAAGACGATTTACGACTACGACGGCCTGAACAACCTGACCGGCCTGCACAGCCACGACACCGGTGATACCGGCTATCACTCCGATGCGGCCGGCAACCGGACCAGCCAGACCGATGCGCGCGGTGTCACCAGCAACTACACCTACGACGCGCTGAACCGGCTGACCGCGATCACGTATCCAACGGCCAGCCTCAACGTCACGTACAGCTACGACCAGTCGAACAGCACGACCGGCTGTGCGACCTCGTACCCGATCGGTCGGCTGACGCAGATGACCGACAGCACCGGCCATACCACGTACTGCTACGACCGCCGCGGCAACGTGCTGAGCAAGGTGCAACTGACCCTGATGACGGCCAGTTGCAACACCGCGATGTCGGGTTGCGGCGGGTCGACCTCGTCAGCGGTGCGTCTCGGGGCCGGCGTCGGGCTTCCTCCGACGCCAAACCCGACCACCACCACGGCGCTGACCCTGACCACCCAGTACAGCTACACCCGCGGCGACCGGCTCGCCTCGATCACCTATCCGGGCGGCGCGGTGGTCACCTACGGCCGCGATGCGGTGGATCGGGTCACCCTGGTGCAGTGGCAGGCGAATGCTACGGCCACCAAAGTGACCGTGATCGCCAATGCTACGTATTACCCGTTCGGTCCGTTGAATGTGCTGACCTACGGCAACAACCGCACGCTGACCAAGACCTACGATCAAGACTATGCGATCCACACGATCGCCAGCTCCGCCACAAGCGGCCTGACCCTCGGGTTCGGCGTGGACGTGATGGGCAACCTGACCAACGCGAGCGCGAGCCTGGCCCCGCCGGTGCCGGATCGCCAGTACGGTTACGATCCGCTGTATCGGTTGACCAGCGCACAGACTGGGGCCACGCCCCCGGTTCCGTTAGAAGGCTATGCCTACGACCACACCGGCGACCGGACCAGCGCGAGCCTGAGCGGGCAGGGGGCGATTCCCTACACCTATACGGGCGGAACGCACCACCTCGCCAGCGTCGGCGGGGTGGCCCGCACCTACGATCTCAACGGCAACACCACCAGCAGCGGCTTGAGCTACGACGACCGCAATCGGCTGCAGGGTTGGAACCTGGTCGGTGGGCAAATCAACCTGATCGGCTATTCGGCGCTGTATGGCTACAACGGTCGCGGCGAGCGGGTGTCGAAGCAGGGCATGCAGTACGCGCCGTGCAACCCGCCAAGCTGCTATTCGATACCCGGTGCTCCCGTGGGCTGGCAGACCGGCACGGTGGCATATAGCTACGACGAGAGCGGCCAGCTGCTGAGCGAGGTGCCGGACGCCTACAGCACCAGCGTCGGTGGCGATACGATCTACCTCGACACGACGCCGATCGCAGTGGTGCGGAACGGCAAGGTGTATGCGATCGAGACGGATCAACTCGGTACGCCGCGCCTCGCGTTCGATCCGACGACCAATGCGACGGTGTGGAGCTGGGATGCGCTGGCGAGCACGTTCGGGACCAATGCGCCGACGGGATCGTTGACGCTCAATCTGCGCTTCCCCGGCCAGTATTACGATCAGGAAACCGGGCTGAACTACAACTACTTCCGCGACTATGAACCGGGCACGGGACGCTACGTCGAAGCAGATCCGGTCGGAATTTTTGGCGGAATGTCCGTTTACCGGACGCGGGACTACAGTCCGAGCATACAGCGGGTTACGTCAGCGGACCTGATTGGATTTCGAGGGCAACCAAGTCTCTACGGATACGCCGGTACCGATCCATTTTTCTACATAGATCCTCTTGGTCTAGCAGTTTGCCCTACCGAAAATGGCAGGTATGCATGGTGTAATGCATCCCAAAATCCGGATAGTTGGACAACGACGAATAAAATAAAGATGTATTTTTGTAAGAAATCGGCAGATAAAGCTTGCAGCAATGACCCGACGATGTGTTGTGAGGCGGACTACAAGGAATGTACGGGTGACCCGCACGGAATGCCGCCATCCTCTCCTGAGGAGGCGGCAAAGATGGGGCCGTGTGAGGTGAAATACTTCAAATGTGCCATGGGCGGCGGAAATTGAGGTGGCAGTGTGAAACGCATACTCTTACTATTATTCGTTTTTATTCTTGGCATATTGGGTGGTGGATTCAGCGCGCTATGGATAGCTCAAGGTGCTAGCAAGGCATGGGCGATCGACGCGAAGCTTTTGCTCGCGCAAAAGTTTCGATTCCATGCCGTTGATGCATATCGCTTGAACGATTGGGAGCGAGTTCAATTTTTCTACGAAGCCAGTAACAATATCGCCATGTCTGATTCTAAGGGCGCTTGGTCATTGGATTTTCCGCTATACGCATGGTCAATTAGCTCGATTGTGAATGACAAAGAGAATCTTCACGGGTTGGTTGACGAATCGATCATTGCTCTTGCGATGGAGCGCCAAGGGAAAGTTGATGAAGCGACGTTGAAGTTTGGGGATCTCGAAAAAAAGTTTCCTGGACGAACGCGAGAGCAGCTCACAAAGATTGCTGATACGACTCTTAAGACAGTCGCGACTGAAGAAGCTGGCGCGAAATAGAGTCAGGAGATCGTACCCCAGTAATTTCCCGCATGCGTGCACGTAGAAAACCGCCTCAAGTAAAATCCCGCTCGGAGCGCACCCGCCTGCATGCTCGCTGTCCTTGCTAAACCGCGCTGTATCAAGGCGAGCCGCCGCCGTCGGCGCAGAGCCGCATCAAGGGTACGGTTGCCCGGCCAGTATTACGATGCCGAAACCGGGCTCAACTACAGTTACCAGAGAGACTACGAGTC
>NZ_BAAAEU010000005.1:0-131355 GCF_039523175.1 Dokdonella soli
CGTCCAACCGTAGGCGTCGGAAACACTTCCAAAATCCCCAGCGACCATGCCGAGTCACCAGCCCCTCTAGCGCATCGATCACTTCCGTATCGCCGGCCACCGGATCGCGCGCTCGCCGATACCACGTCCGCTGTGCCACACGCGCCATGCGGCATGCCCGCCGGATCGACAACCCGTGGTCAGCCACCAACGCCGTCGCAACTTCGCGACGACTCAATGGCCCCACTGCTTTTTTGCGATCAGATCCTTGATCGCCGCGTTCTCCAACGCCAGCTCGGCATACATCCGCTTGAGCTTGCCATTTTCCTGCTCCAGCTCACGCACCCGCGCCAGTTCGGCCACGTCCATCCCACCGTAGCGGGACTTCCATTTGTAGTACGTCGGCACACTGATCCCGTGTGCACGCACCACGTCCTTGATCGGGATGCCGTTGTCGGCTTCCTTCAGGATCGAAACAATCTGCGATTCGGTAAAGCGACTCGTGCGCATGAGAACCTCCAGTCAGTCCCTGCTGGGATTCTCCTTCCAAATGACGGCCTCTGTGGGGAAGGCTACGCGCAAATGACACTCGAAGCTATTTCGGTGCATAGCCACCGCACCAGCCGTTCGAGTTCACGGCGTTGCCGGGTATAGCAGGCATGGCCCGTATTGCGCGCTCGGTTTCGCAGGAACGGCAGAAGCGGATATCGCGGAGCCTATGACTCCACGGGTGGCGCTTGTATTTCCTTGGAAGACTCATCGAGTCGCCGGCGCGGCATGGCAACGCCTTTTATGAGCAGCCACAACGCGAGCGCCAGCTCGAATACGAGTATCGGTAGCCACATGAAGTTGAGTATCGGGCCCGTGACGAATCCGGCAAGCTGTGCGGGAAGGAGCGCCACGAGCAGGATCGACGCAAGTACGCCGAGCCAGGCCAGTGGGACAGGGACCATCCGGCCGCGCAGAAGAAGATAGGAGAAGATCGTGCTGCCCACGGCGAAGAAGGTCGCGCCGATGGTCGGGCTCCAGCCCCCGACGTTGAAAAAGAACGCGCCGAGCGCTTGCGCTGCCGCGGGGTCCGGTGCATTGGCTCCGGCGGCCGTCGCGAGCCACAGCAGTCCCAAGTCCGCGAACACGAAGATCGCGCCGATCACGCCCTCGCCGACGCGAAAGGTCAGGCCCAGCATGGCGAGATCGGGATCCTCGTCGCGCGTGATCCTGTACAAGGTCACGGCCAGCACCAGCGCCGAAAAACAACAGAGCAGATTGAGACAAATGCCGATGCGCACGTCTGTCGCGTGCTGGGCGATGGCCGCGAGCTTCGCGGCGGTCCCCTCGACACCGGCTGCCGGGTTGAACAGCACCATGCCGAGGATGCCGACCGCTATGTAGAAGAGGAACGTGAAGCCGGCGATTCTTGCGTTCGTAGTGCGAGTCATGTGGGTCTCCAGAATGGTCTATCCGCCTCGTTCGCAAACATCAACGGTGTCGCCGACGCAGGGGCGAGCCTTTGCGAGCAGACAATGCCGAGGCGCCGGAGAGTATCGCTGCGTTCCCGCCGCCGATGTGGAGAATCAAAACTAACGCTGCCGCGCCCCGGACCAATGCGGAACTCTCCGGGCTGACTTGAAGAATCATGTTGTCAATCCTGCGGCGTTGGTTAGTGGGCAGCGTGAATTACCGCAGACGGCCTCAATCCCTTGAACACAAGCCAAAGTCCCAATGCCATTTCGAATATAAGCATGGGCGAGTCGAACCAGGACGCGTCAACGGTCTCGTTGGAGTGGGGAAAAACGAGGAAAGTGAAAGCGCAGATCAGGCACCACGCGGAGGTGATCACACCGAAGGCAGACAAGGCTCTCGGGACATACCGCGACTTGAACAAGAGGTAGCTGCAAACCGAGGAGGCCAATCCCCAGAACGGCAAGCCAACGTAGTACGCGTCGTAGCTCGCGCGGAGGTGCAGGCTTGCCAAGGCCTGCAATCGATCTGCCTCGAAGACGCTCAAGTAGGCACCGCCACCCATGAGCCGCAGAGCGCCAAGCATATTCAGCGCAGTAACAGCCCACATCAGGGCATAGACCAGTCTGCAGAATGCCGCAACCAAGGCAAGATTCCGATTCACTGGCTTGAGGATCACGTAGAGCGCCGCGAGCAGCACACCGGCGTTTGCAACGTAGATCAGATTGCAGGCGATGTTGATTCGAAACAGAGTTTCGTTTGCCATGATGTTGTGGGCGGTTTCCGCAGCATTGCCCGGGACGATGAGACGAAAGCTGATGCCAAAGTTCGCAATGACCACGATCGCTATCGCGAATAGAAGAGCGAATCCAGCGGCGCTAGCAGCTTTGCATTGTGACTCGTCGATGGTGTCGATTGTCATTTTCTCTCGTCCTGTTACTCACCGTCGCCAAAGCTCATCTGACTCGTGCTGCATCCGCCCTCTTGCACTTCCACAAGCATAGTCCAATGATTGCTTTTGCAGCATTGTTTTGCCTCTGTGGCTTGGGCCGGACTATGGCGGATCGGCAGCGCGCTCGTCATTTCGATTGCGATGAGCGACGGGTATTCGCGGCCGAGGCACGGTGCGAGCTGACGAACTGCGATCCCTACCAATGGGCGCGCACGAGCAGGGAGGGAGCAGGGAACGATCGGGGAAGGCAACAGGTGCCCGCTCTCCATTACACGCACGCTCAATTCTCGGCCTAGACCGAGAATTCCTCTTCGGAGCTTGATCGCAGACGAGCTTGGCCGGCGATACGAACCCGTCCATACAACGAAGGGTGGCCGGCGCTACCGGTACTACGTCTCTCGCAAACAGGACGATGTCGGGCATGACCGCAAACAGGGACGCCTGCCGGCCGAGGCGTTGGAGCAGCACGTCACGGATCGCTTGGCGACCTATCTCGCTAGTCCGGACGAGCTACTCGATACCCTGACGATCGCAGAGGACGAGGCCATTAGCCGCAATCGCCCACGTCGGGTCTCGCTTCGATTTCGCGTATTGATGGAATGGAGGCGTCCACGTGGATGCATGGGGGAAACCAGCGATGACTGCCACAAGGCCAAATGGACCACGGTATCTGCACCGCGCAAGCTGCGCTTCGTCACGTGTGTTCGTAGCGATCACGTTCCTTCTGCTCGGCCTTGGCGGGATGAGCGCGCCAGCGCTGGTCGGCTGCGACGATCTCGCTGATGGCTTCGACACCGCAGGCTTGCAAGCCGTGGTTTCGGGTTCGTCGATGCTGACCACGACGGATGGCCAGGTGCATACCTGGTATTACCGCATTCCGCCGGCGGCAGCGCCCGGCCACGGCCGCGCCGTGCTGATCTGGCTGCACGGGGACGGTGGTTCCGGCAATGGCTACGCCAGCGGCTTCTATCCGTACACCGACGCGGTGTCGGCGATCTTGGTCACGCCGAGCGGCATCGGTGGAACGTGGACGCACGCGGTCGATGACCTGCCGGGTCAACCGCAGGACTCGCAATTCCTCAGTGCTCTCATCGACGCGATGATCGCCGACGGCATCGCCGGCACGCCGGTCGATCCGGACCGCATCTATATCGGCGGCGAATCGCGCGGCGCATACATGCCGTATTTTCTGCTGCAGCGTCCGTCGACGAAATTTCGATTCGCCGCTGCCGCCATCATGCGGGCCTGCTCTATTGCCAAGCTGGCGATGTCGATTGCGAAGCAAACGTTTCGAGCCCGCAGCATCATTCCGTCGCGACACCGATCCTGCACCTGCACGGTACCAACGACCCCGTGGTCGCTCCGCCGCCGACCGCGACGTTCCACGATCCGATCAACTGGAATCTCGACTGGGACGTCTTCTATCCGATGAAGCTGTGGGCGCAGCGGAACGGCTGCTTTGCCGGTGACAACCCCTCCGGGGTGGACAACGGCGTGCTGGAGGAAACCTACGTCGCGAATGGCCATTCGGCGAACCGTTACGACCTCACTAGCCACGGCCCGAGCTGCAGCAAGTATCAGCTGATCCTGGTCGAGGACGGCGGCCATGTCATCGGAAGTCAGTATCAACGCATCTGGGCTTTTCTGTCGGGCTATTGCGGGGCGGGCGGCTGAGCATGGACAGCGACGGCTCGCTGGGAAAGCGGATGCAAAGTCGCACCGTGCTCCAAGAAGGCGCGCAGCGGACGATCCATCGTTCGAGGGCTTGGAAATTCACTCGAAGCCGTCCCGGAAAATCAGATCTGGAGTCCGGATTGGGCCATTGCGGATGCGCATGACCGAGAAATAGGTGCTTTGCAACGCGGTGGGATCCTGCACGTAGCCACCGAGCAGGACGTTTTCGCCCTCCGTGAAGTCCATTGATGAAACGAGTGGCATCGGGCTGTAACCGCCGTGGAGCGGGAAGTTGTAGTCGCTGGCGCCCGACACGCCGAAGCGATTGCCGAATCCGCTGTCGGCACTGCCGTCATCATTGAGACGCATCAGAGCAGCTAAGCCCGCTGGAGGGGCGCCGGGCAGCATCAGCACTTCGTTACCGCCAAGCAGGATCTTGCCGTCGTATTGCAGCAGCACTTTGTTGACCCAGGTGTATTCCGCACTGCCCCAAGAGAAGGTCGTGTAGCCGTTGCCCGCGAAGGATGTATCGAAATCACCGCCGACCCCGATGCGTGCAACTCCCATATCCTTGGGCGTTCGCAAATCAGAGGAATACACATAGCCCCCAACGAGAGCGCGACCGAAAATATCGATGGCGACGGACGTTGCGGCGGACGGACTGTTCACCGGATCACTCCCGTTACCGCCGAAGCTGAAGACTTTGACGCCGGTCCCTGCGAAGGTCAGGTCGGGGCCCCAGTTTCTGATGCGCACGACGTGCGCAAAGTGAAGGCCGCCGCAGACCGCCGTGCCGGAGGCATAGAGAAGCGAGCCCGCAAGGCCTCCCGTCTTGAAAGCCAGGCTGGCAGCCGTGGTCGTGGCGCACGTCGCCCCATTCGCCGAAATGGGAAATGCGTATTCTGCGAAATAGTGGCCCGTGGCGGTGAGCCCCGAGACATACCCCTGGTTGATGCCATCGTTGTTGTTGACGATTCCCGACACGAGGTATCCGTTCCATGTTCCGGTCTGGATGTCGGTCGCGTTCGATGCGTAGATCGACAGCAGCGTGTCCGAGGACCCGTTCACGCCACGATCGTGCACGTATTCGCCGCCGCTGCCGAAGTTCGCATCGAGCGCTGAGCCGGTCGGCTTGACCGCCCACACCGCCGCGCTTTGCCGCCCGACGTTGTGGTCGCTGTCGTAGCCGGCAATCAGGATGCGTCCGTTGATATCGAGCGTCGCCGCACGCGCATGGATGACGTGGTCGTCGCGCGGGTCGCTGTAGATCAGGAAGTAGCCCGTCCCGTTGCCGCCGAAGCTCGGATCCATCTGGCCGTTGAGCAATTCACGAGTGACGCCGATGCCGTTGGTGTTGATTGGGTTGCCGTCCTGGTCGTTGAACCCCGAATAGACGTTGACGTTACCGACCAGCACCACCTTGCCGTCCGGCTGGCTCAGCACTGCGACGGTGTCCGCTGCATCTGGCGTGCCGCGTACCCATGGAATGTACGCCCTCGCGCTGAAGCCAAAGGTGGAGTCAGGATCGCCATCGGCCGCAAACGCGCTTGCGCTGCCAAGCGTGAGCAGGCTGACAAGCCATAAGGACGATTTTTTGATCATGGGATGTTCCTGGTTGAATGACTCGTATGGCTTCATACGGGAATCGAGGCGACGAACCGACATCGCCCGTTTTCCCATGGTGCTGATGCCTTCGATGGAGCGGAGCGATGGGAGCCGGTGGAACCGCACCGCATGTGTCGAACCGCGGTGAGGTGGCGCGCGCGCGTCTATACTCCACACCAGCGGTTGCTCAGGGTGGACATGGTGACGGGCGAGATCACGGCACTCATTGAAGCGGCCGGCAGCGGAGACGCCACCGCGCTACAGGCGTTATTCGCTCGTGTCTACGCCGAGCTGAAGCTGCTCGCGCGCAAACAGCTCGCGTCGTCGTTCGGGCACACGCTGAACACCACGGGTCTGGTGCACGAGACCTACCTGAAGCTCGCACAACCGGACGGGCGGCCCTTGCACGGTCGCGCGCATTTTTTCGCGCTGGCCGCGAAAGCGATGCGCCAGATCGTGATCGATCATGCGCGTGCGCGCAGCACGGAGAAGCGCGGAGGGCAGAACCTGCATGTCGTCGAACTTAGCGAGGCGACCGGAATCGTCGATCCCGAACTCGGTCCGGACGAATTGATGCGCCTGGATCGTGCGCTGACCCAGCTGGACAACGACGAGCCACGTCTCGCCGAACTGGTCGAGCTGCGTTTTTTCGCCGGGCTCAACATCAGCGATATAGCGACCCTGCAAGCGGTCAGCGAGCGTACCCTGAACCGCGACTGGCGCCGGGCGAAAGCCTTGCTCTATGCCGCGTTGCATCCGGCGTAGGCGGCGCGCTCCCGAGTTGGGCTAGGAGAAATCCGATGAGGAGGGATGCGATGGCCCGCCAACGTCTGGCAGAGTTGTTCGAGCAAGCAATTGAGCTTGCACCGGACGCGCGAGCCGCTTGGGTCGCAGAGGCCTGTGCAGGCGAAGACGGCTTGCGCGCGGAACTCGAACGCCTGCTGCGTGCCGACGAGCGCGCCGCGCGCTTCCTGGAAAAGCCGCCGGCGCTGATCGCGGATGCCATCTCGGAGTCCGCACCGATGCCGGCAGCCGCTTCGCCACATCAATTCGGTTCTTGGCGCGTCCTGCGTTCGATTGGTGCTGGCGGGATGGGCGAGGTCTGGCTGGCCGAACGCAGCGACGGGGAATTCGAGCAGCGTGGTGCGGTCAAGCAGCTCGCGTACCCGACGCCAGGTCTGCTGCAGCGCTTCCGTCAGGAACGCCAGATCCTCGCCCGCCTCGAGCATCCGAACATCGCGCGCCTGATCGACGGCGGTGTCGATGCGCATGGCGCGCCCTACCTCGTGATGGAATATGTCGAGGGCATGCCAATCACCGAGTACGCGCGCGAACATACACTGGATCTTCGCGCGCGCCTCGAACTGTTCCTGGGCGTCTGCGAGAGTGTGCAATACGCGCACCAGAATCTCGTTGTGCACCGCGACCTGAAGCCATCGAATATCTTCGTCACCGCCGACGGCGTGCCAAAGCTCCTTGACTTCGGCATCGCGAAAGTCCTAGCGGCGACAGATGAGGCCGCGCCGACGCAAACGATCGCGCGCCTGCTGACGCCCGACTACGCCGCACCAGAACAGTTCAATGGCGGTGCCATCACGACCGCGACCGATGTCTACGCACTTGGTGTTGTGCTCTACGAGTTGCTCGCTGATACGCGCCCGTGTCGCTCGATGCCCGTAGGTGCAAACGCGGCAGACGCAATCCCCGAGCCGGCTCCACCGAGCATGGCTATCGATCGCACGACCGGCCATGCGCTCCGCCGTGCGCTGCGAGGCGATCTCGACCGCATCGTGCTGGCTGCGCTGGCGCATGAACCGCAACGCCGCTATCCGTCGGCGGAAGCGCTCGCCGCAGACATTCGGCGTTATCTCGACGGGCGACCGATCGCCGCGTGCGGTAACAGCGCTTGGTATCGGTTTCGCAAGTTCGCCGCACGCAATCGTTACGTGTTGGCGGCTGCCGCGCTGGCGTTCGTCGCATGCCTGATGGCTGCGATCGTCAGTCTGCACCAGGCGCGCATCGCGGGCGAGCAGGCGCAGCGATCCGAAGCGGTGCAGCAGTTCCTGGTCGGTGTGTTCGAGCAAGCGGCTCCCGACCAGAGCAAGGACAAGCCAATCACGGCCCATCAGTTGCTGGAGGTGGGCGAGCGGCAGCTTGCGCGAGGCGGCGAGATCGGCATTGCTACGCGAACCGAGTTGACGGGCCTCATCGGGAATCTCTATTGGGGTATCGGCGACTACGCGAAAGCGGAAGCGCTGCTGAAGCAAGCCGTTTCCAAGAATGCCGATCCCCGGGTGCCTGACGTCATCAAGGCACGTGCATTGCGTTGGCTGGCGCGCACCGAGCGCGAGAGGAACTTGTTCGATTTGGCGATTGCCCATGCGGAGGAGGCATTCGCATTGGCGCGAGGCGCCGGTCGCGACGGTGTCGTCGAGGCGTCGGAGGCACGCAGGACGATAGCCGATGCCCATGTCGGCAGGGGCGACGCCAAGAAAGCTGTTCCCCTGTTGAGTGATGTGCTGGCGAGTGATCGCCTGGCATTCGGTGACCGCAGTCAGGCCGTCATCGATGACTTGACCATGCTCGCGAATGCACTCAAGGAACTCTCCCGCTATGGTGAATCGATCAACGCCGCCCGTGAGGCAATCGATATTGCCACCGCGGTGCATGGCCGCGTACACAGCGATGTCGTCAATGGACTCGAATTGCTCGCTTCCGCACTCGGTCACAGCGGCGACTCTATCGCTGCAGAGGAATGCCTGCGCGAAGCGGTAGCGATCGCTGAGCAGGTCTTCGGTCCCGATCATCGCGAAACGGTTGTTGCGCGATCCAATCTGTACTGGGTTCTCGAGCTCCAAGGCCGGTTCGCGGAAGCGTTGCAAGGTCGCCTGCAACTGCTTGGCGTGGAACAGGCAATGAGTCAGACGCGTCCCGAGCAGATGGCCTACGCTTACAATTTTCTGGCCAGCGACTATTCAGCGCTTGGGCAATTCGAGGAGGCTGAAGCGGCTGCGAGGAAGTCGCTGGATGCGTGGAAAGGTATTCATGGACCAGAGCCCGACTGGGACAGCTGCGACGCCTTGCGCAACCTCGGCAACATTCTTTTGTTGGTGGGGCGCTATGCGGACGCGCAAACCGTGTTCCGGCAGGAGATCGGGATCCTGCGCAAGCACGAACCACCGTCATCGGAGTGGCTGAACCGCGATCGCGGAACCCTGGGCAATGTCTTGCGACTGGATCATCGGCCCGCGGAAGCCGTGCAGGAGATCAGCGAAGCACTTGCCGCATTGCCGGAGCCGAGCGAAAAGCCAAGTCCGATTCGCATCTATCTACTGGCAATCCTTGGCGAGGCGAAACTCGATGCAGGAGACGCAGCAAAGGCTGAATCGATCGCGGCGACCGCCTTGACAGCGGCGCGCACGGCGATTTCCGCAGGAAACATCAGATTGGGGCAGCCATTGTTCGCGCTCGCCCGAGCGAAACTCGCGCTTGGCCGTCCGAATGAAGCGGAGCCGTTGCTGCGCGAAGCGCTGGCCGTGCGCCAACCCGTGCATGCCGCCAGCGATCCGCGCGTGCTTGAGGTGCAGGTCGCCCTGGCCAACGCACTTCTTGCAGAAGGGAAAAGCGACGAAGCGCGTGCGGTGAGGATGCAAATCGAGCCCTTGTTGAAAGCTCAGCACTCGCCTTACGCCATCGATCTGACCGCACGTCTGGCGGCGCATTGAAAGGATTGAACGCACTCAGGTGTGCGTCCGCGGCCTGCTGGACTTGGCGCACGCCGATCTGGCAGGAGCTCCCTAAACCTGCATCCTCCGCGCGGTCCAGGGGTGCGAACCATCCATGCTGTGACACCGCGGTGAGCATCAATGCACGTCCGCTTCTGGCCGGAAGCGGCCGCCGCGCGCGGGCGCACATCGACCCGGCAGAACGCGCTCGTTCGTCCCATTCCCCTTCGCTAGGGGTAGGATGCCTATCCAGCCGATGACCAAGGGTGGCGCCAATGAAAATGTTGCTCCAAGCCTGCCTCGCTGCCGCGTTGCTCAGCCTCAGCTACGGCGTGCTGGCGTCTCCGACGATCGAGCTCAAGGACGGTAGCCGCATCGAGGGCGAGATCCAGAGCATCGAGAATGGCGTGTACACAGTGCTCTCGCCCAGCATCGGCACCGTGCATGTCGCGCAATCGAACATCGTACGCATCGTGTACAGCGGCGACGTCTCGAATGCGGCAGGTTCGTCCGACAAATCGCCGGCGCGTGACGGCGCCTTGGCCAACGAAATTCAGCAACTGCAGACGCGCCTGGCGCAGGATCCGGCAGCCATGCAGTCGATCATGAGCCTGCAGTCCGACCCGCAAATCCAGGCTGTCCTGAACGATCCGGCCATCGCCAAGGCCATTCAGGAGGGGGACTACGCGAGCCTACTCGGCAACGCGAAGATCCAGGCATTGGAAAGCAACGAGCATTTGAAACAACTGCTGCAGCAGCAGGCGCATTGACCGGACAAAGGGGTACATATTTCGCGAAGTTTGAGAACGCCTTCTGACCCTGCGGGCGCTTTCGTGCACAACACCGGCTCTCGGCGTCTGGATGAAGTGCTCAGCAGCTTGTCCAATAGCGTCGCGCGAACATGCAATTTCCTGCCGCAAGGTTGCATCCGCAACCCTTGCCGTCTCAGGGGATCGGCTACCTGAGGTTTCAATAGCCGCTTCGCGTGTACGTATGCAAAATCTGTCGTGAGATCGTTGGTCAAAAATGTCCCCTCGTTTTTGATCCCTGCCACGTCCGAAAGCGGAAATACCCGCATCGGCCCCGCGAACAAACTCAAAGATCCCGCCAAACACGGCAAAGGGTGCATCGTTCGCAGGGACGATCCTGGCGGCGAGGGCTACGAAACTGTCCAGGAGTGGCGTGTTTGCGCGTCCTGCGCAAACCGTGTGCCACGACCCTTCCTCGAATAAGCGGCGCTGCAATTCGCCTTCTCAACGGTCGGAAGGGGGCGCCGCCATCACGAGCGGCGCTCCGTTCGGATCAGGACGCGCACGGACCGCGGCACGAGCACGCAGCAACTACGCCGAAGGCTATGCGCATCGGCGAGTCCGTGCTATCAAGTGCCGCCGTCCTTCCCATTGCCAAACGCGCCGCCATGCCTATCGAAGCCCGATTGCTCGCTCCGCTGTGCTCCCTGCTCGGTTGCGACGACGCCGATTTATGCGAGGAAGTGCTGCTTGCTGCTCACGATCCCGCGACGTATTTCGAACGCTTCGAGGACGATCTCCTGCAGCGCGGCATCGAGGAACCTGAGCGCGTGTCGTTCTGGCTCGCACTGGTCGACGGCTTGCAGCGGCGGGGCGCGTTGTGGAGTTTCGATTGGAAGGACCAAGCCGACAATCTCGCCGCCGCGATGCAGATGCTGGCGCAGCGTCGCGGCGCAGAGCTCGATTGGCAGCCGCTGGCGAGCCGCGGCGACGAGTATGGCGCCACCTCGAGCTTCGCCGATGCGATCCAGCAGATCCTACAGCCGGCCGAACTGGTCGCGGTCTGGCTCGATACGGAATCCGACGAATATCCGGCCTGCCTGGTTGAGGCGCGGCAGGTCGACAAGCTGCGCGGCCTGGCGCAGCAGCTGGGCCAGCGCATCGCGGTGCTCGACGCGGATTCCTAGTCGGCGCGCGCTGGACGAGTCCACAACGAAGCCCTGAATCACAAATCCGAAGCGTTGTTCGGTTCGTCCTCCGGCGTACGTTGAGTATTGAACGCAGGCGGAAATTCTCGCGTCGAGACCTGACGAAAGCATTCTGCTGCGCAATCGGCTGCCCGCTCGGTCAACCGTTCGCCGACGTTAGGTTGTTGCAGCACGGACGTGTCATACAGATGTCGCGTCGATAACACGGATCCAACCATGCGCAGACTCACCCTGATATGCCTGCTCGCCCCGGGTCCGGCGTGCTCTGGAAGCTTGCACGATTGCGAATAGGAAATGAGATGAAAGGAAAGTGCGTTCTCCTGGTCAACACAGAGCGTTGCGATCGAGTATTCGCTGCCGCCGAACGTTTTTGTTTCAAATGTGTCGCACCTATGCTTGATTGTCTGCGCGCGACACTGACAACTACGCGTACGATGCTTCGTCGCAAAGAGATCATCCCATTGTCGCTTCCTGCCGCATTTGTGACTCTGACTATGTCGTTTACCCAGGCAGTGTATGCCGGCGACATGGAAGACGCCTTGTGGCAAGAAACCTACGACGCGCGCCAGCACTATTTCGAGACGGCGGTGGGCCCGCTGCCGCCGGATATCATCAAGATGCTGAACATGACTGGCGTCTGGCCGGGCGGCGGACTGTTCGAGATCCCTGCGCACAAGCTCGGCGCTGGTTTGGCGCTGTACACCACATTCGGTTTCACCAATCCGGATATGCCCACAGCGCGGGGCATGACGGATTTCGAGCTGCAATCCGATGGCAAACGTGCGACGCATGCACAAGGAATGGTTGAGGCTAAGCCCGCCGTAGCGAAGGCGACCGACGCGGCCGGTTACGGTTACGAAATGGTGATAGTCACGCGCGAAAGCCAAAAGTGGCCCATCAATTTCTTGCAGTGGGCGGTCAATTCGGAAATGGGCCACGACGCTGGATGGCTTTCCAAGGTCGAGAAGTAAGAGCAGATCGATGTCGGCCCGGAAGGGCCGATCAACGTGCTCATCGCCAAGGCGCTACCACCAATGCCGACCGGCGCCGAATTGCCGAACGGAAAAATGCAACTGCTGGTCGCGGTTACGATTACGGGCGAAGAGATGCAATGGTCGATGAAGAATCGTCGCGGAAAGTTGCTGCAAAAGCTGCGCGACGCGGGTGTCGGCCAGATCAGCATGCTCGGTCGGAAAAGCGTAGTCCCCTGATCCTGAGATGCACGGACAGATTCGCGCGACGACCCGAAAATCCACAAATGGAGCCAGAGGGCGTTCCGCGTGGCTGTCTATAAATTCCACACCAACTTCTGCTACCTGCCGAACAGGAACAAGGTCGAGTAGGTGGCAATGGGGTAAGCGCCAATTTCTCCTACCGCGCTACCTCCTTTTCCGCAATGTCTCGGCTGCTGGAGAACAGAAGGCTGCTGCGCCGTGCCGATAAAGCTGAAGGCCCTTGACGAGCACCTTAATTGTCTAATGCTAAGTCGGTGTTCGTTTTAAGCGTTACGTCGCGTCTACGTATTGGTAGAGTTTGTTGGTTTGAAGGTCGCTCGATTCCAAAATCATCTGGCGAGCCTATCCTATTTGGTCTTCAAAACTCGTATTCAATTTAAATAGCAGGCTTCGAGGCTCATTCCATGAATCCCTTTCATCTCCTAGCCACCGGCGGACGATTCAAAAGGCAGACATTCTTTTTCTTCTGGGCGGCAAATACCGCGCAACTGGTCAGCGTAGCTTTGCTTTTTCCGGCCATGTTCGATACGGGCAACACGCTGGTAACAATGGTCGCGTTAGTCTATGTGCTCACCACAACGTGGATATTTTTCGCATCCGCCGCCAAGCGCTGGCATGACACCAACCGGTCGGCCATGTACGCTCTGATCATGTTCGTGCCTGTCGTCGGTGTTGTCGTCAACCTGCTCCTGTGCTTGCTTCTCGATGGTACGTCAGGACCGAACAGGTTTGGCGAAGCGCCGGTCTAATTTTTTTTACGCGAACTTTCACAGCACCAATAGAGAACGATCGGTTTGTATTGTTGAAGCGACTTCACAGCCTCAACGAGCGCGAGGTCGACGCCTTCCAGGTAACCTCAACGCTTGGATTTAATAAAGGACGTTTGAATTGAAACGGATAACTATGGCAACGCTCTCTTTCATGTCGATCGTTCTTATGTCGATTAGTGGGTGTTTACCGCTGGCCGCATGGACGGCGAAGGGATATACGGTGGACGTGTCGCACACCGCGCAAGGAGCCTCGGTCGTCGGCCATTGCTTTCGCCTGCGCGTCGATGCCGGCACTCAGTACTACAACCCAACCCACATCGAGCTGAGGCGCGGCGGAGCGCTCGATATCTACGGTCGCGTCTACTTTATGAACGTCCCAGGAGCTTTTTCGTCTGGCCAAATCAATCTGCCTAAAGGTTCAAGAATCATCGTCGAGAGGGTCCTTTCTTGGCGCAACGTGGAGACAAGTTCCCTCAAACCTTACATCCAGATTGACGGCGCTTTAATTGACGCCGACGGTCTATTTCGCCCCACCGAGGAAGGCCTTACTTATGTTGACCGTCTCCTAGAGCCTTGTGATGCCAACTGACTTTGATCGGACGGTGCCTGAATCATGACGTCGATGGGTGAGCTCGACTCCCGACGAACGCGTCGATAGCCGTCATTGTGGGGCAGGGGAACCCTGAGATTAGAGAGCGTTCTCGGGGGCAGGGCAGGGGCTGCTCTCGACCCCTTGCCGACATTCGTCAGCGTCCGCTATTGGGCCTGCGGCCCCGTCGGCAGCCGCCGCCGCGTTTTCTCGCCGAATTGCGGATCGCCCTGTCCCGCGCGCACGAACATCACGCGGTGCGCGCTCAACCCGACATTTCGTCCCGGCGGGTCGAACATGGTAACGATCACTTTTCCGGACGAGAACAATCGGCCGGCTGCAGGCGCCGCGCTGGCGGCAACATTCGACGCGAGCCGACCGGTGCTTACCGGCTACTATCACAATGCCGACCCGAAGAGCGACGATTTCGCGATGGTGCGACTGCAGTCCGACCTCATCTTCGCGGACAGCTTTGACCCGTGAGCGGAATGCAGACATGAAGCGAGATCGCGCCATGTTCACCCACGCACACAATCGCGCGTGTCACGCGCTATACTTTTCGCACGGTGTTGATGGGGTAATAGGGGATGGCCGACCGGCCTGCAGTGACCGAGCTTTTGTTAGCATATGAGCGTGGCGATACGAACGCGCAAGAGCAGCTATTCACTGTTGTCTACGACGAGTTGAAGCGCATTGCGCGCGGTCATGTGCGTCGCTCGGCGGGAAATCTCACGGTCAACCCGACTGCGCTGGTGCATGAAGCCTGGATCAAGATCACGCGCGGCGAAGCATATCAATTCAGCAGCAGTACGCATTTTTACAATCTGCTCGCGCAGGCGATGCGCCACGTCATTCTCGATCTGGCAAAACGCCGCCGCACCGACCGACACGGGCAAGGCTTCGCGCGCACCGACTTGAACGATGACATCGAGCAGCCGGATCGCGCGCTGGACGAATTGCTCGCGGTCGATGCAGGCTTGATTAAATTGCAAGCGTGCGATGTCGAATTGGCGCAACTGGTCGAGTGGCATTTTTTCTGCGGACTGTCGTTCGTCGACATAGCCAAGGCACGCGGGGTAACCGAGCGCACGGTACGTCGGCATTGGGAAATGGCGCGGCTGTTTCTGCTAGACGCCATTGGGGATAGTGCTGCAAACGCTTGAGTGGTGTGTTGCGTGAAGCACGGGGGCGCAACGAAGAATCCAGGCCGTGCTCAGAGCGACAAACGCTTCCAGTCGAGCAGGCACGTTGCGAGACGTGCCGCGTAAACTGCTTCGTCTGCGCTCATTGGACCATAGCCAGTTTTAAGGCCGCTGATGGCCTTTTCAAACTCAGTGAGCGCGCTGGCAATCGCGTTTAATTGGCAATGAATCTGAGCAATCTCGATTTGTACCACGAACACATTCACATGCGTCGGCCCGAGGGTTTTCTTGCGCGCATCTAGGACGAGCTCGAACTGCGCCAGCGCCTCAGCGGGTCGACCAAGCCGCATGAGCTCCGCGCCTTCGTTGTCGCGTGCATTTGTAAGATCTACCGAGTCAGGCTCGGTAGCCTTTTCGCGTATGGCCAGGGCGTGTCGACAGTACGCTTCAGCGTGCTCGTGTTGCCCGGCATGCGCCGCATCTGCGCAGCGCAAATCCAGGATATCTGCATAGTCCGGCGAGAGATCACCGAAGGAGTCACGCACAACGGATTCCTGGTGTTCCAGCACTGCGTCGGCATCGGCTGCGCGATGTGTCAAGCTATCGCCGAGCAGTAACCGTTGCGCCGCGAGTGCCGCTGGACTTTCAACGCCATAATGTGCGGCGATGATGCGCCATGATCGCTCAAGTTTAGGGACATCATCGGGTTCGACGAATCGTTGCGCATAGACATTGAGGCGTAAAAGTTGTGCAAACTCCAGGGTATCGCGCAGACCAGGAACGTCATAGTCGCGCAATAGCTGATTTGTCAGTTCGCGCGCTTCACTTGCAGTCCCTTTGTGCATAAGCATTACAGCTTGAACCAACTGGGCTGCAAGACGTTCCGGTGCATCAGACGGCAGCAATAAAGTGTCAATCATGGTGCCAGCTGCCGCGAGTTCGCGTCGCGCAATGTCCACATCACCTTGTTCAGCTGCAGCACGTGCTAGGAGCAATTCCAGTTGCAATCGCTCCAAATGCAGACTGTCTGGTTCGTCAGCTAGCGTCGTGAGAGTATTTTGTAATAGCGACTGAGCGCGTTGGGCGTGCCCGAGATCAAGATAGCTCTCGGCTAATACGCTGCTGGCGATGGCGCGATGCTGCGGGTTGCCTTGCAATGCGTGCAACGTGCGCTCTGTGCCCTGGTCCAGCGCCTGCAGAGCCGATGTAGGGCGATTGGCTGTTGCGCTGGCGGGGCCGGCGCGTAGCAGGTCGGTCAACATCGCGCGCGTCACTGTATGCACTTCAACTTCGCGCGTGGCGCGATCTGTTTCGCGTCCGGCCAGATAGCGTTGGTGCAACGCCGCCGTGCCGATGACGAGCAGCGCGGCGACGGCGAGCAGGCTTGCGGCGACGGCATAACGCCGACGCGTGATGAACTTCCACGCAAAGTACAGCGGCCCGGCGTGGCGCGCGCTGACCGGGTGACCATCGAGAAACGCCTGCAGGTCGGCGGTCATGCCATCCATCGAGCGATAGCGCTGATCGGGAGCCTTCGCCAGTGCCTTGCGCACGATCGCATCGAGATCGCGCGTGAGTTGATGCTTGCGAGCACGCGCTTGTAGCGTGGCGTGGACATCGGCAGCGCGCAACGCGCGCGCTTGAGTCAATCTCAACGGCTCCTGTTCGGTGACGGCGCGCGCCCACTCAAGGCTGTTGTCGGGATCGGCGCGATACGGCAGGCACCCGCTGAGCAAGCGAAAGCACAATGCGCCGAACTGATAGATATCGGTCGCGACAGTGATGGCCTCGTTGCGAAATTGCTCCGGTGCCGCGTATTCCGGTGTCATCGGGCCGATACCGGCGCGCGTCATCACCGATCCTGTCGATGCATCGAGTAGTTTGGCGATGCCGAAATCGACCAGTTTTACATCGCGACCGGACGTGACCAGGACATTGGAGGGCTTGATATCGCGATGCACGATCAGATTCTGATGTGCATACGCCAATGCGGCGGCGACCCTGAGCAGCAGATGCACGCGCGCGGCGACCGTATCGGCATGCGCATCGCAAAATTCCGTGATGGCGCTGCCATCGACGTATTCCATCGTGTAATACGCGCCACCGTCCGGTATTTGCCCGCCATCGAACAGCGCCGCGATATTCGGATGGGAGAGGCCGGCGAGAATCTGCCGTTCGTGTTCGAAGCGTTCGCGAATCGCGGTGGTGGCGAAGGCGCCACGCACCACTTTCAGCGCGACCTGCTGGTCGAATCCGGTTTCGCTGCGCTCGGCCAGATAGACCGCGCCCATGCCCCCAGCGCCGAGCAAGCGTGTGAGCCGATACGGCCCGATGCGCTGGCCGATGCGTTCAGTATCCAGCGTCGTCTCGGCGTTGATCGAGGGTTGCAGCCACGAGGATGCGAGCTGCGTGGCATTTTGTCCGTCCGCAAGTCCGGATCGTGCCGCGCCGCTGATCAGGCGCAGCAGATCGGCGTGCATGTGCGGATCGGATGCGTGCAATGCCGCCAGCATCGTTTCGCGCTCGGCACCCGACAAATCGAGAGCACGATCGAGCAAGGGGCGCAGTTGCTGCCAGCGCTCGGGATCCATCGGGTGCATGCGCGCTTCGCTTCAATGCCGGTGCGTCCGGCATGTTCATGCAAGTCAGGCGACGCGTCAATGCGATCCTGGCAAGTGGCGGCGACGCGATGGCGCGCATGTCCGGTTCTCGCGCGAACCTCGTATTGATCAGTGATGGCGATGTTTCGCCGACCACCACTCACCGAGGAATTCGCATGAAAACCCACTCTCGAACTGCTCTGCTGCGGTCGTGGTTTGCGCTGCCCGTAGCGGCGGTTTGCGCCCTGCCGACCGTCCATGCCGCATCAGTCTGCGTCACCAACAGCGCGCAGTTGTACAGTGCATTGATTCAATCGCAATCACAACCGGTGAACACGCCGTTCACGATCAATCTGATGCAGGGTTCGTCTTACAGCGTTGGTTATCTCGATCTTGTTCCGACCAGTCCGATCACGCTGGCCGGCGGTTACACCGATGCAAGCTGCACCCCCAATACGCGGCAGATCGATCCGGCCAATACCGTGCTGGATCTGAGTGGGAATGGCGCAATCAGAATATCGCAGCTGAGTGGTTCGCCCAAGGCCGGCATCACGGTTGAAGGAATCACGTTCACGCATGGCATCGATGTGTCGCTTAATGCCGGAAACGAGAATGACGGCAGCAGCGGCGACGTGATCGTGCGCCAGTCGCGTTTCACCAATCTGACCAGCGCTGCCGGCCCGCATCTCGACCAATACACGCCGGTAACGTTCTGGACCAACAAAGGCTCGGTCGGCATCGTCAATACGGTCTTCGATCATCTGCAGCAGACCCAGTCGTCCGAATGCGAGGTGGAAATCGATTTGAATGGTGCGGCCGATGCGAGCCTCGGTTTTGTCAGCGCTGACACTTCCAACGGGAAGTCCTTCTGTGTGTCGCCCGATTTTTCCGGTGCAAAAAACCCGGTAATCATCTACAACAGCATTTTCTGGCCGAACGACCAGCTCTACGGGACGTTCGCCCCACTGCATTTTCATGACTATTCCAACAGCGGAACGCCGCCGGATGTCAGCTTGTATTACAACACCATCTTCAATCATGATGGCCCGGCCACCGTGCAGGATTTCGCCACACTCTCCGCCAACCCGCAGGACAATCCGAGGTGGATGAATCCGATTGCAGGCGCTGGGGCCAATTACAACCTATTGCCGAGCTCCACCGCGGTCAACTCGGGCCTTCCGGTCGGTATCATTCCGTACCCGGCCACCGACATGCAATCGGGGGCGCGCGTTGTAGGTGGCGTACCGGATCGCGGTGCGCTCGAATCGCTTTTTACCGTCGCACCGACAACCGTGGTGACCAATACCAACGACAGCGGACCGGGTTCGTTACGTGCCGCGCTCACCTTCGCCAACAAGTACCCAGACGTCGATACGATCACCTTTGCGCTGCCGACCTGCCCCGCGATCATCAAGCTGCAAACGCCGCTGCCAGTCCATCAGCCGGTCATCATTGATGGCTACAAGGACAATGCCCTCGCCAGCCAAAACAGCGATCCGAACGCGTTCAACGCCACGCTGTGCGTCATCCTCGAGGAGGAGACGCCAGGCACTGTAATCGATGCCTTCCACGTGGATACCGGTGGGCTCACGCTGAGCGGCATCGCCTTCGGCGGGTTCTACGACCAGATCTCGATATCGGGCGGATCCGATCACAAGATTTCGGGCAATCAATTCGGCGGTACTGTGGCGGGTATTCCTCTGACGGGCGCGACTACCGCTGCGATTCTCGTGCAGAACATGGCTAGCGGTAATGTCACCATTGGCGGCAATACGCCCGGCGAGCGCAACGTGATCACGCACGCGACGGTAGATGGTGTGTTGATGGACAACACGGTCACCACGGCGCAGTGCTACATCAAAGGCAATCTGATTGGCCTGGCTGCGGATGGAACTGGCGCTGCCGGCAACGGCAACGGCATTGAACTGCGCGGCAACAATTGCGAGGTTTCAAAGAATCGTATCGCAGCCAATTTCCTTGAGGGTATCTGGATCAATGGCGGAGCCTCCAATCTTGTTCAGGCCAACATCTTTGGTCTCGATGCGAAGGGCAACAGCACCCAGAGTTACGGTTGGGCGGTGCGGGTCGACGGAAATCTCAATGTGATTGGCGCACCGGAAGAGGCGGGCTACTCGCCGACCTTGGGCAATGCCATCAGCTTCATGGGGAGCGGCGGCGTACTCGTGAACGGTGCCAGAGACAGCGTGCGAGCCAATTTGAGCAGCTTCAACGGGGATGCACACGATGGCAGCGCGCCGGATATCAAGCTCGCTCCGAACGCGAATTTCAATCAGCCCTATCCGGTGATTGACGGTGTGGCGTTCAGCAACGGATCTGTCATCGTTTCCGGCCATCTGAAGACCGACCCGAATTACACGGATCGCATTGATGTGTACTCGTCCGCGGCCTGTGCTCCGAGTGGCCGTGGGCATGCAGAGCTCTACCTCGGCAGCAAGCAGGTCGCGACCGATGCCAGCGGCATGGTGAGCTTCAGCATCCCGCTAACCATGCCCAACTCGCCGGCAACGGCGGTACTAAGCCTGACCTCCACTGATTACCATGGAAACTCCTCCGAGATGGGCGCCTGTTTTTCCTTTGACAGGATATTCAAAGACGGCTTCGAGCCATTGTTGTAAAACCGCTACTCCGCCACCGAACGAGATCGCAGAGGAATCCACATGTTTTCATCTTCGCGCACCAACGGCATAGGCGCCATGCTCGGGTACGTGGGCTGCTACGTCGCCGCATTGATCTATTTGAGCGTGAGCGGTGGCGAGGGCGCTTGGCTGGATGCGTTGGTCTCGTTCGCGATACTTGGCGTGGCATTCCCGGCGCTCGCTGTGCTTCTTACGCGCAAGATACGACTTCCCGAGCTGCGGTCGGCAGCACCTGCCGCAACGGGAATGGTGATCTACCTGGCGGTATTCGCGCTGGTCGTGCTTGGCTTTGGATTTACAGCGATCCACCGGGAAGTCCAGGCCGAACCTCTGCTATCCATCACGTTACTCGTGATCAAGCTGATGACGATGGTTGCAGTGCCGGCGCTGATTCTTGGCATGCTGACCGGCGGCATGCGCGACTGGTTCGCGCCGCGCTGGCACACGCAGCGACTCTGGCTGCCGCTGGTCGGCATCGGTGTCGCGATGCTGATGTTCGAAGCCATATTCGGTCGCGGCCTGATGACGTTGAGCGCGCTGCACGCTGCGCCGACCGTTCTTGTGTGGGCAGTGCCTGCCTGCTTCGTCTGGCTGTCGCTTGAAGTCGGCATCACGGAAGAATTTCTGTTTCGCGTCGCGCTGCAAAGCAGTCTTGCTGACCGTCTGCGCTCGCCGGTGGCGGGCGTGGTCATCGCTGCGCTGTTGTTCGGCCTGGCGCACGCACCGGGCCTGTATCTGCGCGGCAGCGCTGGCGCGGAGGGCGTCGATACACCGGTGAGCATAAGTTGGGCGATGGCTTATTCGGTCGCGGTGATCTCGCCATCCGGCATCCTGTTCGGCGTGCTCTGGGCGCGTACACGCAGCTTCGCCTTGATCATCGTGTTGCATGCCCTTACCGACCTGCTACCGAACGTCGCACCTTTCCTGCAAGGGTGGATACGTCACGCTGCAGCCTGAAGATGCGGCCCCCAATTCTGCTGGCGAGTGCGCGATGGGTCGAGATGCAGCAGGCCGTCAAGCCGATATCGTGAATATTCTCAGATATCGGAACACGCTGTCTCAGCGAAACGGACCACTTGCGCCAGCAAACTGAACACTAACAGACGTCTTCGAGCTTCGTGTGGACGTGCGGGAAAGATCGCCCTCACGATCGAAGACGATCACCTCGAGTTCGCGCCATGCCCCACCCGTTGATGACCAGGATCGCAGCAGCAACCGACTATTTGGCATCAAGGGTGCCGCAATCCCCGTTGCTGAGTGGGGGGCAGCTGCGCACGTCGGTCGCAGGTCGTGTTTGGCTGAAGGCGGAGAGCCTGTTGCCGACCGGCTCGTTCAAAATTCGCGGGGCGACTTGGCGACTGTCGCAGCTGACCGCGGAGGAACACAAGAGGGGTGTGATCGCATATTCGACAGGCAACCACGCCCAGGCGGTTGCTAAGGCGGCTCGCGATGTGGGCACGTCCGCTCTGATCGTGATGTCTCCCGATGTGCCACGAGCCAAAGTGAAGGCCACGGAGCGTTGGGGTGCAGAGATCGTGATGGCCGAACCGAACAGTCAGGCTCGAAAAGCCCTTGCCGAACAGCTGGCCCGCGAGCAGCGAAGTGTGCTGGTACCGCCCTATGACGACGATGAGATCATCGCCGGCCAAGGCAGCGTTGGTGTGGAACTTGTGCGGCAATGGGGCGTTCATCCACCTGCCGCCGTTTTCGTTCCGATCGGTGGCGGTGGCCTTATTGCTGGCGTCGCATTGGCGCTCAAGCACTTGGCACCACAAGTACTAGTCATCGGTGTCGAGCCCGAGCTGGAAGATGATGCCGCTCGGTCTTGGCGCGGCGGATATATCGTTGGCACTGAAGGTCCGAGCAACTCCATCGCCGATGCAATCAAGGTGCAACGCGTGGGTGATCGAACATTCCCGCTGATGCGGCAGTTCGTCGATGACATCGTGTTGGTCAGCGAAGCGGATATCGGCACAGCCACGCTGCGGACCCTGAACGAGGCTCATTTGGTCATCGAACCGGGTGGTGCAGCATCGATCGCTGCGGCCCTGCGAACCGGCATACCGGGCGAAGTCGTGGCGGTGGCTAGCGGAGGAAATGTCACCCTTGAAGCGCTAACGGCACTCCAGCAGAAATTCGGATGAGATCCATGGGTGTGACTGTAATTGATCTTGCCTCGATTCGCGCTGCGGTCGATACAAGTGATGCGCTTGAACCGGTCGCTCGATCTCTGGTCGCCTACAGCCAAGGCGCAGCGACTGAGACGGCGCTAGGCAAGGTATTGGAAACTTACGTTAGTCTTACCTCCGGTCCGTGAGGCATGCCTGTCTCGTATTAGCGCAAGAGTCGTTCTCTTCCATAAAAAATGAAATAGGAGAAAGAAGATGAATTTCGCTCATGTTTTCGCGGCGCTGACTGTGCTTGCCGGCGCAACCGTCCACGCGGGAGCGCGACTCGAAGGCAAGGTTCTAATGAGCCCCGATCCTTCGACCGCGCAGATTGAAAAGCAGTGGGGGTTTGCTGATGCGGTAGTTACCGGCGACAAGATCTACTTGTCGGGTGTCGTAGTTGGTGTACATGAGGGAGAGACCGACCTCACGGTTGCCTATGGGCGCGCGTTTGATCAAATCGGATCGATCCTAAAGTCAGCCGGAGCGAGCTGGGATGATGTGGTCGACATTTCCAGCTTTCACACCGATCTCGTAACACAAATGCCGGCCATCGTGGCGGTCAAGAACCGTTACGTGAAAGCTCCATTTCCTGCTTGGACTGCGATCCAAGTGGCCCGATTGATTCCCCCGAATGGCGTCACTGAAATCAAAATCGTGGCAGCAGTTCCTAAGAAGAAGTAACCGCGATCCATTGATCAGGAGTTTGTGGCTACTCTTTGCCTGCCACGCTAAGCGGGACGATCGTTGCGTCGGTTCGCGGCACACGCGCCGTGGCCGTAGTGGATTTGTTGCGTTTTTTCGGTTCTCGTTTTGGCCGCCGCGGCGGGCAGTGGATCGCCTATAACGCGTGCCGGGGTGGCGCTGACCAGCTTCGACATCACGCTTGGCGGACCGTCAACGCCGGGGCAACCCGTCTCGCCCGCCGTCACACCGGCACCCCTGCGTTGCCGCCGCTGATTTACGGCGAGCCGACCCCCGCTCCCGATACGATTTCCGATTCCGTCGGCGCGACACCGGGCACGTTCCGTGTCGACGAGGGCGGTGGTGCCAGCTACTCCGTCCCCATTTACGTGCCGCCCGGCACCGCGGGCTTCGCACCGCAACTCTCGATCGACTACCACCAGCGCGGCAGCCACGGGCCACCTGGTCCTGGCTGGACGATCGGCGTCGGTTCGAGAAATCGCCAAGGCGGAGAATCTCGACGAGCGCTATGTCGCCCGCATCCTCTACAGCTCGCTGCTCGCGCCGGACATCGTCGAGAAGATTGTCCAGGGCCGGCAACCGGTCCGGTTTACGGTGAAGTCGCTGAAGTGGTCGCCGCCGCTGGATTCGTAGCGATAGCGCCAGTGTCGAGCGCCGTTCGTGCGGACCTCGATCGCGAGGCCGTTTGCGTCGGCGACGCGATAGACGGTCGCTTTGGCCTTGAGCGCGCGCAGCTTCGTGTCGGTCAGTGCCATGTGAGTAATTCCCCAGTGAGTATTTCCCCGCTACTCACAATCTTACTCACAATCCGATCCGGCTGTCACCGGACGTCACCGGACGTTATAGGCACAAAAAACCCCGCATTTAGCGGGGTTCTTGTTGTTCCGTCGGACAACATTGGACGTCTCGGAACTTGATGATGGCGGTGGGTACAGATTCGTGAGAACCCTTCTCGGCGCGCAAATTCCCTAGAACAGGGAAGTTTTCAGGGTATTCCGTGTCTCTGAAGTGCTTCGCGTGGTCACGGTCACCTGGTGAGCGAGCTGGGGCACCAGATTCGCCTCAGGGAGACGTCACTTTCCTGTGATGGGAACAGCGAAGCCAACAGGGAAGGAGCAGGGAACGATCAGGGACGTGAACAGATGCCTTGGCTTCCGGGCATCGATCATCCGCATCGCGGCTCCCTTCAACACGACCGCATGCCCCGTGGACCACCAAGCGATAGCGATAGCGCAGGGCATACCTCGCCGTGATGCGAGGGAAAGTGCAGGTTCACACGTATGCGCAGAGTGCGCACGACCTCTGTCCGTGCGAGGCACAACATAGCGGCTTGGGACTTGAAACCGTCGGCGCCGCGACGTCGCCATCGTCACGTTGACTCGCGGCCAGTGCAGCTATTGGCCGCTCAGAAAATGATCGCGTTCGAGGCGCGCTCGTTTCGAAAGGCAACCAGGTCCTGCTGGATATCGGCAACGTCTGCTCCAATGCCGTACGTTCCCAGCAAATATTCTGATGGTAGTTCTGGCGCTCTGTCAGCGCCGCTGCAAACCATTTCAGCCTTGGAGTTTAGCCACACCGTCACGTTGCGAGAGGCTCGTGCAATGCTGATGTATTCAGCCATGTATTCAATATCACTGAACAGGGATCCCAAACATCGCTCTTTGCTCATGCTGTGCATTGTGAGCTTCACTCTGGCGTGCCTTGATGACACAAATCTCAATACGCTAGGCTAGCGCGCGAGTAGTCTCCGGTCTGTACGCCAGCGAACGTTGCTTTCTCGAAAGTTTTAGGCGCTGCATCGAATCCAGGTGGCAGTGTCTCCTGCATGCGCCATGGACGACCTCGCGCTATGCGTCCGTCGTGCGAATTGGCCCAGCCAATGCTCGCTGGTGCCGAAACGATCCCGGGCCTCGCGCGCGCGCAGTCATCCCATGTCTATAGACCTCAAGGTCGAATCGATAACATGTGCACGCGGCGGCTTCGAGGCGGTCGCGATTCAGGATCGTGATGCTGCCCCGCCTGTAATGGATCAGCTTGCGCGACTGCAGGCTGCTGGCGGCGGTTGTGATACCGACTCGGCGTACGCCGAGCATGAACGCAAGAAACTCTTGTGTCACATCAAACGAGTCCGCCTGTGCGCGATCCTGGGTCATCAACAGCCATCGCGCGAGCCGTTTCTCGACGACATGAAAACGTGTGCACGCGGCAGTCTGTGCGAGCTGACGGAGAAGGATAGATACATATCGGTCCAAAAGCGGTTGCAGCGCAGGAAGGTTTTCGAGATGGCGCCGGAATGTCGTGGTGTCCGTACGCCAGGCCGCACCCGCACCTTGGGTCAAAGCGCGCAGTGATGCGAAGTCGCCACCCAGGATCAACGCATGCCCGCACATGCCCTCTCTGCCGACCATGCCCACTTCGAGTGTAGAGTGGTCATCGACGGTTGCGAGCATGGAGATGGAGCTCTCGGTCGGAAAATACACATACCGGATGCGATCACCTTGCTCGTAGAGGACGCTGCCGGCGACCAGATCGACCAGGGTGCAATCGGCGAAGAAGCGGTCCCGCTCCTTGGCCGGCAGAGCGTCGAGCAACCGATTGGATGAAGTAGCGCACCGTCTGGTTGACATGGGATTCTCTGGACCTGCCGTGCGCCACTCAACGAATGGCAAAGGAAGAATTCGTTCGATATTGGATCTCAACGAAACAAACGCTCGACGCGAGCCGACGCGAGGAACTTGCGGCAGAAATGCATGTGCCGTCTGTCCGGCAACGCACATAGCAGCGCACATAGCAGCGCACGGAAAAGCGTATCGCCCGAGCGGGAAATCAGCAGTGGGCGATCGGCATTCAGCGATCGCTGAGGGGAGACCTGGTGGTCTTGCGAACGACCTTCGCACGGAGCGAGGCCTGGCTGTTCTGCCACGGCAGTAAGCGCGCGAATTCTCTTCTGACCACTTCGTAACACTCGCACGCCATGCTTTCCAGGCGGGGCCGGTCGAGGACCTTGATCCGACCACGGTTGTACCGGATCACTCCGGCGCGCTGCAGCTTGCCGGCCGCTTCGGTAACACCCTCGCGCCTCACGCCCAGCATGTTGGCAATCAACTCCTGGGTCATCGTCAACTCGTCGGAGGACAATCGATCCAGGCTCATCAGCAACCAGCGACACAGTTGCTGATCCACGGAGTGGTGCCGATTGCACACGGCCGTCTGTCCCATCTGCGTTAGCAGCGCTTGTGTGTAACGCAGGAAGAGCTGCTGCACGCGTCCGGCGAGAACGAATTCATCGCGAATGAACTGGGCTCTCATCCGGAACGCGTGTCCTGCACTTTGCACGACGGCACGACTGGGCGTTGTTCCGCCCCCCATGAACAACGAAATGCCGACGAGTCCCTCGTTGCCGACGATCGCGATTTCCGCTGATGCGCCGTCCTCCAGCACGTACAGCAGCGACACGATGGAGTCCGTTGGAAAATAAACGTGGGGCTGCTCGGTGCCCGATTCGTAGATGACGTCACCGAGCCCCAGATATACCGCAGTGAGATGCGGCGCGAATCGCTCCCATTCCGTCTCCGGCATCGCGCCAAGGAGATGGTTTTGTTTGGGGCTGGCTGACGTGGGCGGCATGCGAAAGACCCAGCACCAAGCGAGCGCCGTAGTCCCAGGAAAGCGACCGGCTTCCTGCAACGCGAACGCCCGGCGAACGGAGCGTTCGTACGCCAGCGTACAGAGTTGGAGAGCGCCTTTCAAGTTGCTGAGCCGACGGCTCAGCCGACTGGCGCAATGGCGCGGTGCATCGTCCCAATCCGCCAGGTGCTTCTCAAGTGCGTGTGCCGGAGACCTTACCGTTCCACGTTAATCCCGTAACACGTCAATCGTACTTCCTACATCATCTGCTATCAGCAGGTCGAACGCGCGTACCGAAAGAGGAGCGCGACACCAAGTGCCGCGCGCTCTTCAATGCTTATAACGCAAGGCCGAATTCCTTGACCTGCTTGTTTGCCTCATCCCTGGCAATGCCGTGACGGTCATAGATCTTTCCGGCGAGATACTCGCTATCGCCGTCGACCTTGAGATCATCATCGGTCAACTTGCCCCACTTCTCCTTGAGCTTGCCGGCAAGTTGTTTCCACTGGCTCCTGATCTTGTCTTCGTTCACTAGAATTTCCTTCAATTGTTGAGGTCGTGCCGGATTCCACTTTGGCTTTTCGGCTTCACCAGTCCACAAACTGCGAAGATACAGAAGGATCAATGGTTGTGATCACGGTCGTCGCCACTGTCGCGATCATGACCGTGCTTGTATTGCTCGATCACCTGCTCACGGCGCTCGTACGGATGCTCCGTGTCCAGATCGATCTTCATGCCGCCGCTCGTGACGTAGCCCCGGCTTGCCGTTGGGAGCTCCTCACCTGACCGCCATGCGCCGTCTTGCTGCCAGTAGTAGATCTTGGTCTCAGGCGCGAAGTAAATGTCGTGATCACCGTAGTAGACGTAGTGATGATGACCTTTCTTGACGGTGACAGTCGTCTCGGTGGTTTCGGTCGTCTGAGCTGTCGCCGGCATGGCTGCCACAAAACCGATCGCCATAGCCGTCGCTGCGACAAGAATGTTGTGTCTGTTCATGATTTCTCCTTATGTTGCTTCAGTAAAAGCTGCGTGCACGTCGAAGACCGACGTATCGCGGCGTCCGAGCGCAAGACTGCGCGTCAGGATCGGCGTCATCTGTTCGACAGCGAACATATCGTTCCAGTCGTTGTGCGGCATTCAGCGTGGGAGCGTTGCCATCAAATCATTTCTGGTGAACGGATCATGCAATACTGAAAGAGATTGTCGATCTAGCGAGCCAACAGGACGCCGCCTGCCCACTTGCGGGATCGATGCTCAGCTGCACTCGCATCAGTGAGTCTTCGTCCACCGATTGGCGTCGTATTGGACACAGGAGGTTCTATGTGCGGCGCCGTACAGAGGTGGCCTCTGCGCGTGCGCATCATGCAGCGATGCGCTGGATCGATGGCCGCGCAAGCTGCGAGATACAAGCCATCAGGCGGAGGTGCCCATGTTGCAGAATCTACTCACGCCGATCTTTCGTTTGATCGAACATGATCCACTGCCGTTCAGACCGGTTCGAGCAATCAATGTGCCGATCGAGCATCCGCGATCGCCTCGGCCACCGCGCCGAAAACCCCTGAGCGTGCTAAAGACAAACGAAGTTCAGCTGCACACCAACCAACTATCGTCTTGAGCATGCCCTGAGAGCCGTCTGGATGATTGTCGCTCCTGTCGCGCAAGAAATTTACGCCGACGCGATTCTGAGCGACGGACTACTTCAGACTTCGCGCCGGCAGAGCTGCGAGGATACCGACGATGCGTTGATCGCGAGATGGTCTTGGGAGTACGCGCGGAAGGCCGTCAGCGGCGTTACCGCTTCGTGTTCTCGGAGCGTGCCGTGCGGCGACCCACAAAAGACTTCATCCATCGATCCGAGGCGCCTGGCTGCTTCGAAGGATCCTCGTGTTGCGAGGCGCCTTCGTCTTTCGTAGCGTCGGTGTACTTGCTGACATCCGGCATCCGCTCGACGCTGCCGATACGAGCCGGATGATTCGAGCCGTGTTGATTGGTTTGCATGATGGCGCTCTTCCGTTCGGTCCAAAATGTCGAGAAGCCCTCATCGTGACGAAGCCTTGAATAGCGCTGGAGAGAGCAGCGTGTCAGGGCGGGCGATCTCGACTGAGGTCGCTGTCGCGAAAACGGCCGGAAGCGCGAATACCTTCGCTCTGGTCTTTCGCCAGCCACGTGATGATGCGCTCACTCGGTGGCGCGCTCTGTGCGCTGACGTACACACGATTGCGGCTCATCTCCGGCGCCGTGTTGCCGGACGTCGTATGTGCGAGACCGCACAGAGACATACTGAGCATGCGCGCATGCTTTAGTGTGCGCTGGATCAGTGCGTCTGCTTTCCATCTGACGGCGATCGCGCGTTCCGCATAGAGGAGCTTGCATGTTCGCCCAATGGGTCAACAGTTCCACCGAACTACCCCAGGAAGGTCAGCCGGTCCAATTCATCCTGGATGGCCGCGAAGCAACAATGGATGGCGCCTACGTCCAGCGGGCTTTCCGGTCACATTGGACAGTCTACGAGGTCGGGCGCGTGCGCAGCTGGCGCCGGCTCCTTGGCTTCGACTCACGGGATACGTCTCCTCTGAGCGCGCCTGCGCTGGAGTCGACAGGATAGTTGGTCAGGCCGAGGGTTCAACAAGCGTCGCCGCGATTGCCGAACGGGCATTCGTCTGGATGCGCAACCTGCACCAGCGGTGTTAGTGGACGACGAGTTCGTCGGCCTCGACCAAACGAACGCCGAGCGTGTTCGTGGTGAACTCAACGGCGAGGTCGCGAGCGGCGCTCGACGCGACCATTCCGCGCAACGACACCACGCCGGCAAGGGTCTTCACATCGATATCGCAACGACCGATTCCACGTGACGACGCCAGCATGGATTTGACGCTCCCGGTGATCCACGGATCGGATTTGACTTGATCGACCTGACGTTCGGCGGCGCGGGACTTGAGATGAGCGCGACCGATGTCAGTGATGGGCGCCCAGTCAACGACGTCGAGCTGGTTGTTAACTCCGACAACACCATAAGTGTCGCTCGCCAACCGGTCGGCGAGCGTCTTTTGCGTCTCGCTGTGCGCGATTCCGTGCAGTTCTACCGTACCTTTGATCGTGAGAACCCGCATGTCGTTCGCATCGATCAGTGAACTCCACCGCAACCGTGACTCGACCTCGGCAGTCGCCACGGCGTCGCCTGACTTGCCGTCACAGCGTGTGGTGTCCATCAGGTCAGCGGTCGCGGCAATCACGCGAGGAGCCGACAACAAGAAACTGCTGAAAAGACCGGCGAGCGCCACCAGCAACCACGTCCGGGCCGGACGTTCTTCTGTTGTATCCAAGATCACGATATTCATCGAGCTGCATCCTTTTTCTCTGCGGGTCGACCGTGTACTGGCGCAGTGGACGCGCGAGGCCGCGGCAACAGATGTACGGACGCGCAGCGCATCGGGTTACGCTGAACTCCTCGTATAGAGTCTGCACTGGCTGGCCTAGGAACTCGGTACGGCACCGCACATGGCGGACGCGTGCGCTTTTGCAGCGGCAGACGATTCATGACTTTCCAGGACAGGACCGCCAGGATTCATGCTGGAACTTGCGCTCGCTTTGAGGTGCCCCATTCTTCAGCCACATGTCGAGGCCTCTCGCGCACAGCGGTTTCGCACCTGATGGCCCGGGGATTTGTTACTTGCCGTGCCAACCACTCGACGGTCAAAGATTCATCACGTGTGAGGCTCGTTCGTTCCGAAACGCGAGCAGATCCGCGTGGATGTCGCCAACGTTGGCTCCTAAACCATAGGTTCCAAGCACTGACTCAGCTGGTAGTTCCGGCACATTGCCAGCTCCGCTACAGACCAACTCCGCCTTCGAGTTGACCCAGATGGTCACGTCGCGAGTGACCAGCGCAGCGACGATATATGTGGCTATGGGTTCAAGCGCGCCGAGCAGAGATCCCAGGCGCCTTTCTTCGATCAGACGGCCCACAATGCACCTCCGGGGCGCACCGGTTAGACGAACAAGCGACGGCTGCGCGTAGCGCAGCCGGTCATATTGTTGTATGTGAAGGTTCTGAACGTCAGTGCTGCTCTTTGTCCTTGCCGTTTTCCAGCTTGGGTGCTGGCTTGGCCGGCATCTCTTTCCGTAGTGCCTGTGGCTGCACAGCATTGTTGTGTTGCGCGATCACCTTTGGCTGTTGCTGTGCCGCCTCGTGCTGCGCCATCGGCCCGGGCGCTGCCGCCACGCGATCTACTGTCGCTCTAGGCGCTGCCGCCCCCGATTCCGCTTTGTGCTGAACCGGCACAGCATGGCTGGAATATTTTTCCGGCGGCCGAACATTCGTGGCAACTGCGCGCTGTGGGCCCCGCGTGTTTGAAGGACCCCCCGCGTCTGCGGGTCGCGTCGGGACAACTTTGGCCGACCTCGGTTCGTCACGTCCCCGGTTGGGCGCAGGCGAAGACCTCGAATCACGGGCCGAGACGCGCCGCGAATTTCCGTACGAATTCGCATTGGTATTTTCACTCGTACGATCGCGCACGACGGCCGGCCGGTATTGCGGACTCACGTGACTCCAGCGCTCGCGTTCACCATACCAGGGGCGGTCGCGGTAGTGACTTTCCCAGTATGCGCCGAACACGAAACTGACGATCGGAATGCCGATCTGCATGCCATAAGCGGGTACCAGAACGCGCCGGCCCCGATATTGTTCCTGAAGGAAATCGCCGGCCACCCAGCCACGATTGTCACCTGTGGCGACATCGCACCATGACCAACCGTCGACGCAGCCCTCGATGGCGACCGGAGTGCCGGAGTACAACCTGGCCACACTCGGATAACTTGAATCCGGTCCAGCGCGCAAGTTCACGTCACCGGTCACGTAGCCATCAGCTGCGAAGGTTGATGTGATTGCTAAAATGGAAAGAACCAACGCGACGGTGGATACGATACGTTTCATCTGCTTTTCCCTCACAAGCTCAAGGGATCAGGTATACGCCACGGGCGCAAGATTCACGGTACGGTAGCGCGCATAGCGTGACGAAGTTGACCCAGCCTGATCCAGGACATAGACGTCAGAATTCTGCGTGCCAGCGACAAGCGGTCTGGCGGATAGGTGCGAGCGCCCGCGCGAGATGCAGCCGTGAGGAAAGTCCCGAACGATCAGCGGGTCGCGATCGTGTTTGCGAGCAGTGAGGCCGCAAATGTCTGCAGTGAACCGATGCCGCTGACTTCCGCTGCGTGCGCCCATCGCGAAAGGCCGTCGGACCCGACATCAACGTCACGTTGCTCCATCAATGCAGCTAGCTGTGTGCGAAACTCGCAGAGGGTGCGGAGGCACGGCCGTGCATCGATCCATGCGTTCAGATGCACACGATCATCAGCTGTAAGCCAACGACCACCGTCAGCGAGTGCGCGACGCAAGCGCAGCGATAGAGAAGGAGACGGTGTGGCACCGCAGCGCCTGGTCTCGTCCCGCACAGCCGGTAGCATCACCTTGCGGAAGTACTCGGTCATCGCCCAGACACGGGGAGCGAGAGTCGCGTGTTGGGGTCCCTTGATGGCGTGGTACTCCGGGTGTTTCCGGTCCGCGCATGCAACGCGCTTCACATGGGCGAGCTTGAGTCCGGCCAGCATCTGGATCACGAGCCAGCCGAGGTCGAATTCGAAGCGACGCATGGAAAATTTCGCCGAGCTCGGGAACGCGTGATGGTTGTTGTGCAGTTCCTCCCCGCCGACCCACATTGCCCATGGAATCAGGTTGGCCGACCGATCCGCCGTCTCGAAGTTGCGATAGCCCCACCAATGGCCGATTCCGTTGACCACACCGGCGGCCCAGAACGGAATCCACATCATCTGTATGGCCCAGATCGCCATACCGCCAACGCCGAACAGAGCCAGATCCACGATGGCCAGGACGGTCGGTCCGCAGTTGCAGTGCGGCGTGTACACGTGGCGCTCGATCCAGTCGTCGGGGGTGCCGCGGCCGTACTTCGTCAACAGCTCCTTGCTGCGGCATGCTTCAGCATAGAGTTCAGTCCCTTTGAACAGGAGCGTACCGATTCCTAAGACGTGTGGGCTGTGTGGATCCTGCTCCGTGTCACTGTGCGCGTGGTGCATGCGATGGACCGCGACCCACTCCCTGGTAACCATCGCCGTGGTCAACCAGCTCCAAAACCGAAAGGCGTGCGTCAGCGCCGGGTGGAAGTCCACTGAGCGGTGCGTCTGGCTGCGATGCAGATACAACGTCACCGTGAATATCGTGAGCTGTGTCATTACCAGCAGATACACGAATATCGTACCGGGGCCGGCTCGGACAATGCCGTTTGACGCGAGATCTAGGAGGAGAGCGACCATCGTCCACAAAGGTGCGTCGCGCTCCTATTGCAGTCTGTGCGCTATCGAACATAGCGGCGCATGCGATGGGTCCGATCACGAAACTGTTGCGTACGCAGATCTGGGCATCGAGCATCGTTGGAGAATCGTCCAATGTTCGCTACCGAACGGATTGCGGCGCCTCGCTGGCATACCCTTCGCCTAGCGTACAAGAGGGATAGCACCGTGAATTTGCATCTGAGCATTGGTCCGCTGGTCTCACTGATCGCCGGCATCCTCATTCTTGTCATGCCGAGGCTGCTGAACTTCATCGTCGCGATTTACCTGATCATCATCGGCCTGATTGGGTTGTTTGGCGCTGGAACTATTCATCTGTAGCGGTAGCAATTGAGCAATCCGAGCATCCGCTGTCCGGCTCGACGCAAGAGTCATCGAGCGCAACGTGATGGATTGGTGTTCGAGGAGAAATGAAATGACACTTGGCATGATTCTGCTAATCGTTCTGGTTCTGCTGTTGGTCGGCGCAATTCCCAGTTGGCCACATAGCAGAGGATGGGGTTACGCCCCCAGCGGAGGGTTGGGCGTCGTATTGCTCGTCGTCGTCGCTCTGCTGGTCGTTGGTCGGATCTAAGAATTCACTATGGCGGCACGCTTGGTGACATTGGCTACGGAGACAGAGCGACCGCTGTCGACTATTCCCTCGGCAGATCGCCAAGGACTTCAATGCGTCAATCCTGCCGAGGAAGAACGGTCTTTCGGCACGCGGTCGCGCACGGCGGCATTCGAGGCCATACGTGGCGTCAATGGTTGCTCGAACGCGCTGATAGCACTGGCGGTGAGACTGCGCACGGGCTCAACGGGACCGGCGTCGCACGCAACGCTTGAGCAGTCACGGGCGGTGACACGTCTGGTCGAGCCGGATGTGATCGCCTGCGCGCTCGAGTTGCAGAGGTTGACAGTCCTATTGGAGAAGGACGTTCGTCTTGGCCATCGCCTGGAGTTCGAGTTGCTGGCCGTGCAGCGCGACCTGCGGCAGGCACGTCTGGACCTCCTGGACAGCCAAATTCATAGAGAACGCGCCCAGCACACAGCGTTCCACGACGCGCTGACCGGACTTCCGAACCGCACTTCCTTTGAGGAGCGGTCCAGCCGCGCATTGGCACTCCACGAACCCCAAGCTCGAGAGTTCGGCCTGATATACATTGATCTTGACGACTTCAAGTCGATCAATGATGTTCATGGTCACGGTGTCGGTGATGAACTGCTCAAGGTGATCGGGTGGAGACTCATCCATGCCGTGCGCATGGAGGATTCGATCGGCCGTCACGGTGGCGATGAGTTCGTGTGCCTGCTGCCAGACGTTCAAAGCGAGGAACAAATCGCATCGATCGCTCGGAAACTCTTCGACGCAATATCCGCACCCTGTGTGCTTGGCGCGCTCACACTCTGCGTGCAGCCGAGCATCGGCGCGGCTCTATATCCCCGGGACGGAACCACAGTTGAGGCATTGCTGCAGAGCGCGGACAGCGCCATGTTTTGGGCCAAGAGCCATCGGCTAGGCCACGCCTTTTACAGCCAAGTGCCGGAGAAATGCAGTTTCCAGTATGCCGGTCGGACTCTTCCCGAATCGACGACAAAGCAGCCGCCGCTACCGGAAGCACGCGATCGCGTTCTCTATTGACGCTGCTTCTCTTGGGCCCCGGCGCCTCCGCGGACGTCATCAGCCGCCTTCGTCTCGTATTCCACGAGCTTGTAGTGCAGAAACGTTGCCGATTCGATGGTCCGGCCATCTCGGAACCTGATCTCGTACTTGATGCCAGACATCGATGAGCCGGTTCCACAATAGGCAATGAAATCTTCCGCAGTCCTGACGCGGTCGCTGGCATAGCGGAGCTTCAGACGCAGGTGCTCGGCCGCGCGTTCAGCATCGTATTCGTTGTCGTTGCGGATGAACGTTGCATCGTGCAAGGCGGCAACCGATGCAATGAGGTACGCGATCTTCTGTTGCTCGATAGCCTGCTGGCCAAACGCCGGCGTTACCAATGCAGCGAAGAAAATCCACGTCACAACCACCTTGTTCAAGAGCCTGCTCCTCTTCCGGCAGCCGTATTCCACCGTGCGTTCCGTCTGTTTGGCGCCCGAACGATTCATGCTCGCATTCCTATCTACTGCTTAGAGCAGCCCTTCAATCGGCAGGAGCTTGAGGATCACCACTTCCAGGCGGCGTTTCATGGTGGCATCAGGGTCGCGGTCATGGATCACCGGCTTGTCGCCATCGTTCGCCTGCCATTGCATCTTTCCGACATGAGACGTGCTTTCCGGCGTGGTTAGCACTACATGGTAGGCATTCGCGGGCAGCGTAGCAGTGTCGAAGAACTGCTTAACAGCGTCCGCCAGCTGCGGACAATCGACGATGACGCCCATCTCGGTATTCAGCAGTTTCGAGCGTTCGTCCATGTTCATCGAACCGATGAACACCAGTTGCTCGTCAACGACGATCGCCTTGGCATGCAGACTGACGCCGGACGATTTCCCTGCCGCGGTCGCCGGCTGGCTTGTGCCGACGGCGGCGCGCAGTTCGTAGAGTTGCACCCCGCCTTCGAGTAGCCCGCGCCGATAGCGCGAGTACCCCGCATGCACAGCGGGTTCGTCCGTGGAGGCCAGCGAATTCGTGAGCACCTTGACGGCCACACCGCGCGCGGTGAGGCCAGTGAGATAGCTCGTGCCGTCTTCGCCGGGAACGAAATAGGGAGATATCAGCAGCACATCCTGCTGTGCCTGGTCGGTCATCGTCTTGATTTGCGGACCGATGCGCAGTGCGGGCTCGTCCTTGTCGGTATCCAGTTTCTCCGGCTGGTCGGCAACCAGCATGGCAGGTCCCCAGAACCACGCGCCGGGGCGATCCGCGGAAGGGCCATCGGGAAGCTCGTCCAGTGTCGCCTGGGCGTAGTCGGACTGCGCAAAAGCGCGCGCGTCGCGGCCGAGATCCGCCCGCAGCTGTACGAGATCGTAGTGGCTGGCGTGCTTGCCGCGAAAGGCCGTGACCGGATAGGCCGCGTCGCAATTCCAGTATTCGTCGAACGCATGTGAAGCCTCCTGAACGACGGGCCCGACTGCGATCAGGTCGAGGTCGCGAAACCGCGTGTCGTTGCCTGCGTCGAAATAGTCGTCGCCGATGTTGCGGCCGCCGACGATCGCCACCGTGTTGTCCACGATGAACGACTTGTTATGCATGCGGCGGTTGAGCCGGTGTGCGTCGAGCAGGAATTGCGTGACCCGCGACAGCAGGGACGGATTGTGTGTGTGGAACGGATTGAACAATCGGACCTTGATGTTCGGGTGCGCATCCAGCGCATCGAGCATGTCGATGGCGTCGCTCAGGTTGATGTCATCAAGCAGGATACGTACGCGCACGCCCCGATCTGCAGCCGCCAACAGTCGCTGCGCGACCAACCGTCCGGTCTCGTCGTTGTTGAAGATGTAGTACTGCAGGTCGATGGAGCGTTTGGCATGGTCGGCCAGTGCGATGCGGCTCATCAGCGCGTTGGTGCTGCGCGTCAGCAGGCGGAAGCCAGATTTGTCGAGATGCTGGTCGACTTCAGACCGGATGTACCGCGCACTCGGCGTGTTCGTTGTAGGCGGCAATGCCTGCGACGGTTGCTTCACGAAGTCGGTACGCAACGACGAACACGCGCCGAGCGCAAATCCGAGAATAACCAACGCGACGATACTGCCGACACGTCGCCAGTACGCAGCGATGTCATCGAAGGCACTGGCCAAACGTAGCGTCACAGGCTAACCCCAGGGATGCGTGCACCTTGTACCTTGGCCGCGACGCAACCGATACGACGACAATCCAAACTAGCTATCGTCCTAAGCATGTCATGGGAGCGCATGGAACCCTCGCGGTATTACTTGGCTCTTTTCTGCTGAGGATCCGACGGCACCGAACTCGCACCTACCGAAAAGTCCAGCGACGAGACACAGCGCAACGGGGAACCAGGAACTGCGGGCATTTTTCGTCGCGTACTAAGGTCACCCCACCCGCTGCATACCCTTGCGCCATAGCATTTGGTCGATCCGATCGAAGTCTTGTCGTAGGTCATTCGACTGATAGCTAAGGGTGGCACGATCGATGTATTGCTTTTCAACGTGAATGCAAGAGATGCCTTCGATGGCGGCCAGAATACTGATGGCTTCCGCACCGATAAGATACGAGCCATTGGATGTCGAAAGTCGCTCAATCACGATTGTGGCGTGCATATCGCCCCCTTGATCTGCCAACCATACGCGCATGCACATGAATGGGGAGCACGGAAACTCCGATCTCGCGATTTTCGACGGACGCCGGGCGCTATCATGCGCTCGAATCAGGGGGTCATAACGAGCGTGCTTCCGCATTGCGCTATCCATAAGCAATTGCCATGACGGCCAGAATGCGAAAGCCGTTCACTTTGCGACGCGTTGTGGAGGCGATCGGCCCGGGCGTCACCACGGGTGCGGCAGACGACGATCCTTCGGGTGTCGCGACCTACACGATCGCCGGCGCGCAGCTCGGCACATCGCTGCTCTGGACGGCATGGCTGACCTGGCCGCTGATGGCGGCGGTGCAGATGATGTGCGCGCGCATCGGCATGGTGACGGGCATGGGCTTGGCCGGAGCATTGCGCCAGAAATTTCCGCGCTGGACGATTGCGCTCGCCTCGCTGGCCCTGTTGGTGGCCAATACCATCAATATTTCCGCGGATCTTGCGGGCATGGCGGATGGCGCCCACATGCTGGGTGGTGGTCCACCCGGCGTCTGGGTGGTCGTATTTGGACTGGGCATCTGTCTGGCAACGGTGCGGTTGCGCTATGCGCAAATTGCCGGGGTGCTTAAATGGCTCGCTCTCGTCTTGTTTGCCTACGTCATCACGGCTTTTATTCTGAAGCCGCATTGGCGGGAAGTCGTGGGTGCATCATTCAGCCCCTCCTGGCCCCGAGGACATCTGATGTGGGCGACGCTCGTTGCCATTCTGGGCACGACGATCAGTCCCTACCTCTTTTTTTGGCAGGCCGGTCAGGAAGTCGAGGAGCAAAAGGCGATGGGTCGCCGTATTGCTACGCGCACGCGCAGGCCCACGCAGGATGAAGTGATCGATCGGCGCATCGACATCACGCTCGGGACACTGTTTTCGAACGTCGTCATGTTCTTCATCATCCTGACCGCCGCACTGACGTTCCACAAAGCCGGCATCACGGAAATCAGCTCCACCAAACAGGCCGCCGAAGCCCTGCGGCCTCTCGCCGGCGATATGGCCTACTGGCTCTTTACACTTGGCATCGTCGGGACCGGACTATTGGCCATTCCAACGCTGGCCGGCTCTGCGGCCTACGCCTTCGCGGAAACGTTCCATTGGGCGTATGGCCTCGACAACAAGCTCAGACAAGCCCGCGCGTTCTACGCCGTGTTCGTGTTCTCTACCGTGGTGGGCATCGCCATGGATTTCATCGGCATCGATCCGATGCGCGCGTTGTTCTGGACAGCGGTCGTCAACGGACTGCTGGCACCCTTCCTTCTCGTCGGCATTCTGCTTGTCGCGACCGATCGGAAGATCATGCGCGATCAACTGAGTTCGAAGTTGACCCGCGTCGTGGCCACGATTGCCACGATCCTGATGTTCGGCGCGGCGATCGGGATGTTCGTTTTTTGACGCGGCTCTGGCTTGCTACTCGGCAGGCTCGGCGCGGGTATCACCCATGAGCACCGATATCCCTCGCAGGGAGGGGAGGTGCTGGCACAGGATCCGGAAGCAAGCCAGCAGCGGGCCAGCCAGCAAGATGCCCGTGATGCCCCACAAGGCGCCCCACAGCAGCAACCACACGAAAACGATGACGGGATTGATCGCCAGGCGTCGACCGATAACGATCGGGCTGATCAGCTGGCCTTCGACGAGAGCGATCGCAAAGAACGCGCTGGGTACCGCCAATGCGTGTCCCAGCGAAGGAAACGTGGACAGCCCGACCAGCGCCAGCGTGATGAGCGTGAGCGTCGGCCCCACATAAGGCGCGAAATTCAATATGCCGGCCAGTACGCCCCAGAGCAGCGCATTGGGCACCCCCATCAGTGCCATCGCCAGCGCCGTCGCCAACGCAACACCCAGATTGATCGCGCTGATTGTGAGCAGGTAGCGCGACATCGCCTGCTGGATGCCACGCGCAATCCCGACGACCACCCTCTTTTCGTTCATACCCGGCGATGCCTCGACCAGACGGCGCAGGAACGTGTCGCCGGATGAAAGAAAGAAGTACACCAGCAGCAAGACGACAGCGATCTTGCCCAGTGCATGTGGTGTCTCCGCAACCATGGCATTCAGCATGCTTGGTTGCTCTTTCACGACGACTTTGCCTTGGGATGGTTGCGTCAGGTCGGCGAGTTTCTGGGTCGCCTCTCGCGCTTGTTGGATGGGCCCGCGCAAATGCCGAAGCCGCTGCTCGATCGACTGGAAGGTCGCTGGCGCGCTGGCCATCCAAGCTTGCGCAGGACTCGCCAGGCTGGAGATTCCCTCAACAACGCCTCCGACGATGAGCAGCACCATGACGAGGCTGCCGATGGCGCGCGGCACACGGATACGTTCGAAAAGCGTCACAACCGGCGAAAGCAGCAATGAGAGGAGGACGCCCAGGACCAGCGGCACCAAGATGTCCTGCGCCAGATAGCAGGCATAGGTACAGATGATCCCGAGGATCACCAGCACCGATCGCGTCAAGATTCGAAGATCCCTGGCAACGTTGGACATTGGATTCTCACCCACAAAACGAACGTAATCCCGGTAGGCATCGGCAGCCGTGGCGGCAAGGATGGTTTTGCCGCAGCAGGGTTTAGAGTGCCGCTGGTGCGTTATCGCGACGTGAGCCGGCTCGATCCATGGACCGCGATGGCGCTCCTGCTCGACCGCCTTGTAAAACTGATGCAATCAATACCTGAATCCTGGAGAAACACATGGCTCGTGCGTGCGTCGGCGTACAGAGCATCGCAAGCATGCAAGCGCATCGTGATGCGGGTTGGCGAAATGGCGCAGCCGCTGACCGTTCATCCAAGTGCGCTTCTCCGAGGAGAATTTCCATGTTGCATTACGCCGTTGTATTTCTGGTGGTCGCCTTGATAGCCGCAGTTCTTGGTTTTTCCGGTATCGCTGCTGGCGCGGCCAGCATAGCGAAGATCTTGTTCGTGGTCTTTCTGATTCTGTTTGTCGTGTCGTTGGCTGCTGGACGCCGTGGTCGAGGTGTTTGAGATGGTTGCGCCGAGATGGCTGATCGGCCGGAGTGTTGATTTTCGTTGAGAGCGCGAGCGGTTACCTGGTCAATTTTGGACGCGCGAACAAACCTCGCACTCATTTCGCGTTGTGGCGCGGGACCGGCATCGCGAAAGGAGTGCCGCCAGTACGACCTCTGCAGCCGGATCTTCGTGAGCGCTAGCGTTTGACCAACTCGACACGTCGATTCTTTGCGCGACCATCTTCATTGTCGTTGCTTGCGACCGGCGATGACGCGCCCATGCCCTGCGCGCTGAGCCGATTTGCGGCGATGCCGTAGCTGCCGGACAAGGCCGCGACAATTGCTTCGGCACGGCGTTGCGACAGTTTCTGGTTGTAGTCCGCGCCGCCCTGGTTGTCGGTGTGGCCGGTGATCGCGAGTTTGAGATCGGCATGCTCGGTCAGCAGCTTGCCGATCTGGTCGAGTTGCGGCTTGGATTCCGGCTTGATGTCGGCCTTGTCGAAATCGAACGTGATGCCGTAGATCACTGCCTTGCCGGTAGTGATCAGGTTCTGGTCGAGCGCATTGGCAGCGAGCGACACTAGGCCGGTGTCCATCGGCTTGCTCTCGATCAGCATCACGTACACCGCGGGGCGGTGCGCTTCGGTCAAATCCGCCGCCATGACCATGACCTGCACGTCGCCCTGCGGGCGTGCCAGCTTGGCGAGCAGATAGCGCGGTCGTTCGGCGAGCGTGAATCCGTCGCTGGCCGCCGAAGTACCGGTCAGGTTGAGATGCATGATGTCCGGCGCGGTATGCAAGAAGTCGGTACCGCATTCGGTGTCCGAACAGGTCCAGGTCACGCTCATGCCGGCCTTCGCCAACGCTTCCTTGTAGTTGACGAAAACTTCCAGGGCACTGCGCGTTGCCGGCGCGAGATAGAGCAGGCGCGTGCGCTTGCCAGTCACGTTGAGCGTCTTCGGCGCGACCGGTTCTCCGGCATCGCTCTGGGTGACCGGACCGATCGGCATTGTGGCTTCCTCGAACGCCTTTTGATCGGCGCCGAACAGGATCGAGCCGGGATAGCGCGCCAGCATCGGATGATCCTTGCAGCCCTCGCAATCCGTCTCGATGTCCTGCGCCCGAGGCGTCGCCGATATCGATGCAAGAACCAGTACTGCCGCGCACAAGCCAAGCGAACGCATGGCGATCTCCCGAGCATGTCCAGAAATGGACGGACAGCCTGGGTTACGTCGAAAGACGCCGAACGCTGACAAGGCCGCGGATATCGCGCGTGTCCGCCGGGCGTCGGGCCTGGTGGTGTCGGCTGATTCCCCGTTCGCTCCGCGCAACCGTCCATGAGCGCGTGGGCGCGTGTGTCAGCAATCCCTTGCAAATGACGTAACCCCTCCATGAGCGAGGCGTTTCGAGCCGATGGCTGTTTGCTCGCTATCCGCGCAGGCGGTTGCGTCCAGCGCGAACGGGAGATGGAACATGCTACGGCTTTACACGATCACGTTGGTTCTTGCGCTTGTGACCCTCAGTGCGCTGGCCGCGTCCGCGCGCGCGCAATCGGGCGGCGGCCCATATCTAATCGATCCGGCCGTCATTGCCGGCGGGGGTGCCACGCTCAGCGGTGGTCAATTCCGCTTGAGCGGCACCATCGGCCAGCCGGCGACATCGATACTCAGCGCATCCACCTACCGCCTCTACGACGGCTTCTGGGCAGCCGCCTCGCCGAGCAGTGACCTGATCTTTGCGAACGGATTCGATCCATAAGGGAGTGATTCGCCATGCGTTACTTGTCATGCGTCCTTGCTACCTGCTTGCTCTGCGCCGATTCGGCGTTGGCGGCTCCGCTCGGCTCCGATTTCACCTACCAAGGTCAGCTCACCGACAACGGCGCGCCGGCGAGCGGCCACTACGACCTGCAATTCGCGCTGTTCACTGCTGCAAGCGGCGGCACGGCGGTCGATACGATCTCGCTGACCAATCAGACGATCAGCGGTGGCTTGATCAATGCCGCACTCGATTTCACCAATGCGCCGTATGACGGCCAGGCCTTGTGGATCGAAGTCAGGGCAAGGGCCACGGGCGGCAGCAGCTACACCACATTGTTGCCGCGGCAGGCGATCACCGCGGCTCCGTATGCGCTGTATGCGCTGAACGGCAATCCGGGACCGGCCGGTCCGCAAGGTCCGACTGGTCCCGCAGGGGCACAGGGCACGGGCGGTTCCGCAGGCGCGCAAGGTCCGACCGGTCCACAAGGTCCGGTCGGACCACCGATAGCGTTGCCTTTCAGCGGCGGCAGCTCCAGCAGCACGCCAGCATTCCAGGTTCAGAATACGGGTGGCGGGCCCGCGATGAGCGCGACCAGCTCGGGCAGCGGTATTCCCGGCGCCGCGCTCACTGCGTCAGGCAGCGGCATCGGCGCGGTCATTACCAATACCTCGACGGACACCGCACTGTTGCTCGGCAACAACGTTGCCGGCAATGGTGGGGCATTGCTCACGGCCTTCGTCCCCTCAGGGGTCTTCAGGATCGACGGACACGGCAACATCGCTTCGCCATCCGCAGCCACGTTCGGCGCCGGTGTGCAGGGAGCCGGCGGTGCGGGTACCGGTGTATACGGCACCGCTGCGGGAACAAGTGGGCAAAGCGGAGCGGCCGGTGTGTGGGGCGACACGCACGACTACTACGGGGTCTGGGGCACCAGCGTCGCCAACGCCGGTGTGGCCGGCAACAGCACCAACGCCGCCGGCGTGGCCGGAGCCAGCGTCAACAACGATGGCGTGGTCGGCAGTGGCAGCAATGGCGTTCACGGTATCAGCGCGAGCGGCCGCGGCGTCTGGGGACACAGCACGGTAGGCGATGGCGTGCACGGCGAAACGGTCGGCAATAGTGCGGCCGGCGTGGCCGGCTTCAACACCGGCGGCGGTCAGGGTGTGTACGGGAAAAGCAATACCGGCGAAGGCGTGCATGGAGAGAGCGCTTCCGGCAACGGCGTCGACGGCTTCGCTGGCCCGGCGCCAATGGCGTGTACGGATACGCGACCGGCTTCAACGGAACCGGCGTATTCGCTGCGGCAAGCAACAGCGCATACGGCTTGTATGTGAACGGCTACGCGTTCTTTGCGGGCAGCTTGAATGTGGTCGGCAGCAAGAATTTCGTCACTCCGCACCCGACCGATCCGTCGAAGGAAATCGTCTTCACGGCTCTCGAAGGGCCGGAGTCGGGAACCTACTTCCGTGGCTCGGGCCAGATAACGCGAGGCAGTGCGACGATTGACGTGCCTGAGTCGTTCCGCGATGTCAGCGCCGCCGATGGCATCACTGTGCAGCTGACCCCGATCGGGGATCTGGCGGTACTCGCTGTCGTCTCGGAAGATCTGAACCACATCGAGGTTCGCGGTTCAATGGACGTGAAGTTTCACTATCTGGTCAACGGTATTCGCGCCGGGTTCGAGGATCACCAGACCATCACTGCCAACAAGCAGTTCGTGCCGCGCGGTGCCAACGACACGCTGCTCGGCGGCATGCCTGCCGAGGCCGTCAGGCGAATGAAAGCCAATGGCGTCTTGAATGCGGATGGATCGGTGAACCTGCGGGTCGCGCACGACATGGGCTGGGATCAACGTCCCGACTGGAACCACGCGATGACGGTGACGTCGCCGCCGTCCGGTGTCTCGCACTAGCGTTCGAAGTGCGGCGCTTTTGCGCTGGTTCGCCGCCCATCCAGGCTGTAGCGTCGCCGGCGACGCTGCTCGCGACATCGTCGCCGCAGCGTTCGCTTTCTGTGTCAGCTTGCGGAACTTCGCCGGCATGCCTTCGAGTCCGGTGGCCTGCGGGAATCGTGGTCGCTTCGGACAGGGGTACACCGTTACACGCGTTCACTGACGTTCCGTCGGTGTGGCCGCCCGTCGACCCGCCAGCCCGGTGCATGTCAGTCATCCGCACCAAACAGCGTAACCCCCTGCGAGCGACGCGTTCCGACCTGATCGTCAGGCCTCGGCGTCGGATGGGAGCAAGCCATGCAAGCGATGAAGTGCAGGAAGCAGGTGTCCGGTGACCAGGCGCGTTCCGCGTCCGTTCCGTGGCGTGCATCAGTGTTGGGGTGCGCGCTTGCGGGAGCGAGCGCGTCGGTGTCTGCGCAGATTGCCTTTCAGGCCCAGCTGGCGATTGCAACCGGGCCTGCGCCGATCGCGATCGCGGTGGCCGACTTCAACGGTGACGGCAAGCTGGACTTGGCCGTGGCCATGAAGGGCAACGATCGCGTTTACCTATACAGCGGCAACGGCGACGGGACCTTCAGCTTCGCCGTCAGTTACCCCGTCGGCTCGCAGCCGATGGCGATCGTGGCGGCCGATTTCAACCACGATGGCAAGCTCGATCTCGCGACTGCGAATGCGGTCAGCGGCAATGTGTCGATCCTGCTCGGTAACGGCAACGGCACTTTTCAGACGGCGGTTGCGTACGCGGCGGGCGACACACCGGTCTCTATCGCGGCGGACACCTTCAACCCGGACGGCTACGTCGATCTGGTGGTCGCGAACGGCGGCAACGTCTGCGCGCCTCCCCTTGCACCCTGTGGGACCGTGTCGCTGTTGCGGAACAACGGTGACGGCACGTTCCATACCGGGACGACGCTTTACCCTCAATTCTTGCCGAGCAGGGTGACGACCGGGTCATTTCATGGTTCTGACAGCGACATCGTCGTAACCAGCTACGGCAGCAACGCGTTCCTCACGTACCTGGGTGATGGCGGTGGCGCCTTCCCGACGGTGCGGGGCCCGTTCGCGACCTCTGGCGCGTACGCTGTCGTAGTCGCCGATTTCAACGGCGACGGCAAGAGCGATCTCGCCCTGCCGCGGTTCAATCTGGGTGATGTTTCGTTGCAACTCGGAAACGGCGACGGAACATTTCTGGCCGCAGGCATCTTCAGCGAAGGCGCCGTCGGCGGAGGGGCGGGCAGCGCCGCGATCGGCGACTTCGATGGCGACGGTTTTCCCGATTTGGCGGTGGCGAACGTCAACGATGGGAGCATCGCAGTGCTTCGCGACAGAACCGTGGGCAACGGCGGATTCTGGGGAGCGCTGACGTTTACCGGCGGCCTCAGCCAACCGATCGCGATCGCGGTCGGCGATTTCAATCGGGATGGAAAGCCCGATTTCATCGTGGTGAACAACGCCGGCGATAACCTGACGGTCTTCTTGAACACGTCAATCCCTGTCGATCGCATTTTTGCGAACGGGTTCGAGTGAACGCCATGATCGCGACATGTCATCGACAACGTATCTCGAGCCGCTCAAGGAGAACCGTCTCATGAGAACCCATCGCACCATCGCGCTGCTCTCGGCAGCCACATTCGCCTGCGTAGTGTTGCCGGCAGGCGCAGCCGATCGCGTTCACGCGGGTCAGTGGGCCGGAACGACGACTTTTGATGGCACAGCGCGCGCCAGTTCGACCTGCATCGCGCAGAGCGACGCCAATGCGATGAATGGGGACGCCGAATCGATACGGGTATATCTGGATAAAGTCATCCCACCGACGATTTGCACGTTGAAAGATATAAAGGTGGATGGCGATCAGGTCACCTACACGTCCGTTTGCGGCGGCGTGGCGAACACGGTAGCAACGACCTATCACGGCGACAGCTTTGAATCGACCAACACCAGAGGCGCAAAGACCGAGGCGAAGCGGGTGGGCGCGTGCAAGTAGGAAGTCCTTCCTGCGTCGTTCCGCAAGTGTTGACGCGCGGCGCGACCGCGGGTCGTGTTACGTAGCAGGCAACGCCAGCAGCGCCTGGCGCACGGGACGCGTCCGCCAATGGTCGATACCGCGCACGCGTTGCAGGTCCGCAAGCGCGGAACGCAGTTCGTTGCGCGCCGACGTGAACTCCTTGCGCGCGGCAAGGCATTCGCCGTGCACCGCCAGCGCCTCGCTGTGGCGCCAGCCAGTTTTCGGGTCGTCCGGTGGCCGCAGTTCGAGTGCCTTCTTCGCGGCCGTGCAACCGGCTTCGGTATCGTGCTGCGCCAACGCGATCCGTGCTTCGGCCACCCATGCGTCCGCGAGCCGTTCGGAATTGACGGGCTTCATTGCGTTCAGTGCGTTCAGCGCGATTCCGACTTGTTCGTTTGCCGCGGGAAGATCGCCGACATCCAGTTCGCTCAACGCAAAGTCCACTTGCGCCGCAGCCACTTCCAGCGGCGGTGTTCCGGGCGCGTTCTTGCGAAGCGCCTGCGCGCGCTGGTGCTGCGCGACAGCCTCCACGGATCTGCCGGACACGTGCAGGACGACTGCGAGTTGGTCCATCGTGTAGGGGACCAGGAAAGTTTTCGCGCCGGATTGGCGGAGCCGTGCGTCGAGCACTTGGCGGATCAGGCGTTCTGATTCGACCAGATCGCCCGATTCGCGCAAGGCGACGGAAAGATTCGACTTCGAGGCCAGCGCAAATGGATGCTCGGGCTTGTCGAGTGCGACCCATACGGCAGACGCCTGGCGACAGTAGTCGGCGCTGCGGACGAACTCGTCACTGTGCCGGTACATGACACACAGGTTGTTCAGGGTGGCAGCGACATCCGGATGGTGGTCGCCGAGAAGCCGTCGTTGCGTGGCCAATGCATCGAGATACAGCGGCTCCGCCTCTTGGTAACGATTCAAGCGATCGAGCGCATTCGCGTGCACGACCAGCGCATTGGCGAGCAGCGGATGGTCGGGTGGCAGCAGGCGGCGATAGATCGCGGTCGCCTCCTCCAGCGGTGGCAGTGCTTCGGCGACATGCCCGGTCTGCATGCGGAACGAACCGAGGTTGATCAGGTTCTCGGCCACATCGAGATGGTTTTCGCCGTACAGCGTGCGAAACATCGCCAGCGCTTCTTCGGTTGATGCTGTGCCTTCGTCGAGCCTGTGCATGTCGTTGTACAGCGCGGCCAGCTCGTTGAGGTCGGCAGCGATCTGCGCGTCCGGCGCTTTCAGGTTTGTCCGCGACATGGCCAGCGCTTGTTGTAGCAGCGGCTCGGCTTTCCTGAAATCGCCCTGTCGTCGCGCGATCTCTCCTTGCAGGGCGAGGTCGCGCGCCACGATTGCGCTGCTTGCGCCGGTGCTGGCTCGATGCGTCGTCAGCGCGATGCCCGCATTCTTCTCCGCCGCGGCATAGTCGCCCTTCTCGTATTGCGCACGCGCCAGCTGCGTAAGGATGTCCGCCCTGGCGGGGTCATCAGGCGCGGTGTGTTTCAGGGCCAGCGAGCGATCGAGCAACGCGATGGCGCGATCGTACTGGCCAAGTTCCTGATAGATCGCACCCAGCACCGCAGCGAAGCGCGATCCCAGTTCGGGCTGGCCCGCGAGTTGCGCGTCCAGTCGCTGCGCGCCGGCATCGAGCACGTCGACGGCGCTGAGCTTGGCCCCGCCGGGAGCCCCTTTGGGATCGGCGACGCGGAAGGTATCGATCAGGAAACCGGTGACGGTCTCCGCCTGCCGCGCCTGCTCCCGCGCGCGTCCGGCTTCCCATAGCGCAACGACGGTGGTGGCAAACAAGCCGAGCAGGGCTAAGCTGGCAAGGGCGACGCCCAGACGATGACGCCGCAGGAACTTGCCGCTTCGATACACGACGTTGTCGCGCCGCGCCGCAATTGGCTGACCGTCCAGATAACTTCGCAGATCTTCCGCCAGCGCGTTGACGGTCGGGTAGCGCCGCTCCGGTTCGCGTTTGAGCGCGGTCAGCACGATCGTGTCCAGATCGCCGCGCAGCCGACGCGCCGACATCGGTCCATCGACGGCCGCACGTTTGCTTGGCGGCGGCGGGGCTGTGCTTTCAAGCAGCCTGCGGATTTCCTCCAGTGTCGGCGTATCTCCGAGATCATGCGGGCGTCGCGCGGTCAGCAGCTCGTACAAGATGGCGCCGAGTGCGTAGACATCGGTCGCAGTGCTGACCGGCGCGCCGCTGAGTTGTTCGGGCGACGCATACGCGGGGGTCAATGGCCTGTCCCTGAAGTCGCCGGTCTGGATGGCGCTGCCGGTCTCGCCACCGAGCAGCTTGGCGATGCCGAAGTCCAACAACTTCACCGTTCCATCCGTCGTGATCAGCACATTCGATGGCTTCAGGTCGAGATGGACGACCAGTTGGCGATGCGCAAACTGCACGGCTGAGCAGATATCCAGGAACAGGGCTATCCGTTCGTGCAGTCCGAGTTCGTGCCCTGCGGCGTAACGCAACAGCGGCAGACCCTTGACGTATTCCATCGCGAAATACGGCAAGCCGTCGGCTGCGATGCCGCCATCGAGCAGACGTGCGATACGCGGATGTTCCAAGTGCGCCAGGATCTGACGTTCGCGCAGGAAGCGCGCCTGCACAGCCTCGCTATCCATGCCGCGCTTGATCAATTTCAACGCGGCGCGCTGCTCGAACTGACCGTCCGCGCGCTCGGCCAGCCACACCACACCCATGCCGCCGCGGCCGAGTTCCTCGATCAGCCGCCACGGGCCGATGCGGTCGCCGTTGCGCAGGGCGTGGACGTCGCCGTTCTCCGCCCAATCCGCCACCACGGAGTTGCGCGCTGAATTGACACCGCGATCGAACCGATCCGCCACATCATCCGCGGCGAGAAGTGCTTCGACTTCCCCGCGAAGCTTGGCATCGGTGCCGCATCGTTGATCGAGCAGCGTGGCGCGCGCCTCGGCAGGAGTTTCGACCATCTCATCGAAGATCGCGCCGATACGCTGCCAGCGCTGCATATCCATGGTCAGTCCTGGGCTTCTTCGTGGCCGAGTCGATCCACCAGGAACGCGCGTGCCCTGCGCCAGTCGCGAAATACGGTGCGCTCAGTCACCCCTTGCAGATGCGCAATGTCGGCCATCGCCAGGCCACCGAACACATGCCATTCGACCAGTTGTCCCGCACGTCGGTCGATCTGCGTGAGACGCGTCAATGCTTCGTCCAGCGCAACCATGTCCACCATTTCCGTGGCGACGCCGATTTCCTCGCTCAGGCCAGTGATCGAGAAAGGGCCGCCGCGCTTGACACGAGAGCGGGAACGGGTGTGATCGACGAGAATCTGGCGCATGGCGCGCGCCGCGAGCGACAGGAAATGCACGCGATCATAGGACTTCGCTTCAGGCAAGACGTGCAATTTGAGATACACCTCGTGCACCAACGCCGTGGTGTCGAGCGTGACCGGGCTACCCGCTGCGCGTCGCTGGCTGCGCGCGATCCGGCGTAACTCTTGGTACACGAGCACGAACAGCGCGCCGCCAACCGGCGGTGCTGCGTCAGCATCAAGCATATCCACGATTCCCACCTGTTCGTGGCTGCCCGGCCCTGGTGGCTCCGCAGCCGGGATGCTGTCAATATAGGCCGACGGTGCAGGTCGAACAAGCAACTGCATAAATGCTGCGGACGCGCGCAGACCAACCTTTGCGCGATGGCTTGCGGCTGACCAGACCGCTGCCACGACGAAGGCAATGCTTTTTGACGAAGCAATGGACAGCCATACGCTCGCCGAATGGGTGCCTGTTCTCCAGACCAGCGCGAGACTGGATGCTCATGGGTGCGATCGGCTCATGCGGTCGTTGGTGCGCGGCAATGCAGCTGCCGGCATGTGCCAATATTTGGCGTATGGCCGCATTACCAGCGAATTGTCGGATGGCGACATCACACGTCTGCTACGTGCGATCGCGGACAAGCACGACGGATTGTTGGTCGCGCTCGACGTTCTTGCGCATGGCAGGTGCCGAGGGAGAGGCTTCTGCGAGGATGTTTCTGCGTAGGCTTCGCAAGGGTCTCGATGAACATACTTTATCGCCGTACGACTTCGAGGACGTCATCAAGGCGCTGTTCGAAGTGCAGCCGATTGCTGCCCTTGATGAGCTTGTCGGGAACGGAGCAGAAGAAAACTACATTCGGCAGCGTGACTTGGAGTCGGGGTATTGATATGCGCGCTCGCTTAAGCCGCATTTTCGCCCAACGTTGAGCCAGGTTTGCGCAATCTTCGCTGCGCGCCCCAAGCCTCAGCCGCCTCGCATCGGTGGCTCGCCGGTCTATGAAAATCTGGCTCAATCGAGCGCGCAAATCAACACGCGGACGTCAGCGCGCGGGACAGCCCGCCAGATTCGCCTCGAATCCGTAGCGGAAGATCACGTCGCCGGCCTTCAGGACCGTGAGCGCCACGGGTGACGACGCGCTGGCGCTGTAGGTGCCGTCGCCCGTGTAGTTCGCGATGAGGTGGTACACGAATGAGGTGCCGGTGCCTTGCACCATGAGCGACGGCGTCTGGCAGTTCGCGACACCCGAACTCAGCGCGGCGCTGCCGCAGAACACGGTCGTGCCGTCCTGGAACGCGACGCTACCTCCCGGATTCGATCCGCTGACGGTGGCCGTCAGCGCGATCGACTGACTTTCGACGAACGTCGTGGGACACGTGGTGGACAGCGATGTAGTCGTGCCGGTTTGCACGACTTGCGGATTCGTGGACAGCGCGCCGGCACTGCCATTGAAGTTTCCATCGCCGCCATAACTCGCGCTGATCGTGTGGCTGCCGACGGTCAGCGCCGCCGTGGCCAGGGACGCAGTCCCGCTGCCGGAAAGCGTCGCCGTGCCGATGGAAGCGGCGCCGTCCAGGAACGTGACCGTGCCCGTTGGCGTGCCGGCGCTCGGTGAAGCCGCGGTCACGGTCGCCGTCAACATGACCAACTGGCCGACGACGGACGGATTCGCGGAGGACGTCACGCTCGTCGTCGTGTTGTCCATCAACGCGCGCACCTCGACACGGGACAGCGTGAACGGCACCCACGTGTTCGCGGTGTTGCTTGGGTTGCCGAACCACAGCGCGGTCGGTCGCAGCACGCCGGGGTCGCGCGCCTGCTGCAGTTTCCGCACGCCGTCCACATAGACTTCCGTCGTGCTCGCCAGCCAGCAGTACTCCACGTCGTGCTGCGCGACGTTCGATGCGGTGCTGTAGGCGGTCGTCAGCGAACCCGCCGGGTTCTGTACCTGCACGCGGTAGTTCGAATCCTGCCAGGCATCGGCGACGTCGAGCCAGCTCGCCGCGCCATTGCTCGGCAGCGTCTGCGCGAGCGCGAGTGCGCCCGTGCCAGCGGCAGCTTGCGACGAGTTGTACGCCGCGATCCAGCGCACCGAGAAATTGCCCGAACCCGGAATCGGCGAACCTATCGAAGTGACGTATGGGAATGCGGATCCATTCGGTGCCGCGAGCGCGACCGAATTGCCCGCCACCGCAATCGTTCCGCCATTCACGGTGGCTGACCAGTGCGTCGGATCAAGGCTCGTTCCGGGGAAATTGTCCAGGAACGACACGACGTAGGTGTTCGCGCCGCTGCATTGGCTTGGAGAGGCCGCGACCGCGGACACGTTGATGGAGCTGCTGGTTCCGACGATGCTGCCATTCAAGGTGTCGGTCGCGGTGATCGTCTGCGAACCTGCGCTGTTCAAAGTCGCCGTGAAACGATAGGTGCCCTGATCTTCGGGCACATAGGTGAAGTCGGCCGGAAACGTCGCGCCAGGATCGCTGCTGGTGAAATGGACGGTACCGACGTAAGCGATGTCGGTGCCCTTGTTCCCGGACGGGTTCTTGGCGGTGACCGTGAACGTGAAGGCTGTGCCTGCCGATATCGCGGTAGGCGCGCTGACCACGTAGTTCGGATTCAGCGCCGTCCCCAGGCAGGCGTTGCGCGCGTTCGACCACAACTGCTGCACGATCCAGGATCGACCACTGACCGTGATCGTCGACCCCGGGGCACCGGAATCGCAGATATCGGCGATCTCGCCGCAGTTGTTGGTGTTGTCGCCCCAGGCTGCCGGATAGGCGTATCCAGCTTGCGTGTCGAGCCCGACGTCGGCATCGGTGACCACCTCGGCCAGCTCGTGTGCCAGCAGGCTTGTCTCGTTATCAAGCGCATTCGCGTTGCCGCCGCATCCCGTGCTGCATGCACTGGTGTTGCTGACCGTGTCCATCATCGCACCGTAGGGCAGCGCGATATTTCCACTGCCGAAAGTCGCGGTGTTGTGGTAGCCGCAGAAGCCACCGTTGGCGCAGCTGGCGCTCCCGTCGGGCGCTTTCAGATGGACGTTGGGCGGGAAATGCACCATGTAGGCGGTATTGGTATGGCCTGCGCTGTCCTGCTGCGGCTGAGGCAGAGCGCCACTTTGGATCTGGTTGATGATCTCGGTCTGGAGCTGCGCGTCGGTAACCGTGCAGCTTGAAGACAACGCGCACAGCGACGGGTTGATCGTTATGGCCGACACCGACGTACCGCGACCAATCGATTGGTTCGTTCCGCCCACGCTCGCATATTCGCTGAGCATGTCGTACCAGTTGCTGATAGCCGCATCGGAATAGAACTGCGCGATGTTCGTCCCGATCTGCACATTCACGTGGGTGCCCCAAAGCACCGGAACGACCTGCACGTTGGAGACGACCGGGCCGTTGAAATAAGAGAGATGGGGCGAATTGCACGTCGGCGTGATGGAGCTGTTCTGGAGCGTACTGGGGGCATTGCCGGCACGGTAAGGAACGATCCCATACCGCCTAGTCGAAATCTGCGAAGGAAGCAGCGGACTCGCCGCCTCGACTGCCGGTGCCGGTTCGGGCGACATCGCACGGACGCCCGGTGTGAGAAGGAAAGGCAGCAGCAACGCAGCGACGGAGCGGGCAACACGCATCACAATCCCCCTGAGGACCGTATCGGTGCGCCGCACAGTAGCAAACTATTCCATCTTTCGCGGGCATCTTTGCTGGGGGATTTGAGTAGACGGAGTATTTGGTTGGCAGCGAAGCGCTGCGCCCGCATAGCAAAGATGGGGCTATGACGTGTCGCTCTGTGCGAGCATTGCTCCATCGTCGCCTACTGCGTCGCGAGGTCGGGCTCCGTGGTTCAGAAGAAAGCGCCGAAGCGGCATCGAGCCAAACGGACGATTTCCGTTGTTCTCTTGCCGGAAGATCGGACCAAGATCGGTGTGGTGCGCGGCGGCCGTGAAGGCCGGCGAGAAAGATAAGAGTCTCCTGATAAAGTAGTCCGACGGTACTTCTCTCTTATCTGCGGCGGAGCATCATTTCGCCTCTCCTGCATGCCTTCACGCAAGCCAAGGAAACCCCGTTCCCCAGCGCCAAAGGTCCAGGTCACGCTCACCGAGCGTGAGCGGATCGAGCTGGGCATGGAACTGCTCGGGATCAAAGATGGCCCGCGCCGGACGACGATGCTCACGGATCTGACACGTCAGCTCGACGTATGGGCGTCGGAACTTGCGAACGCGAAGAACGTCCTGTTGCGATCGGATTTCATTTCGCTGGCTGCGCCGCTGGCGAAACGTGCAGGAACGTTTTCGAATGTTTTGCAGAGGGCCGACGGCCATCTCACCCTGCTCATGGAGTACCAGCGGTTCGTGAACTTCGAGGTGCTCCATTGCCAACTGCAAGGGTTTCAGGATTTCCTCGGCTGGCTTCAGCAGGAATCCTCCAAGAAGGGCGGCGAGCGGTCGTCGTACCGAAAGCAATGCAACGCTCGTTGGAAAGACGCGCTTACATCATGGTTCGATGCTCGCCATAAACCGAGTTCGGGTCAGGCAACCGAGCAACAACGCCGCCGCTTTCTGCTGATCATCCAGCGCGTCGTCGAACGCGCCGTGAAGACGTTCTCGCAGATCCCTGCGAATACGGGTAAGAAATAGCCCGTATTCGCGCGCTCCGCGGCACGCAGGCTGCGAGATTCTCCGGAAGGCGCCTATCGCGCTCTGGAGAATCCGATGAAGCCCCTAAGCGCGCGCACGCGCCCCCGTGCGATCACAAAACCGAGGGTCAGCACTCTTCAATCGACCCGTGCGCGCCTGTCATTGGCCATTGCCTATCGTTCGCCCAACGAACTGAAGCCGGACCCCGGCAATCCCCGCCAGCATTCGGCCAAACAAATCGACCAGATTGCGACCTCGATCGAGACCTTCGGTTTCAATGTCCCGATCCTGATCGACGACCAGAGCGGCGTGGTCGCCGGCCACGGTCGCCTGTCGGCTGCGATCCGGCTCGGACTGACGCAGGTACCGACGATCACGCTCGCTCACTTGACCGACGCGCAGCGCAAGGCATTTCTGATCGCGGACAACCGCTTGACCGAGATCAGTACGTGGGACGAGGCGCTGCTGCGTGAGCAGTTCCTGGAGCTATCGGCGGCGGATCTCGACTTCGACCTGACGGTCACCGGCTTCGATCTGGCCGAGATCGATCTCGCGATTCAAGGGCTCGATCCCGCTCCCGCCGGCCCGGACCCCGACGACGCACTGCCGGCGCTGCAGCCGTCGGTCACCCGTCGCGGTGATCTGTGGCTTGCCGGTGCGCATCGCGTCTACTGCGGTGATGCGCTGGATCCGGCGAGCTACGGCGTCCTGATGCCGAACGAGTGCGCATCGGTCGTGTTTACCGATCCGCCGTACAACGTGAAGGTGTCCTCGATCAGCGGTAAGGGGCGCCATCAGCACCGCGAGTTCGCCATGGCCAGCGGCGAAATGAATCGCCGCGAGTTCACCGACTTCCTGCGTCGCGCCTGCCAACTGATGGTGCAGCACAGTGGCGATGGTTCCATTCACTTCATCTGCATGGACTTCCGCCACCTACGCGAGCTGCTCGATGCTGGCGAGTCCGTCTACAGCGAGCTGAAGAACCTCTGCGTCTGGGCGAAGAACAATGGCGGCATGGGGAGCCTTTACCGCAGCCGCCACGAACTGATCTTCGTATTCAAGGCCGGTACCGCGTCGCACCAGAATCACGTCGCCCTCGGCCGCTTCGGCCGTAACCGCACCAATGTCTGGGACTACCCTACGCCGCACGCCATCGGCGGCGATGCGGACGGCGAGGGCGATCTGCTCGCCGAGCACCCGACCCCGAAGCCGGTCGCGATGATCGCTGACGCGCTGATGGACGTGTCGACCCGCGGTGACCTCGTGCTCGATCCCTTTCTCGGCAGCGGCTCGACCCTGATCGCGGCCGAGCGCGTCGGCCGTATCGCGCGCGGCATCGAACTCGATCCGCGCTACGTCGATCTCGCCTTGCGCCGCTGGATGCGCAAGGCTGGACGCTCGCCAGTCCACGCGGCCCTCCAGCTGACCTTTGATGAGGTGCGCGAACGGCGCGAGGAGGGCGGTCATGCGTAAGAAGGTTTCCGCGAGCACCGACGACACGGTCGGTTACAAGCGCCCGCCCAAAGCCACGCAGTTCAAGCCCGGCCAGTCCGGCAATCCGAAAGGTCGTCCGCGCGGCAGCTTGAACCTGTCGACCGTCCTCGATCGCGCCATGCGCGAGCGCGTCACGGTGATCGAACGGGGCAAGCCCAGGACGATCACGAAGCTGGAGGCGGCGGCCAAGCAGCTGGCCAACAAGGCGGCCTCCGGTGACTTCCGCGCGCTGCATTTGTTGCTGCCCCAGTTGCGCGTCGTCGACGACACCTTGTCGCCTGAGGCCACGACGGCGGTCGATGCCGACGACCAGGCCGTCATGGCGAACCTGATGCAGCGGTTCGCTGCGGCGGCGCCGAATCCGGAGCCGCCGCAACAAAACACCGAGATCGCTTCGCCGAGCAACCGTCGCCGCACACCCAAAGGAACTCGCCCATGAACCTGCTGACTCCCCATGAGATGGACGTCGCGCTGCGCCTTGATCTGTCGACGTTCATCCATCGCACCTTTCTGGAACTGAATCCCGGCACCCCGTATCGCCATAGCGAATACATCGACGTCATCGCCTCGAAGCTGCGTGACTGCTTCCTGGGGCGCACGCGCCGCCTGATCATCAACCTGCCACCACGGCACACCAAGTCGATCGCGGCCTCGGTGGCCTTCCCGGCCTGGGTGCTAGGGCTCAACCCCTCGGCCCGCATCATCGCCTGCAGCTATGCCCAGGATCTGGCGAACAAACACTCGATGGATACGCGTGCGGTGATGGAAAGCCCGTGGTTCAAGCGGGCGTTCCGCGCTCGCTTGTCGCGCGAGCGCAACGCCATGCAGGAATTTACAACGACCGCCAAAGGCTCGCGCCTCGCGACCTCCATTGGTGGCGTCCTGACCGGCCGGGGCGGCGATTTTCTGATCATCGACGATCCGACGAAACCGGAGGATGCGATCTCCGATGCCATGCGCAAGAAAGCCAATGAATGGTTCGACTCCACGCTGTATTCGCAGCAGAACGATCGCACGACGTCGTGCATCATTCTGATCATGCACCGCCTTCACGAGGACGATCTGACCGGCCACGTGCTGGAGCAGGAACCGTGGGAGCGGATCTCGTTCCCGGTCATCGCCGAACAGGATGAAGCGATTTCGTACGATACGCCGTTGGGTCCCCGGACCTACCGTCGCAGTTTGGGCGGCATCCTGCATCCCGACCGCGAAACCCCCGAAACGCTGGCGCAGACGCGCGCCACGATCGGCGAGTACCACTATGCCGGTCAGTATATGCAGGCACCGGCGCCGCTCGGCGGTGGTCTGGTGAAGTTGGTCTGGCTGCAGCGTTATTCCCTGGACGAGAAGCCCGCGTCGTTCGACCAGATCGTCTGCAGTTGGGACACCGCCAACAAGCCGACGGAACTGGCCGACTACAGCGCGGGCACCGTCTGGGGCGTGAAGGACGGGCATGCCTACCTGCTGCATGTGGTCCGCGAAAAAATGAACTATCCCCAGTTGAAGCGCACGGTGGCGCAGGTGGCACACGAATACCGGGCCACGACCATCCTGATCGAAGACAAGGCCGCGGGCACGCAGCTCATCCAGGAACTGCGCCAAGACGGCATCCATGGCGTGCAGGCATATGAACCGCGCGGGGACAAGCTGATGCGCTTGCATGCGCAGACCGCCACGATGGAGAGCGGGTTCGTGCACGTGCCTGAGCGCGCGCCGTGGCTCGCCGAATACCTGCATGAGCTGACGACCTTCCCCGGCAGTCGGTACGACGATCAGGTCGACTCGACCAGCCAGGCATTGGAGTGGATCAAGTGTGGCCAGAACAATCTGGGGCTGCTGTTGTACTACCGCGAGGAGAACGCGCGCAGGCGGGCAGCGCAGGGAGCCTGCCAATACGGCTAGCGATGGCGTGCACACCTGGTGGGAAGACAAAGGAGATGACTGAGAATCGGTGCGCGGGTCTATTCGAGATCGGCGCGCAGAGTGCACGCGCATCCGCTCGATCGGCGTGTAACCAGCCCTCGCGCATATCCGGATTGGGGGTTATGAGCGTCGCTACCGCGATCGAGGAGGGCATGCCCGTTGGCTGATCACCGGTCTCGCCTAGATGGCGATATTCCTACACGCCTTCGCGACGACTTGCCGCATACGTCGAGGCGGGCAGGCGCCAAAACTTTCCATAACCCATCAGCGAGTGATGTCGCAGCCAAAGGAAGTGGTCGCTCAGGGGATTTCGCAGCCGCAGCAGCGGCGCGGTGTCGGTTTCGCGTGACTTATCCCGTATGAAAAACGCGAAAGCCGCGGCGGCGCTTTCACGCCATCGACACTGACCGCCGAATTCTCAGGAAGGAGACAATCATGAGCCGTACTATCCGCGTCATGTGGAGCAATGCTTCGTCCGGGTGGAAGAACTTCAACTGGGGCGGTGTGATTGACCAAAATTCGGTCATCCACATCGCAGCCAGTGAGGGGGTCGTCGACACGGGGTCCCTCTTTGGACCCTTGGCCGCGATTTCCCGAACCCGTGGCGACGCACCGATCTATGTCAAGAATGTGCGTCCGCATGGCGACGACGGTGGCGGCGGTGGCGTCGAGTTCTATCTGCAGGTGGACTGGAATTCGCCCCTCAACGTCGTCACAGACATCACGGTAGTTGACCCGGCAGAACAAGGCGTCATTGTGGGATGACAGGTCTGGACAGACTGTGACAGATTCGCAGCGGTGGCCGGGGTGCGGGACCCCATTCCGGTCACCGCGGTGCGCTGACGATGAGCCGGCTGTGTCGCAGATGCGCATGGTGGCGCAGACCGCGATCATCGAGAACGGCTTCGTATATCTGCCCAAGGACGCGCCGTGGTTGGCTGACTACGAGCAGGAGATGGCCGAGTTTCCGCAATGCCGCCATAGCGACCAGGTCGACTCCACCTCGCAGGCGTTGCAGTGGTTTCGCGATCTCGGCAAGAACACCGGGTTGCTGGAGTACTACAGGACGGAGGTCGAGCAGATGCGCAGGGATGGGCGGCTGCCGCCGGCGTAACCGGTGCCACCAGCCGCCCTCGCAGGGCCAGGTAGGATTAGGGATCCCGCAAGGAAAGCATCTGGACGGCGCGAGCCAGGCAGTACGGAACGGCGGCTGTCATGACGGCCATCGCGGCACCCGCGGCCTGCTGCGGGGCGCTGGTGGCTGAGAACGCCGTGATGAGCATCTGAACCAGGCCGATGAGGCTGCCGATGATCGTCCCCCACCAGCAAAACTTCTCCAGCCTTCCGGCTCGGCGGCCAGCGGGAGCAGGATCGCGTGGCAGGCGCAGCTGTTGCCCCAACGCCGCCGAAGCCCGAGAGAAGTTGGCTCCGCACGCGGGGCAGGTTTCCTCCGCGGTCATGTCCGCGTTGGCCTTGGTGGCTCCACAACTGGCACATGTTCGATTCATTTTCGGTTCTCCGGTTTTCTAGGCGGCATTCGATCGCCGCGCCCGTGCTGCGGCAGCGTTGACCGTCTCGCGCTGCGTCCGTTGAGACATGAGCACGGGGTTTTTGGTCGGCCTTGATCAGTTGGCGGGCGGTGACGGACGTGTGGTGGTTCGGTCCTAGGGACTTACGAAGCGACCACGGCGCTCCGAAACAGGCGCCGCTTGGCCGATCCGAAGAAGATCGCCTCAAGTTCACGCGACGCGGCGATCTCCTCGTTGAGCAGGTGCGCCAACAGTTCCTTGAACGCCGCGATGGAATAGCCGCCGACGGCCACCGCGAAGTCCAGCGCTTCGTTGTGGTTGAAGACGCGGCCGGCGATATGCGGCTCTTCCGACATGACCAGGCCGTAGCGCAGGTAGGGGTAGACCTGTTTGTGCTTGCGCGCCTTGGTGCTGTAGGTCAGCACATCATGGGTCGTGATACGCGTCTTGAATTCAAGCACGACGCGCGGGATCACGATGCCGGCGCGCTTGGTCTCGAACACGCAAAGATCGGTCTGGAACGCAGATGTCCCGCGCCGGGGCGACTTGGGATCGACGGTCAGGCTCAGCTCGTTGTCGACGGCGATTTGATAGAGCAGAGAGGCGCTACGTTGGAGCGACAGCGGTGGCAGAAGAATGCTCTGCGCCAGTTCCAGCGCGCTGTCGACGAAGGGGCTTTCCTTAGCCATCGAGTGTCGCTCCCTCGTCGTATAAGCGGGCTCCGGATACGCGTGCCATGGTTCCCCTTGCGCATGGTCGGCGATGGCGACCGGCACCTGGGATGATCCCATAACGGGTTATTTTAGTGTAGCGATGCAGCGAGAATTCGATGTTGCGGTGCGTGGTTGACTACTCGATCGACTTGTCGATCTGGCGGAGCAGCTTGGCGGGATCGAGTCCGAGGGCGCGGACGATGCGGATGTACTCGGGAACGTCGAGGCGGCGCTCGCACCGCTCGTACTTGGAGACGAACGACTGCGGCTTCTTCAGCCGGCGGGCGAGTTCGTGCTGCGTAATGTCGGCTTCCTTCCGCGCAAGCACCATCAAGGCGATGAACGCCTGATATTGCTTCGTATGAAGGGATCGCACCGTGGCCGCGCTCGCAGTCGAAATCGCGGCGCATCATTGAAGCCAAGTCGGGTTAATCCCAGTTCGGTTTTTTAGCGATGCCGACTACAGCCAGTGTCTGAGCGCGCATCTGTGCGTCGGAGAGTTCTTACGTGTCGTCGCGCCGTCTTCTTACACACGTCACTTCACGCGAGCATCGAGAATGGGGTGCGCCGCTCGTAGGGGAGGTCTGCACAACTGAGGCTTCGGCTGGGTCAAGACGATCAGCTGGCGTACGCAAACTGCCATCTCTGGGGAGGGCTCTCTCCGCTCGTCCCGATATACTCTCTTTGTACGGGGCTCGAAAAAAAAGAGACCACTACAGATGGTGTCAGGCACGTCTCGCTAAGTATACGAATCAGGGTGGATCTTGACCCCTGCCTTCCTGGCTCGTTGACAGACCCTCTATCATCGAGTACCAGGTATTCCGAATGGCGCCCATGGAAAGCGAACCCACACCTCTACTGCTGCAAGTACAAGACTGGCTGCTTCGGCGGGTTCCAGCGTCCGGCGTCCGGCGAGTGCTGCCCGTGCTCGCGGCGCTTGGTAGCGACGTTGGCACAGTTCGCAAGGAGAATCAGGATCGGGTGGCCGTCGCCCGCGGTCGTGATGATCTCGGCAATCCCTACATAGTCGTTGCTTTGGCCGATGGGATTGGAGGTATGAGGGATGGCGCTCAATGCGCCGCGCTTGCTGTGAGTGCAGCCTTCGACGCTGTCCATCGGCTCGCGAGCTCTGGCGCGCCACCATTGGAATGGGCGGACAACGCTGTGAACAGCGCTCATAACGCCGTGCGCATGGCATACGGTGGAGCAGGCGGGACCACGCTCGTGCTCTTACTCGTAACGGAGAACAAAGGCGTCTACTGGGCAAGCGTCGGCGATAGCCGATTGTACGTGTCCACAGAGGACACGCTGGTTCAGATCTCTACGGATGACACGATCGCCGGGCAGCTCGGACGCCCTGCCGGGGCAGACATCGACCAAGGAAAGCTCCTCCAATACATTGGAATGGAAGGCCCGCTTGAGTTCGAGGTGTCCAAGTTGTTTTGCGCCCCTGACAACAACATGGCCATTTTGACGACAGATGGCGTTCATTTCTTGGCTTCTGGTTCAGACGTTATGTCCCTAGTAGTTCGGCATGCGCCAGACATTGGCGCCACTGCCCGGAGGCTGACAGAGCTAGCGCGCTGGGCAGGCGGGCCGGACAATGCGACTGTTGCAGTCGTGTCGTTCAACGTCGCCCTTTACGAATCACCTCCCGCGTACGCATGTCTCGATATATGGGACCCGTTCGGTGAAATTCGCATGCCGCTAATCGTCCGCGAGAATCAACGAGTCGTCGCAAGGGGCGCTGTTTCCAAGAGGCCGCAGACTGCAAGGAACGAAGCACCAACAGAGGACTTAGTCGCGGCGGAGCAGCCTGTGGCCGCGGATGAAAAGGTCCCGTCTAAGACAAAGGGCGGGAAAGGTAAGGAAAGGAAGCGTAAGCCGCGAGCACAGCGTGGCGGATCGGTCCCCCAAGTCCAGCTAGAGTTCTCCAACAAGAAGAGCTGACGATGACCAAGTTGGGGGGGCGCTACACAGTTCTAGGGAAGGCACTGTCAGGCGGCATGGGCGCTGTCTATCCCTGCACCGACGACATCCTTGACCGAAAGGTCGCCGTCAAAGTGATGCAGGAATCCGCAGAAGCAAGGCGGCTCGTCGATGAAATCTCAGCGCTTCTGAAGCTTCGGTCCAAGCACGTCGTGCAGGTCTACGACATTTTGCAACTTGACGCCAACACCATTGGTGTTGTTCAGGAGTTTATCGAAGGAACGGACCTCTTCGACGATAGTACGAAGGCTACTTCGCCTGAGGCTCTTTACAAGCAACTTTGGCAAATCGCATCCGGGATCGCCAATATTCACGAGGCTGGCGTGATCCATCGGGACATCAAGCTCAATAACATGAAACTTGATGGCGAAGGTATCATCAAGATCTTTGACTTCGGCCTAGCTCGGGACGAAGGTCCCGCGGCATCGACCATGGGCTTTGTCGGTACGAAGTGGTTCGCGGCACCTGAGCTTTACGGAACCAAGGTGCAGTTCAGCACGGCCGTTGATACGTACGCGTTCGGGGTTTGTGCAACTTACCTGATCACCCGAAATCTTCCCGAAGAACTTGGACGGCAGCCCCCTGTGGCAATGCCAGTGGGCTACCTCAATGCTGAAGGTGGCGGAATCGCACCCGATATCATTTCCCTGATTGAAGCGTGCCTAGCTGCTAACCCCGTTGATCGACCGAGCATGCAGCAAGTTCGAGATACGCTAGCGAAGCATCTCTTGTTCGATCGACATCAAGCGCTTGTCGTTTACAAAGGGAACGCTTCATATCTCAACGCGTCGAACCGTGTGGTCTCGGCGAAGCTCCCCGGCATGGGTAGCATCACGATCACCTACGACGGGATGAACTTCGTGGTCGCCGACGTGCAAGGCGATGTGTTCATAAATTATGGCAAGACAGTAAAGGGGCAGGCACTTCCCGGCTCTTGCGTCGTCGCACTCGGAGGCCCCGACAAAGGAGCGAGTCGTCGTTACGTTACGTTCGATCTCGCATCGCCGGAGGTTGTTTTGTGAATGGCCCCCTGAAACCGCTTGACCTTATCGGAGGTCGATACGAAGTCGATCACTATATGGCCGAAGGCGGTATGCAGTATGTCTATTTAGCGAAGGACACGCTTACTAATCGACAAGTGGCGCTGAAGACCCCGAAGAACAGCTCGGCCGAGAAGCGATTTCGGCGCAGCGCGATTGTGGCTGCAAAAGTCAATCATCCAAACGTGGCCAAGACGCTTGACTATGTTAGGGAAGGCGAAGCGCGCTACCTCATCGAAGAATTGATCGCAGGCGAAGACCTCTCGCGTGCTCTGTTGAAGCGCACCAAATTCTTGGACCCCTATCTCGCGGCAAGAGTGTTTCACCATCTTGCCAAGGGCATAGCTGCTGCCCATCACGTCGATGTGGTTCATCGCGATCTCAAACCATCAAATGTGATGGTCTCTGGCGGCTATGACATGCATGAAGTCAAGGTGACCGACTTTGGGATCGCCAAGCTTGCCAAAGAGGAGCTTGAAGAAGCGGCCGAGGGCGGTCCAAATACAATGTCGATGTCACAGACGGCGGTCGGGGCGCTTCCATATATGGCGCCGGAGGCCATTGAAACGCCGAAGGAAGTTACGACCGCGGCCGATATCTGGTCTCTCGGCGCAATGATGTTCCACATGCTCGCCGGCGAAACGCCTTTTGGATCTGGTTTGCGAGCCGTAAAAAAGATTACGGCTGTCGAGATCGCTCCGCCACCGCGATTCCTCACGGAGAATCCTCAGTTTGCTGCGCTCGCGAAGCAGGTTCTGGAACTGTCGTTGTCATGCATGAAGCGCGAGCCAGACGAGCGCCCTCGCGCTGACGCGTTGGTAGAGCAGTGTGGAGCGCTCTGCTACAACTCGGAGCTTCGAATTTTCGGGACCGTCCGCCGAATGGATTACGGCAAGTACGGGTTCATCAACTCGGACGGCGGCGATGTCTTCTTTCACATCGATAGTTTTTACGGACCAGATCGCCCGAAGGTGGGAGACAGAGTAATGTTTTCCCGCTATCCGGGGGGTGGGGCGCCACGCGCCTATCCAATGGTCAAAGTAGGACCGTAGGTTGGATTCAATTGATCGATGCAACACACTGAAGACTGCTTAGGCGGCAGGAGTGTTGCAGATGAGGTACAGGACCAGAATCCAGTGCACCGAAAGCCAGAAGTCTCAGATGTGGGACCGATGGTAGCAACGTGAGTCCCTACATCAGATCGCGCAACTGTATGACCGGCACGATACTTCTGTTCGTCAAGGACTAACTATGACCAACGATGAACAGTTGGAACGGTTGCGCTACAAGGGCGAAGGGGCGGACCTGGACTTCAAGCAAGCGCAGTACCGGTTCATCGGTTGCAGCGACCACGAGAAGAGCGAACTCCTCAAGGACATCCTGGCGATGGCCAACGCTTACCGCGACGGGCCTGGTTACATTTTGGTCGGATTCAAGGACCAGACGCCGCACCCAGCGGAGGTCGTTGGTATCTCGTCGGAACACATCGACGATGCCTCTCTCCAGCAGTTCGTCAACAGCAAGGTGCAGCCCAAGCTGGACTTCCGCTACGAGGAACGGCTGTTCGATGGAAAAACGGTAGCCGTCATCGTCATCCCGAAGCAGCAACGGCCATTCTACCTCACCAAGGACTACGGAAAGTTGGGCAAATCTGTGGTGTACGTTCGTCGGGGAAGCTCAACGGACGAAGCGTCACCATCGGAGGTAGCCAAGATGGGGCGGGACGACACCGAAAAAGGTAGGCCTCGCATTGAGTTGTCCATAGAAGATGAGCAGAACCGACCGTTGCCGAATAGCTTCGAGTTGACGTTCATCCGTTTTGACAACGATGGGTTACCGGACTACGAGAATAACGTGAGGATGAATGTCGGGGGTGTGGTCCATACGATGCCATCGCCGGTACCTGTCAATCGCCACTATTGGCGCGATGGGGCGGACTATCATTCGGTCCTGAGCCGACTAATCCAGGCGAGGCTATCTCTCACCAATCGGTCGGATTTCTCTCTCAGCGATGCAAAGCTGGAAGTGACTTGCATTACCCCTGATGGGGGGCAGGTGGTGATGATGCGAGCCGGCCACCTTCCCAAAGAACCCGATTCGCGTGACAGGAGTCTGTTTCGGGTGACACCAGCCGCATTTCAGCATCTGAATGAGCGTATTACGGTGGATGATCGTGGCTCTGAATCCGTGTGCCATGTTCGCTTGGGGAATTTGTTGCCTGGAGAGACGGGGCGCGCGCAGGACGATTTGGCGATCCTTCCGACGGGACCTGGCGGCTACAAGCTTCGAGTTCGGATATTGGCCGGCGAGATCAATTATCCCATTGTGGAAGAACATACGATGGAGGTGTCGGGTCCAGTCCGCGAAATGGGGTTCAAGAATCTGAAAGGCCTGATGCTCGCTAAGTATCGAAAAGGCAATGCAGCTTCTTCGTCAGCCGCTACGCGCGCTGACGAAAAAGCCCTCGAGTGAAGTCAAACTGCGTGGTGTAAGTAGCTAACCTGCAAAGGCCTTCAATATATCTTTGCGTATTCCCGGAATTCGGCTCAAAGCAACAGGTCCCAAAAAAGCACGTCCGCCTTCCGATAGTCTGGAATGGAGATCCGGATAATTTTCGCGCAAGGCGAGAATCAGTTTGCTGTCTGACTTGTCCCCATTTGCTTCCTCATAGGCTTCGAGCGAACAAGTCAGCTCTGGATGGCGTGGAAAAGGACGGCGCGCGAGAATGCCCCACATTTTTTTAACGCGCTTTGGAAGCGCCCGAAGAAATGAAAGCTTCATGGACAGCTGAGCACAGGATGGTGATAGTGCGAGAACCCGCCGCTGTCCGCCGCGCTCCTTCACTATTGTTTCGAACGTGACATTTCGCTGCAAAGCGCGAACACGTTTAGCCAGTGTGTAGGCAGCAAGTATCTCCTCGTGCGGCTGGCCGGGGGAGTAATACAGGACTCGAGTTGCGTTGGCGGCAGTCAGTGCATTCAGCGAGGATACGTCGGAAAGAGATGGGTGTATGACGAGTTGATTGGCGCGTAGCCTTGCGCTGTACATGTTTCGATCGAACAGCAGAACGGCGCGGGCAGGAGAAATGGGCAGAAACACCACAAGGCCGGGACTACTGTAAGCGGTGGCGCCGCCATGCTTGAGGTCGAACAGAGCATCGTTATGAAAGGACACCGGTGCATCTGACGCGATAAACGCTTCGGCGGAGTCGTTCACCAGTACTAGAGGCTGCAGATCGAGAAGATAAGGCCAAGCGCTTAGATGAATTTGTAGAGATCTCAGCACGTGCTGATCATGTGAAGGCTCCGGCTGCCTCGGTGGAGTCTTCCCAATCTCGGCGTAAGCTCGCTGTTTGAAATCCTCCATCAGTGACAACGCTTCTTCGTGATCAGTGGCGGCGGATGTAGTTCGGCCACGCTGCAATGCGATGAAGAACAACAAGTCTCGATGCCCGTTGGACATCACTGGCGGAAGAGTCTCCTGTTCATCGATGAAACGGAGCAGCGCACTCCACTGACCTTCAAGTTGGCCGAGAAGCTTCTCCAGTTCAGGGCCCCGGCCATACATGTATCGTCGCTGGGCTTGACCTTTGATTGAAGCTCGTTCGATGAAGCGGTTAGGTGGGATAAACGTGCCGACTGAAGCAGCATCAGAAGAAAAACGCCGCAGGTAAAACTGCGGCACAAAGTGCTGATCGGCGTTTTTCACCGGCTGCCGTGACGCGTATGAGGTTTCCGCAGGCTACTCAGTCCGGGGCCTGAAAGCTATCGTTCGCGTATGACTTACTGGGGTCGAAAGCGGCTCCCCAGTGGTGGGGTTGCCTCAACGAATCATGGCGGTGCGATTTGGCGTCTACGGCTCAGCCGATCTGCGCGAACGACGGAAGAGTGATTCGCTGATCGCCCTGGCGCGCTCGACGAGTGATTGGATCGCCCACGCCGAGTCCTGAATCGCGGGGTCTGTGTCCGCCTCCATCAGCAGCGCTGCGATCGCAATGGCTTGGGTGCAACATTGATCATGTTCGTCAGCATGCTTGACGGACGGCCGTATCGGAAGAATGGTGCGTTGATTTCGCTTGGACGTTCCGCGTGCCACGCTATGCTCCTTCCACCAAGGCCATGAATTGGCCGATGACGCTATTGACGCTCGTGTGGCCACCGAATGCCAGTTCTGGTGTGCGGCCCGGTTGGCTGTTGGCAACTGCTGTTGCGTTGCGACATGTCCGATTCGCTTTTTGCGACACACCGAGCGTCAATGTCCATGGTTCGAACCGGAGTTCACCATGGGCCGTCTACGCTGTTCGCTGGCTGATCTTCCTGACCTTGACCTCGATGATCTGACTTCGTTGTGGTCGAAGGTCTTCGGCTCCTCGCCGCCGCCCGGCGCCAAGCGCGAGCTGTGGGTCCGGCTGCTCGCCTATGGCATGCAAGAGCGTGCGCACGGCTCGCTCCCGCGAGCATCCCAGAAGGGCTTGAATGCGTTGACTCAGTTGAAGGATGACCGATCCTCGACCGCGTCGGCAGAACATGGATCTCCGACATTGCGTCTCGGTGCTCGCCTGGTTCGTAGCTGGAACGGCGCCACGCACGAGGTCACGGTGCTCGAACGCGGCTTCGCCTATCGCGGCAGGCAATACCGAAGCCTCAGCGAGATCGCCGAGGCCATCACTGGCGCACATTGGTCCGGCCCTCGCTTCTTCGGTCTCAGGAAGTCTCGGGCGAAGTCCGCCGAGAGGGCTTCCGCATGAACCGCTTACTTCGCTGCGCGATCTACACTCGTAAGTCCTCGGAGGAGGGGCTCGAACAAGACTTCAACTCGCTTGACGCCCAGCGCGAAGCCTGCGCGGCGTACATCCAGAGTCAACGTCACGAAGGTTGGAAGCTCGTTCCGATTCGGTACGACGACGGCGGCTTCTCCGGTGGCAACCTCGATCGACCAGCACTCACGCAGCTCCTTGCCGATCTCGACGCCAGCAAGATCGACCTCATCGTCGTCTACAAGGTCGACCGGTTGACGCGCTCCCTGAGCGACTTCGCCAAGCTGGTCGATCGGCTCGATGCGCGTGGCGCCTCGTTCGTCTCCGTCACACAGTCGTTCAACACGACGACGTCGATGGGTCGACTGACCCTCAACGTCCTCCTGTCGTTTGCCCAGTTCGAGCGCGAGGTCACCGGTGAGCGCATCCGGGACAAGATCGCCGCTTCGAAGAAGAAAGGCATGTGGATGGGCGGCTACGTGCCCAATGGCTACGACTGCATCGATCGACGGTTGGTGGTCAACGAACGTGAAGCACGACACGTCCAACGGATCTTCGAGCTCTATCGGGATCTTGGCAACGTTGAGAAGTTGAAGGCAGAGCTGGCCGCTGAAGGGATCACTAGCAAATTCAGGACACGCCGGAATGGAGAAGAGAAGGGCGGCTGCGCCTTCTCGAACGGTGCGCTATTCGCGATTCTCGGCAATCGTATCTACCGGGGTGAGATCAGCCACAAGGGGCAGATCCATGCGGGCCAACACGAGCCGATCATCGACGATGAGCTCTGGAGCGCTGTCCAGGCAACTCGACAGCGTACCCGTCAGCGTGCGGCCGGCGCCGAGCGCGCCAAGCCGACGAGTTCCTTGCGGGGCCTGATCACGGATGAACTCTGGCGACGCTATGAGCCGGTCCACACCACGAAGGGCGGCCGGCGCTACCGGTACTACGTCTCTCGCAAACAGGACGACGCCGGCCATGACCGCAAGCAGGGACGCCTACCGGCTGAGGCCTTGGAACAGCACGTCGCGGACCGGCTGGCGACCTATCTCGCTAGCCCGGACGAATTGTTCGATACCCTGACGAGCGCCGAAGACGATGCGGCTTGCCGGGAGCATCTCCTGAGCGCCGTCCGACGACGGACAGCAGGGCGCGATCGCGAGCAGGTGGATTGGACGTTGTATCGATCTGTACTGACTCAGATCGTTGTGCGACCGGCTTCCATTGACCTCCTGATCAGCCGGCAGGGTGTACGAAATCTCCTCGGTGTGAATCAGCCAGATGAGTCTCCGGCAACGTTCACGCTTCGCATTGACGCGCGGCTGTATCGGACCGGTCACGACCTGCGGCTGGTCGTAAACAATGGTCCTGTCGGTAATGAAGCCGGCGTTGTCGACAAAGCTCTGCTCAAGCTGATCGCTCGCGGCCGGCGCTGGTACGAGCAGCTGACGTTCGGACAGCGCTCATCGCTACGGGAGATTGCCCAGGCCGAGAAACTCGACGAGCGCTACGTCGCCCGGATCCTGTACGGATCGCTCTTGGCGCCGGACATCATCGAGAAGGTCATTCAGGGCAGGCAGCCGGTCGAATTTACGGTGAAATCCCTGAAGCGCTTCCCGCCGCTGGACTGGGACGAGCAGCGACGCCTCTACGGCATGCCGCGCTGAGGCGCGGACCTTACTGCCAACGTTCTTCCGCATCGCATTGAGTTGTGTTCGTGCGCGTCTGCATTGACTGAAAGACAGCAGACACCCGTGCTAACCCGGTAGTCAGTCCAGGCGAGCAGAAGAGGGGACCGGACTCGCGAAAGTCGATGGCAGAGACAGGCGGCAGAATTCGGGGCAGGGCAGCGGCAATGGTTGAAAAGAGTCCGGTCGCAATCGTCGGAATCCCGCACGTGGCGCATAAAAAAGCCGGTTTGGAGATTAGGTCTCCAAACCGGCGGGTGTGTGGCGGAGCGGACGGGACTCGAACCCGCGACCTCCGGCGTGACAGGCCAGCATTCTAACCAGCTGAACTACCGCTCCGCGTTTTGCTGCTCAAACATGCACATCCTGTGCACTTGTTCCTTGTTCGCCCTTCACCTTCTGGCGTCCCCAAGGGGATTCGAACCCCTGTTACTGCCGTGAAAGGGCGGTGTCCTAGGCCTCTAGACGATGGGGACGCTTAGGAAAACCGAAAACCAAAAAACTTAACTGGTGGAGCCAGCCGGGATCGAACCGGCGACCTCTACAATGCCATTGTAGCGCTCTCCCAGCTGAGCTATGGCCCCGAGAGAGCGCGACAGAATAGTGACCGATCGGGCGTTCGTCAACTCATTGCGGAAGTTTTTTTCATACGGGCGAACAGGCCGCTGCGGCTGGCGTCGTCAGTCGGTCGCACGGCGGCCTCCTGTTCGACGAAGCCGATCGCGCGATAGGCGTTGACGAAGTCGGAGACTTCGGCGATGGTCGCGCCGCTTTCGCTGGCGATTTCGTCGAGCGTGCACGACTGCTTCAGCATCATGGTCGCGATGCGGAAGTGCTTCGGGAACTCGCGCTCGCTGCGTGGCCAGCGCGAAAGCTTGAAACGCGCGTTCACGTCGAGATCCGCCTCAAGTCGTCCGGCGCCGCGCAGCAGGTGCACGAGCCATTGCAGGCGCGCGTACGGTTCACCTGGCGTGGCGGCGATCGCCGCCTGGAATTCCAGGTCGTTGAGGGCCTTCACCTCATTCTCGGCCAACGCGCGCGTGCACCAGCCGGACAGCGCCTTCAGGGTTGCCGTGGTGTGCCAGACGCGCTTGCGCGGATCCAGCAACAGGGTCGGCAGGCCTTCGGCGGTCAGGCGCAGGAGGCCCGGCACGGGCGAGTTCGCCTCGAGAAGATCGGCCAGTTGCAGGCTCCGCGGCGCAGGCGGCGCGGGAACGGGTTCCGGCTTGGCCGCGATCGGTTCGGGGGCCGCGCGGACGGGTGTCACCGGCTCAGGCGCAGGTGCAGCTTGCGGCGGGTGGCCGGTCAGTCCGGCGCCGACACGGTTGAGCAAGGCGACCAGGTCCGCGGCGGCGATCGGCTTGCGCAGCCAGAGTTCGGCCTCGTACGCCTCGGGTGCGGTCGTGAACGCGGCGGCCAGCCGGTTGCTCGATTGCGCCTTCAACCAGTCCATGTGGCCGTACACCGACTCGGCGTCGATTAGCAGCAGGTCGGCACTTGCATGATCACCGGTGCGCCAGCGGGCTTGCAGGCTGCCGCGTTGATTGTCGATCAGACGGTTGATATCGGCCGCGGCCTCGGCGGCAGCGCCGACGACGCAGACGGTGAGCAACTTGGGAATATTCAAGGATTGTCCCCTGGTGAACGAGCGGCCGGGGTCAAGCAAGGAACATGCCTGCGCAACAAAAACGACACAGCCCGTGCGGAGCCGGTCGAGCGGGCGAATCTGACGGTCAGTGTCAGGCTTGGACGGCGACGACGGATTCAGTAGCCGTCGCGCGCTCGCGCTGCTGCAAGGCCCACAGGTGCGCGTAGTGGCCGCGCTCGGCCAGCAGTTCCTCGTGCGTGCCGCGCTCGACGACGTGGCCGCGTTCGAGCACGAGGATCTGGTCGGCATCGACGATCGTGGACAGCCGATGCGCGATGACCAGCGTGCTGCGTCCGCGCGCGATCTCGGCGAGTTCGGCCTGGATGATCTTCTCGGTGCGCGTGTCGAGTGCCGAAGTTGCCTCATCGAATACGAGGATCGCCGGATTCTTCAGCAAGGTGCGCGCGATCGCGACGCGCTGCTTCTCGCCACCGGAGAGTTTCAGGCCGCGCTCGCCGACGCCGGTCTCGTAGCCTTGCGGCAGCGATTCGATGAACGCATGGATATGTGCCGCCTTCGCGGCTGCGATCACTTCCTCGCGGCTCGCATCGGGGCGCCCGTAGGCGATGTTGTAGTAGATCGTGTCGTTGAACAGCACGGTGTCCTGCGGCACGATGCCGATCGCCGCGCGCAAGGACGCCTGCGTGACGTCGCGGATGTCCTGGCCGTCGATCGTGATGCGGCCGCCGTTGACGTCGTAGAAACGGAACAGCAGACGTGCCAGCGTGGACTTTCCGGCACCGGTGGTGCCGACCACCGCGACCGTGTGTCCGGCCGGGATGCGGAAATCGATGCCGCGCAGGATCGGGCGCGCCGGGTCGTAGTGGAAATCGACGTGCTCGAAGTGCACCTCGCCGCCGTGTACAGGAAGCGGCGTCGCGCCCGGCTGGTCCTCGACCTCGCGCTGCTCGCCGAGCAGCACGAACATGCGCTCGATGTTGATCAGCGCCTGTTTGACCTGGCGGTAAACCATGCCGAGATAGTTGAGCGGGATCGAGAGCTGGACGAGGAATGCATTGACCAGCACGAAGTCGCCCAACGTCATCGTGCCCGCGATGACGCCCGCGGACGCGCGCCACAGCAGCAGGGTCAGCCCGATCGCGACGATACCTGCCTGGCCGATGTTCAGGACGGCCAGCGTCTTCAGGCTCTTGACGGTCGAGTCCTCGAGCTTGACCAGGCTCGCGTCATAGCGACCGAACTCGTGGCGCTCATTGCCGAAGTACTTGACCGTCTCGTAGTTGAGCAGCGAATCGACTGCACGCTCGTTCGCTTCGGTGTCGGCCGCGTTCGCGGCGCGGTAGTAGCGCATGCGCCATTCGGTGATCGAGAACGTGAACGCGATGTAGGCGGCGAGCGTGGCCAGGGTAATCGCAGTGAACGTCCAGTCGAAGCGCGCGATCAGGATGCCGCAGACCAGCGCGATCTCGAGCAGAGTCGGCAGGATCGTGTAGATCGTCCAGTCGAGCAGGTCCGAAGTCGCCGTCATGCCGCGTTCGACGTCACGCGCCACGCCCCCGGTGCGGCGATCGAGATGGAAGCGAAGCGACAGCGCATGCAGATGCTCGAACACGCGCAGCGTGATCGTCCGCGAAGTGCGCGCGAGCACCCGCGCGAACACGATCTGGCGCAGTTCCTGGAACAGCGAGGTCGACAGCCGCAGCGCGCCGTAGACGACCAGCAGCATCAGCGGGATCAACAGCGGCTTCGGGGTCAGGTCGAGCCGGTCGATCAGGCTCTTCATGACCAGCGGCACGCCAATGTTCGCGAGCTTGGCGGCGACCAGGAACAGCAGCGCGATACCTACGCGCACCCGGTAGCGCCAGACCTCGGGCCAGAGGCGGCGGATGATCGAGAACGCGCTGGTGGATCGGGTGTCGCTCATGGGCAGCCTGTCGTGGATCGGTCTCGAGGTGGGGGCGCCGGCGCAATTAACAATCCGATCAGCGCGGCCGGCGCTATGATTCGGCCTTCATCGCGAACGGAGGAACGATCATGCGCCCGATTTCGATGTTTGCCGCCGCGCTCGTGCTGGGCAGCGGCCTGGCCGCGGCCGCGCAGCAGGCGGCGCCGCCTGCTGCGCAGGAGGAAGAGCATGCGGCGGCTCATCCCGCCGCGGCGCCGGCGGGGATGGCGATGTGCGAGAAGGCGCCGCATCACGCCCGGGTCTTCTTCATCGCGCCGAAGAACGGCGCGACGGTCGGGCAGGATGTGCCGGTCAAGTTCGGCGTGGAGGGCATCGCGGTCGCACCGAGCAGCGACGCGAAACCGGGCAGCGGCCACCATCACCTGCTGATCGACGCCAAGGAACTTCCACCGCTCGATGCGCCGATCCCGAACGACGCGACGCACAAGCACTACGGCAAGGGCCAGACCGAGGACACGATCCACCTCGAGCCCGGCACGCATACGCTGCAGCTCGACTTCGCCGATGCGAAGCACCTGCAGTTCGACCCGCCGATCGTGTCGAAGAAGATCACGATCCACGTCAAGTGAGTTCAGGATGAACTCATCCCGTGCAGGCCATGGATGGCCGGTGACACGGGATCCAGCGCCTGAAAACGCTTTATACCAGCGTCCCGGCGAAGGCCGGGACGCCCTCGGAGCGGCCTTCAGTCGATCGCCTCATCGAACATCAGCTCGCGTGCGTAGCGCACCGGCGGTGAGCCGAACGACAGCACGGTATCGTGGTAGCGCTTGAGGTCGAATTTGTCGGCCCAGCGCTTTTCCGCTTCGCGGCGCAGGTCCAAGTGCTCCTGCCAGCCGACGAAATAGGTCGGGAGCTGAGCCGACGTCAGTTGCGCGCGCACCCACTTGCCGGCGGCCTCGCGCTCCTGCTGGAAGGTCTTGACGGTCATCAGCTGCATCGCCTGCTCACGTGTCATGCCGTCGACGTGGATCGCCTGATCGAGTATCGCGTTCGCGATCGCGCGCAGATCCCACTTGAGGTGCACGAGATGGTACAGCGGGTCGCTGTCCAGATAGCCTTCATCCACCATCAGTTTCTCGCCATACACGGCCCAGCCTTCGACGAACGAGCCGGAGGAGAGCACCGCGCGCAGCACCGAGGGATACTTGTTGGAATGCCAGAGCTGCAGGTAGTGGCCCGGCATGGCCTCGTGGATCGTCAGTTCCTCGATCGACCGCGTGTTGTACTCGCGCAGGAAAGAATCGACCTGCTTGCGCGTCCAGTCGCCCGGAATCGGCGACACCGCATAGAACGTGTCGAGTCCCTTGTCGAGCGGTCCGGGCGAATCGCAATAGGCAAGCGCGACGCCGCGCTGGAACTCCGGCATCGGGATGATCTTGACCGGCGCATCCGGCAGGCTGACGAAGTTCTTCGCGCGCACGAAGGCGGTCGCCTTCGCCAGCGCGGTTTCCGCGGTCGAAACGACCTCGTCCCGCGCCGGGCGATCGGCATAGGCCAGTTCCAGGGCCGCCTGGATCGCCTTCTGTTGCTGTGCTTCGCTCGGATGCTCCGGCAGCGGCGGCGCCTTCGGCTTGCCGGCCAGAACCTTGCGCGCGATCGCGTACATCTCGGTACGCGTGCTGGCGAGCGCGGCTTCGGCGCGCTGACGGATGTCCTGCCGTCCGAGCGGAGAGTTCAGCGCGAACGCCAGCTTGGCGTCGTAGAGCGCGGCGCCGATGCGGAAGTCGCCCTTCGCGTTCGGAACCAGTTGCCGGTCGATCCAGGTCTGGTTCTCGTCGACGGCCTTGCGCAGGCCGGCAATCGCGTTCTCGAGCCTCTTCCGGTCGGCTTCCGGCAGTTCGCCGGCGTGCGGAACGATCAGGCCATCGACGAGGCTGAGCACGCCCTTGTTCTGCTTGGATACGGTGTCGGCATGGATCTTCGGCACGCGGGCCGGATCGAGGTTCGCACGCATCTGCGCGAACAGCACGGGCAGCTTCTCCATGCGCGCGGTCGCCGAGCGCAGGCGGTCCGGCATGGGCGCGAAGTCGCGTGCCATCAGGTTGTAGAGCGCGCCACCCGCCAGCTGGCTGTAGATCTGCGGATCCCAGGCCCACCCTTGCAGGGTCTCGCTGGCCCAGATATCGGAACGCAGCTGGTTGTGCAGGATGCTGTAGTCGACCTGGTTTTCGCGTGACAGCCGTGTGCGGTCGAGCTGGTCGAGTTCAGCCAGCATGCCGCGCGAGAAATCGAGGTCGCGCTTGCGTCCCTCGGCACTGAGGTCATCGAGTTCAGCGTCGAAGCGATGATCGCCGATCTGCGTCGCGCTGATCGGACTCGCGCGCATGGAGCCGTCGAGCCAGCGCGCCGAGAGATCGGCGAATCGGGTGTCTGCCGTCGGCGCGGTAGCCACGGCGGTCGCGCTTTTCTGAGTGGCGGGTTTCGGCGGTGTCGCGGTCGAACACGCCGCGAGTAGGACGCAAAGCGGCAGCAGGCGCAGCAGACGGGACATGGAGGACTCCTCGGCGCGGCGGAAGCGGCGACTCTACATCAGCCGCACATCGGGACGCACCAGCGGCCGGCAACACCCGGGGCGGCGTGCGCTGCCGTCCGCCGTCAAGGAGTCGGGAAGTCGACCGCGTAGATCGCGCTGCCGTCGCCGTTGTCCATGAGCTGGCGCACCTTGCCGAGGCCGGCGCGACGGGCGAGGTCGAGCTTGCCCGCGGCCGAGGTGAAGATCACCGGTCCGGCCATTGTGACGGGGACAAACCGCCAGTTGCGGTTCGCGCCGTCCTCGGCGCGCGTCAGGTGTCGGTGCTGTTTCACCCATTCGATCAGCACGTCGCGATTCGCGTCCGGCGCGGACAGCACGATGTTGCTGCCGTCGAGCCCGGGGAAATGACCGCCACCGCTGGCGCGGTAGTTATTCGTGACGACGATGAACGGCTGCGCCGGATCGACGGGCTTGCCGCGGTAGCGCAGCTCGCGGATGCGCGAGCCAGCGGGCTGCGTCACGTCGATCGCGTAGGTCAGACCATTCTGGATCACGTCGAAGTTGTAACCGGAAAATTTGCGGTTGATCAGTTCCTGCGCTTCGGCCTTCGCGGGGTCGATGCGATTGAAGCGTTCGGCCGCACGTTCCAGCCAGCGCTTCAGGATCGCACCGTCGATCTTCACCGCGGTCAGCGTGTTCGGATACAGGTAGAGGTCGGCCGCGTGGCGGATCGCGAGTGGCCCGGCCGGGATGTCGGTGTAGTCGTTCGCGCCGCCGAAACCGCCCTTGAACGGCGCCGCCGCCGACAGCAGCGGCACGTCCTTGTACTGCGGCAGGTTCTCTTCGATATAGCGTTTCGCATAGTCGTGCTGCGCGGCATTGACCGGCTGCAGTGCGGTCACGTCGCCGACGTCGGCGAAGTACGTTGTCATCGCAAAATCGCTGTCGCCGATCGGCTGCGAGACGTAGGCGATCGTCGCCTCATGCGTCTGCTGCACGAGCTGGGCGATCTGCGGGTCGGGCGCGACGAAGCTGCCATCCGGCTTCCTGATGTCGCGAACCTCCGAGTGCGTCGCCGCAGGATCGATCTGCCAACGGCCGTCGCGGCGGACCAGGGCGAGGTCGATCACGCCGAGGCTCTTGCCCCAGAAGTTGTCCATCACGGTCGGTTTGCCGTGCACGAAGCCGCGCTGGTTGTCGACGTCGGGCAGGTTCGCGAAACGCGATTTCGCATTGCCCGGATCGGGGAAGGGCACATGCGAATGGCCGAGCAGCAGCGCATCGATGCCGGGTTCCTGCGACAGGTACCAGTTCGCGTTCTCCATCGTGCTGCCGTACGGTGAGACGTCGAGTCCGCCATGCGAGATCGCGATGACGAGGTCGACGCTCTGCGCGCGCAGCTTCGGCAGGTATTCGCGCGCGGCTTCGACCAGCCCCTTGGTGGTGACCTTGCCTTCGAGATTGCGCTTGTCCCAGTCCATGATCAGCGGCGGCGTGAAGCCGATGATGCCGATGCGGATCGGCGCCTCGGTTTCGCGCCCGTTCGCGTCGCGCAGCTTGAGCGTGCGGTCGAGCACGGCGTAGGGCGGATAGATCGGCTGGTTGTCGCGGGCGCTGAACACGTTCGACAGCACCAGCGGATAGTGCGGCCCCGCGCAAGGCTTCGAGGCCACGCCTTCGGCATTCATCGGCCGGCCGGTGACCTGGGCGAGATAAGGCAGCCCGTAGTTGAATTCATGGTTGCCGATCGTGCCGCCGTCATAGCCGAGCGCGTCCATCACGCGGTACATCGCGAGTTCCTCGCCGCAGCCGACCGGCTTCACCAGCGCCTGGTAGTCGGCCAGTGCGGTGCCCTGGATCGTGTCGCCGGCGTCGAACAGCAGGGTGTTCGGGAACTCCGTGCGCGCTTGCCTGACCAAGGTCGCCATGCGTTCGAAGCCAAGCGACGGGTCCGCGGCGACGCGGTAGTAGTCGAAGCTGAGGATGTTCGAGTGGATGTCGGTCGATTCGAGGATCGCGAGCCGCGCGTGCGTGCCGTCAGCGACACGCGGGTGGGGCGGGGTCGATGCGCAGGCGCCAACCAACAGGATCGAAAGGCAGACGGAAATGCGCAAGGCAAGGGGCATGATCGTATCGCCGGATCTCGGGGGCCCTCAATGATCGCATGTAAATGTGCGACGTCCGTTACGCAGCGCACCGAGGACCATCACGTTCGGTGAGCGGCGCTGCTGGCGGAAGCGAATTCGCCCTTCGTTTTCAGCAAGACATCGATAGGCATCGGTGTGCCGAAATAGTCGCCCTGGCCCCAATCCACAGCGAGCTCCTGCATGCATTTCGCGATTTCGCCGTTCTCCACATACTCCGCCACCGTCTGTGCGCCGTAGGCGCGCGCCACCGCCACGGACGCGCGAACCAGTTCGTAGTCACGCGAGCGGGTGGCAACGCCACGTACGAACGACCCATCGATCTTGACGATGTCGAAGGGCAGTTCGCGCAGACGTTCGAAACTCTGAGTGCCAACGCCAAAATCGTCGAGTGCGATGTGGCAGCCGCGGTCGCGCAGATCGCCGATCAGGCGCCGCGCGTCACTGAAGCGCTCTATCACTTCGGTTTCGGTGACTTCGAAACTCAGCGACGCGGGGGCAAGCGGCGCCGCATCGATCAAGCCGAGCAAGGTTTCACGGAAACTGTCCGAGATAATGCTGCGCCCAGTCAGATTGATGCCCAGGCGCGGCAGCTCCTCCAGGTCGCTGGAGTGCGCGCGCAGCCAGCCGAACAGATAATCGATCACGGCCAGGTCGAGTTCCACCGAGCGGCCGCGCGCTTCGAGTTCGTGAATGAAGGTGCCCGGCATGAGCAATTTTCCGTCAGCGCGGCCGAGCCGACACAGGATCTCGCCATAGCATATGGGTTGGTCCTGCGCTTCTCCGATTCTCCTGATGGGGTGGAAGAACAAGTGGATCTCGCGTGCGCGCAAATGCGCCAATGCCAGCGATGCAACGGCCATGGCATCGCGATTGGCGGAGCTTGTATCCACCAGCAGAGCGGGCCGTGCGAAAACCGGATGGGTCTCGCCGCGCAATGTCGCATCCTGCGCCGCCGTCGAGGCGGCATCCAGCGCTGCATCGATCTGTTCGGGCAGCGTACCTTTGAGGGCTGCTACGCCAAGATACGGTGTGAGCCTCAGGTTCTCACCTGCGCAGTGGAAGTCGTAGCGTTCCACGCGTTGCAGCACGACATCCCACTGCACGGGAGCGGTGCAATTGCGCGCCAGCAGTGCGAATTGACCTGTTCCCATGTGGTAGCTGTCGACGCAATCGGAAAGATGCTGGGTGACGCCTTGCATCAGTGATTCCTGTGCGCGCAGGCCGAAGCCACCGGCCAGACGATCGAGGTTCGCGAGCGTCAGGTAGGCAATTTCCGTCGGTGGCGATGTTGCGCTGCCAAGCTCGGCGCACAGACCATTCAAGTTGCGCAACCCGGTGATCGCTTCGTGCTGCGATTCTTCACGCAAGTGATCGAGGAGACGGTCGCGGTCGCGCTTCATGACCACCAGCACCACCATGAGCAATTGCAATACGCACAGCTCGAATGCGACTTTGACCAGCCCCAGGACCCCGATCGCCTCGCCCATGCGTGGCGTGGATTGCGCCAGCGAGAACAACAGCAGCAACTGCGTCGACATCAGGATCGCCATGACCACGCGGGACCGAAACTGCAGCACGCAACCCGTCAGGATGGCCACGAGCGCGAAGCGCTGGTCGAGTATCGCTGCGAGCAAATCCTTGCTGGCGCCCGCGCGGTCCAGGTCGAACGTGGCAAGCAAATTGATGCACAGACCGACCAGCAGCACCGCGCTGACGACTCCATAGAAATCCCGGAAGCGTCTGAGGTCCTGAGCGCGCTCGGTCATCAGCACCAGCAACGGCAAGGTGACCACCGATACACCGAAGTGTTTGGCGAACAGGGTCTGAACCCCGTCATTGAGAGCGGCGTAAGTATCCAAGTCGGCCTGCGAGACCAGATAGCCGGCGCACGCCCAGCCGAGCGGATACAGCAACAGGCCGAACAGGGCGAATCGAGCCACGTCGCCGCGGCCGACACTCTGCTGCGAAACCGGGCGCGGCCAGCCCATGAGACCGGCGCACCAGACGGTCCAGCCGTACATCACGAAGAGAAAAAACGGTGCCGCGAGCAGACTTGCCGGTCCGTAGTCGAACGTCCATGCGCGCCACAACCAGCCAGCCCCCGAGAAGACGAATGCGCTGCGCAGATAGATGCGGTCCGGGCACGCCATTGCCAGCGCCAGTAGAAGCCCGGTATGCAGATGCACCAGCGATGCCGCCGCGTGAACGCCAAACAAGTCGAGTTGATAGCTGACTGGCCACTGCTGCAGGGCCAAGGCAGCGAATCCGGCGAGCAGGGCCCGCGAAACGCGATTGTTGGGAACGTTCATGCGCTCTAGCGAAGCCCCGCGGAGAGCCGCCTGGAAGGAGTGTAACGTAGGCGTCATTCCGAATGTGCGCCGACTGACCGCTTGTCGAATGCAGGTGTGACGTGCTCACCACTTGCCGCCAGTCCGGTAAACTTGCGCCCCGCATTTCCGGCCCTTTGCAACCGATGACCGTCCGCACCCGCTTCGCCCCGAGTCCCACCGGCTACCTGCACATCGGCGGTGCGCGCACCGCGCTGTACTGCTGGCTGGAGGCACGGCACCGCGGCGGCGAATTCATCCTGCGCATCGAGGACACCGATCGCGAACGCTCGACCCAGGAAGCGGTGCAGGCGATCCTCGACGGCATGAACTGGCTCGGCCTGAGCCACGACGAGGGGCCGTACTACCAGACCCTGCGCATGGATCGCTACCGCCAGGTCGCCGAGGATCTGCTCAAGGCCGGCAAGGCGTACTACGCCTACGAGAGCAAGGAAGAAATCGAGGCCATGCGCAACGCGGCGATGGCCGCAGGCATGAAGCCCCGTTACAACGGCTTCTATCGTGAGAAGAACGAGCCGCTGCGCGACGATCCGAACCGCGTGCTGCGTTTCAAGAACCCGAGCGCCGGCAGCGTGGTGTTCGACGACAAGGTCAAGGGCCGCATCGAGTGGAGCAACGAGGAACTCGACGACCTCGTGCTGATCCGTTCCGACGGTTTCCCGACCTACAACTTCGCGGTCGTCGTCGACGACATCGACATGAAGATCACCGACGTGATCCGCGGCGACGACCACGTCAACAATACGCCGCGCCAGGTCAACATCTACCACGCGCTCGGCGCCGACGTGCCGAGCTTTGCGCACCTGCCGATGATCCTCGGCCCGGACGGCCAGAAGCTCAGCAAGCGTCACGGCGCGGTCAGTGTGATGCAGTATCGCGACGACGGCTTCCTGCCGCATGCGCTGCTGAACTATCTGGTCCGGCTCGGCTGGTCGCACGGCGACCAGGAGATCTTCTCGGTCGAGCAGATGGTCGAGTTGTTCGATGCAGCCGATGTGAACAAGTCCGCCTCGCGCTTCGATCTCGAGAAACTCTCGTGGCTGAACCAGCAATACCTGAAGAGCGATGATCCGCTCGAGATCGCGCCGCATTTCGAATGGCAGTTGCGCGCGGCCGGCATCGATCCGGCGAGCGGCCCCGATCCGGTCGACGTGATCGTTGCGCTGCGCGACCGCGCGAAGACGCTGAAGGAAATGGCAGAGAAGGCGAGGGTCTGGTACACGCCGCTCGAACACTATGACGAACAGGCGGTCGCCAAGCACCTGAAGACGTCGACCGCGCGTGCCGCGCTGGAAGCCGCACACGCGCAATTCGCCGGGCTGGCGGAGTGGAAGGTCGAGGGCATCCACGCCGCGATCGAGGCCGCTGCGGCATCGATCGGCGAGGGCATGGGCAAGGTCGCGCAGCCGCTGCGAGTGGCGCTGACCGGCACCCAGGTTTCACCGTCGATCGACCACACCGTGTTCCTCGCCGGACGCGATGAGGCATTGCGACGCATCGAGGCCGCGCTCGCGCGCGTTGGATGAAGTCCACGATGACGCTCGAATGCAGCTTCAGTGCGTTGGCGAATCTGGATCAGAGCGATCCGGACGCGGTGCAGGCGCTGCTGCATGCGTGTACCAGCACGTTGCTCGATCCGCTGCTCTGGAAATGGGCACTGCTCATCACCCTGGGCTGTGCGGTGGTCGGTGCGGTAATCGGCGTCGCGAAGGGGCGCTGGCTCGCCGGCCTGCTGTGGGGGGCGGCGCTGGGACCGATCGGCTGGCTGGTCATTGCATTGTCGAAGTCGGGGCATCCGGAATGCCCGGAATGCGGGCGGCCGAACGTGCCGAACGCGAAAGCGTGTCGCCACTGCGGGGTCAATCTGCGCGCGGCCGCGCTGATGTCCGAGCGCGCTCGGCTGAAGCGCAACGACAGTGGGCGTGGCTGGTAGTGCTTGAGCGCGCTTGATCGCGTCCGATGAGGCCCCAACTCCTTGATACGCAAACCGGTTCGCCGCGCTAAGATGCGTTGCAGCCGCATCGATCGCCATCACCAGCCATGTCGCAGACCGCCGCCCATCGCCACAGCCATCACGACCATGGTCACGACGCGGGTGCGTTCGTCGACGCGGTCGCGAGCGCCTGCGAATTGCGTGGTCTGCGCCTGACCCCGCTGCGCCTGCGCGTGCTCGAACTGATCGCGGCGGAATCCAAGCCGGTAAAGGCCTACGATCTGCTCGACCGGCTCAAGGACGAACACAGCGGCGCCGCGCCGCCGACGGTTTATCGCGCGCTCGATTTCCTGCTCGAGAACCGCTTCATCCACAAACTCGAATCGATCAACGCGTTCGTCGGCTGCCATCATCCGAACGAGGTGCACCAGGTTCCGTTCCTGATCTGCGACGTCTGTGCGAACGCGGTCGAGGTCTGTGACGAGCGCGTCTCCAAACTGCTCAACGAACAGGCGCGTGAGCGCGGTTTTCGCCCGCGCGCGCAGACACTCGAGATGCACGGCGTCTGCGCGAATTGCCGCGAGGCAGCGGATCGGAAGTCGCCGGCATCCTGAGTACCGGCGCGTGTGCCGGAATGCTTGAAGCGATCGCTGGCGAAAGCGCGAGTGCGTTGCGAGCGCTTGAACAGGATTTCGGCACAGCCGGAGCCGCGCACCAGACGGCTTTTTCAGCCACGCGCTTGCAGCGCGTTCACAAACTGCGCCAAGCGATCCCGCAGGCGACGAGGATCAGCAGTGTGCCACCCAGGCGACCGCCGCGCATACCGAACGGCGCGAGTTTTTCCAGCAGCACGGCGAGCGTGAGCGCTGCGATCCACGCAAGGTTCATCACGCCGCCGACGAACAGCAGCAGCATCAGCGCCCAGCAGCAGCCCAGGCAATACAGGCCGTGGCGCCAGCCCAGCCGCAGCGCGCCGCGCCATCCGGGGCGCCAGTTTGCGGCGATGTACGCGGCCGGCGAGCGGCAGCGATCGAGGCAGCGGCGCTTGAGCGGTGTCCACTGGTACAGGCCAGCGACCAGCAGCAACGCGGCGCCCATCGCCGCGCTGTGCAGGCGCATCATCGGCGTCATCGCGGCAGCGACCGCCAGACGCCATTGCAGCAGCGTGGCGAACAGGCTGAAAACGCACCAGGCCAGCAGGTATCCGCTGACGAAAACACCGGTGCGGCGCACGGGCGCCGGCAGGCGCGTGTCGCTGCGCGCGATGCCGGCGTAGAGCAGGATGGCCGGTATCGCCGAGGGCAGCATCATGCCGATCATCATCACCGTCCACATGCCGAATATCAGCAGGCCATAACGCAGATCCCAGCGGGTGGTCATCATCCACGCCGCCAGACCGCGCATATCGCCCTGCATATCGAGCGCCGCGGGCACCAGCCATGCCCAGCACAGCAGCACCGCGGCGACCAGTCCAAGCCCGACCCAAAGCCGGTCGCGCGTCATGGATGTCCCGAAGGCGGACACCGCGCCGCTCACGACGGAATGATCACCTCAGCACACCGCGTGTGCTCCAGTGGATGCGCGCGAGATGTGCATGCGAACCGTCGAACGCCAGTTCGATCGGCGCATCGGAACGGGCTCTGCCGCTGGCGAATTCGGCCTCGGTAAACTCGAAGCCGTTCGGAAGGGTCAGGCGTGCCTGCTGGGCGTCGCCGGTGACCGGGTTCCTGATCGGCTCGACGCTGGCTTCGAGCAATCCGGGCACGCGCACCCGCGCGCTGCGCGCATCAACGTCGATCGCGAGATCGATCGGTTTGAACTGAGTTGGCAGAAACCGCGTCACCGTGGTGCTGAACACCTGCCAGATCAGGCTGCCCGGCTCGGTTTCCTTGCCGTGAGAAATGGCCTCGATGGCTGCGCGCTGGGCGTCGTCGGCGCGTTCGTCGATGACGGTCATGAACGTGCCGTTGCCCTGATGCACGGCGCCCGGCCACGCGGCGAGAATGCCCCAGCGCAGGCCGTCGAGTTTCATCGCGCCGAAGTGGCCGCGATCGATCTGGATGAACGCGTGCGCGCGGCAGTGACCTTTGTCGGGCAGCGAGTTGAACTGGCAGGGGCAACCCCAGTTGCAATTGCAGTTGCCCAGTTCCGTGCCGTGCATTTCCCATTCGACGAACGCCATGGCGATCCCCTCGATGCGGAAGTTGTGCTCAGTCTACTCGCCGCCGGATCCGGCACCAGCGAACCGCGATCCAGGTGCGCTATGTGTGCACATTGATGCGTTTTTCAGTTTGCGCATCGAACAGATGCATGCGCGCTGGCCGGAAGGCCAGCGTCAGTTCCGTGCCGAGCGCCGGGACCTCCTGCGGCGGCACGCGCGCGACCAGCGTGTGCTCGCCGAAGCGCAGGTTGAGAAAGATCTCGTTGCCGACCGGTTCGACGAGTTCGAGGCGGGCGCGGATCGTCGCCGTGCCAGCCGCGGCGACGGTGCCGTCGACGATCGCGAAATCCTCTGGACGCAGGCCGACGACCAGTTCGCCGCCGACGTCGCGCGCGCCGAAGCTCCCTTCGCCGGCCCGCGCGAGCGGCAGGCGTACGTTGCCGAGGTCGAGTTTCGCGCCATCCGCCGCGATCACGCGGCCTCGAAACACATTCATCGCCGGGCTGCCGATGAAACCGGCGACGAACAGGTTGGCCGGTCGTTCGTACAGTCGCATCGGCGTGTCAATCTGCTGGATCTCGCCATCCTTCATCACCACGATGCGCTGACCAAGCGTCATGGCCTCGATCTGATCGTGGGTGACATAGATCATCGTCGCGTCGAGGCTGCGGTGCAGCTTGGTGATCTCGACGCGCGTGGACAGGCGCAGTTTCGCGTCGAGGTTCGACAGCGGCTCGTCGAGCAGGAACACCGCGGGTTTGCGCACCAGCGCGCGGCCGAGCGCGACCCGCTGGCGCTGGCCGCCGGAAAGCTGCGCTGGTTTCTGATCGAGCAGGCGCGCGAGATCGAGCATCGCCGCGGCTTCGGCGACCCTGCGTTCGATTTCGGCGTGCGGCGCACCGCGCAGTTTGAGACCGAACGCGAGATTCGCGGCCACGCTCATGTGCGGATACAGCGCGTAGTTCTGGAACACCATCGCGATGTCGCGGTCGCGCGGTGAGACCTCGTTGACGACGCGCTCGCCGATCATGAGCGTGCCGGACGTGATCGCCTCGAGGCCTGCGATCATGCGCAGCAACGTGGACTTGCCGCAGCCGGACGGCCCGACCAGCACCAGCAGTTCGCCGTGTGCGACCTCGAAGCTCGCGCCGGCGACGCCGACGTGGCCGTTGCCGTAGACCTTTCGCACCGACTCCAGACGCACTTTCGCCATGCGCGGATGCTCCTCGTGAAAGGCCGCTCGAGTCGCGCGAATCGCGGAGCGACTGGCGTTCGGCTATCCTGCGGACGACGCAATGTAGTCGTTTCCGGCGTTGCGCCGCCATAGCGGCAACCGGACGGAGGATCCGGCTTTTTTTGGCCGTCCCGGGAGAATGCATGGACCGGACCTACGAGTTTCCCCCCGGCTTTCTCTGGGGCAGTGCGACTTCTGCCTACCAGATCGAAGGCTCGCCGCTGGCCGACGGCGCCGGTCCGAGCATCTGGCAGCGTTTCGTGCGCACGCCGGGCATGGTCGTCAACGGCGATACCGGCGACGTCGCTTGCGATCACTACCGCCGCTACAAGGACGATGTGCGGCTGATGCGTGAACTGGGCCTCCAGGCGTACCGCTTCAGTATTGCCTGGGCGCGCGTGCTGCCGGAAGGCAAGGGCAAGGTCAACCCGCGCGGTCTCGATTTCTACGACCGCCTCGTCGATGAGTTGCTGGAGAACGGCATCGAGCCGCTGGCGACGCTGTACCACTGGGATCTGCCGGCCGCGCTCGACGATCGCGGCGGCTGGCTGAATCCGGACGTCGCGAACTGGTTCGCCGACTACGCGAGCGTGCTCTACCGCAAGCTCGACGGCCGCGTGAAGAAGTGGGCCACGATCAACGAACCTTGGGTCGTCAGCGACGGCGGCTACCTGCACGGCGCGCTCGCACCCGGACATCGCAACCGTTTCGAGGCGCCGATTACCTCGCACCATCTGCTGCGTTCGCACGGCATGGCCGTGCAGGCGTATCGCGCCGAAGGCCGGCACGAAGTCGGTATCGTGGTGAACCTGGAGCCGAAGTACGCGGCATCGGACAGCGCCGAGGATCGCGCCGCCATGCAGCGCGCGGATGCGTACATGAACCGCCAATACCTCGATCCGGTCTTTCTCGGCCGCTATCCCGACGAGCTGCGCGAGATCTTCGGCGAGGCCTGGCCGGAATGGCCGGACGAGGATTACGCGCTGATCCGGCAGCCGATCGACTTCCTCGGCGTCAACTACTACACGCGCAGCGTCACGCGCCACGATCCCGCCTCCTGGCCATTGCGCGCATCCGCGGTGCGCCAGGACGCGACCTACAGCGAGACCGGCTGGGAGGTATTCCCGCAGGGTCTGACCGACACCCTGGTCTGGCTGCGTGACCGCTACGGCAATCCGCAGGTTGTCATCACCGAAAACGGCTCGGCGTTCTACGACCCGCCGCGGGTCGACGGCGACACGCTCGCCGATCCGCTGCGCGTGGACTACCTGCGCCGGCATCTGCGCGCGCTGCACGATGCGATCAATCAGGGCTGCGACGTGCGCGGCTACATGGCCTGGTCGCTGCTCGACAATCTGGAGTGGTCGCTCGGGTTCTCCAAGCGCTTCGGTATCGTCCACGTCGATTTCGCGACGCAAGAGCGCACACCGAAGGCGAGCGCGCGGCTGTACTCGAGGATTGTCGCGACGAACGGTCGGGCGTTGGAGGAGTAGCGGACATGCGGTGGCACTTCCCGATCCGGTGCACGTTCGAAGCCCACAAGCTTCCGGTTGTCGCGACCTGTCCGTGCAGGCAGGCAATGGGAAGCACGCGCGCCCGAGATGGGGGCGACACGTGCGTGCAGCTGACGCAGGCGACTCCCCGCAGGAGTGGGCCACCGTGATCGACATCGGACACGTGCTGCTCGCCGATGTCGGCGGCACCAATGTGCGTTTCGCACTCGCCGACCCATCGGAGGCACAGCCGCTGCTGGGCGACAGCATCAGGCGCTATCGCGTCGCCGATTTCGCAACCTTCACCGATGCCGCGCTCGCCTATCTTGGCGAGTCAGGCGAGCGTCCACGGCGCGGCGTGTTCGCGGTCGCGGGGCCGGTCGGCGCGGATGAAGTGTGTCTGACCAATCATCCCTGGGACATCCGGCCCGCGCGCGCGCGTTCGGAACTCGCGCTCGAAGGCGCTCATTTCGTCAATGATTTCGCTGCGATGAGCCTATGCGTCGTGCTGCTCGGCGACCACGATGTGCACGTGATCGGCGGCGCCGGCGCGACGCGCGTTGCCGCTTCGCCGAAGCAGACGTTCGCGGTGCTCGGGCCCGGTACCGGTCTCGGTGTCGGTGCGCTGCTGCTGCGTGACGGCCGCACGCTCGCACTCGAAACCGAGGGCGGCCATACCGCATTCGCGCCACGCACCGACGAGGAGGTCGAGATCCTGCGCCGCCTCGGCGCGCGCTTCGGGCGGGTTTCCAACGAACGCCTGCTCTGCGGCAGCGGCCTCGCCAATCTGCATCAGGCGCTCGGCGAGATCCACGGCACGTTCGAGGAAAGTCTGACCTCCGAGGAAATCACCCAACGCGCCGATATCGGCACGGATCCCACCTGTGTGCGCGCGGCCGAGGTCTTCTGCGAACTGCTCGGCGCGGTTGCCGGCGATTTCGTGCTCGCGCTCGGTGCGTGGGACGGCGTGTATCTCTCCGGTGGAATGATTGCACCGCTCCTGCCCTGGCTCGAGCGCGGTGGTTTCCGCCGCCGTTTCGAAGACAAGGGGCGTCTCGGGTCCAACCTCGCGCGCGTACCCACGCTGGCGATCGTGCATCCGTACGCCGGCTTGCTCGGTGCCGCGGCGTTCGCAGTCGAGGACAGTGGACGCACGCTTCTGCAGCGATCGACCACCCTCACCAAGGTCCCCACATAGGCATGTCCACGCCCACTTCCGTTGTCGCGTCGGCGCGCGCCGCACGCGTGGTCTGGCACGCAGCCGCGAACGAATCGGGCTGGATCGAGGCGGCGGTCGCCGGTGTGCGCGATGCGCTGCAGGCTGGACTCGCCGAGGCCGACGAAGCCTGGCTTCTGTTGTCCGGAGGAACCACGCCGGCGCCGGTCTACGGTGCGCTGGCGCGGCAGGCGCTGGATTGGGCGCAGGTCGTCGTGTCGCTGGTCGACGATCGCGATGTCGATCCCGCTGCAACAGGCAGCAATGCGCGATTGATCCGCGACACCTTGCTGCAGGATCGCGCGGCATCCGCGCGCTTCGTGCCGCTGCGCGAATCAGCGCCGACGCTCGATGCGGCTGTGGTGGCGAGCAATGCGCGCTGGCCGTTCCCGAGCGCGCGCGCGACGTTCGCCGTCGCCGTGCTCGGCATGGGCGACGACGGCCACACCGCGTCGCTGTTTCCGGGTGCTGCGAACCTCGACGCGGCGCTGGTCTCGCGGGAGCCTTACGCAGCGATCGACGCAACAGGTTGCCCGGTCGCGGGCGCGTGGACGCAGCGGATCAGCCTGACACCGAGCGGGCTCGCTGCGGCGCGCCGTCGCCTGCTGCTGATTCGTGGTGCCGACAAGCGAGCGGTGCTCGAGCGCGCGCTCACGCCGGGTGATGCACGCGATGCGCCGATCCGCGCCGCGATCGACCTGCAGGGTGCTCCGCTTGACGTCTTCTGGTGTCCGTAGCCGTTGCGCGCCGGCTCGATCGCCCCGGCGGGATCCGGCGAACTCATCCCTTCACGCTGCCGAGCAGCAGGCCCTGGATGTAGTGTCGCTGCAACACCAGGAACAGCAGCAGCACCGGCAGGGTCGTGACGACCGAGCCGGCCATCATCAGCTCGTTGTCCTGCACGTGCTCGCGCGACAGGCCGGCCAGCGCGACCGGCGCGGTCTGCGCAGCCTGGTCGCCGAGCACGATCAGCGGCCACATGAAATCGTTCCAGCTCGCGAGGAAGGTGAAGATCGCGAGCGTGACCACGATCGGCTTCAGCAACGGCAGCACGATCGTCGTGAAGATGCGCAGCTCGCCAGCGCCGTCGATGCGCGCGGCCTCCAGCAGTTCGTCCGGTATAGAGCGTGCGTACTGGCGCACCAGGAAGACGCCGAACACGCTCGCGAGCGCGGGCACGACCACGCCGCCGTAGCGGTTGACCAGGTGCAGCTCCTTCATCAGCAGGAACAGCGGAATCATCGCGACCTGGGCCGGGATCACCAGCGCGCCGAGCAGGCTGCGGAACAGGCGCTCGCGACCGGCGAAACGCAGTTTTGCGAACGCGTAGCCGGCCGCGAGATTAAACAGCAGCGACAACAGCGTGGTCGCGCCTGCAATGAGCAGGCTGTTGACCAGATAGCGGCCCATGCCGGCGCGCACGAACAGCTCGCGATAATTCGCCAGCGTCGCCTGCGCAGGCAGCAACGGCGGCGGAAACGCGCTCGCCTCGCCGGGTCGCATGAACGACACCGACAGCATCCATGCCAGCGGAAACAGCGCGATGAACGCGGCCGCGATCAGCAGCCCGTTGACGAGCGCCTTGGCGAGCCGCGGATTCATGTGGCACCGCCGCGCCGGCCGAGGCGCAGCAGCAGCGTGGTCACGCCGAGGATCAGCGCGAACAGCAGGAACGCGATCGCCGAGGCACGGCCGAGGCTCCACCACTTGAAGCCTTCCTGGTACATGAAATACAGCACGCTGACCGTGCTTTGCAGCGGATCGCCCTGGGTCATCACATAGGGTTCGGCGAACAACTGGAAGTAGCCGGAGACCGTGATGATAGCGACCAGCAGCAGGGCCGGGCGCAGCATCGGCAGCGTGATGTGGCGCAGCTGCTGCGGGACCGTGGCGCCGTCGATGCGCGCGGCCTCGTAGAGATCGCCCGGAATGCCCTGCAGCGCGGCGAGCAGGATGATCATGTTGTAGCCGAAGTTCTTCCAGACCGCGAACAGGATGATCGCCGGCATCGACCAGTGCGGATCGCCGAGCCAGTCGATCGGCGCGATCCCGATCTTGCCCAGGCCATAGTTGATCAGGCCATAACGCGTGTGCAGCAGATAGCGCCAGATCACCGCGACCGCGACCACCGTGGTCACGACCGGCGCGAACAGCGCGGTGCGGAACAGTCCCTTGCAGCGCGCGAGTTTCGAATCAAGCAACAGGGCCGCGCCGAGCGACACCGCGATCGACAACGGCACGCCGATGCCGACGAAGTACAGGGTGTTGAGCAGCGACTTCCAGAACAGCGGCGTGTGCAGGATGTCGATGTAGTTGTCGAGGCCCACGAAGCGCAGATTGTGCAGATCCGCGAGCGCGTAGAGATCGAAATCGGTCAGGCTCAACGCGAATGCGGCGAGCACCGGCACCAGGAAGAATGCGCCGATCACCAGCAGTGCGGGTGCAATGAACAGCGAGGCGGCGCGGCGTTCGGTCATGGCCGGGCCTGCCGCGCCAGCATCCAGCGCCGCTTCTCGAGGATCACGTCGGTACGCGCGTCGAGCTCGCGCAGCGCCTGATCGACCGGCTCTCCCCCGCGCACGACGCGCTCGGTGGCCAGGCGCATCTCCTGCGCGATGCGCTCCCATTCCGGCACCTTCGGTGCGGGCTTCACTCGTTCGAGCTGTTCGCGAAATGCCTTTGCATACGGATCGTTCGCGAGCGCGGGATCGCTCCAGGCGCTGCGGCGCGGTGGCAGGTCGCCGCTGAGCTGGTGGAAGCGGCGCTGCTGTTGCGGCTGCGAAAGGAACTCGATCAGCTGCCACACTGCCTGCTTGTGCGGCGAGTGATGGAACATGACCAGGCTGCTGCCACCACCGATCGCTGCGCCTGGGCCATCGCGGCCGGGCAGTGGTGCGGTGGCCCAGTCGTTCGCGAGCCGGGGTGGCAGGCGCCGGCGGAATTCGCCGACATTCCAGGGGCCGGTGATGTAGAACGCATAAAAACCGTTCGCGAACTCATCCCAGACGTTGGAGATCTGCGTATCGCTCATCGGCGGCGCCCAGTCGCGCCGGAACATGTCGACGTAGAAATCGAACGCGCGCCGGAAACCCGCGCTCTCGAAGTTGCCGCGTGTGTCGTGGTCGCGCAGCAGTGGATCAGGCGCCTGCACCGCGAGGTTGAGCAGCGGCTCGAATTCGTTGAGCGGAAGCAGGATCGCGTACTTGTCCGGCCCTGCGTTCGCCTTGATCGCAGCGAGCTGGCGCTTCCACTCGGCCCAGTCGCGCGGCGGCGCAGAGAAGCCGGCCTCGGCGAGCAGGTCAGTGCGATAGAACAGCAACCGCGTGTCGACATACCACGGCACACCGTAAAGGCGTCCGCCGATCACGTTGGTCTCCCAGATGCCGCCGAAGTAGTCGTCGCTGTGCACGACAGTCGACGCATCGACATACGCTTGCAGCGGTTCGAGCGCGTCAAGTGTCGCGAGCTCCGGAATCCAGGTGTTGCCGAGCTGACCGACATCCGGCAGTGCGTCGCCGGCGAACGCGGTCAGCAACTTCTCGTGCGCCGCGGTCAGTGGCCATTGCTGGAGATCGACGCGGATCGTCGGATGCGCGCGCTCGAAGTCGCGCAGCAGCGGCTGCACGACTTCGCCTTCACGGCCGATTGTCCAGAACGTGACGACGGTGATGCCGGCGTCGGGTTTTGCGCAGCCGAGCATGCACGACATCGCGGCATACGCACCGGCGTGTATGAGCGCGCGCAGGATCCGTGAGAAGCACGTATTCATCGCGATGCGGCCGCTTTCGATACCTTCGCCGCGACCGGCTCATCGAGCCAGCCGCCCTTGAATCCGGCGCGCTCCAGGCCTTTGCGGATATACGGGTTCCTCTTCATCACGTTCCAGACGAAATCGTCGCGGTAGTTCTCGATCATCGCGAGGATCGGGCCCTGGTCGATGCCGATGTAGTCGCTGGCGACCCAGCCGAACCCCGGCACGAGGTGGCCGGTCTTCAGCGGGATGTCGTAGCTGAAGCTCGGATTGAACGCATCGAGGAAGCCGTATTTCGAGTAGATCTCCTTGCCGTAGCGGGTATGCATCTCCTCGACCGCGGGGATCACGATCTCCGGTGCGAACGGCAGCGAGGCCGCCGCCGCGGTCGGCGCGATCGTGCCGTCGTCGAACGCATCGGCGAGGCCGGCGCCGCGCGCCGAGTAGTGGCGGAACTCGCGCAGACCGCCCTCGTAGTCGAGGTTTGCGCCCTGCGGGCCATCGCTGGCGGTCAGGCCCCAGATGTTCTGGCCATAGAGTTTCCAGCCCATCGGGTTCGCGATCGCGTAGGCGCGCTGCGCATAGGTCGCGCGGCGGCTGTTCTCGAAATAGTCGAAACCGTGCACGCGCATGTACGCGTCCTGGATACCGCGGAAATCGATCCAGACGTGCGAATACTGATGGCCGAACTGCGGCCCGAAGCCGAGGTACTCCTGTCCTTCGAACGTGCCCCACGAGCGTGGATAGGTTTTCATCCATGCGCTCCACGCGTCATTGCCGATCGCTTCGGTCGGCGAGCCGAGTGCGAGGATGTAGACCAGCATGCCCTCGTTGTAGCCCTCCCAGTCGTAGGGAAGGTAGCCCTGCTTCGGATACCAGCCCATCGCGATCAATGGCGGACGCACCTGCATCCACGGCCATTCGACACGCCGGTAGAGGGTGTCGGCGAGCTGGCGGATTTCCTTTTCCTCGGGCGTGTTCCGGTCGAAGTACGATTGCGAGAACAATACGCCCTCGAGCAGCAGCGCGGTGTCGACCGAGGAGAGTTCGACCCAGTCCGCGTAGCGCGCACCGCTCTTGAGATCGAGGAAGTGGTAGAAGAAGCCGTGATAGCCGGCCATGCCTTCGCTGCGCGAGCCCTGCGGCAGGCCTTCCAGCGTGCGCAGCGTCAGCAGCGTGCGCTCGATGGCCTGCTCGCGCGTGATGTACTTGCGCTCGACGCCGATGCCGTAGGCGGTGAGTCCGAAGCCGATCGCGGCAATGCTGGAAAACGGCTCGGTGTACGGATAGCGGTCCGGGATCAGGCCGCTGTCCGGCATCGCCGTATCCCAGAAATAATCGAAGGTGCGCCGTTCCAGGTCGTCGAACAGCGGGGTCAGCGGCGGGCGCAGCAGCGGGGTGACCGCGGCGCGCTGCGTTTCCTGTTCGTGATGGCAGGCGACGGCACCAACCGCCGCGAGCGCGGCGGCGAGGACGAATGACAGCGCGATGCGCAGTCTCTTCGTATGGATCAGCGATGACACCGCGTTCGTCGGAGGATCCGCAGATGGGCAATGGCCTTACTGTGCCGCAGCGCGGCACAGAAAGCCAACGCGCCGCGCGTCACCGAATCAGAAGTCCTTCTGGATGCCGAGATACAGCCCGCGCCGCGCGCCGAATTGTGGCGCGCCGACGCCGATGCCGGTGCCGTCGCGCAACTTGTAGCTGCGATCGGTCACGTTGATCGCGGCGAGGCGGACATCGAGCGGACCGAGTGCAGGCAGGTCGAACTTGCGGTCGACCGAGAGGTTGATGCTGTAGTACTGCGGCAGGTGCGCGCTGTTCGCGAACTCGTGACGCAGGCCCGAGCCGTAGATGTAGTCCGCGCCGAAGCGCGTGCCGTTCCAGTTGTAGCTGACGCCGCCGGACGAGGCGAGGCGCTGGTCATGGTCCAGATGCACCCAGTGCGTCGCGATGTAGTCGAGTTCCTGCTGGTCGAAATTGTACTGGCCGGTGACGACCTGCCTGCCCATGGCGCGGCTCGAGGCGAGGTTGAAGTACGCAGAGAAATTGTCGCGGTCGTAGTTCGCGGTGAACTCGACGCCGCGGACCCGGCCGCGCGCGTAGTTGAACGGCGAGAAGATCAGCGCGGCGCCGAACTGGCCTTCGTCGAGCAGGTTGGTGACCTTGCGGTAGTAGGCATCGAGGCCGAGGGTCAGGTGATCGCCAATCTTCTGCGAGACGCCTGCATCGAAATAGTGCGAGCGCTCGGAGCGCGTCTCCGCGTTGACGTTTGTCGGCAGCGCGTTCGTCGTGCCCTGGAACAGGGCGATATCGGTCGCCGCGATCAGCTCGGCCGGCGGCGGCGTGAAATAGCGCGCGTAACCGGCATGCAAGGTGGTCGTGTCGGTGGCCTGGTAGACGAGGCCGAGGCGCGGGCTGAGCTGGCTTTCCTTGACGTAGGCGTCGACCTTGTCGCCGCGCAGGCCGTAGTTCACGGTCAGCTTGTCGTTGAACTGCCACTCGTCCTGCACATACAGGCCGTAGGTGCGCGCGGTGATATGCGCCGCGTTGTCGACGATCGTGATCGGCGCGGTGCTGGTCTGGTTGCCATTGTCGTCGGCCGGGAAGACCCGAGAGAGATTGTTCGCGACCGGATGCTCGTCGCTGACATAGAGACCGTAGCGCAGCGTGTGCGCATTGTTCAGCGCGGTCGAGAAATCCGCCTGCAGCGTGTTCGCGCGATTGCTGCGGTCGATGGTGCCGGCGACGCCGTTGAACATGAGGTCGCCGATCGGGTCGGGCCGGTAGTTCACGCTGGTGTAGCGCTGGCCGAGCGAGACCTGGTAGTTGGTCTCATTGAGTGTTCCCTGCAGCGAGAGCACGCCGAAGCGGGTCTGCTCCTTCTGGCGCTGGTCGAGATTGCGCGAATCGAAGTCGGCGATGTCGCCCAGTTGGAACCTGGGTTGCTGTCCCGGCTTGTTTGGAATCTGGAAGCGGTTGTTGGTCGTGCCGAACATGAACGACAGGCGCGCCGAATCGTTCAGCAGGTACGACAGATAGCCGAAGCTCTTGAACTGGTTCGTGTGGTCGTGGATCGCGTCGCGCGACGAGGTCGGATTCTCGATGCCGATGTCGTTCTGCAGATAGTTCGCGGTGAGGAACCAGCTCCATGGTCCGTTGCTGCCGTAGAAATCCGCGCTCGGGTTCCAGGTGCCGAACGAACCGGTGGTCAGGCCGACGCTGCCGCCTGTGGTGTCGGCGGCGCCCTTGGCCGGAGCGCCGGATTTCGTCGTGATGTCGACGACGCCGGCGGTGCGGTAGCCGTACTGGGCGGGCAGGGCGCCGGTCAGGAACGACAGGTTGTCGATGATGCGCGCGTCCAGCGCCTGGCCGAAACCGCTGATGCTTTCCGGGATGATCACGCCGTTGATGCGGTACTGCACGTCGCCGTGATCGCCGCGCACGTGCAGCTGGCCGAAGGAGTCGTTGACCACGCCGGGCGCGCGCAGCAACACCTGGTTCAGCGAGGTCGCGTTGCCCAGCGGCAATTGCTCGATCGCCTTCTTGTCGAAGATGTACTGGCTGCTGCCGACGTCGGGCGAGAGCTGGTTGCGCGCCTGGTCGAGCTTGGCGGTCACGCTGACCGTGCCCAGTTCACCGAACTCGCCATCAACATCCTCGGCGCTCGTGCTCTTCTTCGCATTGCGTGAATCGGTGGTGCGGGCGTTCGCGTCGGCCGGCGCGGCGGCGTCCGAGGGCGCCTCCAGGTCTGCGAACGCCACGCCGGATTGGGTGAACGCGATGGCGATGCACAGGGCGAGGGCGGTCTTCTTCATGCGAGTCATTCGGGCTTTGGCGAGGACAGTGGAAGATATGTTATAATATTACAACCAAGTGCCGCAGCGTCCATGCCATTGGTCATGCCAGCGTGCACTTGGAGTCGAACGGGACAATCAGGTTTGCCGCCTCGGATCGGCGGGTTATGTTATAACGTCAATCGGAGTTCCGCCCTTGAGCACTGGTCCGCGCCATCCATCGCTGTTCGCGCGTCTCGCCGATCGTTTCGGCGCGACGGCGTCGTTCCTGTGCGCGGTGCATTGCGCGCTGCTGCCGCTGGTGATCGCGGTGCTGCCGGCGCTGGGGCTGAGCTTCCTTGCCGACCATCGTTTCGAACGCGGCTTCATCGCATTCGCGAGCGTGCTGGCGCTGACCACAATGGTCATCGGTTTCCGCCGCCACCAGCGCTTCAGCGCGTTCTGGTTCCTGGCGCCGGGCATCACCCTGCTGGTCGCCGGCATCGTGGTCGACTTCGATCACGCGTCGATCCTGCACGCGACGCTGGTCGCGATGGGCGGAACGCTGGTTGCGCTCGCGCACCTGACCAATCTGCGGCTCGCGCATGGCCACGTGCACGACGCGGCCTGCGGACACTGAGCATCTGCCCGGCGCAGATCGCCTCCGCGCGTGATTGTGTAACCGCGCGGCTGCCGCCTAGCATGCCGCGCATGTCAATCTCCGATTCCGGCCGATGAGCCACCACCACGACCATTCACCGGCGCACGATCACGCGCACGTGGCGCCCGGTGGGCGTCGCGAGCGGCGCCTGCTGCTCGCATTCGTGCTGACCCTGGTCACGCTGTTGGCGGAAGCGTTCGGCGGATGGTTGTCCGGCTCGCTCGCGCTGCTCGCCGATGCGGGGCACATGCTGGTCGATGCAGCCGCGCTGCTGTTCGCGTGGCTCGGCGCGCACTACGCGCGGCGTCCCGCAGACGCGAGGCGCAGCTTCGGCTATGCGCGCCTCGAGGTGCTGGTTGCTTACAGCAACGCGCTGGTCCAGTTTGTATTGGTCGCGTGGATCGTGGCCGAGGCCGCCCTGCGCCTCGGCGATCCGCAGCCGATCCTGTCCGGTCCGATGCTGGTGATCGCGGTGGCCGGGTTGCTCGTCAATGCGTTCGTCCTGCTCGCGTTGTCCGGTCATGACCACGACGATCTCAATACCGCCAGTGCGCGCCTGCATGTGCTCGGCGATCTGTTCGGTTCGCTCGGGGCGGTCGTGGCGGCGCTGCTGATCCGCGGATTCGGCTGGTTGTGGACCGACCCGGTAGCCTCGATCCTGGTCTCGTTACTGATCCTGGCCAGTGCCTGGCGGTTGCTGCGCCGGTCAGCACACATCCTGCTGGAAGGGGCGCCGGAGGGTATCGATTCGGACCTCGTCGGCAGCACCCTGAAGAGCGAGGCGGCCGGCGTGCGCGACGTCCATCATGTGCACGTCTGGCAGCTGGCCGGCGGCTACCATGTCGCCACGCTGCATGCGCGGCTGTTCGAGGGCACCGATGCGGACCAGGCGATTGCGTCGATCCGGACGGTGCTGCGCGAACGCTTCCGGATCGAGCACGCGACCGTGCAGTTGGAGCGCTTCGACTGCGCCGACGCGCGTTGCGGACATTGAGCGGGGAGCGATGCCTCTGAGGCCGCGAATGCGACGCGATTCTTGCATAGGCGGCGCAGGCTGCTATCCTGCGCGCCCCGTACCATCGGCACACGAAGAGTAAAGAGCAATCATGGGCAGAGGCGACCGCAAGACCAAGAAGGGCAAGATCGCGATCCGCAGCTATGGCAACACGCGTCCGCATGCGGCCAAGAAAGCAGCTGGCACGAAGACTGCCGCGGCGAAGCCGGCAGCGAAGCCCGCGGTGAAGAAGGCCGCAGCGCCGGCGAAGAAAGTCGCGGCGAAGAAAACCGCCTGATTTGATTGGCGCCGTTCCGATCGATTTCGTTCTGATCGATCGTGTCACGCCCCCGGAGCAACCATCGCGCCCGGGGTGTGTGTGACCGGTGCGGGCCGGTGTTGCGTTTGCCGCCGCACTCTCATCCAGTCCCGATCCGCGCGTAGACGACCCTCATGCCCGGAGTGCGAGCCTGTGACGCGCGATGACTATCGCTGACGATTCGCTCCGTGTACCGGGTGCGGCGCGCTTGCCGAGCCTGCTCGGCGCCGACGAGCCGTCAGCGTTCACGGTCGCACACGCCGACGGCCGTTCGCCGTTCGTGCTGATCTGCGACCATGCCGGGCAGCGCTTGCCGCGCGCGCTCGGCGATCTCGGCGTATCCGCGACCGAACTGCAACGGCATATCGCCTGGGACATCGGCGCGGCCGGGCTGGCACGCGAACTCGCTCGGCGGCTCGATGCATTCGTGATCACGCAGCCCTGGTCGCGGCTGGTCATCGATTGCAACCGTCCGCCCAGCGCGCCCGGTTCGATCGTGACGCGCAGCGAGCACACCGACATTCCCGGCAACCGCAACCTGTCCGCGCATGACGCGCAGGCTCGTGTCCGCGAGATCTTTGAGCCGTACCACGCGCGCGTCGCCGCCGAACTGGACCGGCGCGCGTTGGCGAAGCGACCGACGATCCTCGTTTCGGTGCACAGCTTCACGCCGGTGTATGCCGGCGTCGCTCGTCCTTGGCATCTCGGCGTGCTCTATCACCGTGATGCGCGCGTCGCGCAGGCATTGCTGGCCCTGATGCGAGAAGACGGCCGCTGGGTCGTCGGCGACAATGAACCCTATACGGTCAGCGATGCGACCGACTATGCGATACCGGTCCATGGCGAGCGCCGTGGCCTGCCGCATGTCGAACTCGAGGTGCGGCAGGACCTGATCTCCTATTCCGCAGGCCAGGCCGAATGGGCGGAGCGGCTGGCCGGCTGGCTTGTGCGGCTGCCGGACTTCGGCGATCCAGGCTGAGCCCGTGCAAGCGGCGGCTACGCGGGCGCGGCACAATGGCCGCGACGTTTGCCGATCGGAACACGGAGCACCGATGCCTGAAGCGCCTTCGAAACCTGCCCAGCCGGGGATCGGCACTCGGTTCGTGCGTCGCCTGACGCGGCGGCCTCGCTTCAATATCGCCGCCACGCTGTTTGTCGCGCTTGTGGTCGCGCTGAGAATGGCAGGCATCGGCCCGACCCGAGTGGTCGTGCTCGCCTTCGTGCTGGCTTCGCTTGTGTTTCTTGGCCTCGTCGCTCAGATGTTCACGCGTTCAGACGTCGCCTCGATTCGCGCACGCTCGCGCAAGGAGGACCAGGGGCGCTGGGGCTTCCTGCTCAGCGGCGTCGCGGTCACCGCCGTCGCACTGGTCGCACTGGGGATGGAGCTGCATGCGGGCAAGACCGGCGGCGCGCCCCAGATAGCGCTCGCCGCGGCGAGCCTGCTGCTGTCCTGGCTGTTCATGAACACCATGTTCGCGCTGCACTATGCGCACGCGTACTACGGCGACAACCAGCGCCAGCAGCCGCGCGGCGGCCTCGAGTTTCCGGGGCAGAAGGAGCCGGACTACTGGCCGGACTACTGGGACTTCGCCTACTTCGCGATCGTGATCGGCATGACCTTCCAGGTTTCGGATGTGCAGATCACCGACCGCCGCCTGCGCCACATCGCGCTCGTGCACAGCGTGATCGCGTTCTTCTTCAATGTCGTGATCATCGCGCTGAGCGTCAACATCGTCGCCGGCACCGCGTAGGGCCGGCTGGGCGTGCCGACTTTGTGATCGCGCCCGAAAGACCTTGGGGCGCCCGATGTGCCCCGGGAGGCCGCCGACGTCAGCCTCAGGTCAGGTTTCTCTGCAAAGCCGCCGAGGTGTCCGAGGACACAACGCAAAGTTAGCGTTTGCAAGGGATTGCGCGTATAGTCCGGCCACTGTGTTTGCAAGGGTCACTGTGAATCGTGGCCTGATGCGGTAGGTCCGACGATCCGCTTCGCCTCGCTAGCTCCCTGCAACCCAGTCTCGATGCGGAATGTTCCGCAATCGCGATGCCATCAGTGTTTTCAGGAGTTTCAGATGTCGAATCGTCAGAACGGTACCGTCAAGTGGTTCAATGACGCCAAGGGCTTTGGTTTCATCACCCCGGAAAGCGGCCCCGACCTGTTCGTGCATTTCCGCGCGATCCAGGGCACCGGCTTCAAGTCGTTGCAGGAAGGTCAGCGCGTCAGCTTCGTCGCCGTGCAGGGCCAGAAGGGCATGCAGGCCGACCAGGTCCAGGTGATCTGATCCACGCTCGAGCGTGTTTGTAGCAAAAAGCCCCGGGTGCGAACCCGGGGCTTTTTGCGTTTGGGGGTCGCACGCGGCCTGAGGTTCCTTGCTGCCGGCAGCGCGTATAATTTTCCGGCTGGTTGTCTGCGCATAACAGAAAGTGACGACCCATTCCTCACGCAGGGAGGTTTGCATGGATAACGGTGCATGGGTGCTGGCTGCAGCGGTTCTCTGCGCCTCGGAACCGACATTTGCTGCCCAACCGGCCAATCTCCTGCCGAATGGTGATTTCAGTGCGGCCAATCAGATCAACGGCTGGACAACGTTCCCTTACGGGATCTGGAGCGCGGACGATGCCGGCGGCAGTTCCAGCTCCGGTTCAATTCAGCTCACTGGAGATCCCACGGAAAGTGGTGTCTCGGCCCAATCCACCTGCTTCGCGGTCAGCCCCGGGGCAGCGTACAGCGAGGGGTTGCAATCCAAAGTATTCAAGGGATCGATTTCTGGAGCTTATGGAGCCGCTCTGGTGTGCACGACCTACACGGACGCCAACTGCAGCAAAAACTATTTCGACCTGTCGCGCAAACCGCAACCGTCTTACGCAACTTACTGGACTGCATGGCAAACGGCGAGCGGGACCCTTCCGGGCAACGCGCGGTCAGCCCATTGTACTTTGTACCTGAATCTCATCGGGACGATGCGATTCGACAACGTATTCTTCAATTCCATCGCACCGACCGCGCCGGTCAGCCTGGAAAGTTTCGAAGTGGATTGACCGGCGACCCATGACCGCGACCATGATCAGGCGTACGCAACCCAGCGTGTCGTGCCGTCGATGACGGTGTGCGTCTGGCCGCCGACCCAGACCGCGCTGTCGGCATCAATGCGCACCAGGATCGTCGCATCGCGCCCGATCTCGCGGCCCTGGCTGACCCGGTAGCCGCGCGCGAGAGGACCGTGCGGCTCGCGCAGCGCGATCCAGGCCGCAATCAGTCCGTTTGCCGCGCCCGAGGCCGGGTCCTCGACGATGCCGACGCCGGCCGGGAACGCGCGCACGACCAAGTCGTAATCGGCATTCGTGGCACGAGCGAACACGCACAGGCCGAGGCTGTCAGTCGCCCGCGCCAACGCACCGATCGCGGCGTGATCGGGTTTCCAGTCGCGCAGGCAAGCCTCATCGGCGAATTCGGCGACCCACCAGCGTCGACCGCCTTCGACGAAAGCCGGCGGCAGCGCGCCGAGCGCGACGCCACCGAGCACGGCTTGCAGCAGCGGTTCGCCGGCAATTCCTTCTCGCACGACGCGCGCCGCAGGCGCGCGCACGAACAGGCGTCGCTCAGTGGCTTCGCCTTCGACGCGCACCGGCAGCAGGCCAGCGCCACATTCCTGGATCAGTTCGCCGTCGCGCGCCTGCGCGAAGCCGCTGTCGAGCACCGCATGCGCGCTGCCGATCGTCGGATGACCGGCGAACGGGATCTCGCGGTCCGGCGTGAAGATGCGCAGGCGGTAGCTCGCTTCCGGTGATGACGGCGCGAGCACGAACGTGGTCTCGACCAGGTTGGTCCAGTGCGCGAAGCGCTGCATGGTGTCGCCGCTCCAGTCATTGGCGCCGATCACCACGCCGAGCGGATTGCCACCGCCGGGACGCGCACAGAACACATCGAGTTGCAGGTAACGCGGGGCGGCCGACATCGAACTTGCGGGTGGGGCAGGGACGCGGATCATACCGTCGCGGACGTTGCATGCGGCGGGTATCGCGACGTGACATGCTCCGCGCCGAGTTGCTTCACCCGAACGAACGAGGAGTCATCATGAGCAATCCCCGTGACGTCGTCGTGATCGTCGGCAGCCTGCGCAAGGCTTCGCTGAACCGCAGGCTGGCCAGGACCCTGATCGAGGTCGCACCTGCCGCGCTGAAGCTCGAGATCGTCGAGATCGGCACGCTGCCGCTGTACAACCAGGATCTCGACGATGACCCGCCGTCAGCCTGGACTGCGTTCCGCGAGCGCATCCGGTCCGCCGACGGCGTGATTTTCGTGACGCCCGAATACAACCGCTCGGTGCCGGCGCCGCTGAAGAACGCGATCGACGTCGGTTCGCGGCCGTACGGCAAGAGTGCGTGGAGCCGCAAGCCGGCGGCGGTGGTCAGTGGATCGCCGGGCGCAACCGGCGGTTTCGGCGCGAACCATCACCTGCGCCAGTCGCTCGTGTTCCTCGACATGCCGGCGATGCAGCAACCCGAGGCCTATATCGGCCACGCTGACAAGCTGTTCGACGAAAGCGGCCGCATGACCAACGACTCCACGCGCGAATTTCTCGGCAAGGTGCTGCAGGCGTATGCGGCCTGGCTCGAACGCAACGCGGCGTAGCGGAAAACGTTTCAACCGCATTGACGCAATGGAACCACTGGAGCGCGCAGATGCCTGGCGCTTGTTCGACGCGGCGTCCGCAGCATATCGTGCGCGCCCATCCAAGGCCGTAGGGAAGCGCACGCCATGCCCGTCACCCTGATCATCATCGCCGTCACCTGCGTCGTCTCGTTCATCGGGTTCTCGAACCCGCGCCTGATCGACCGGCTGATCCTGTGGCCGCCGGCGATCTCGCGCGGCAAGGAATACTGGCGCCTCGCAAGCTGCGGGCTGATCCACGCGGACGTGCCGCATCTCGCGTTCAACATGATCACGCTGTATTTCTTCGGCGGGTTCATGGAGCAGTTCTATGCGGGTTACATCGGTGCACCCGGTTACGCATTGTTCTATGTCGGTGGCCTCGTCGTGTCGTGCCTGCCAAGCTATCTGCGTCATCGTGATGACAGCGGTTACCGCAGTCTCGGTGCGTCCGGCGCCGTGTCGGCGGTGCTGTTCGCGTTCATCCTGCTGCGGCCATGGACGACGATCCTGGTGTTCTTCCTGCCGGTGCCGGCGATCATCTATGCGGTGCTCTATCTCGGCTACACGATCTACATGGATCGCCAGCGCACCGACCGGATCAATCACAGCGCGCATCTCTGGGGTGCGATCTATGGCGTGCTGTTCACGATCCTGATCGAGCCACGAGTGGTCGGCGCGTTCCTGCAGCAGTTGATGCGGCCGGGCTTCACGCCGTGATCGGATCCCGGCCAACCGCTGCCGCCGGAATTGGTTCCCGCATCCGGCGCGGTGGCGGCCGTTGCGCTGGCGGAGGCGGCAATGGAGGGTTCGCCACCTTCCGATGAAGCAGGTTCCCTCATGAACATCGCGCAGTGTCTGATTCTTGCCGTGGTCTGCTGCATCGGCCTGTCATCGCCCGCGTCGGCCTCCGATAGCGACGAACAGGCCGTGCTGGCGTTCGAGAATGATCTCTGCGTGGCGTTCCTGTCCTCCGATGCGGAGGCGATCGCGAAGGGCGAGGACGAGCACTACACGCTGACGAATTCGCACTCGCAGATCAGCACGCGCACCGACGACATCACGGACGCGAAATCCGGCGGCATGCGCTACACCGAGTTCCGCAATCACGACATGAAGGTCAGGCTGTACGGAGACACCGCGATCGTGCTTGGCATCACCTCGTTGAAGGGCAGCTCGAAGGGCAAGCCGTTTGCACTCGACGTGCGCTTCACCGATACGCTGGTCAAGCGCGACGGTGCATGGAAGCTCGTCGCCGGTCACGTGACGCGGCTGGACAAGCCGGCCGGATGACCGGCGCCCGCCAACACCTTGCATTGCGCGCAGGCGTCGCCACCTCGGCATGACGCCGGCCGCGGACGTGTACCACGACGCGCCGGTTTCGTTCGTTCTCCTGCCACGGAACCTGCCATGCTGACGACACCCGCCTACGCCGCCGCCTCCGCAACGTCCGCGCTCGCGCTGTTCTCCATCGAACGTCGCGAACCCGGCCCACGCGAGGTCCTGATCGACATCCTCTACTGCGGCGTCTGCCACTCGGACATCCATCAGGCGCGCGACGAATGGGGCGGTTCGATCTTCCCGATGGTGCCGGGCCACGAGATCGTCGGTCGGGTCGCCAAGGCCGGTCATGACGTCACGAAATACAAGGTGGGCGACGTCGTCGGCGTCGGCTGCTTTGTCGATTCCTGCCGGCAGTGCGGTGCGTGCCATGCTGGCGAGGAGCAGTACTGCGACCACGGCATGAGCGGCACATACAACAGCTACGAACGCGATGGCCTCCGCTCCGATCGCAACCGGCCGACCTATGGCGGCTATTCGACGCGCATCACGGTCGACGAGGACTATGTGCTGCGCATTCCGCCCGGCATCCCGCTGGAACGTGCCGCGCCGCTGCTGTGCGCTGGCATCACGACGTATTCGCCGCTGCGCCGCTTCGGTGTGAAGGCCGGCAGCAGGGTCGCGGTGGTCGGTCTCGGCGGCCTCGGCCATATGGGCGTCAAGCTGGCCAAGGCGATGGGTGCCGAAGTCACCGTGCTCAGCCACTCGCCGGGCAAGCGCGAGGATGCGCTGCGCCTCGGTGCCGACGACTTCCTGGCGACGCGCGATCCCGCGGTATTCAAGGCGAACGCCGGCCGTTTCGACCTCATCCTCGACACGGTCTCCGCGCAACACGACTACAACGCATATCTCGGGCTGCTGCGCCTCGACGGAACGATGGTGCTGGTCGGCCTGCCCGAGCCGACGCCGCTCGCCGCCGGTCCGTTGATCATGCGTCGGCGCCGCCTCGCCGGGTCGCTGATCGGCGGCATACGCGAGACGCAGGAGATGCTGGATTTCTGCGCTGAACACGGGGTCGCTTCCGATGTCGAGGTCATCGATATCGCGCAGATCAACGAGGCCTACGAGCGCATGATCCGCGGCGACGTCCGCTACCGCTTCGTGGTCGACATCGCGACCTTGCGCGATCGCTGAGATGTGTCGAACGCTGGCTTGCGCCGGCGCGCCGGATGCCGATACTCGCAGTACCCAACCCACAGGAGTGCTGCGATGACCTACACCGGCGGATGCCACTGCGGCCGTGTCGCGTTCGAGGTCGAAACCGACACCGAAATCAGCAGCGCCATGGAATGCAACTGCTCGATCTGCAGCAAGCGCGGGCACCTGCTCACGTTCGTGCCGGCGGCACAGGTGCGCCTGCGCACGCCCGAGACGGACCTGTCGAGCTACACGTTCAACAAGCACGCGATCCGGCACCGGTTCTGCACGGTTTGCGGCGTTGCGCCATTCGCGCACGCATCCGACCGCCAGGGCAATCCGATGTTTGCGATCAATGTGCGTTGCCTCGAAGGTGTTGATCCACAGGCACTCGAGATCAAGCAGTTCGACGGGCGCAGCCTCTGAACGAGGCGCGTCTGCGACGGTTGCGTCGTTGACAATTTTTAGATCCGGCGATGCTCCCAGCGCAACGTTCCCGGGCGTACACTCGGTCGTCCGGCGTGGTGGGGGAAGTCCATCACGCCGGCACTGAGGCAACCAACAACTTACGCACGGGAGAAGCGCATGGAACTCATCTGGACCATCGTGATCGGATTCATCGTCGGTGTGTTGGCAAAGTTCGTGACCCACGGTCCGGGGCCACAAGGGTTCTTCCTGACCGCCGCGCTCGGTATTGCCGGCTCGGTCATCGCGACCTTCGTCGGTCGCGCCCTTGGCTGGTACGCGGCCGGCCAGTCGGCCGGATTCATCGGCGCCTTTGTTGGCGCACTTGTGCTGCTGTTCATCTACCACATGGTCATCAAGAGCCGCGGCACCTCTACCTGAGGAGGGAAAACGCATGGCAATCCTGACCGATATTCTCAATCGCTATCTCGGCGCCAATGCCGGCGCCGCATCGGGACAACTGGCCGACGACTTCAGCCATGTCGCACAGAACGTGTCGCCGGACGTGCTCAGCAAGGGTCTTTCCGCCGCGCTCGGTTCCGACCAGACACCCGCTGTGGGCCAGATGGTTTCGCAGATGTTCGGTGCGTCAACGCCCGAGCAGCGCGCGGCCATGCTGAACCAGCTGTCGGCCGCGTTGGGTCCCGCCGGGGCCTCCGTGCTGGGTGGCCTGCTGGGCCAGTCGTCTGCCGCCAGCGGAGCCACGCCGACGATCTCAGCGGATCAGGCGTCACAAATCAGTCCGCAGCAGGTGCAGGCCGCCGTCACCCAGGCGCAGCAGCACAACCCGGGCATCGTCGACACCCTGAGCGGCTTCTATGCGCAGCATCCGGGGTTGGTGAAGACGTTGGGCGGCGCGGCGCTGGCGATCGCGCTCGGCAAAATCTCCGAGCACATGAAAAGCGCCTGAGGGCGGACGCGGCGTCTCCCCGGTTGTTGTAGTGTTCGCGGCGGCATTGCTCGTGGTGCCGCAAACCGATCATCACACCAACTGGGGAGGATGTTTCAATGGGGAAATTTCAATCCGGTCTGCGCGGGATGCCGCTGGCGGCGTTGGCGCTGGCCTGTCATTCCGCGTTGGCCGCGGACATCAATCCGGCACTCGCGGCACAGGCGCAACACGATGGGGTCGTCGAAGCGCTGATCATCCTTCCGGATCAAGCCACGCCGATGCTGGCGCCGCTCGATGCGAACGCCGACTACAAGACGCATCGGCGCGCGCTGGTCGATACGCTGCGCGCCCGCGCATCGACACAGCAGGCGGATCTGCATGCGTGGCTGGATGCGCGTCGCGTCGAATATCGTGCGTACTGGATCGCGAACATGGTCTGGGCGCGGCTCTCTGCCGCCGATCTCGCGGCGCTCGCGCAGCGCGATAATGTGGCCAGGGTCGAGAGCAATCCGCGCATCGCCGCGCAACTGCCGCAGACGACGCCCGCCATGGCGCCGGTACCGGATGCCATCGAGGCGATCGGCCCCGGCATCAGCAAGATCCGCGCGCCCGATGTCTGGGCCGCCGGATTCACCGGGCAGGGCGTGGTCATCGCTGGACAGGACACCGGTTACCAGTGGGACCATCCGGCGCTGAAGCCGCACTATCGTGGCTGGAGCGGCACCACGGCCAGTCACGACTACAACTGGCACGATTCGATACACGATTCGACGGGCAATTCCTGCGGCAACGATGCAGCGGCGCCGTGCGATGACCACGGTCACGGCACACACACAGCGGGCACCTTCGCAGGGGACGATGGCGCCGGAAACCAGATCGGCGTGGCGCCCGGTGCGAAGTGGATCGGATGCCGCAACATGGATGCCGGCACCGGCACGCCGGCGCGATACATCGAGTGCATGCAATGGCTGCTGGCACCGACCGATCACAGTGGCCAGAACCCGAATCCGGCCCTCGCGCCGGACATCGTCAGCAATTCCTGGGGATGCCCGACCGCCGCGCCGCCAGCGGGTGAAGGTTGCACGCCCGCGGATATCCTCAAGCAGGCCGTCGACAATCTCGTCGCCGGAGGCATCTTCTTCGCCGCGGCCGCGGCGAACGACGGGCCGTCGTGCAGCACGATCACCGCACCGCCCGCGATCTACGACGCGAGTTTCGTGGTCGGTGCGACTGACAACAGCGATCGCATCGCTGGCTTTTCGAGCCGCGGTCCGGTCAGCGGTGTCACGAAGATCCGTCCCGACGCGTCCGCGCCCGGCGTCAGCATCCGCTCGAGCATTCCCGGCAATTCGTACGGGAGCATGAGCGGCACCAGCATGGCGACGCCGCATGTCGCTGGCGCTGCGGCGCTGCTGATGTCGGTCAATCCAGCCCTGAAAGGTCATCCGGACCAGGTCGCCGCCCTGCTGCGCAATACCGCGGTCACCGCTGGAGTGACCGACCCGTCCAACACTGGATGCGGCGGCCTCACGATGGCGAACTGGCCGAACTACCAGGCAGGTGCGGGCCGCATCGATGCCTACGCGGCCGCTATCATGGCCGATACGATCCTCAAGGATGGCTTTGATGCAGCCAAGGGGCCCTGACTCCGGCCAGGCCATGAAATCCGACGACGGCGGCGATGCCCTCGTCGTCGCGATCTCCTCGCGTGCGCTGTTCGACCTCGGCGAGAGCCACGAGCTGTTCGAGCGCGACGGTGTCGATGCGTTCGCGCGCTACCAGATCGCGCGCGAGGACGAACTGCTCGCGCCCGGCATCGCGTTTCCACTGGTGCAGAAGCTGCTGCATCTCAACCGCGCGGCACCTGAGGCGCCCCGAGTCGAGGTGATCCTGCTCTCGCGAAACTCCGCGGACACCGGCCTGCGCATCTTCAACGCGATCGAACACTACGGCCTCGACATCGCACGCGCCGCGTTCACGCGCGGCGCGCCGACCTCGCCCTACGTACACGCGTTCGGTGCAGACCTGTTCCTGTCCGCGAATCCGGAAAGCGTCGCGCAGGCGCTGGCCGCCGGCATCGCCGCGGCGACCATCCTGCCGTCGAAGGCGCCGCAGCGGCAGTCCGATCAGTTGCGCATCGCATTCGACGGCGACGCGGTATTGTTCGGCGACGAATCCGAGCGGATTTCCGAACAGAGCGGCATCGACGCATTCCATCGCAACGAATCCGAACGCGCGCAGGAACCGTTGTCAGGCGGCCCGTTCCGCGGCTTCCTCGATGCGCTGCACCGGCTTCAAGCCGCGTTTCCGAGCGAAAGTTCGCCGATCCGCACCGCGCTGGTGACCGCGCGGTCCGCGCCCGCGCACAAGCGCGTGATCCTGACCCTGCGCCACTGGGGCGTGCGCATCGATGAGGCGCTGTTCCTGGGCGGTCGTCCGAAAGGTCCGTTCCTTGAAGCCTTCGGCGCCGACATCTTCTTCGACGATTCGGCCACCAACGTCGAATCCGCACGCCGGCATGTTGCGACCGGGCATGTGCCGCGCGGCTCGGCGAAACCCGGGCGCTGACTGCCGCGGCAGGAGTGCCTCAGAACGGCCCGAGCGCATGCACCTTGGCGATCAGCGCGCGTCGGATGTTCTCGTGCAGCGGTTTGTGCCAGTGCGCGATCAGGTGCTGGTGGCCGGCGCCGACGAAACCGGCCGCCGTGGCGACTTCGAGCGCGCGCGCGTCGCCACAGTGGCCGAAGAACGCATCGCAGCAATCGGCGTAGCGCGCGAATGCGTATTTCAGGATCAGATACCAGACACCGCCGGCTGCCTGGATCGCCGCGCGGTGTTCCGGCGCCATCGCGCGGATCGTGTCGCCCTCGCTGCACGAACCGCCGGAGAGATAGACATCCCCGAACGGGCGCATGTGCGAATAGCCGGCGAGTCGCAGCGCACCTTGCGCGTCGCGGTACAGAGCGACCAGGTGGCGTCCCACATCCGGCGGTGGCGCATTGAACTTGCGACGGAACAGGGGGCCAACGATGAAATCGGCATTGTCGATCTCGGTGATCGTCAGGAAGCGCCGGAGGTCATCCGGAATCGTGTGGATTGCGTCTTGCTCCATGGTCCTGGATTTCCGCGGCCGGGTTGCAAGGGTAGCGAAGCGGAGGGTAGAACAGTAGCGATGAGCTGATACGGCGCTTCCACCCGAGATATCTCTTTGCGTCAGGCCATCGCTCCCGCCAGCAGACGCTCCAACTCGGCAGGATCCTTCCAATGCTGCCCGCAGACATGGCGCGGCAACAGCCAGCGATCGTTGGTCGATTCGACCGGCCGCGGCGCCGTGTCGAATGCGGCGCGCAGACGATGCTCCGTGGCGTGGTGCGGCAGATAGTCCTCGACGAGGTACGCATTGCTCTCGCCGTACGGATACGCGAACAGGCTGGTTCGATGCGGTGCGAGCGCCGTGTCGAGCCAGTCGCTGGCTTGGCGAATCTCGGCATCGGCGTCGGCGTGGCTGTCGATCGTACGGAACGTGCCCTTGCGCTGCTCGCGCTGCACGGTCGATGGCAGGGTGTGATGGTTGTGGTCCCAGCTGTGGCTTTCGATCGCGATCAGGCCTTCGCGTTGCGCGTCGATCCACCAGTCGTCGCTCCACCAGCCGCGACCGATCAGGCAGGTCTGGTCGAGGATCGCGCGCGCGTCCGGCGAGACGATTACGAAACTCGTCGCGTGCACGTCCGTGCCTGTCTCCGTGGAGAAATCCCGCAGGATGCCGGCGAAGCCGCGCTGCGGGCCGCAGGCCGGATGCGCCATGTCGTGCCAGTCGAACCAGGAGCCGTCGTCGAAGCTGAGCGCGACCGCGTTCTCGACCGTCGAATCCGGCACGTCGCCGAGCAGCACGTCGACGACCCGCGCCAGCGGCACGATGCGCAGGCCGTTGCGGTGGATCAGGCGCAGATCCTCGGCCAGCGCGATGTGGTCGTTGCAGGCATAGTCGTTGCCGCTGATGTTGTTGGAGTGATAGGCGAGGACGGGGACGCGCATGGTCGAGGTGGGGTTTCGGGCCGGCATAGGGTACGCGGTCCGCTGGCGCAACTGATCGCGGGCACCGGGAAGCAGGTCTTTCGCGCATGGCTGCCCGCGCAGCGGCCCGCTACAATACGCCGCTTTGCTCCGCCATCCGGACCCGATCCCATGCCCGCCACGCCGCTGAACCCGACTGATCTCTATGACATCCGCTCGATGCTCTCCGATGAGGAGCGCATGGTTCAGGACACTGTGGCCCGCTTCACCGACGAGCGCGTGCTGCCGATCATCGGCGACTGCTTCGACAAGGGCGTGTTCCCGATGGACCTGATTCCCGAGATGGCGGAACTCGGTCTGCTCGGTTCGTCGCTGCCGACCGAATACGGCTGCGCCGGCATGAACGCGGTCAGCTACGGCCTGATCTGCCAGGAACTCGAGCGCGGCGATTCCGGCATCCGCAGTTTCGCCTCGGTGCAGTCGTCGTTGTGCATGTATCCGATCTACGCCTACGGCAGCGAGGCGCAGCGCAAGCGCTGGCTGCCCGACATGGCGGCAGGAAAAGTCATCGGCTGCTTCGGCCTGACCGAGCCGCACGGCGGTTCCGATCCGGCCAACATGAAGACGCATGCAAAGAAGGACGGCGCCGACTGGATCCTCAACGGCGCCAAGATGTGGATCACCAACGGCAACCTCGCGCACATCGCGATCGTGTGGGCGCAGACCGACGAGGGCATCCAGGGCTTCCTCGTCGAGAAGAGCATGCCGGGCTTCACCGCGCAGGAAGTGCACAAGAAGATGAGCCTGCGCGCGTCGGTGACCAGCGCGCTGTTCTTCGACAACGTGCGCGTGCCGGAGGCGAACCGCCTGCCGAACGTGAAGGGCCTGAAGGGTCCGCTCGGCTGCCTGACCCAGGCGCGCTACGGCATCACCTGGGGCCCGATCGGCGCGGCGATCGCGTGTTTCACGGAAGCAACCGAATACGCGAAGAACCGCGTCCTGTTCGATCGCCCGATCGCGGCCACGCAGGCGGTGCAGCTCAAGCTCGCCGACATGGCGCGCCGGATCACCTTGGCGCAGCTGCTGTCGCTGCAGCTCGGCCGCCTGAAGGATGCCGGCTCGATGCAGCCGACCCAGGTTTCGCTCGCGAAGTGGAACAACGTGCGCATGGCAATCGACATCGCGCGCGAGGCACGCGACATCCTCGGCGGCGCCGGCATCACCACCGAGCACTGTCCGATCCGTCACGCGCTGAACCTCGAATCCGTGATCACCTACGAAGGCACCGAGACCGTGCATCAGCTGGTGGTCGGTCGCGAAGTGACGGGGATCAACGCATTTTGAGCAAACCCGTCGCCCCGGCGAACGCCGCTGCATCCCGGCGTTCGCCGGGATGACGAAGGGGCTTGGCACGAGCAGGGCGTCTGCGTGAATCCGAATGATATCCAGCTCGAAACCGAGCGCCTGATCCTGCGCCTGCCGCGCATCGAGGACTTCGATGCCTACGCGGAGCTGCATGCGGACGAGGAGGCCGCGCGGCACATCGGCGGCACGCTGCTGCGTGCGCCGGCCTGGCGCAAGTTCCTGCAGATGCCAGGTGCCTGGATGGTGCAGGGATTTGCAATGTTTTCGGTAATCGAGAAAGCAAGCGGACGCTGGATCGGACAAGCAGGCCCCTGGCAACCTGAAGGCTGGCCCGGAACCGAGGTCGGCTGGGCTTTCCATCCGGCATCGTGGGGCAGGGGCTATGCGACCGAGGCCGCGATCGCGGCGATCGACTGGACCTTTGCGAACCTTGGCTGGACCGAGGTGATTCATTCGATCGACCCGGGAAATCACGCTTCGCAGGCGCTCGCGCGGCGCCTCGGTTCGCGCAATCGCGGCCCCGGCAAGCTGCCGCCGCCGCACGAGGACGTGCCGATCGAGATCTGGGGACAATCGCGCGAGGAATGGCTCGCGCGACGCCGTCATGCAGGAGAGACATCATGATCACGATCTACGGCTACTCGCCATCCGGCAACTGCCACAAGCTGCGCATGCTGCTCGGCCACCTTGGTCGCCGGCTCGATCAGGACTTCCGCTGGATCGAAACCGACAGCGCGCATGGCGCGACACGCCCGCCCGAATACCTGGCGAAGAATCCGAACGGACGGGTGCCGATGATCGAGTTCGACGATGGTCGCCGCATGGTCGAGTCGAATGCGATCCTGTGCTGGCTCGCCGAGGGCACGCCGTATTTCGCTGGCGATGCCTGGCAGCGTGCACAGACGCTGGCGTGGATGTTTTTCGAGCAGTACAGCCACGAGCCATTTGTTGCCGTCGCGCGCTTCATCTGCGGCTGGACACCGCTCGACTCGCCGCGTCGCGCGGACCTGCCGAAGCTGCGCGAGCGCGGGCATCAGGCGCTCGCCGTGATGGAAAAGCATCTCGCCGAACACCCCTGGTTCAGCAGCGAAGGCTACGGCATCGCAGACATCGCGCTGTTCGGCTACACGCATTGCGCGGACGAAGGCGGCTTCGACCTCGGTGCCTATCCGGCGATCCGCGGTTGGCTTGACCGCGTGCGTGCGCAACCGGGTTTCGTGCCGATGCCGCCCATCGCGATGGAGAACGCGGAGCTGGTTGCGCAATCACGAACCGCGTAGGTTGGGCCGACGAAGGAAGCCCGACATCCGGCAGCACTTCATACGTCGGGCATCGCTGCGCTCAGCCCGACCTACCGAATCATTTGATCCGTCATGACCGCCATCCCCAACCCGATTCCCGCCCGCCACAAGAACGTCAACCGCGCCGAAGTCTGCGACCAGAACTTCAGTGAGTTCGTGCAGAACTGGAGCGGCATGCCGCATCGTGCACCTCATGCGGACGAGGCCGTGCTGCCCGGCAGCCTGTGCAGCGCGAACGACTTTCTCGACCTGTTCGAATCGCAGCTGATCAGCCGCCATCTGGACCTGATGGCACGCGTGCTGCGCGTGCAGAACAAGGTCTTCTACACGATCGGATCGAGCGGTCACGAAGGCAACGCGATGGTCGCGCGGCTGACCCGGCACACCGATCCGGCCTTCCTGCACTATCGCAGCGGCGCGTTCATGGCCGAGCGTTTCAGGAAACTCTCGGGCATGGATCCGATCATGGATTCGGCGCTGAGCTTCGCCGCTAGCAAGGACGACCCGGCCTCCGGCGGCCGCCACAAGGTGTGGGGCTCGAAGCCGCTCTGGGTGCTGCCGCAGACTTCGACGATCGCGTCGCATCTGCCGAAGGCGCTCGGTACCGCGGTCGCGATCGAACAGGCGAAGCGCATCGGCCACACGCTGCCGGTGCCCGAGGATTCGATCGCGATCTGCTCGTTCGGCGACGCTTCGTCGAACCATGCAACTGCACAGACCGCGTTCAACGCGGCGCAGTGGACCGCGTACCAGAAACTGCCGGCGCCAGTGCTGTTCGTCTGCGAGGACAACGGCATCGGCATCTCGGTGAAGACACCGGGCGGCTGGGTCGCGAACGCGTTCCGCAACCGCGACGGTCTCGACTATTTCTACGCGAACGGGCTCGACCTCGCCAGCGGCTACGAGCAGGTCGCGCGCGCGGTCCATCACTGCCGCACGACGCGCCGGCCGACCTTCCTGCATCTGCATACCACGCGGATCATGGGCCATGCGGGCACGGACTTCGAAATCGAGTGGCGCAAGCTGGATGAGCTGGTGCTGGTCGAGGCGACCGATCCGCTGCTGCGTTCGGCCGCAATCGCGCTCGAGTCGGGCCTGTACACGAAGGAGTCGCTGCTCGCGAAATACGAGGGCATCCGCAAGCAGTGCTTCGCCGCGGCCGAGGAAGCCGATCGTCGACCCAAGCTCGATCAGCTCGCGGACGTGATCGCGCCGCTCGCGCCGTACACGCCCGACAAGGTGAACGCCGAGGCGAAGCGCGCGGACTATGCGGACAAGCGCACTGCCGTATTCGGCGCCGACAAACTGCCCGAGACGCTGCCGCCGCGCCATCTGGCGATCCAGATCAACCAGGCGTTGCACGATCTGTTCTGCAAATACCCGGAAACGCTGCTGTTCGGCGAGGACGTCGCCCAGAAGGGCGGCGTCTATACGGTGACCAAGGGCCTGCACAAGGCATTCAAGAATGCGCGTGTGTTCAACACGCTGCTCGACGAGACGATGATCCTCGGCCTCGCCCAGGGCTACGCGAACATTGGGCTGCTGCCGATCCCCGAGATCCAATACCTCGCGTACTTCCACAACGCCTGCGATCAGATCCGGGGCGAGGCCGCCTCGCTGCAGTTCTTCTCGAACAACCAGTACAAGAACCCGATGGTCGTGCGCATTGCCGGCCTCGGCTACCAGCGCGGTTTCGGCGGGCATTTCCACAACGACAACTCGATTGCCGCGTTGCGCGACATTCCAGGTCTGGTCGTCGGCTGCGCGAGCCGCGGCGACGATGCGGCGACGATGCTGCGCACCTTGGCCGCGCTCGCGAAGGTCGACGGACGCGTGAGCGTGTTCCTCGAACCGATCGCGCTGTACATGACCAAGGACCTGTACGAGGCCGGCGACGGCCAGTGGCTGACCACGTATCCCGCGCCGGACCAGGCCATGCCGCTCGGCGAAGGGCGCGTCTACAACGAAGACGCCGACGATCTGGTGATCTTCACCTACGGCAACGGCGTGCCGATGAGCCTGCGCGCGGCGCGCGAGATCGACAGGAAGCATGGTTGGAAAGCTCGAGTCGTCGACCTGCGCTGGCTGGTGCCGCTCAACGAAGGCTTCATTGCGGAACAAGCGAAGAGCGCAAAACGCATCGTCGTCGTCGACGAAGGCCGCCACTCCGCCGGCGTCGGTGAAGGCGTGATCACCGCGATCGCCGAAGCGGGCTTCGGCGCCAAGCCGCTGCGCCGCGTGGTCGGCGTCGACACCTATACGCCGTTGGCGGGTGCCGCGTTCCTCGTGCTGCCGGGCGACCAGGACATCGTCGCAGCAGCGGACGCGCTCGTGTAGGGGATCGAACGCGCGGCCGGAACGCTTTGCCAAAGTCGTCTCCGGCGATGCAAAACGCCCATCGCATATAGAGAACTGCGTCACAAAATTGCGCGCATACCGTGTGGACGTTTCCGTTCTGTGAAGCACATCCCTGCAATTTCTTGCAGTTGTCGCGCCTCGCCCCGTTGTTCAGACTCGACAGCCCCAAATGTGGCTTGTCACCGTAGCGAAGCGCTCTTCAGTCGTCCACAAAGCTTGCACGTTTCGATTAGGTGCGTGCAGCCATCGCGCTAGCCGCGGGACAACCGCTCTCCCAAGAGCCGCGGAGGCCGTCATGCAATTTGCAGATGACGTCGCAAAGCCGTCCACCGATCTGCCGGTGCTGGAACCGAAAGCATCGGCGATACCGTTGAAACCCGCCGAAAAACGTTGCCCCCAGACGATCCGGCATTTCGGGCTGGCCGCGCGCGCGGCGCCGGTCCAGATGCGCGATCAAGTCGACAAGCCCGCGCGATATGTCGCCATCGGTCGCAAGAGAATCGCCTTGGCGACCGATGGCTGCGCGATGCATGGACCGCTCAAAGGCTTCATGTGCAGGCAGGCAGCACGGCGCGAATACTGATCGGCGGATGAAACGGCCTGCGTGCGCGGCCGGCGAGGCAGCGCGCGACAGCTGGGCCCGCCGTGCAGGCGACAGAACGATCGTGATGGGCCAAACCCATCGCGCGCAACCCCGCCGATCCGCACCGGATCAGCGGTATCCCTCCGAACGTCAAAAGGAGCTCAATATGCCGCACGAACGGAAAGGTCGATCGACACTCGAAGACGCAAGCGAGGCGAGAGCGCGTACCGGCTCGCCGGCCGTCGTACTGGACAAGGAAGCTGATGTACAGCACGTCGTATCGCTGTTCCGCAGAGGATCCTGGGACCGCCAATTGCTCGACGGCGCGCGCCGCGAGGCACAGATCGCCGAACAAGGCGCTGTCGACTACGACCAGAAACCGTGGAGTCTCTTGTACCAGGCCCTGATCAACAGCCTTGGTGCGAGCCCGCAGACGTTCCAGATGGTCTATCCGTTTACCGCCTGGAACTGGCCGACCCAGCAGGTCGGTTTCATCGGTGCCGCCCAATACGACTTCTGCTCGAGTTCCCCGCAGTGGAGTGCGGTCGGCATGTATGCGTCCGGCGGCGATCGCTTCAACCAGGCCTATCAGGAATTCCTGAACGTCATCGTCGCCGCCACCGACGATCCGGCGTTGCGCGCCAGGATCCGCGAAGCGGACGATGCGCTCACGGCCGCCACCAACGACTACACGATCGTCTATAACCAGGCGCGCTCCGCCTACGCCGACGATCCGGACGTGCAGGACAACGTTCCGCCCTTCAGCAAATGGTTGGGGACGCCGGCCGGCAAGGGTTGGCAGACGCAGATCACGCGCGCCGAAGTGAAGATGACCCAGGCGCAGAAGAACTACGACGCACTGGTCGACCAGGCTCAGACGCCGGGTTTGGCCGATGCGCAGAATCAGTTCAAGAACACCGAGTTCTATTCAAAGCTGAACGATCCGGGTCTGTCGACCTTCCCGAAAGTGCCCAACTGGAGTACCTCGCAGAATGCGGCTACCTGGGTCGATCGGGTCAAGGCTGGCCAAGGTCCGGCGGGTGGCACGATGGGCTTCACCAACCGCGACGCCAGCTACGACTATTCCAATACGTGGGCCGGCGGCAGCCTTGCGGTCCGGCAGTTCTTCTGGGAAGTGCAGGTGAGCGGAAGCTGGCAGCGCATGACCGAATTCGAGACCGACCAGCAGCTCGAAGTCTCGATCGAATTCGATGCGCTCGACCAGATCCAGATCCAAGGGAGCGACTGGTACAACGGCAGCTTCTTGCGCAGCAAGGCCAATGGTCCGTTCAAGCGCGGGTACAGCGCCTACGGCGGCGACGGCACCCAGGCGGTGTTCGGAAAGAAGGGCTTTGTCGGCCTGCTGAAGACGGGAATGTATGTCGGTTACAAGCCGACCTTCACGATCAAGACCAGCAAGTCGACCTTCAATCGCTTCCTGGAGCAATTCAAGGCCGCTACCGCATTGCGCATCGGACCGTTCACGTTCTCCGCCGAAGGCGGTAGCGAGAAGTCCGGCTGGAATGCCAGCGAACAGGGCCAGACGTTCACCGGCACCAGCACGTCCGATACGCCGTTGATCATCGGCCTCAGCATTTCCGAGTTGCCGAACGGGTCCGACGAGCAAAAGACGCTCACGGCGCAGGAGCCACGCGGTCGCTGCTACAAGTTCGGCGGACATGAGGGCGATGTGCTGGCCGAAGGCGTGACCGAAGAAGCCTGCGCGGCGCTCGGCGGCGAGAGCTGGAAGCCCGCCAAGGCCATCGCGGCCATTACGCCGCTGCGCAACCTGCGGGTCAATCAGGAAGGCGCGCCGTTCACTGAAGTGCTGCAGGGACCCGATGCCGAGATGCAATTGCTGAACGGCGTCCAGCACGTCAGCGTGTTCCCGCCGTTCAATCTGCTCAATGGCGGGCCGGATCACGTGCACCTGTATCGCATCCGTGCGATCAACGCGCTGACCGGCCAGCCGGTGGACCTGCATCTGATGCGCTTTGGGGGCATCGCACCGCACACCGGCGCCGCCCGATTTGCGGATCAGTGAAGCAGACGAAAAGCCGAGCGGCAGGATCCGCCGGCGTGGAGTGACCGCCGGCCAGGCCGGAAAGCCTGGCCGGCGGTCTTCATGGACGGATCGACCGCGTCGCGTGGCATGGATGAGCCCGCGCGCGGCGGGCTCATCCATGCCGCATCGGAAGGCCGGCAAGTCGTTGAGAATAGGGCGATCAGAAGCAGGTCAGTTCGCTCTGCGTGACTTCCGCTTCCCCGCCGGCGCGGTGGCAGTGCACTGCGAAATCGCCGGCGCTGCGTTGGGCCAGTGCCGTGTCCGGTCCGGGCTTTCGATCCAACCCGTTCGCGATCCGCCACTCGCGGATCCAGCTGGCAAGACCAGGGCCGACTCCGATGCTGACCGCGACGTCAGCCCCTGTGCCTTGTGCGTGGACCGAGGCCAGTAACGCGGCTTGCAGAACCAGAATCCCAACGATGCCCAGCTTCACGGTCGTACCCCCTACCTCGGTGGGGCGTACGAGCGGCGACCACGACGCAACTCTGAGCGGCGGGCGGGGGACGCGCGGTAACGACCGCCGCCGCCTGCGTCGGACGGCTTCGAACGCCGTTTCCGATACGAGTCGTGATACCACGTTTAACGAAGTGGAATAACTGCATGTTTTTACAGGTGTCCTTTGCCCTGACCGGGTATTTCTGCAGGATTTGGCGGGCGAGCCGGCGTTGGCCGAGAATGGACGCAGCAAGGCGCGAGGGGTGCTCTCGCCGCGGCACTGGAATCTTCGGCCTATGGCGAATGTGTTGCATACCTATATCAGCGAGCTGGAGCGGGATCGTTCCCTTCTGGAGCCGAGCCGGCTGCGAGAACGTATCGACGCGCTCGACCGCATGGAGACGTATCTCACCTGCGGACTGCATCAACACTGCGATGCCGAACCCGGCTCGGAGGGGGGTATCCGCGACAAGATCGAGACCGTGTGCGCCCGTCTTGAAGCGGCCAACCACCGGCTCTGCCAGACCATCCGCGCGGAGATCCGGAGCGGAAAGGGCGCGTGCAAGCTGCTCGAATGGGCGCCAGCGCCCGATGATCGCGTCGACGGTGAGGGGTATGACCACCTCGATGCGCTGGTCAGCGGGGTCTTGCAGATCGACGAACCCGCCGAAGTCGCGGAACTGGTAGCGGAAATGGTGTTTTACCAACCCACGCCGGCACGCCATATTTTCGATTTCATCGATCGCGTCGAGCTCCGCGAGCGCGACGTATTGATCGACCTGGGCGCAGGCTTGGGCCATGTTCCGCTGCTGGCCGCCATTTGCACCGATGCCCGTTGCATCGGCGTCGAACGGGAGGCGGCTTATGTCGATTGTGCGCGTCGGTGCGCGAAAGCGCTGAATTTGAACAACGCGACGTTTGTTCAACAGGACGCGCGGATGGCGGACCTGTCGGCGGGCACGGTGTTCTATCTGTACACGCCGTTCACCGGCGCGATGCTCAGCCAAATGCTGCACCTGTTGAGGCGGGAAGCTGCCGATCGCGAGATCCGCATTTGCACGCTCGGACCCTGCACGCCGACCGTCGCTAGGGAGCCATGGCTCGAGGTCGTCGGCACGCAGGAAGTCGATCGACCCAGCGTATTTCGAAGCGTCTAGGTCCTCTTCTGGTCGATGCGGCACGGCGCGGGGATACGCATGATCGCCGGCGGCCGGGCCACCATCGTCCCTCACTCGTCGCCCCGGTGAACTGCGAGCCCAGCTTTACTCACTCGTCATTTCGAATACTCGTCGTCCCGGCGAACGCCGGGACCCAGCGTTACTTAATCGTCATCCCGGCGTACGCCGGGACCCAGCGCCTTCGCTGAGACCCTGTGAACGGCACTGGACCCGGCGTTCGCCGGGGCGACGACTGAGTGGAGGGCCTGGCACCGACAGAACGCCGCTCGCGGCCGATCCCGTCGGATTCAATCGCGAACCTCGAGCAGCGCCGTCTTGCGATCCCAGTTCTCGCTTCCGCTGTACTTGATGCGGAGCAGGTAACGGCCCGGTGCGAGGTGCCGATCAGTAAGCAGATTCTTCTCGACCAGTGCCGGCGCTCCCTCGATGCGCACGCTGTCCTCGGGCGTGGTCTGCGCGGATGAACTCAAGGATTGCCCGTCCAGCGGAATGACCATGGTTTCCTCGGTCACGCGCTCACCCATATGCACCTTGCCTGCTGCGTTCACCTGCGTGACGACGAGCAGGGCATCGCGGGTGGACAGCGGTTTCGGCACTTGCCACGCGAGGTCGCTTGCGTGGTGGTCGAGCCGTTCTAAAGACGCGGCCAGCTTCGGATCGTTCAATGCCGTGACCGTCATGCCGTTGACTTCCGCGTCGAAGCAGTTGCCCCGGCGCGGGAAACAAGTCGCCCAGCCGTCGTCGGCGGCGAAAACGGGGAGCGTGGCGAACAAGGCGAGCAGGCAGATCATGCGATACATCGTGATTGCGCTTCCGGGCAGATGAAGCATGAATCTTACCGTTCTGGTCTTTGTGCGGTTGCCGTGATTTGCCTATGATCCCCGCGCAATGACCGAGCGACGCGCTCTTACCATCCTTTTCGCCGATGTCTCCGGCAGCACACGGCTGTTCGAGACGCATGGCGACGAAGTCGCGCGACGGTTGGTCGGCAGCGTTCTGACCGCGCTCGCCGAAGTCACGGCGCGGCATGGTGGTCGCGTCGTCAAGACGATCGGCGACGAGATCATGTGCACGTTTCCCGGTCCGCTGTACGGCCTGCTCGCCGCGACCGACATGCAGCGCCGGATCAAGAACGACAGCACCTTTGCAGCGGACAATCTCGCGATCCGCATCGGCCTGCATCATGGCGATGCGCTGGTGGAAGAACACGACGTGTTCGGCGATGCCGTCAACACGGCTGCGCGCATGGCCGACAAGAATCTGGCGCGCCGCGACCAGATCGTCGCGACCGCGAGCACGGTGCAGGGCATCACCCACACGACCGGGCTGCGCGTGCGTTCGCTCGGGCAGATTCGCGTGCTCGGCAAGCAGGCGCCGATCGAGGTGGTCGACGTGCTCTGGCAGGAGGATCTGGCGCATGTCACCACGGTGCAGCGCGTGATGCAGGCGGTTGCCGCGTCGGATCGTTCGCGCCTGCTGGTGCGTTTCAAGAGCCAGGTGTTCGAGCTCGACGAGGGTACGTCGTTCTCGATCGGCCGCGATCCGACCAGCAGCCTTGTCGTCGAGACCGAATGGGTCTCGCGCAACCACGCCTTGATCGAATGGAAGCGCGGGTATTTCATGCTTGCCGATCGGTCCACGAACGGAACCTGGCTGAAAATCGGCGATGACGAGGAATTGCTCCTGCATCGCGACGAGACTCATCTGCGCCGCAGCGGCACGATCAGTTTCGGCCAGGCGCATCCGCTCGATAGCTCCGACCTCACCTACTTCCAGTGCGGCGACGCGTAAGTGCGGACACGCGCGATGTGCGCCGAGCCAGCCGTTTTTTCGTGATCCGGGAGGATGCCCATGTGCACGTGGCGCATCCTCCGTGCCGGGTACCGACACCGCGCCTGCACGATCCGGTGTGGCGCGCTTGATGCATATCGGAGATCCACCAGCGCAGCTTCGCCTTCGCAAGCCCCGCAACCTTTGGTGCCCCTGCGGGTACTAAGAGCGGCGGAAGTGCGAGCGGCGCCGGTGCGTGTGTCTCGCCCCGGTTCCCTGCATCGCGGCCAATCCTGGCAAACGCGATCCCTTCCGCTGGCCCGCGTGCCGCTGCGAGCAGGCCGCTTTCAATGGTCACGATCCGCGGCAACGCGAATTCTCCTTCCATGCCAGAGGATGAATGACCATGGAAACCGCGACCCTTCGACCGTCCCGTTCTGATTCTCCCCGCGCCAGCCGCCGCCATGTCCGGCCGCGCGCGCAAACGCTCACGACCTTGCTGGGCGTTCTGCTTGCGACAGCACTCTCTGCCGTGGCCTCGGGCCGCGACAATGGCACGGACGATGCTTTCCTGCCGAATCCCGTGCGGTCCGTATCGACCGTCCCGTCCAACGGAGATCTCAATCCGTACGGAGTCGCGTTTATCGGGCGCGATTTTACCGCTGGATCGGGGCCGCTCAGGAGCGGCGACATCCTCGTCTCGAATTTCAACAACGCAGCGAATCTGCAAGGCACCGGAACGACCATTGTGGACGTCCCCGGCACCGGTGGCGCGGTCACCGTATTCTTCCAGGGCACCGCGCCGCTCGGATTGACGACCGCGCTCGGGGTGTTGCGCAAGGGTTTCGTCGTCGTCGGCAACGGCCCGAGCAAGGACGGCACCTTCGCGACCGCTTCGGCCGGCTCGCTGCTGGTGATCGACAACGAAGGCCACCTGCGCCAGACGATCACCGACCCGACCATCCAGTATCCGTGGGACATGGCGCTGGTCGACCGGGGCGGCAGCGCGATCGCGTTCGTCTCGAATGCGCTCAACGGCACCGTCTCGCGTCTGACGTTGGACGTCGGTAGTGGCGGCGTGACCCTCGACGATGCGCGGACGATCGCGTCCGGGTACATGCATCGAGCCGATCCCGTCGCGCTGGTCCTCTCGCCGACCGGCCTGGTCTACGACCGCAGCCGCGATGTGCTGTATGTCGCCTCGACCGCTGACAACAAGGTCTTCGCCGTGCATGACGCTGCCAGCCGCAAGGGTTCAGGCGGAACCGGCAATGTGGTCTACCAGGACAGCGTGCATCTGCACGGCGCGCTCGCAATGGCACGCGCGCCGAATGGCCATTTGCTGGTGTCCAACGTCGATTCGGTCAACGCCGATCCGACTCAGCCGAGCGAGATCGTCGAATTCACCACGAGCGGAAAATTCGTGAAGCAGCTATCCGTCGATCCCATGCTGGATGGCTCATTCGGTCTCGCGGTGCTGACCGCCGGCGATGACGCGACGCTCGCCGCCGTCGACGACAACACGAACTCGCTGCTGATCTGGCAGATCGACCGGGAGTAGCTGGCTCCATCGATCGGCGTATGCGTCAGCAATGACGGACGAGAAGGCCCGCGATGCACGGGCCTTCTCCTTGCACATCGTCCAGTCTGGCGTTCGTGGCGCGCTGCCGCCGGGAATCCATGCCTCGTCTGGACGCGCTGTGACGTCGCACCCCAAACACGTCGCGCGCCTCTGTCAGACGATCAGTGGTTCCGGCTCCAGCTCGACGCCGAAACGCGTGACCACTTCGCTGCGTATGCGCTCGGCCAACGCCCGGATCTGCGCGCCGCTGGCCGCGCCGTGGTTCACCAGGACCAGCGCGTGTTGCGTCGACACTGCGGCATCACCGTCGCGCAGGCCCTTGAGCCCGCAGGTTTCGATGAGCCATGCGGCGGACAGCTTGCGACGCGCATCGCCGGCCGGCCAGTTCGGCAACCGCGGATACTGCTCGCGCAGCGCATCGGCCAGTGCGGCATCGACCAGCGGATTCTTGAAGAAGCTGCCGGCATTTCCGATCAGCGCGGGATTCGGCAGCTTGCGCGTGCGGATGCGCGCGATCGCCTCGGCGACGGCGGGAGCGCTCGGCTCGGCGACGCCAAGCGTGGCGAGCTCCTCGGCGATTCCGGCGTAGTCGATGTACAGTTCGCGTCGGCGCGACAGTGTGAACTCGACGGCGGTGACCACGTAGCGATCGCGCTCGTGTTTGAACAGCGAATCGCGGTAATCGAACGCGCAGTCGGCGTTCGCGATCCGTGTCAGCCGTCCCACGTGGCGATCCCAGGCTTCAACACTGGCGATGAACTCGCGCACCTCGACGCCGTAGGCTCCGATGTTCTGAATCGGTGCGGCGCCGACCGTGCCTGGAATCAATACGAGGTTTTCGAGGCCGCAGAATCCGTGGCCGAGCGACCAGCGCACGAAGTCGTTCCAGTTCTCGCCCGCCTCGACGCGGATGCGGGCTCGCTCGCCATCGTCGTCGAGCATCGTGATGCCACGTGCGACGATCGACAGGACCACGCCCGGCCAGTCGCGCGTGAACAGGATGTTGCTGCCTTCGCCGAGCACCAGCAGTGGCTGTGACTTCAGCGCCGCGTAGCCGAACAGCTCGCCGAGCGCGGCGGGTTTGCGCACGTCGATCAACATCGCGGCGCGCGCCGGTACACGGAACGTGTTGCGGCCCTGCAGCGAGGCATTCTCGACGAGCGTGTAGCCGTCGCCTTCGGCGATTGCGGCGCTGACGGGGTAGCCGCTCACGGCGCGAACATGCCAAGACAGAGTCCCCTCTCCCCCAACGGCTCTTCCGTTGGGGGAGAGGGGAGGGTGAGGGGGCCAACACAGCGATGTGTTGCGGTGGTGCGTTCTGGCGCGGCCCCCGCCTCCTCACCCCAACCCTCTCCCCCCACGATGAAGCCGTTGGGGGAGAGGGAGAAACGCGGCCTCGCACCGATGGAATACATCACGCGCTGCCTGGCTGCTTTGCGCGCCCACGAATCGCTTCGACGCATTCGCCGATCAGCGCAGGCCCGCGATAGATCATGCCGGTGTAGAACTGCACCAGCGTCGCGCCCGCGTCGAGCTTCATGGCGGCGTCGGCGCCCGACACGATGCCGCCGACGCCGATCAGCGGAACGGTTTTGCCGAGCCGCGCGGACATGCCGCGCAATACCGCTGTGGATTTCGCGAACACCGGCTTGCCGGATAGTCCGCCGGCCTCGTTCGCGTGGCGGTGGCCGGCGACCAGCGCTCGGTCGATGGTGGTGTTCGTGCAGATCACGCCGTCGATCTTTGCCGCGCGCAGCACGTCGGCGATGCTGTCGAGTTCGGCTTCGGCGAGATCCGGTGCGATCTTCAGCAGCATCGGCTTGCGCTTGCCGTGCTTGGCGCCCAGCCGTTCCTGCGCTTCGCGCAGTGTGCCGACGAAGCGCTTCAGCGTTTCCTCCTCCTGCAGATCGCGCAGACCCTGCGTGTTCGGAGAGGAGATATTCACGGTGATGTAGCTCGCGCGCGCATACACGCGCTCGAGGCAGAACAGGTAGTCGTCGATCGCACGCTCGTTCGGTGTGTCCTTGTTCTTGCCGATATTGATGCCGAGCACGCCGGCGAAGCGCACGCGCTCGACGTTGCGCACCAGCGCGTCGACGCCGCCGTTGTTGAAGCCGAGGCGATTGATGACCGCTTCGTGCTCGGGCAGGCGAAACATGCGCGGTTTCGGATTGCCCGCCTGCGGTCGCGGCGTGGTCGTGCCGACCTCGATGAAACCGAAGCCGAGTGCGGCCAGCGCGTCGACGTAGGCGCCGTTCTTGTCGAGTCCGGCGGCGAGTCCGACCGGATTGTCGAAGCGCAGGCCGAACACATCGGTCGGCAGTGGCTTCGACTTCGCGGCCAGCAGCGGATTCAGGCCGGTGCGGTACGCGGCCTCGATCGACACCAGCGCAAGATCGTGCGCGCGCTCGGCATCGAGGCAGAAAAGGAACGGTCGGGCGAGGGCGTACAAGCGTGATGCGCCGCGTTCAGTGCACGTGCGCGGCAATGAACGCGAGTCCACCGAAGAACAGGAGGAACGCCGCCGCCACCAGGATGAACAGCAGCAGATGGACCCAGCCGAGGAGCAGCCCCGTGATGGCCATGCCGTCGCCTTCGATCGTGCCGGGGGGCGCCCGGCGGATTTCGCCGCGTGCGGAGTGGCCACAAACGATCGCGACGACCGCGCCGAGGAATGGCAGCCCGATCCAGCACAGGATGCCGAAAATCAGGCTGATCACGGCCAGCGTGCTGGTACGGGGCGAGGGAACGCTCATGAGCGCGATTCGTTCGACGGCGCACAGGTTGCGCCGGTGCGAAGAGTAGTGAGTCGCGACGGACGGATCAATGCGGCGTAGCGGAAGCGGTGCCACCGTAGCGGGCATCCATGCGCACGCGCGCTTGCCGACGCAGCGGGCCCTGCCAGGCCCCATCGGGGTCGCAGCTTGATAACAAGCCCCATTGGAGTAAAGTAAGGAATCCTTGTTATATGGAAATCCGGCCGTGCTCGCCAAGGTCACCTCGAAGAATCAACTCACGCTTCCCAAGAGCGTGACGGAGGCTATCGGTCCCGTGGAATATTTCGACGTCGAGGCGCGCGCCGGTCAGATCATCCTGACGCCGATACGCATCCAGCGCGGCGATGCGGTGCGCGCCAAGCTGGCCGAACTGGAGCTGACCGAACGCGACATTCGCGATGCGGTCGCATGGGCGCGCACCGCCTCCCCAGGTGTGCGCGCGGCCGAAGCCGCGGCGGACTATCGCGCCGCGCCGACGCGCAAGCGCGGCGCCGCCAAGACCTCGCGCAAGGCATGACGGTGCGGCATCGTGGGCCTGCGCGTATCGTGCTGGAGACGAATGTGGTGCTGTCCGCGCTGATCTTCGGAACAGGACCGATGGCACGCTTGCGCGGAGTGTGGCAAGCCAGGCGCTGCGTCCCGCTGGTCAGCACGTATACCGCACAGGAATTCATGCGCGTGCTGGCCTATCCGAAGTTCCGGCTCGACGCGAACGAACGAACGGAATTGGTCGCAGATTATCTGCCCTACGCCGAGGCAGTCCGCATTCCCGAACCGCCGCCGGCCGTTCCGGCATGCCGTGACCCTTGCGACGTGCCCTTCCTGCATCTGGCCGTCGCCGGAAGAGCCAGCGTGTTGGTGAGCGGTGATCGCGACCTGCTCGCATTGGCCGGCCGGACCGATTTCGACATCCTTGCGCCGGAGGCATTCCTGCGCTCCCTGCCGCCCTGAGCGGGCACGCCGGCGGAAGCGTGGGAGGCCGCGCGCGAATAGACCCGTAGGAGCGGCTTCAGCCGCGATGCCTTGAAGCCCTCCCCTTCAGGGGGAGGGTTAGGGCGGGTGCTCGCTGCGCAAAGACCAGATCGCGGCTGAAGCCGTTCCTACGGAAGCGAACAGTTGTCTTCGCTCAGAACTCGAACTTGATGCCCTGCGCCAGCGGCAGCGCGTCGGAGTAGTTGATCGTGTTGGTCTGGCGGCGCATGTACACCTTCCACGCGTCCGAGCCGGACTCGCGGCCGCCGCCGGTTTCCTTCTCGCCGCCGAACGCACCGCCGATCTCAGCGCCGCTGGTGCCGATGTTGACGTTGGCGATGCCGCAGTCCGAGCCGGCCGCCGACAGGTACTGCTCGGCCGCCTTAAGGTTCTGCGTGAAGATCGCCGCGGACAGGCCCTGCGGCACCGCGTTCTGCAGTTCGATCGCTTGGTCCAGCGTCTTGAATGGCATCACGTACAGAATCGGCGCGAAGGTTTCGGTCTGCACGACCTCGTCGGAGTTCTTGAGGCCGGTCACGATCGTCGGCAGCACGAAGTTGCCCGGGCGATCGGCCAATGCCGCGCCACCGGTCGCGACCTTGCCGCCGCTGACCTTGGCCTTCTCGACTGCGCCGACGTACTGGTCGACCGCAGCCTTGCTGTTCAGCGGGCCGATCAGCGTGCTGGCCTGGGTCGGATCGCCGATCTTCGCCTCGACCTGCTTGTAGGCCTTGACCAGGCTGGCGACGACGTCGTCATGAATCGCTTCGTGCACGAACAACCGGCGCGTCGAGGTGCAGCGCTGGCCGCAGGTGCCGACCGCGCCGAACACGATCGCCGGGATCGCAAGTTTCAGGTCCGCGCTCTCATCGACGATGATCGCGTTGTTGCCGCCGAGTTCGAGCAGGCTGCGGCCCATGCGCTGCGCGACTCTCTCGCCGACCGCGCGGCCGACCTTGGTCGAACCGGTGAAGCTGATCAGCGGAATGCGCTTGTCATCGACGAAGGTCTGCGCGAGATCGGTGCCGGCGTCGTTGAACAGGAAGAACAGATCCGGGAAGCCTGCAGCCTTGAGCGCCTCGTTGCAGATCTTCATGGACGCGATCGCGGACAGCGGCGTCTTCGGCGACGGCTTCCAGATCGTGATGTCGCCGCAGATCGCGGCGAGGAACGAATTCCAGGCCCACACCGCGACCGGGAAGTTGAACGCGCTGATCACGCCGACCAGGCCGACCGGGTGCCACTGCTCGTACATGCGATGGCCGGGGCGTTCGGAGTGCATCGTGTAGCCGTACAGCATGCGCGACTGGCCGACTGCGAAGTCGGCGATGTCGATCATCTCCTGCACTTCGCCGTCACCCTCGGGCTTGATCTTGCCCATCTCGAGCGCGACCAGCGTGCCGAGCGCGTCCTTGTGCTTGCGCAGCGCCTCGCCGCACAGGCGGATCGCCTCGCCGCGGCGCGGTGCCGGCGTGGTGCGCCAGATCGCGAACGCTTCCTGCGCGCGCTTGACGAGCGTCTCGTAGTCGCTTGCGCTGGAGGCGTGGACTTCGGCGATCACCTCGTTCGTGCTCGGATTGATCGACTGCACGACGCCGGCATCGGTCGTCTTCGACCACTCGCCGTTGCCGAGGTAGGTGCCGGAATTGGTCTGACCGAGGCCGAGGGCCTTCAGGATCTGGGCGGACATGGAAACTCCACAGGTTCAAGGGAAACCGCGCCGCGGGGCGCGAAACCATCAATTGTAGCAGGGCAGGGCGATAGAGCCCGATCACGCCGGAAACTCTCAAGAAGTCGTCATCCCGGCGGAAGCCGGAGGTGCTTCTCAACAGCCGCAGGCTGGTCATCCAGCTCTGAAGCGCTGAAAAACTGGATTCCGGTCGAACAGCCACGGCTGTAAAAGCCGCTGGATTGACGTGCCTGAATTGACCAGAGGCTCCCTACCCAAACTGGAACGCCGACACCACCTTGCCGAACACGCGATCGTTGTAGGTTCTCCGGCCACGATCCGCACCGCCCGCTCCAGCAACGACCATCAATGGCAAGAGGTGCTCGGCACGCGGATGGCAGGCCAGCGCATCCGGCAGTTGCTTCCACGCGGCGAGCCTCGCATCGCGCGTCGCCGGATCGGCATCTTCGACGGCCGCGGTCAACGCCGTGTCGAACTGCGCGGACGCCTGCATCATGCGCTCGCTCGGCGAGAAGAATTCACGCAGATTGTGATAGCTCATGCCGCTGCCGACGATCAGCACGCCTTCGTCGCGCAGCGGCGCGAGCGCGCGCCCGATCGCGAGATGCGCCTGCGGATCGAGCCCGGCCTGCAGCGAGAGCTGCACGACCGGAACATCCGCGTGCGGCCAGACCAGTAGAAACGGCACGAAGACGCCGTGGTCGAAACCACGTTCGCCGTCCTCGTCCGAACCGATGCCCGATGCGCCGAGCAGGTCGCGCACGCGCGCCGCCAGTTCGGGTGAACCTGCAGCCGGATAGGTGAGCCGGTAGGTGTGCTCCGGAAAACCGTAGTAGTCGAACAGCATGCCCGGCCGCGCGCCGCTGTTCACGGTCGGGCGTTCGGTTTCCCAATGCGCGGAGATCACCAACACGGCCTTCGGCCTCGTGCCGATCGAACCGGCGATGCCGCGCAAATACTTCGCCATGCCGTCCCACAAATGCGGATCGCTGGGCGGCGGGTCCATGAAAAACCATGGACCCCCGCCGTGCGGGATATAGAGCGTCGGCAGGCGATCGATATTCGAATTCACGAGCAGGCTCCACGACGCGGAAAACTCGCTCGTAGATGGGTCCCGGGGAAGGGGTTTGCAAGTTGCGTGTTGACGCGGGGCGGGCGACGCGCGATTGAGTGGCGTAACGAGGGGATGCTATGTTCGGGGTGTACGAGCCGTATCGTTCGCGCCATCGGGGACGCGCTCGCACGCAAGTTGAGTAGATGTCCAGCGCAAGCGGGCTCTCGAGTGCCATTAGCCGCCTCCGTCGCATTCGTTCGTTCACGCTGATCAGGGAGAAGGGAATCATGTCGCTTTTGTGGGAGCGTTTCGGTCGCGCTGGGCGGAGCCTCTGGGGTACTACTGCTCGTGCTCTCGCGCCATTCAATCAGAAGGGGCGAGTGGTAGCACGGGTGCATGCCGCCGAATACGCGCGAAATCATAGGCTAGCGCTCCTGCGGCTCTGGCTGATGGCCGCACTCGGGCTCGTCTCCATAACGGTTACTGCCCCGGCTTTAGCCAGCGTCGGCTGGTGTCAAGACGTTCCAGGGCTGCCAACCTTCGAGAGCGCCAAGCAGTGGTGCCTGGACGAGCAAGCCGCAACCATAAAGCAGGGCAACGCGACGATCGTCGTCCCTTGCCGCATCACGGTGTATGCCGGGACCTTATTTGGTGCTGGCAGCGGGCGTTGGGGCTACGATCTCCATTGGATTGGAGCGCCGGTGCCGCCGGCTGTCAGCGTTCGGCAGGAAAGCGACTTTCACTGTGGAAGCGAACTGTATCTGCCCGACAAGAACAAGGGGCCGCCGTGCCCTGGGTCGTGCACGGGCGACCCGATCAATGCCGGTACAGCCGATATGTTCCTTGCGGAAACGGATTTCCGGTTCGGCCGCTGGCTGAACTTTACGCGTTACTACAACACCGATTTGACGTCGGCGGGCACGATCGGAAATTTCTGGCGGCATACCTACTCGCGGAGCGTCGACTATTCCGGTACTACGCCCACGTCGGTCGCACTGCGACACGAAGATGGGAAGTCGATCGTCTTTACGCAAAATGGCGGAAAGTGGTCGAGCGATGCGGATATCCAGGACACGCTGACGGAACGCGTTGACACGAGTGGACAGCCCACCGGGTGGACGCACGTGCGCGCGGACTCCTTGAGCACGGAGCAATACGATGGAAGCGGCAAGCTTCTCTCGATTGCCGATTCGCAGGGATTCGTTACGACGCTGACTTACAGTGACGCGAGCACACCGTCTTCGGTCGCGCCGCAGCCCGGCTACCTCATTGCCGTGACCGATCCGCAGGGGCGGTCCCTGCGGATCACTTACAACAGCATCGGGTTTCTGACCACAGTCAGCGATCCTTCCGGACAGACGTACCAATACGGACCCGATTCCAATGGGCGCGGCGACCTTTCGTCGGTTACGTATCCGGCCACAGCCGCGCCGCGCACCTATCTCTACAACGAGTCGGCGCACACTCAAGGGGCAAACTTCGCCAGTGCGTTGACCGGCGTTGTGGACGAGAACACCGCGCGCTACACGACCATCGACTACGACACTTCGGGCAATGCGATCGCGACGCAGCATGCCAACGGTGCGGAGAAGTTCTCGTTGACTTACAACCACGATGGCTCGTCCGATATTTCCGATCCGTTGAGCAACAGCACCCATCACACGTTTACCGTGGTGAACGGTGTCGTGCTTGCTTCGACGTTGAGCGGACCCGCGATCGGCTTTTCGACCGGCGCATCGCGTCAGTACGACAGCTATGGGAATCTCACGGCAATCACGGACTTCAACGGTTTCACAACGTGCTCCACATTTGATCAAGTCCATGGGCTGGAGACCAGTCGGACTGAAGGCGTGACGACCGGTTGCAGCGGCACGCCCAGCGGCTTGAGGACGATACAAACGGACTGGAACACGACTCTTCGAAGGCCGACTGAGCGCCGCACGCGAAACGCTACCGGGGGGCTTGAAGCGAAGACGGACTGGGTCTACAACGCCCGCGGCCAGGCGACGGCCCGTTGCGAGATCGATCCCGCCGATGCCGCCGCGATGGCCTATGCCTGCAGTGCGACCACCGCACCACCCACCGGCGCCAAGGTGCGCCGCTGGGTGACCACGTATTGCGTGCAGGCCGACGTCACCACCGGCACCTGCCCGCTGGTCGGCCTGGTCACGTCCGTCAACGGCCCGCGCCCAGCCGGCGATACCGGCATGGCGGCGGGGCAGGACGATGTCACGACCTACACCTACTACCCGACCGATGATTCGACCTGCGCCAGCAACGGCGCCTGCCCGCATCGCCACGGCGACCTGTGGAAAGTCACCAACGCGCTCGGCCAGGTCACCACGACCGTCAGCTACGACAAGAACGGCCGGGTCACGCGGACGCAGGATGCGAACGGCACCACCACCGACTTCACCTACCACCCGCGCGGCTGGCTGCTGACG